>DASZKP010000038.1:0-32829 GCA_035553395.1 Solirubrobacteraceae bacterium | reverse complement strand
CCGACCGCCCAGGCAGAGCACGTTGACCGCGTCGTGCTCGACGGCCTGGTGGGCGGTGTAGTCGTCGTGGATGGTGGCGGCCCGGACGCCGCGGATCTTGGCGGCGGCGACCGACACCCCCGCGCCCGACCCGCAGACGATGATCCCGCGCTCGGCGCGCCCGTCGGCGACGGCATGACCGACCTCGAGCGCCTTGTCGGGATAGTCGATGGGGTCCGGACGGTCGGTCCCGAAGTCCAGGACCTCGTGGCCGGCCCCGCGGATGACGTCGAACAGGCGCTCGCGCAGCACGTAGCCGGCGTGATCGAAACCGCAGGCGACGATCACCGGCGGCTCCCGATCGGGCGGAGGAGGCTCGGGATCATCAGACCTCGGTCGCCGCGGGCGTGTGGTGGTCGGCGAGCTCGTGCACGGCGAGCAGCGCCGCCCCGAGCACGCCGGCGCTGGCGCCGTGGCGGGCGACGCGGATCGTCGTCCGCTTGCCGAGGCCGGGAAGGATGTAGGCCGCCGCGGTGCGGCGCGCGGGCTGGAGGAGCAGGTCCCCTGCACGGGCGGCGCCACCCCCGATCACCACCTCCTCGGGATCGAACGTATTGACCGCGTTGGCGATGCCGATACCGACTCGCTCACCCCACAGCTCGACCAAGCGGGCGGCCGTCGGGTCGCCCTGCTCGGCGCACGAGACCGCGTCGGCGCCGCTCACGTGCTTGCCCTCGGCCCGCATCCGCCCGAGCGCCGAATCCGGCTCGGTCGTGGCGGCATGCTCCACCAGCGTGTCGAGGGCGTGTCCGGCGGCGGCATATTCCAGCGACGCCGGCTGCGGGAACTTGCCGGCGGCCGGAACGGGCGCGGTGAGATCCAGCCCGACGAGCGTGTGGCCGAGCTCGCCGGCGCCGCCGCTGGCCCCGCGGTAGATGCGCCCGCCGAGCACGAGGCCGCCGCCGACGCCGGTGCCGATCGTGAGCATCACCAGATCGCGCGCGACCATCCGCAGGTCGTCGTCGTGGGCCTCGGCCAGGGCGGCGACGGTGGCATCGTTGTCGACGAACACCGGCACCCCGACCCGCTCGCCGAGCACTTCGCGCAGGGGCACGTCGGCCAGCGGGATGTTCGCCGACGAGACGACCCTGCCCGTGTCGAACTCGACGACGGACGGGACTCCGAGGCCGACGCCGTCGAGGTCGTCGCCACGGCATTCCTCGATCATCCGGGCGAGCTGGTCGATCAGCGCCTCCTGACCGGACAGGTCGGTCGGCTCGATCGTCGGCTCCGACAGGTCGCGGCCCGTGAGCCGGGCGACGGCGATCTTCGTCCCGCCGAGATCGACCCCGATCACGTCGGTCATCGGGGCTCCCCGGTGCGCAGATGGGAGGCGGCGGCCTCGTCGACGAGCACGGTGATCTGCTTGGCCTCGGGGACGAGCAGCGACGCGGGCGTCGCCGGATCGGGGTCGGACCCGGGCCCGAATGCCTCGGCGATCGCGTCGGCCTTCGACGCCCCGGTGGCGAGGAACACGACGTGGCGCCCGGCCGCGAGCGTTGGCAGCGTGAACGAGATCCGAGGCACGAACGGTTCGAGGCCGGCCTCGGGCACCCCGACCACCAGCCGGGAGCGCTCGGAGAGCGTGTCCTGGTTGGGAAACAGCGAGGCGCAGTGGCCGTCGGGACCGATCCCGAGCAGCACGAGGTCGAACCGCGGAGGGCCGTCGGCGCGCAGCACGCGCTCGTAATCCGCGGCGCCCTCCTCGTAGCCGAGCTCGCCCTTCATCCGCTGCATCGTCGGCTGGTTGTCGGGGCCGAGCGGATCGAGCAGTGACGCCTTGATCATCCGGTAATTGGAGCGCTCGTCGTCGGGCGGCACGCAGCGCTCGTCGCCCTCCCAGAATGTGGTCCGGCGCAGGTCGATGCCGACCGTGTGCACCGCCTCGACGAAGTGCTCGTAGGCCGCGCGAGGCGTCGAGCCGCCGGTGAGCACGATGTGGCCGCCACCGATCGCGGCGCCGACCATGAGCGCCGCGCAGCCGCGCGCGGGATCGTCGACGACCTCGAACGAGACGCTCACGCCGGGCACAGGTCCCGCGCGGCGTCGAGCGCCGGCACGTAGGTGGGGTCGCGCAGCAGCGCCTGGCGGACTCCCTCGCCGAGGATGCCGCCCTCGCCGCGAGAGGCGCCGAGGATCTTCCACGTCCGCTCGGCGCCGTCGGCGGTGCGCTCGCTGGCGTCGAGGCCGCCCTCGCCCCGCTGCAGCGACAGCGACCGTCCGTCGGTACACGAGACGGTCACGCCGGCGAGTCCGGGAGCTTCCTGCTCAGCGGTCCGCAGGGCCACGACCACGTCGCCGTTGAAGTTGTGCGCCTGCCCCGCGATCCGTCCGTCCCACAGCAGCAGGTGACTGCCCGCCCACTGCAGCCGCGAGGACAGCCAGCCCGCCAGCAGCAGCGCGCTCGCCATCGAGGTCTCGCGGTGGCGCACCTCGAGCTCGTGGATCTCGCGCAGCGCCGGCAGGCGCTCGGGCAGGTCGAACGTCGCCGCCAGGCGCTCGCGCCAGGGCGTCGTGCGCAGCCACGCGAGGTCGACGACGTAGGCGTGCTCACGCAGGTGCTCGGCGCGGGCAAAGGCCTCGGTCGGGTCGTCCATGTCATCGGAGTCGAGCAGCATCACGTCGATCAGCGGCAGGAGCGCGTCGACGGCATCCTGGTGGCCGTGCGGCGACCAGACCACCGTCGGGATCTCCCCGATCAGGATCGGGTCGACGATCGTCGGCAGCGCCCGCAGGTGGCTGGGACCGAGATCGATCTCGACGTTCTCGTGCATGACCCCGAGCGCCGAGCCCTGCGGCTCCTGGTAGCTGACCGTTGCCACCGCGTCGAGCTTCGTGCGGCCCGTCTCCACCGTGCACAGCACCGTGCGCGAGGCGTGGTAACGGCCGGCGCGCTCCAGCCGGTTGGCGATCTCCCCCTTCCACTCGCGGTCGACGATCACCACCAGGTTGAGGACGCGCGCCGGCGCCAGCGCCTCGTTGGCGGCGTGACGTTCGTGCAGCAGCTCGCGCAGCGCGGCCTCGATCGCATCGGGATTGGTGTCCTGCTCGGCCCAGATGTCCTCGCTCACAGGCGCCGCCACACGTGCCCGGGCAGGAGCAGGGCGTCGGCTTCCTTGGGTCCCGACGATCCGGCGTCGTACTGGGGGACCGTCGATGACTTGTCCCGCTCCCACGCTTCCAGGATCGGGTCGATGATCCCCCACAGGGCCTCGATCTCGTCGTTGCGGGTGAACAGCGTCGCATCGCCGCGCATCGCGTCGAGGATCAGGCGCTCGTAGGCCTCGGGCGACTGGGAGATGAAGGCCGTCCCGTAGAGGAACTCCATGTTCACCGGGCGGATCGTCATCCGCGTGCCGGGGACCTTCGCGCCGAGCGAGAGCGAGACTCCCTCGTTCGGCTGCATCGTCAGGACGAGCTGGTTGGCCGGGACGTGCTGGCCGCCGAAGGCCATGTGGGGGACCGGCTTGAGGATCACGGCGATCTCCGTCACCCGGCGGGCGAGGCGCTTGGCCGTGCGCAGGTAGAAGGGGACCCCGGCCCACCGCCAGTTGTCGACCTCGAGACGCAGGGCGGCGAACGTCTCGGTGCTCGAGTCCTCGGGGACGCCCGGCTCGTCGAGGTAGCCGTTGACCTCGACGCCGGCGACGACGCCCCTCGAGTACTGGGCGCGAACGGCCATCCCGTCGATCTTCTCGGGCGTCTTGATCGCGTGGAGCACCTTGACCTTCTCGTCGCGGACCTCGTCGGCCGAGAAGACGACCGGAGGCTCCATGCAGAGCAGGGTCAGCAGCTGGAGCATGTGGTTCTGGACGAGGTCCCGGAGGGCGCCGGCCTTGTCGTAGTAGCCGGCCCGCGTCCCGATTCCGATGTCCTCGGCCGCGGTGATCTGGACGTGGTCGATGTAGTTGCGGTTCCAGAGCGGCTCGAACATCCCGTTGGCAAAGCGGAAGGCCAGCATGTTCTGGACGGTCTCCTTGCCGAGGTAGTGGTCGATCCGGAAGACCTGGCGCTCCTCGAAGACCTCGAGCACCCGCTTGTTGAGGTCGATCGCCTCGGCCAGCGACGTGCCGAACGGCTTCTCGATCACGATCCGGACGTCGGCGCCGTCGTGGACGTTGAGTCCGTGGTCGCCGAGCTTCTCGACGATCAGGGGGAAGAACTCGGGGGCCGTCGAGATGTAGAAGGTCCGGGCCATCGGCTCGCCGGCGTTCCGGTCGAGCTCGGCGAGCGTCGCGACGAGCGACTCGTAGACCTGTGGGTCGTCGAACGTGCCCGGGATGTAGCGGATCTCGTCGAGCAGCTTCTCGAGCACGGCCTCGTCGGGCTTGGTCCGCGAGAAGGCGCGGATCGCCTCGATCGCGAGTCCGCGGTAGTCGTCGTCGGGCATGTCGCTGCGGGAGACGCCGACCAGGTTGAAGCGCTCGGGGAGGGCGCCCTCGTGAGCGAGGTTGTAGATCGCCGGGAGCAGCTTGCGCTTGGCGAGGTCGCCGGTCCCGCCGAAGATGACGAGGTTCGTCGGGGCGACCGGAAGCCGCTCGAGGCCTTGGCTGAGGGGGTTGGGATCGGTCACGACGCCAGTATCTCCTTGGTCTCGTTGCGGCCGTGTAAACGGGTGTCGGACGTGGCCCGGGCGCGGGCTACTGGTCTGCGTTCCCGAGCAGGTCGCGCGCCCGGCCGGCGATCGTCTCAGGCGTGAACCCGAAATGGGCGAAGACCTCGTCGCCGGGAGCCGACGCGCCGAACGTCGTCATCGCGATCACGGCGCCGACGTCCCCGGTCCAGCGATCCCAGCCGAGCGGGCTGGCGGCCTCGACGGCGACGCGGACGCGGCAGTCGGGCGGCAGGATCGTGTCGCGGTAGGCGGCCGGTTGGGCGGCGAAGCGGTCGAGGCACGGCATGCTGACGACACGGACGGACGTCCCCTCGGCTTCGAGGAGGGCGGCCGCGGCCATGCAGGTGGCGACCTCCGATCCGGAGGCCATCAGGATGCCGGCGGGGTCGGCCACGTCGCGCAGGACGTAGGCGCCGCGCTCGATCGCATCGGCCGGGATCAGCGCCGGGTCGATCGTCGGCAGGCTCTGGCGGGAGAGGATCAGGGCGGTCGGGGTCTCGGTCTGGCGCAGGGCGAAGCTCCACGCCAGGGCGGTCTCGTTGGCGTCGGCCGGCCGGACGACGTCGATGTTGGGCGTCGCCCGGAGCGTGGCGAGCTGTTCGACCGGCTGGTGGGTCGGGCCGTCCTCGCCGACGCCGATCGAATCGTGGGTGAAGACGAAGATCGCCGGGAGCTCCATCAGGGCCGCCAGGCGGATTGCGCCCTTCATGTAGTCGGAGAAGATCAGGAAGGTCGCGCCGAAGGCCCGCAGACCGCCGAGGACGAGGCCGTTGACGATCGCGCCCATCGCGTGTTCGCGGATGCCGAAGTGGAGGTTGCGGGCGCCGTAGACGCCGTTCGCGACATCTCCGCCGCCGTCGATGTGGGTCAGGGTGGACGGCGCGAGGTCGGCCGACCCGCCGACCAGCGTCGGGTGGATCGCCGCGGCCGCCTGGATGCACTTCTGCGAGGCCTGGCGGGTGGCCAGCTTGGTCCCGACCTCGAAGCTCAGGAGCGGGCCGTCGGGCGGCGCCGGACCTCGGCGGTCGATGATCGCGACCAGCTCGTCGGCGAGCTCGGGATACTCGGATCGGTAGGCGTCGAGCCGGTCGTCCCAGTCGGCCTGGAGCTCGGCGCCCCGGCCGATCGCCGAGCGGGTGTGGAGGAGGGCCTCGGGCGGGACGTGGAAGGTCGGCTGGGTCGGCCAGCCGTAGACCTCCTTGGTCAGGCGGACCTCCTCCTCGCCGAGCGGACTCCCGTGGGCCGCCTCGGTGTCCTCCTTGTTGGGGGAGCCGGGGGCGATGTGCGTGCGGCAGATGATCAGCGAGGGCTTGTCGGTGACCGCGAGGGCGTCGTCGGTGGCCGCGTCGATCCGTTCGAGCGAGAGGTCCTCGCCGAGGTTCTGGACGTGCCAGCCGTAGGCCTCGTAGCGGGCGCCGACGTCCTCGGTGAAGGACAGCGACGTATCCCCCTCGATCGAGATGTGGTTGTCGTCGTAGTAGGCGACCAGGCGCCCGAGCCCGAGATGACCGGCCAGAGAACACGCCTCCGCGGAGATGCCCTCCTGGAGGTCGCCGTCAGAGCAGATCGTGAAGGTCCGGTGGTCGACGATCTCGTGACCCGGCCTGTTGAAGCGGGCGGCGAGGATCCGCTCGGCCAGCGCCAGGCCGACGCAGTTGGAGATCCCGGCGCCGAGTGGGCCGGTGGTCGCCTCGATGCCGGGGGCGTGGCCGTACTCGGGATGGCCGGCGCAGGGGGAGCCGAGCTGGCGGAAGTTGCGGAGGTCGTCGAGCTCGAGGCCGTAGCCGGTCAGGTAGAGGACCGAGTAGAGGAGCATCGACGCGTGGCCGCAGGAGAGGACGAAGCGGTCCCGATCGAACCAGGCGGCGTCGGCCGGGTTGTGGCGCATGATCCGCGTGTAGAGGGAGTAGCCGATCGGCGCGAGAGCCATCGGCGTGCCCGGATGACCGGAGTTCGCCTTCTGGACTGCGTCCATCGAGAGCGTGCGGATCGTGTTGACGCAGAGCTCGTCGAGACTCGTCGCAGTCGTTGCCGTGCTCATGCCGGGTGTCCCTCTCGAACGTGGTTGGTCAGCTCGCCGCGGGCGAGCAGGGCGGCGCCGCGGACGCCGGCGTGCGGGCCTGCGCGAGCGATGCGGATCTCCGTGCTGGTGCCGACGCCGGGCAGCACGAACGCCTTGGCCGACTCACGAGCGGGACCGAGCAGAAGCTCGCCGGCGGCACAGACACCGCCGCCGATCGCGACGACGTCGGGGTCGAAGGTGTTGATCACGTTGGCGATCCCGATGCCCAGCCGCCGGCCGAGGTGGGCGACGACCTCGATCGCGTCGGGATCTCCGGCCTGGGCTGCGGCGACCGCGTCGGGTCCGGACGCGGCCGAGCCGAGCCTGCCGAGCGCCGAGTCGGGGTGGGCGGCGGCCGAGTCGCGGGCGAGCTGGTCGAGCACGTGTCCGGCTGCGAGCGACTCGAGCGAGCCGTGCCGGGGGAACGGATCGGTCCGGGGATCGACCTGGTCGTCGGGGTCGACGGCGATCATCGTCTGGCCGAGCTCCCCGGCCGCGCCGGTCGCGCCGCGGTAGATCCGGCCGTCGACGACGATGCCGCCGCCGACTCCGGTGCCGAGGGTCAGCATCACGAGGTGGCGGGCGGCGAGCAGGCCGCCGTCGTCGTGGGCCTCGGCGAGGGCGGCGAGCGTGGCGTCGTTGTCGACGAAGACGAGCGTTCCCAGGCGTTTGCTGAGCTCTTCGCGGAGGGCGACGTCGTGGAGCGGGATGTTGACGCTGGAGCGGACACGGCCGGTGGCGAACTCGATCACCGAGGGGATGCCGACGCCGACCGCGTCGGGCGAGCGATCGCCGGCGGCGACGCGGACCTGTTCGACGATCTGCTCGATCAACCGGGAGGCGCTGGTCAGGTCGGTCGGGGTCAGCACGGCGTCGGCACCGAGCTCGGCGACGGAGATCTTCGTGCCGCCGACATCGACCCCGATCACGAGCGCTGTCATCGGGCGGGACTCGCCGGCCGGTCGTCACCCGGTCGCGGGAACCTGGGCGTCGACGGCTGCACGCCGGTCAAGCTATCAAGCCGTGATCGGTCCGGCGGGGGTGGACGGCAGTCGGTAGGGTTGGCCGCATGAACACTCAGGTTGTAGACGCTGCTCACGGCCGACTCGACTCGGGTCGGAACCTCGCCCTCGAGCTCGTCCGCGTGACCGAGGCCGCGGCCCTGGGAGCCGCGCGGCTGGTTGGCAAGGGCGACAAGGAGGCGGCAGACCAGGCCGCCGTCGACGGCATGCGATGGGCGCTGCGGGCGGTCGAGATGGACGGGGTCGTCGTGATCGGCGAGGGCGAGAAGGACGAGGCGCCGATGCTCTACAACGGCGAGCGGATCGGAAACGGCGAGGCACCGTCGGTGGACATCGCGGTCGACCCGCTCGAGGGGACGACGCTCGCGGCGCGGGGCGTGCCGAACGCCCTTGCGGTGATCGCGCTGTCGCCGCGGGGGACGATGCTCGACCCGGGCCCGTGCTTCTTCATGCACAAGATCGTCGGATCGGCGGAGATCGCCGACCTCCTGGACCTGGACCGGCCGCTCGGGGAGACGCTCCGGCTGATCGCCGCGCGCAAGCGGATCGACGTCGGCGACGTGACGGTCGTGATCCTCGACCGAGCCCGCCACGACGAGTCGGTCGCGGCGGTTCGGTCGGTTGGCGCGCGAGTCCGGTTCATCAGCGACGGTGACGTCGCCGGGGCTCTGCTCGCGGTCAGCGACGACGTCCCGGTCGACCTCCTGTGGGGCTTCGGAGGCACGCCGGAGGGTGTGCTCTCGGCGGCCGCGATCAAGTGCCTCGGCGGTCGGATGCTCGGCCGGTTCTGGTTTCGCAACGACGGTGAGCGCCAGCTGGCGGTGGACGCGGGGTACGACATCGAGAAGATCCTCACCGACGACGATCTGATCTCCGGGAGCGACTGCTTCTTCTCCGCGACCGGGGTCACCGAGGGCGACGTCCTCCAGGGCGTGCGCTTCCTTAACAGCGGGTCGGCGACGACCGAGTCGCTCGTCATGGGGTCGCGGTCGGGGACGGTCCGGCGGATCCATGCGACACACGATCGGGCGAAGCTGGTGGACCTCCACGACGAAGGCTGACGCGAACGTCCGCCGGGCCTCGAGCGCGTAACGGACCGGAGCCCACTGGGTCTGGTGAGGGCAGCTGACCTGTCGGGGTCAGCTGATGATCAGCTGGGCGTCGACTGTCGTGTTCGCCGAGTTCTGGGTCACCGGGCCGGTCGGCGTGCCAATGGTCAGGCCGGGCTGATTGACGCCGGGAAGGCCGGTGCCGACGATGTCGGTGCCCGTGGACTTCTTGGCCGACGGGATGGTCTGGGCGGAGTTGACGCCTTGGGAGTTGACCTGATCGGCCGAGCCGATGATCACGTCGGCCGAGACGATCTGCGCGTTGACGAGGGTGTTGGCGGAGGTCTGGACGCGCGTGCCGCTGGTCGCACCGATCTGGTTCGAGTCGACGGCCTGGCCGCTGGTCTGGCCGACGCCGCCGATCAGGACCGTCTGACCGAAGAGGCCGTCGCCGACGATCTGGATGTTTGCGAGGTCGTTGGTCGAGAGCTGCATCCTGCCGCCGACCTGAATCGAGTTGACGCCCTGCGTGCTCTGCTGGGTGAACCCGGGCCCGCCGGGCGCGGCAATCAGAGCGGCGTTTCCAGATGTGCCGACGGCGAGTCCCTGGGCGTTGACGGCGGTGTTGCCCGACGACTGGACGAACCCGTTGTGCGACGCCCCGAGGATCGTCTGGTTGGGCGCGGATACGGCGTTCTTGCCGCCCTGGCTGCTCTGGATCGCCTGTCCGCTGGACTGGCCTGAGCTACCGACGACTGTCGTGTCGGCGAAGGCGGCGGCCGGTGCGGTGGCGAGCATGGCGATCCCGATCGATACTGCGAACGCTCGGTGCTTCATTGACCTGCTCCTCGTGTGATCGATGATCGGACCCGCTTGCCCGGGCGGGCCGAAACCTATCTGGAGGCTGGCGGGTCGACGTCGGGGGCTACAGTTTCGTAACACCCCGACCGGGGTGGTCAGCCGGGGGTGAGCCAGTCGAGCACGGCGGTCCGCGAGAAGCGCCATTCGCCGGCGAGTCGGCGGCCGGGAAGCTCGCCGCGCTCGGCCGCGTCGATCACGGCCGGCTCGTCGAGTCTGAGCAGGATGGCGGCCTCGGCGGGCGTCATCACCTCGGCGGGCTCGTCGCGGAGTGCGACCCGTCCGACGACGAGGCCGTCGTCGGTCAGATGCTGGCGAACGGCGTCGGTGACGAGCTGGCGCTTGCTCTTTCCGGTCGTGGCAGCTGCCGCGTCGAGTCGGTTGGTGTCGGCCGCAGCGAGGCGGACGAACAGTGCTTTTCGTGTTTCTTCCATGCGCGCATGCTATCAAAGACTATCCATGTGATATTTCGGAGCGGTGGTCGAGGGGCGGCGGGTGCGGACGGACCGCCAGCGGGGTGGGGTTCGGCCACGATCAGCTTCCGTCCCGGGTGGGCGGGGCGAGCCGGAGCCGGGCGAGCGAGCGCATGAAGGTGTGGGTGATGGCGACGTGGGCGCGGGCCTGGGTGGCGGCGTAGACGGCTGGTCCGAAGCGGCGGGCGATCGCCGGGCGAAAGTCGAGGACGGCGACCTCGATGCTGACGGCGGGCCGGCCGAGGGTCGGTTGGCTTGGCTGCGTGAGCTCGATCTGGAGCAGGCCGGCACCGGGTGGGTCGGTGGTTCGGGTGGAGGCGAGAAGGCCGCCGAGGATCGGCCAGCGGACGCGGGCGCGGTTGGCGTCGAGGAGGTATTCGGGGGGTCCGAAGGCGAGCAGGACGAGGGGTCGGCCGACGAGGACGAGGAGCTCGCGATCGGTGGTCTGGATTACGCGGATCAGGCCGAGCGAGATCCGCCGCAGGAAGCGCCAGTAGGTCTGGCCGAGGCGGTCGAGCCCGGTCAGAGACCAGACGGCTTCGACGGCGGCCGGGTCGGGTGTGAGCTGGGCGGCCTGGACCGAGTGGGCGATCCCGGCCGCGTCGATCCGCGGGGGGCCGTCGGGGTCTGCGATGCGGACCTTCGGCCGGCGTCCTGCGCCGGCGAGCAGGCCGCCGGGCGCGGGTAGGCCGAGGCGGCGCAGGAGGGCGACGAGGGGCCGGGACGAACGGGGCGGCGGTCTTGTGCTCACGGCTGCGAGGAGATCCGGACGACCTCGACCGGGGTCCCCGGCGGTAGCGGGGTCGCGCCGGGCGGGATCAGGGCGAGGGCGTCCAGGCCGAGCAGGCGGCTCGTGGCGTGGGCGCTGAGCGGACCGGTCGGGATGGCCGTGAGCGGGCCGTCGGTCGCCGGGGGGAGCGTCGCACCGATGATGTTGGTGCGTCCGGGAGCAGGACGAACGGCTTCCGTCAGGCGTGCCCGCTCGGGGCCCGGCGGCGGCCACCGACCGGCGAGAGCGTCGACGGCGGGGCGGCCGAGCATGATGAAGATCACGATCGCCGCGACCGGGTTGCCGGGCAGGGCGAGCACGGGGAGGCCGTCGCGCGTCCCGAACCAGGCCGGCCGGCCGGGCCTGACCTGGACGCCTGAGAACTCCTGGCGGGCGCCGAGCTCGAGGAGGGCGGCGCGGACGTGATCCTGGGGTCCGACGGAGGCGCCGCCGCTGAGGAGGACGAGGTCGGCCGCGTCGACGGCGGCGGTGATCGCCCGGAGCGTGGCCGCGTGGTCGTCGGCGACGCGGTCGCGGGAGACGACCAGGGCGCCGGCGAGCGTGGCGAGGGCGGCGAGGGTCGTCGTGTTCGAGTCATGGATCTGTCCGTCGTCGAGCCGGTCGCCGGGCGGGCGGAGCTCGTTGCCGGTGCCGATCACGGCGACCCTGGGTCTGCGGTGGCAGATCACGTCGCCATGCCCGGTGCCGATCGCGACGGCCAGCTCGGCCGGGCCGAGGCGGATCCCGGCGTCGAGCAGGCGGCTACCGGCGCGGATGTCCTCACCGGCGACGCGGACGTTGAGGCCGCGGGCGGCGTCGATGTGGAGCTCGACGCGGCCGCCGTCGGCGGTGGCCTGCTCGTCGGGGACGACGGCGTCGGTCCCGGGGGGAAGGGGCGCGCCGGTCGAGATGCGGATCGCGAATCCACCGCCGGGCGAGGTGGGCCCGGGCATGCCGGCGAGCGACTGGCCGATCACGCGCAGCGTGCGTCCGGCCGGGCCGGCGGCGACGGCGTAGCCGTCCATCGCGCTGTTGGCGAACGGCGGAAGGTCGGTCCGGGCGCGGAGGGGAGCCGCGAGGACGCGGCCGACGGCGTCGGCGATCGGGACGAGCTCGGTCGGGAGGGGGCGGCAGACGGTGGCGACGAGGTGACGGGCGGCTCGCAGGGGGATCGCCATCGTCCGCTCATGATCGCTGGTCGGGCGGCCCGTCGAGCGGCGGGGAGCGATCCGCCGGGGCGGCGCGGACCGACCGGGGGAGGACCGCGTCGCGCGCGCCCGCGCGAGCGCCCGGCGGAGATCGTCGGCCGGGACTGAGGGTCGCCGCTGCACGGCAATTGATACGAACGGTGTTCGTATCCGAACGGTGTTCGTATCCGAACGGTGTTCGCATCCGAACGGTGTTCGCGTCCATCGTGTCCCCTGCACGATGTCTGCGGGCGTGGCCGCGTGCGGCGGGCAGGCCGGGTCGAGTCAGTGGCCGGCGGGGGCCGCCGCGTGGATCGCGAGGGCGCCGATGTGGACGGTGTCGTCGACGCCGAGGGCGGCTGCGGTCGCCGTCGTCAGGTCGTAGCTGACGCCGCCGACGTAGGGTCCCCGGTCGATCACGGGGACGGTGATCGTCTGGCCGGCGTAGGTGATGTCGACGAGCGTGCCGCACGGCAGGGTGAGGTGGGCGACACCGAGCAGCTGGGGGGTCAGGGTCTGTCCGCAGGCCGTCGTGCCTCCGTAGTCGCCGGGGCCGAAGATCGTTGCGACGACCGGGCGGTAGATCTCGATCGGGGTCGTCGGGGTGGCGGCAGAGGTCGCGGCGGTTGCCGCCTGGGCGGTCGTCGCGCGGAACATGAAGCGGCCGATGTGCTTCGGCCGGAAGGCGATGCTGAAGGAGCCGAGGGCGTTCGTCAGGCCGATCCCGACGACCTTCCAGCCGTGGACGGGATCGAAGTACTCGAGCAGGACCGGCCGGTTTGCGTCGCGGACGGTCAGCTGGCCGCGGACTGCCGTGACCTGACCCAGCAGGCCACCGCCGGCCGGCGAGTGGAGGGTGTCCGGCGTGAGCGGCATCGCGGCGAGCGCCCCGCCCGACGGCATCAGCCCGATCGGGGTCGGCGTCGCGAGCACGTCGGCGCCGGGAGCCGAGGCTCCGCCGCTCGACGCAGCGTTCGCGGCGGCGGGGGCGGACAGGAGGAGAATCGCCGCCAATGCGGCGATCGGCCATCCGGGTCTGGGCGGGCGGGCCATTCGTGGTGATCGGGGTGAATCGCCTACGGTTGGGGAGCGTCGCCTGCTGTACATCGCCTACGGGTGGAGCGTCGCCTGCTTGCATCGCCTACGGGGTGAGCTGACGGGCTCGCGCTTGCGCGCTACGGCCGATGGTCGGACCGATTCGCCCCAGCGGACCGGGGTCCGCAATGGTTCCCCCGCCCTCCTCGCGTCTGGACACGTGGAGGCTCGGCTGGCAGGTGCGAGTATACGTAACAACGTACGCTCGCGGGGTCCCTCCTCCGGCGGCTGGCTCGCTTCGCTCGGGGTGGGGCGGCTCGCGTCGGGTTGCGGACTCGCTTGCTCGGGCCGCCTGCGTCGGGACCCCGCTCGCTTGAGTGCTGCCCTTGGGTCCGGTCGGCGGGTGTTGCGGACGGACGCTCGCGGGGTCCCTCCTCCGGCGGCTGGCTCGCTTCGCTCGGGGTGGGGCGGTTCGCGTCGGGGTGCGGACTCGCTTGCTCGGGCCGCCTGCGTCGGGACTCCGCTCGCTTGAGTGCTGCCTTCGGGTCCGGTCGGCGGGTGTTGCGAACGTGAGTTGCCGCGCCCGGGCTGCGGCGGTGGGTGGGTGGTGATTGTCGACTCGCGACCGGGCGGATGGATCCGTGGCGGCTGCGGGCTTGGTGGTGGCTGGACGCCGGGAGGCGGTCGATCGGGGGCCGGGTGGCGGCTTGGTGGTGGCTAGATGCGGGGGAGGCGGTCGATCAGGGATCGGGCGAGGCGGCGGCCGACGGCGACGCCGAGTTCGGCCAGCTCGGTCGCGCCCTGGGCTACGGAGGCGAGCAGTTCGGTGCCGGTCGGCGGGTCGACCCGACCGGCGATCGGGTTGGGCTCGAAGCCCTGGGCCGGCGGCGGCGTCGCCGGGGGTGGCTGCGCGGCGCGTCGCGCGCGGGGTGCGCTTGGCGCCGGTTTGCCGGGTTTCGACGAGCCGGGCTTCGACGGGCCGGGTTTCGGCGAGCCGGGCTTGGGCGGGTCGAGTCCGGGCGAATCCGCGGCTGGTGGGACGCTTCGCCGGGCCGGCTTGGTCGCCGGTCGCTTCGAGCTCCGGCGCTGGGGACGCGTGCCGGTCAGGCTGGCGAGGACGCTGGTCTCGTCAGCGGGCTGGTCATCCAGGTCGGGCATACGTTCGCATCATCCCGCAAGCCGCCGGAATCGGTCGGCGCAACATTGAGACGGCTGAAGACGTCTTACGTACTCAGAGGAAATGACCGATGCAGACCAGGCCCGACCGCAACGTCGGGAGGAGTCGAAAGACCTGTCAGGCGTTGACTTATCGGAGCGAGCCCGTACCATGGAGAACACATGTTTGAGCTCTATCATCGGGTGGAGTGCCGCCTTCGACGGGCCTGGACCTCGTAGGCGGCCAGATCGGCTGGGATCGATCCCGGGAAACGGCCGCCGAGTTGACGACGGAAACGGAATGAGATGTCAGTAGTCGAACTTCAGGAACTCGAAGAGGTCAAGGGTCTGATCGTCCGGGGCCAGCAGGTCGGTGTCCTGACCTACGCGGAGATCAAGGGCGCCGTCTCGGAGCTCGATCTCGACGAGGCTGACCTCGAGGAGCTGCACGGCTTCTTCGAGCGGTCGGAGATCGAGCTGGTCGAGGAGATCGATCCGGCGACCGCCGCCGGCAGCGAGGTCGAGCGGGCTCCTGACAGGCGGGGTCGGCGGAAGGCGAAGACGGCGATCGACCTCAAGCCGGACATGACGACCGACTCGCTCCAGCTGTTCCTCAAGGACATCGGAAAGGTCCGCCTGCTGACCGCGCAGGAGGAGGTCGACCTGGCCAAGCGAATCGAGCGGGGCGACCTCGACGCGAAGCAGAAGATGGTCGAGTCGAACCTGCGTCTGGTCGTCTCGATCGCCAAGAACTACCGCAACCAGGGCCTGCCGTTCCTCGACCTGATCCAGGAGGGCACGCTCGGCCTCGTCCGGGCGGCCGAGAAGTTCGACTATCGGAAGGGCTTCAAGTTCTCGACCTATGCGACCTGGTGGATCCGCCAGGCGATCGCCCGGGCGCTCGCCGACAAGGCGCGGACGATCCGGATCCCGGTCCACGTCGTCGAGAAGCTCAACAAGATCGGCCGTGCCGAGCGGAAGCTCGTGACCGAGCTGGGACGCGAGCCGACGCCGGAGGAGATCGCCGCCGTGACGGGCATCGATCCGGAGGAGGTCGACTCGATCAAGCGCTCAGCCCAGGCGCCGGTCTCCCTGGAGAAGCCCGTCGGTGACGAGGAGGAGTCGGAGTTCGGCCAGTTCATCGCCGACGAGCGGGCCGAGTCGCCCTACGAGCGGGCGGCCGAGATCCTCACGAAGGAGGCCCTCCGGGAGGCGCTCGAGAACCTGAGCTACCGCGAGCGGCGAGTCCTCGAGCTGCGCTACGGACTCGGCGGCGAGCACCCGCGGACGCTGGACGAGGTCGGCCGGACGTTCAACGTGACCCGCGAGCGGATCCGTCAGATCGAGAATCAGTCGCTCAAGAAGCTCCAGAGCCTCGCCGAAGCCCAGAAGCTCCGCGACGTCGCCTAGTCCCGCGGCCGTGCCGTCCGGCGTTGGCGGACGCGTGCTCGTCGGTCCGCGTTCGCCGAAGTTCTCCGAAATCGAGTCTCAAGCGACCGGGCGCGGACGCCGATGTCTCACACATGTTCGACATCGACCAAGCACTCCGCCAACTGGTAGCTCGAGAAGGATCTGATCTTCACATCAAGGTCGGCGCACCCCCGCTGGCCCGTATCCACGGCGAGCTCGGACCGCTGGGTGAGTCCGATGTCGACGGGTCCGGGCACGTCTTGGGCGTCTCGGAGACCGAGGCCGCCCTCCACTCGATTCTCCACGACGAGCGCCGGCTCGCCGAGTTCCACGACGAGTCGGAAGTCGACTTCGCCTACGAGATCGACGGGATCGGCCGGTTCAGGGTCAACGCGTTCCGCCAGCGCGGTGTCGTGTCGATCGTCGCCCGGGCGATTCCCCACGCGATCCGGACGATCGAGGACCTCGCGCTGCCGCCGGTGATCGGCGAGCTCGCCGACGAGGAGCGGGGCATCATCCTCCTGACGGGGACGACCGGCTCGGGTAAGTCGACGACGCTCGCGGCGATCATCAACCAGATCAACGAGACCCGCGCGTGCCACGTCGTCACGATCGAGGACCCGATCGAGTTCCTCCACCGTGACAAGCGGTCGGTCATCAACCAGCGCGAGGTCGGCGCCGACACGAAGTCGTTCAGCCGCGCCCTGCGCCGCGTCCTCCGCCAGGATCCGGACGTGATCCTCGTCGGCGAGATGCGCGACGAGGAGACCGTGCACACGGCCCTCTCGGCGGCCGAGACCGGCCACCTCGTGCTCTCGACGGTCCACACCGTCGACGCGACCGAGTCGATCAACCGGATGCTCGACTTCTTCCCGCCCCACCAGCACAGCCAGGTCCGATCGATGATCGCCGGCACGCTCAAGGGCGTCGTCTCCCAGCGGCTCGTCCCGGCGGCCGCAGGCGGACGCGTGGCCGCGTGCGAGGTGCTGCGGATGACCGGACGGGTTCGCGACATGATCGTCGACGAGACGCAGACCGGCCGACTCGGCGAAGTCATCGCCGAGGGCGGGTACTACGGGATGCAGACCTTCGACCAGGCCCTCTTCGCCCACGTCAAGTCAGGTCTCGTGACCGTCGAGGACGCCCTCCGGGCTGCTTCGAGCCCCCACGACTTCAAGCTTCTCCTCGCGGCCGATGGCCGCCGGGGCACGACGATGGAAGACGTCGCCGCAGCCGACGCCCGCCGGCCGGTCAGCCAGCAGAACGGCGTCAACCGCCCCGTACCGATCGGGTAGGCCCAGAAGGACTCCGGCGTGCCCGGCCGCGTGCCCGACAGCCCCGCCCCGCCACCCTCAGGTCGCCGCGGGCACGGCGTGACGGCCGCGTCGACGGTGGGCGGCCGCGGGTCCGGGCCGACGTGGTCGTACGCGCCTGGCGGCACTCTGCACGGTCCGCCGTCCGGCCGGGGCCGCGGGCACCGCGTGTAAGCGGCAGGCTAGCCGGCAACCCGGCCGAGCGACGTGCTTCAGTTGGTAAAGTATTAGCCATGCCCCTTGATGACACGTGCCCAATCTTCCGAACGGCCGAGATCGTCTGCGGCAAGTGGACGCTGCTCCTCGTTCGCGATCTCGCCGCCGGCCGGACCCGTTTCTGTGAGCTCGAGCGCTCGCTCGCCGGAATCAGCCCCCGTACCCTCTCCCTCCGCCTCCGCGGCCTCGAGGAGGAGGGGATCGTCGAGCGCCACACCTACCCTGAGGTTCCCCCCCGCGTCGAGTACGCCCTCACCGACAAGGGACGCGACCTCCTCCCCCTGATCGCCGACATGCGCGTCTACGGCAGCCGGTGGCTCTGCACCGACGGCGAGGAGATCGACCTCGTCGAAGAGGCCGACCCCGCCGCCCGCCCGACCGTAGCCGCGTAGCGACCCGCCCGACCGCCGGCAAGCCCCGCCGGCGCGTCGATTCTCAGCGGGCCGACGCGAGCGCCGACTGCAGGGACTGGGCGAATCCCTCGCTCGTGTACGTCGCCCCGCTCAGCAGGTTGACGTTCCCGCTCTGCGCCTGGAGCGCCTCGCTGCGCAGGAGCGGCGTCGCCTCCGAGCTGATCACCTGCGACCGCTGCCGATCCTCCGGCAGAGCCAGGAAGTTGACCCCCGTGATCCTCCCGCCGCCGACCGTCACCGCGACCTGCACGGTCCCGTATCTCGTGTCCACGGCCTGCCCGGTGTAGCTGCCGGACTTCAGCGCTCCGGTCGCAGCCGCCGACGACGTCGGACCGGTCAGCGCCGGCCGGGTCGAATCCGCGACCTTCGTCTGGCCGCAGCCCGCCAGACCCAGCGCCAGCGGCGCGGCCGGGACGGCGAGCATGATCATCCGCGCGGAGATCATCGAACTATCGCACCCGATGCCGGTCGAACCCCGCCGTCGTCACGACCCGCTCGTCGTCGGTGATCACCATCGCGTCGTACCCGTCGACCCCCGCGCACCACGCCGCCGCGTCCCGGCCCATCGCGAAGGCCGCGGTCGCGTATGCGTCGGCGGTCGGAAGCGACCGGCCGATCACCGTTACCGACAGGACACCCTCCGGCGGCTCGCCCCGATGCGGGTCGATGACGTGGGCTCCCCGCTCGTACGCGCCCGACGTCGCCACGCCGAGATCCGTCACGCCGACGACGGCTGCGATCGCGTCGCCAACCACCGGGTGCTGGATGCCGACCCGCCACGGCCCACCCTGGGGCGCCTCGCCGCGGACGAGGATGTCGCCGCCCGCGTTGATCGAGAAGTTGCCCAGCCCGTCCCGCTCGAGGATCCGCGCGGCCCCGGCGACCGACCACCCCTTGACGAGGCCCGACGGGTCTACGCCGCCGCCGACCGAGCACGCCTCGGCATCAAAGTAGCCGTCCGTCTCCGTGCGCAGCGACGCGCACCGCGCCAGCACCGACCGGACCGCCGGATCGGCATCCGCGAGGGCGAGCTCTCCCCTGTTGAGCCGGCTGATCTCGCTGTCGGGCCGGTACGTGCTGAACATCCGGTCGACCAGGTCGAGCCACGCGTACGCCCGGTCGATCGTCTCGGTCCGCGGATTCGCGTCGCAGACGTCGATGATCACCGGCATGCCCATCACATGCTCGACCCGATGCAGCCCCGCCCGCCCCGCCGACGTGATCGGCGGCGCCGTGCTCACAGGTGGGCCTTGGTCAGCGCGTACTGAAGGCTCGAGTCGAACGCCCGGCTCGTCAACGTCGCCCCGGAGACCGAGTTGATCCGCGAGCTCTGCGCCCTGAGCGCCTCGCTTCGCAGGACCGGCACCGCCCGACCGTTGATGCTCGCCGAACGCGACCGCTCGGTCGGCGCGGTCGCCGAGATCCCCGTGACTCTCCTCCCGCTGACCGTGATCTTCACCTGGACGGTGCCCCACTGCATGTGCACGGCCGACCCGTGGTACGTCTTCGACGACGCCGCGATCGCGACCGGCGTCGCGGCCACCGCCGGGCCGACCGTGGTCAGGGCGAGGGCGGCCGTCAGGGTTCTCGAGGGGGTCTTCATGTCCGATTCCTTTCGTTCAGGCTGCGAGCGAGAACCGCTCCCAGTGGATGTGGCGTCGTCCTACTCCGGCGCTGCGCAGGCTCGTCCGGACAGCCGCCATCATCTGCGGCGGTCCGCACACGAAGATCTCCCGATCACCGAGATCCGGCACCAGCCGGCACAGGCCGTCGGCCGACAGCACGTCGGCGAACGCCGGGTCCCGGTGGTCGCCGATCACGTGGTGGACGCGGCTCCCCCGCCGCCTGGCGATCCGGTCGAGCTCGTCGGCCAGGACGATCTCGTCCTCGCGCACGACGCGGTGAATCAGCTCGGTTCCCCCCGGCAGCTCCTCGAAGATGCACCGCAGCGGCGTGATCCCGATCCCCCCGGCGATCAGCAGCGCCGGCCGGTCGCCGGCGAGCCCGGCCGTGAACCGCCCGAACGGCCCCTCGGCGAGCACCCTGGTCCCCGGCTTCAGCTCGCCCAGCCCGCCGGTGAACCGCCCGACGTCCTTGACCGTCAGTCGCAGCGACCTGCCGTCGGGGACGGCCGACAGCGAGAACGGGTGCGACTGCCACCACCTGCTCCCGTCGAGGAACCGCCACAGCATGAACTGCCCCCCGCGGCCGCCCAGCCGGTCGAGCCGGCGGCCGCTGAGGTAGACCGAGACGACGTCCGGACTCTCCCGGACGACCCTCGTCACCCGCAGGCTGTGGCGCGCCGCCCTGACGCCCGGGCGGACGACTCGGAAGGCCAAGAGCAGACCGAGCGTCACTAGGTACAGGCCGATCCAGTAATCCGCCTGCGAAGTGTTCGCAGTGAACTCGTTCCCCGTCGGAATCTGGTGCAGGTACCCCAGCGCGATCGCCGCGTAGATCGTCACGTGCAGGCTGTACCACGCCTCATACGGAAGCCGCCGGCTGACGATGACCAGCGACGAGATGACGATCCCGACCATCATCCCCGTCCCGATCGTCGCCGTGACCATGCCCGGGTAGCTCGACAGCAGACGGCTGAACTCGCTCGGCACCGAGATCTGGTCGCTGCCGGCGTAGCCGACCGTGATCAGGACGGCGTGCGCCACGATCAGGACGATGCAGAGCTTGCCGTTCCGACGGTGCCACACCGTCAATCGGTCGAACCCGACCAGCCGCTCGAGCGGCGCGAGCCGTGCCAGGAGGAGGATCTGGACGAGCGCGAGGTACGTCCCCACCAGCCCGGTTATCCGGCCCACGCTCGTCCACAGGTCGGCTGCCCCGTGGACCCCGGTCACGCCGCCGCCGTGCAGCCACATCCAGACGATGACCGCCACGTTCCCGACGAACACGGCCCACAACAGACCTGCGATCACCCCCCGCGGGACCCGCTCCGCCCTCACCCGGACGCCCGCCGCCTGCCCCTCGAACGCCGCACTCTGGGAAGCCATCGCACCCAAAGCAAAATGCACCCGACTAACGCAAGCCTAAGCGAACAATGAGTCGTCTCTTACAGACCCCTGAGACACGTCTTGGCGGCGACCCAGCCGTCCCCGAGGGCGCAGCCCGGGAAGCCCCAACCGGGTCGCGAACCAAGTGCGGACCAACCGCCGGCGACCCAGCCGGGACATGCAACAACACTCGTCACGAACCGCCGACCGAACCCGCAGGCAGCACTCAAGCGAACAGCGTTCGGCGAAGCCGCCCCCGAGCGACGGCGAGCGGGGGCCGTGAAGGCCGGCCACCGACACTCCGACGAGCAAAGCGAGCCGGGCGGCGGCAGCCGAACGCTGAGAGCGCCCCAGCGACACCGCGCCGAGCTGGAGCGAGCCGGGCGGCGCCCGCCGAACGCTGAGAGCGCCCTTGCGCGGGCAGGAGCCGCCGCCTGTGGAGCGAACGGCAGGCCATGCGCTCACGACAACTCCACGTCTGCCTCCACGAGTTCGCCGAGCAGGCCGCCTTCGTCCTCGCCGCCGCGACCGACGCCGGCTCCGAGGTCGGCTACGAGGTCGTTCCCGAGGGCGGCCGCGGCAACCGGCCGGCCCTCTACTGCTACCGGGCACTGACCGGCGAGTTCATCGACCGCCACCGCGACGCCCTCCGCCGGCTCCCCAGCTACCAGCGGGCCGTCGGCACGCTCGCCGGGCTCGACGGCCTCGGCGCCTACCTCGACGCCCGCGGACTCGCCCATCCCGCCGGCGGCCAGGCCGGCCTTGCCGAGGCCGCGCTGCGCTGCTTCGTCGAGCGGGTCTTCGACGAATCCAACTTCTCCCTCACGTCAGACCGCTTCGAGACCGCGTATCACGAGCTCGAGCAGGCGGCCGTCGACGGCCGCGCGCAGGCCGTCGTCCTCGCCCTCCTCCGGGGGATCACGACCGAGTCCGAGCAGGTCCCGCTCGGCGACGGCGCGATCCTCGCGCCACCCGAGTGCCTCGAGGATCTCCCGCCCGACCCGGCCTGGTCGCGGGGCGACTCCCACACCCTCGCCGTCGCGATCGCTCCCGGCGACGGACCCGACGGCCTCTCGGTCGCCCTCGACCGGCTCGCCGACCTCCAGACCGCGATGCGCCTCTTCGCTCCCGGCATCGGCTTCGCCCCGCTCGCCTGGGTCCGCGGTCAGGAGTCCGGTTGGCGCCCACTCGCCGTCCCCGTCCGCGGCCGCAGCGGCGGCCTCGTGACGATCTCCGCCGACCAGGAGGACGAGCTCCGCGCGTTCTGCAACCTCGTCGCCCGCCGCCGCCCGATCGACGGCCCGATCGCCTGGGCCCTCGACCGCTTCGAGCTCGGCTGCGAGCGCGGCGACGAGCTCGTCGGCTTCAGCGACCATCTGCTCGCCCTCCGCGCCGTCCTCGAGCCCGAGGGGATCCCCAGCGGCCGGCTCGCCCCCCGGCTCGCCGCCCTCTGCGCGGTCGCCGACGGACGCGAGAAGATGGCCGACCGCGTCAACCTCGCCGTCGATCTCGAGGACTGTCTGATCGCCGGAACCGAGCCGATTCCCGCCGGCGCCCGCACGCTCGTCCACGAGGTCGAGGGCCACCTCCGAGCCCTCCTGCGCGACGTGATCTGCGGCCATCTCCCCGACGACCTGATCTCCCTCGCCGACGAGCTGATCGGCTCCCCGCCCGGTCCGTACGCCGACCCCGACCCGGCGACCCCCAAGCCGGTCGCCGGCCGCCTCCACCGCCACGACCCGCGTCCAGCCGCCGACCCCGACGGCCAGGCCGCAACCGCCCGGACCGAGCTCTTCCCCTGAGTCTCGCATCCAGCCCCGGGCCCCGCCCGCCGGCTCGGGCGCCGGCTTCGCGGGGCGCCCGCGGCCGAGCCTGATCTCTCCAACGCCGCAGCCGGCCGTGTCCCAGCCCGCCGGCGCCGACCCCGCCTACCCGCTGTCGGCGGAAACCGCTCCGAAAAGGCACGACCCGACCCGCGCCAGCCCCGCGATCTCGCCGACCTCGTCCCCGACCCCCGGGACGTAGACCATCGGCGGACCCCCAAGCTCTCGCTCCAGTCGCTCGGCCCCCGCCCGATCCCGGCCGGCCAGGACCTGGAAGTCCCGGAGGTTCTCGGCGACCCGGCCCGCCAGCCGCTCGCCCAGCCGCCCGACCAGGTCGGCCCGCACGGCCTCCGGGTCCGACGCCTCCCCCGGATCGAGGTGCATCCGGTTGACGACGACCCCCGTCAGCCGCATCCCCGCCCGGTCGAGCTCACGCGCGAACGCGATCGACTCGTCGATCGGCCGCCGCTCCGCCGTGCTCACAAGGATGACCCCCGTCGCCGGGTCCCGCAGCAGCTCCGCGACGCCCTGGGCCCGCGCCGCGAACCCGTCGAGCATCCCGCTCAGCGCCCGGAAGAACCCCCCGACCTCGCCGAGCAGGTCGACCCCCGTCAGACGGCCCAGCACGCCGAACATCAGGCCGGTGCTCCGCCCGACGAGGCGGGAAGCCAGGCTCGTCGGAGCCAGCAGGGCCCGCAGCGCCCGCCCCTCGAAGAACTGCGTCAGGTCCGCCGGCGCCTGGATGAAGTCGAGCGCGTTGCGCGACGGCGGCGTGTCCAGCACGATCGCGTCGTACTCGGCCTCCCGGTCGAGCTCGTACAGCTTGGCGATCGCCGTGAACTCCTGCGATCCCGCCACCGCGCTCGACAGCTCCCGGTAGATCCGGTTTCCCAGGACCTCGTCCCGCGCCCGCTCGTCCGGCGCCAGCCGGCCGATCAGATCGTCGAAGGTCCGCTTCGGGTCGAGCATCATCGCCCACAGCTCGCCTTCGCATTCGACGCCTCCCCGGCTGAGCCGGACCCGGTCGACCAGGCGCGGCTCGTTGCCCAGCTCGTCGAGGCCCAGCGCCCCCGCCAGCCGTCGGGCCGGGTCGATCGTGACGAGGGCGACCTTCTGCCCCCGCCGTGCCAGCTCGAGGCCGATCGCCGCCGCCGTCGTCGTCTTCCCGACGCCGCCCGCGCCCACGCAGATGCAGATCCGCCGTCCCTCCAGCAGCTCGCCCAGACCGGCCCCGCGGCTCACCCCGCGCTCTCCAGCAGCTCGGCCAGCTCGCCCAGCCCCGTTCGCCCGAGCTCCTCGGTCCTGATCAGCGGGAGCTCGACCGGCCGGTCGACGACCCCGGCGGCCAGCCGTCCGAGCTGGGTCCGCTCCGACCGCACCCGGTCGTCCCCGGCCAGCGCCAGCTCGACCGCCCGGCTCGTCCCCCGTGACAGGTCCGGCCCGAGGACTCCCCGCAGGCTCGCCCGGTCGCGGATCGCGAACCTCCGTGGATGGATCGCGTTGACGATCACACCGGCCAGCTCGATCCCCAGCTCCGATCGCAGCCGCCCCTCCGTCTCGAGGACCTCGCCGACGGCCGGTTCGTCGGCCGTGCACACGCAGACCACGCCGGTCATCGCCGGGTCGGCGAGCGTCGCGTGGATCGCCGCCGCGTGCCGCGAGATCGGCCCCCGCCGGGCGAGCGTCGCGAACGTCCGCGGCGCCCCGAGCAGGCTGATCCCATAGCCCGTCGACGGCGCGTCGACGATCACCAGGTCGTACGGCTCGCCTCCGGCCGCCCGCCGCGCCGGCTGGGCCAGCTCCCAGATCTTGCCGACGCTCAGCAGCTCCCGCAGCCCCGGCGTCGCCGCTGCCAGGTAGCCGAACGTCCGGCTCGACCCCAGCAGGTCGGCGACCGCCGTGATCGGCAGCTGGTCGCGCAGGTACTCCTCCATCGCCCGCTGCGGGTCGATCCCGATCGACCACAGCCCCGGCTCGAGCTCCCGCTCGCCCCCGCCGGCCGTCCTGTCCCGGCCGGGTGGCGCGGCTCCCAGCATGCCCGGCAGGTCGTTCCGGCCGCCGACCGC
This sequence comes from Solirubrobacteraceae bacterium, assembly GCA_035553395.1. Taxonomy (GTDB): domain Bacteria; phylum Actinomycetota; class Thermoleophilia; order Solirubrobacterales; family Solirubrobacteraceae; genus Palsa-513. The sequence continues at coordinate 8,316 of DASZKP010000038.1, read as the reverse complement.
CGCGACGATCGTCCGCAGGCCGCGTCCGGCCGCCGCCAGGCCGAGCGCCGCGGCCACCGTCGTCCGGCCGACGCCGCCCTTCCCGGTCACGAAGACGAGGCGCCTGTCGAGGATGCGGTCGAGCCGTCCGTCGAGGGTCATCGGCCGGCGATCGTACGACGACGACGAGAGGGAGGAGGCATACGACGAGGACGAGAGGGAGGAGGGGTTCCTCGGAAAGTGGTTGACTGACTCAGGCAGCTACCTGGCGGAGAGGCCCGCAGCAGCGCCCTTGTCGACGGCGTCCGTCCGACGACGTCCCACGCCCCCTCGCGGGACGATCTCCCCCGCGAAACGAATCCGTCCGCCGCGTGCGGCACCGTTCGGACCGAAACGGTTCGCCACGTGCTAAGCCTTTGGGAGGAATCGGCCTGGCGCGTGCGAATAACGACGCGTAAGGGACAACCCCTCGCAAGGAGCCTCCGTGGACGGCAAGGCCAAGGTCATCGCATTCGCCAATCAGAAGGGCGGCGTCGCGAAGACGACAACGACGCTCAATCTGGCCGCGGCATTCGCCGAGGAGGGTCATCGGGTCCTCTGCGTCGACATGGATCCCCAGGGCAATCTGACGATGTCCCAGGGCATCGACCCGGACACGCTCGAGCTGTCGATGTACGACGTCCTCGTCCACCACATCTCGATCCGCGACGTGATCCGCACGTGCGAGATCGACGTCGCCTGCGCGTCGATCGACCTGGCCGGCGCCGAGATCGCGATGTCGACCCAGATCGGCCGGGAACGCTCGCTCGAGAAGGCGTTCCGACCGATCCTCGACGACTACGACTTCATCTGCATCGACACGCCGCCGAGCCTCGGCCTGCTGACGATCAACGCGCTGACCGCCGCCGACAAGGTGATCGTCCCCGTCCAGTGCGAGTATCTCTCGATGCGTGGCCTGATCCAGCTCCAGAACACCCTTTCGATGATCCGCGAGAACCTCAACCCGAACATCGACATCGAAGGAATCCTGCCGACCCTGGTCGACTCGCGTACGATCCACGCCAAAGAGGCGATCGAGATCCTCGAGGAGAACTTCGGCGATCGGGTGTTCGCGTCCCGGATCCGCAAGACGATTCGCTTCGCCGAGGCCCCCGTGAAGGGGATGTCGGTCCTCAAGTACGAACCCGACGGTATGGCCGCAGAGTCCTACAGAGCGCTGGCGAGGGAGGTCCTCCATGGCAGGCACAAATAAGCGTGCGAGCATGCGAGAGGGTCCGCTGGCCGCGCTCTTCCGCAAGACCGGCGACCCCGCCGATGTGGAGGCCGCCGCTCCGCAGGAGACGCCGCCCCATCCGCGCGACACCGGCTACCCCCACCCGGCACTCTCGGCGAAGGAGCCGGTGACCGAGGCCGCCCGCGTCCCGTCGCCGCAGGAGCGCCTGCGCCACGCGTTCTCGTCGGAGCTCGAGATCCCAGACGACATCCTCGATCCGATCGACGCCCGCCGGGCGGCCGACCCGATCGACGACGTCTACGCCCGCACCGACGCGCCGGCCCGCGCCCGCCGCGATGTCCACGACGACCCGTACACCCGGGCGGCCGAGGATGTCTACGCCCGCTCCGACCAGGATGCCCGGACCCCGCCGGCCCGCGTCGTCGGTCAGCCGGTGCTCCGCGTCGTCGGCGTCGGTGGTGCCGGCGTCAACGCCGTCAACCGGATGGTCGAGGCCGAGGTCGCCGGCGTCGAGTTCGTCGCGATCAACACCGACCTCCAGTCGCTCCAGCAGTCGACGGCCGACGTGACCCTCCACATCGGCGCGCAGATCACCCGGGGCCTGGGCTCCGGCGCGAACATGGATCTCGGGCGGGCTTCGGCGATGGAGGAGTACGACAAGATCAAGGCCCTCCTGAAGGGCTCGGACATGATCTTCATCGCCGCCGGCGCAGGCGGCGGCACGGGGACGGGGGCAGCTCCGGTCGTCGCGCGGATCGCCCGGGAGATCGGCGCCCTGACGGTCGGCATCGTCACCAAGCCGTTCGGCTTCGAGGGCTCCCGCCGGGCCGAGCAGGCCGACAAGGGCGTCCAGGCGCTGGCCGAAGAGGTCGACACGCTGATCGTCGTCCCGAACAACCGGCTCCTCTCGGTCCTCGACAAGCAGACGTCGATGGTCGACGCCTTCCGCGTCGCCGACGACGTCCTCCGTCAGGGCGTCCAGGGAGTCTCCGACCTCGTGACGCTTCCCGGCTTGATCAACCTCGACTTCGCCGACGTCCGGACGGTGATGTCGGATGCCGGCAACGCCCTGCTCGGAATCGGCATGGGGACGGGTGAGAACCGGGCGACCGAGGCCGCGATGGCCGCCGTCTCGTCGCCTCTGCTCGAGACCTCGATGGACGGCGCCCGTTCGATCCTCCTGTCGATCACCGGCGGCAAGGACCTCTCGCTGTGGGAGGTCAACGAAGCCGCCAAGGCGGTCAGCGAGGCCGCCCACGTCGACGCGAACATCATCTTCGGGGCGATGGTCGACGAGAAGCTCGAGGACCAGGTCTGGGTCACCGTCGTCGCGACCGGCTTCGACGGCCAGCGGTCGCCGGCGACCCGGTCGCGCCTGCGCGAGCCGGCCGGTGAGCCGCGAGTCGAGCGGCGACGGGTCGAGACGCCGGTCGGTCACGCACGTCGCGCCGACGGCCGCTCCGACCGTGACCGTGACCGGGATCGGGACAGGGACCGCAGGACCGAGGATCCACCGTCCCGGCCGCGACGTTCTTCGCTGAGCAGCGCGGACCTCGACGTCCCCGAGTTCATGCCCCGCTGAACCCGGGACAGGTCCTGCCCTCCGCGGGCGGCGTCGTCGCCGCCGGACACCCGTTGAGCGCCCGGGCGGGCGCCGACGTGCTCCGCGAGGGGGGCAACGCGGTCGACGGCGCCGTCGCCGCGATGCTGACCTCGTTCGTCGCCGAGCCGCTCTTCACGGGCCTTGGGGCCGGCGGCTACATGATGGTCGCCGGCGGCTCGGACCCGCCGGTCCTGCTGGACTTCTTCGTCGAGGCGCCCGGTCGTGAGACCGGTCGCCAGCCGGCGGTTCCGATGCTCGGCTTCGACGTCGACTTCGGCGCCGCCATCCAGACCTTCCACGCCGGTCCGGCGTCCTGCGGGGTCTACGGCGTCCCGGCCGGGATCTGCGCGGCCAACGCCCGGTGGGGGACGTGGTCGCTGGCCGACCTCGCCGCCCCGGCGGCCGAGATCGCCCGCCGTGGGGTCCGGCTCAACCGGGAGCAGGCCTACGTCGTCGAGCTCCTCGAAGGCCTCCTGACCAGCTCGCCCGCGGGCGAGGTCATGTTCCGACCGGGTGGCCACCGACTGCGGGAGGGCGATGTGATGCGCAACCCCGACCTCGCCGACACGCTGGAGCGGCTCGGCATGGAGGGCGACGCCCCGTTCTACCGGGGTGACATCGCCGACGCCGTCTGCGACTGGATCGCCGCCGGCGGCGGCAGCCTCGGCTGCGCAGACCTGCGGGCGTACGAGGCGATCCTCCGCGAGCCGGTCAGCGTCGGATACCGCGGCCGCCGGATCCTCAGCAACCCGCCGCCGTCGGCCGGCGGCACGCTGCTCGCGTACTCCCTGTCCCTGCTCGAGCGGGCCGACCCCCCGCCGGCCCTCGAGCAGGTCGTCGGGGCGATGGCGATGGCCCAGGCCGAACGCACTCCGGAGTTCGTCGACGGGCTCGCCCACGCTGGTTTTCTGGAGCGGTTCCTGGAGGGGAGGATGGGCTCGACGACGCACATCGCCGTGCTCGACTCGGCCGGCTTCGCGTGCAGCGTGACGACGTCGATCGGCGAGGGCTCGGCCGTCGTCGTTCCCGGCACGGGGATCCACCTCAACAACATGATGGGCGAGGAGGATCTCAACCCGCTCGGCTTCCACCGGCACGAGCCGGGTCGGCGGCTGCCGAGCATGATGGCGCCGACGATCGTGATGTCCCCGGACGCCGGAGACGCCGGTCAGGTCGAGCTCGTCCTCGGGAGCGCCGGATCCAACCGGATCCGCTCGGCCCTGCTTCAGACGATCATTGGTGTCGTGGACCATGGGTTGACCGCCGCGCAGGCCATCCGGGCGCCCCGCGTCCACTTCGAGGACGGCCGGGTCTACGCCGAGCCGGGGATCGACACTGGCCCGCTCCAGCGGGCCGGATACACGGTGACCCAGTTCGCGGCCGCCAACCTCTTCTTCGGCGGCGTCCAGGCCGTCCAGCAGCGGGACGGCCTGATCTCCGGCGGCGGCGACCCCCGCCGGGGCGGCGTGGCGGTGTCGGCGTGACCGCGCCCGGATCGCGTCGCCGCCGACGGCTGTGGGCGGCCGGGCTCGCGGCCGCCGGACTGGTCGGCCTGGCCCTCTCCGGGTGCACGACCGGAGATCAGGCGGCCGACCTCTTCGCGGTCACGCGGAGCGGCAGCGTCCCCGATGCCTATGTGCTCGTGATTCCCCGGTCCGACGGGACCGTCAGCTGCGACGGCAAGCGCCACCTCCTGCCCGGGAAGCTCCTGATCGAGGCCGAGGATCTACAGCCCGAGCTGGAGGTGCCGGCCGCCCACGCCGTGACGCTCGCGTCGGGTCCACGGCCGGTGATGACGTACTCGGTGCTGACGCCGGGAGGTCATTTCAGTTACTCCGACGACTCACCGCACAAGCCGCAGGCGTTCTTCACCCTCGAGGACTTCACGACCCAGGTTGCGCGGACGGTGTGCGGTCTGCCACGATGACCGGCCGAGCGTCTAGGATACCGGCGTTCGACCGGCGCCACCTCGAGATTGTGGCCCGCGTAGCGCCATACGGCCGTGAAGCAGATACGGATGACGTCAACTCTGGGAGCACGAATGTCCAGGCGTAGCCGCACCATCACCACGAAGGGCACGCTCGGGGTCGCCGCGGCGATCGCCGGCCTCTTCGCTTTCGCGGCGCCGTCGTTGGCCGACAGCTCTGTGCTCTCGACCAGCCATCCCGACCTCGTCGGCGCCAGCGTGGCCGGCTCGAAGGCGATCCTCGCGTGCTTCGACAAGCCGCTGGCGACGAACTACAACATCAACAACACGGACTTCTACCTGCAGGGCTACGCCGAGACGCGCCGGACGGGCATCACCGGCCAGTCGGACCTCTCGATTCAGGGAGTGGCCGCGGCCGGGACCGGCAACCAGTGCGTGACGGTGACCTTCAGCGGGACGGGCGACGTCCGCACGTACTCCGATGTCACCGTCCTCGAGGGCACCGTGACCTCGACGCCGGCGGCCGGCGCCCAGGTCAACGTGCAGGGATCGGTCCCGCTGGTCGGAAGCCTCTTCCCGAACACTCCGGGGTCGACGCTGCGCCCGCAGCTCGTCAGCGCGGCCACGGCGTCGGCGACGACGGCCGTCTACAACTTCAGCGAGCCGCTCTCCGGGGATGTCGGGGCCAACGGCAAGTTCGGCTTCTACAGCTACAACGCCGGCGACACGACGTTCCACTCAGGGACGATCAGCACCTTCACGCAGGGCGCGACGGCCGTCGCGATCACCTTCACCGGAGCAGATGCGACCGCCCTGTCGGCCGCGACGCGCTTCGTCGTGCGTGAGGGCGCCGTGACCGACTCGCTCGGCCAGGGCAACCCCCTCGGGACCACCGGCAACGCCTCGCTGCGGATCAACCTGACCCCGACGACCGGTGCCGTCAGCGGCGCCGGCGGGACGATCGCCTACCACTTCGACTTCGACCAGGCGATTCCCCAGACCGCGGTCGTCTGTCCGGCCGACTTCGCCCTGTTCGACACCAGTGGTGTCCGCTACAGCCCGGCGAACGGCATCGCCCCGTCGATTTCGGCCGACCGGCGGAGCGTCACGCTCGACTTCGTCGCCGGGACGGCCGGCGGTGACCCCGACCAGATCACGCTGGCGACGGTCGCGGCCGACGGAATCGACGCCGCCAACTGCAATCCGGTGGCCCCGGCGGTGCCCCAGCCGCTCAACAGCGACGGGTCGGCGTCCCTCTCGGGCGCGACCGACCACGCAGGCCTGACGAGCGGGCCCGACCTGATCAACTTCACGATCGACAAGTCGAACGGGAACGTCCTCTTCGACTTCGACGCCCCGGTCGCGACCACGGCCGGCTCGATCGACCCGGCCGACTTCGCGCTCGTCGACGGCGGCGGCGGTCTGACGAGCACGCCGAGCCAGGGTGGCTGCGGCATCCTCGACCCGTCGACCGGCCCGCAGTTCAGCGTCAACCCGAGCACCCCGAACGAGGTCGTCGTGAACTTCGGGGTTCCGTCGTGCCTGGCCGGCCTGCTGGCCGGCTCGCCCTCGCTCAGCGCTGTCGACAACGCGGTCGGCGTGACCGTGAACGAGGGCGCCGTGGCGGATGCGGCGACCGGCGACGTCAACCCGATCGGCACGCTCGGCGTCAACCCGCCGGCCCCGACCACGCCGGTCGGTCCGACGACGCCGCCGGCCCCGCCGGTCCCGACGGTTCCGCCGCTCGTGATCCCGCCGGTCGTCAAGAAGCCGTCGACCGGGTGCGTGACCAAGCGGATCATCACGATCCACCTGCTCACGAGCATCTCCGCCCGCATCAAGTCGGCGACGGCGACCGTCGACGGTAAGGCCTACCCGGTCTCCAAGAAGCTGGTCATAACGATCCCGCTGAGCAAGTACGAGAAGGTCAAGACGGTGACGCTGAAGATCAAGGGCAAGCCGAAGACCGGCCACCTCGCGATCAACGCGACCCGGACCTACCACCCCTGCGGGGGGTAGGGCCGGGCCTCAGCCGAAGCGGACCTTGCCGTTGGACCGGGCTCGCGCCTGAGCCCGGTCAGAGAACTCGAGCCGCTTGAGGGCGGCCCGGAAGAGGCGGGTGACGAGGCGCATGCGGGCGTTCTCCGAACGCAGCTCGAGCAGGCCCTGCTTGGCGTCGAGGCCGAAGTCGACCGTCGCGGCCATCTCGTAGGCGGTCATCCCGGCGATCTTCGCCGCGTCGGGGTCCTTGTCGGTCGCGCCGTCGACGAGCTCGGTGTAGGCCGCCCGCGCGGCGATCGCGGACTCGAGGTCGGCCTCCTCGGTCCGGTCGGCGAGGAACTCGACCGTGCCCGCCGGATAGGCGAGGTCGTCCTGGCGCTCGACGAGCCGGAATGGCCGGGTCCCGCGGGTGAGGATGTTCAGCCGGCCGTCCTCCATCTGGTCGATCACCCGCTCGATCAGGCAGGCGCAGCCGACCGGCTTGAGCTCGGCCTCGCTAAGCCAGATGATCCCGAACTCGCGCTCCCGCTCGAGGCATTCGTTGATCATCGTCCGGTAGCGGGCCTCGAAGATGTGGAGCGGGACGTACTCGGTGGGCAGCGTGACCAGGCCCAGCGGGAACAGCGGAAAGTCCCGCTCGGTGCGTTGGGGCATGCCGGTCAGTCTAGGACAGGTGTCGGCCGGCCTGTCGGACTTCGCGGCTCACGCGGGCCGGCGGCCGGTGAGCATCAGGTTGTAGAAGATGCCGGCCGGCAGGCGCGACTCGAGCAGGCGGCGGTCGAGCTTCTGGAGCAGGAGGTACCCGCGGTAGGCGTACTGGCGCCAGGCCCACGGGATGTCGTCGGGCTCGGCGCTCGCCTCGAGCACGCGGTTGGTCCAGCCGAACCAGTTGGCGACGAGCTCCTCACCGCTCACCCGGACTCCGTCGAGCCCGGCCCGCCCGGCGAGCGCGACGAGCTCGGCCGGGGCGAATGCGTGGATGTCGACCTTGCTTTCGAGCGCGTGCTCGCTCGCCTGCGGGGCGCCGTCGGCATCGGCCGGGCGGGCCGGCCCCGCGCCGATCGCCCGGCGCCAGAGCGGGGCGATCGCCTGGGCTCCGCGCTTTGGGATGCGGGCGAGTCGGTCGCCGTAGCGGGACGGCTCGCCCATGAAGACGAGGCTTCCGCCGGGTCGCAGGACGCGGACGAACTCGCCGAAAGCCCGGTCGAGATCCGGCAGGTGGTGGAGGACGGCGTGGCCGAGGACGAGGTCGAACGACGCGTCCTCGAACGGCAGGCGCTCGGCGTCGGCGGCCACCGTCTCGACGTTGAGTCCGAGCCGGTCGGCGTTCGTCTGGAGCTGGACGAGCATGCCGGGGGAGATGTCGGTCGCGCTCGCCCGGCCGATCACGCTGAGCTGGAGGAGGTTCAGCGTGAAATAGCCGGTCCCGCAGCCGACCTCGAGCGCGGTGGGGTGGTGGCCGGCCGGTCGGCCAAGCGCCTTCTCGAACTTGGCGAGCGTCTGGGACCGGCCGAGCTCGCCGAAGTCGATGCCCCATTTCGTGTCGTACGTCTCGGCGGCGACGTCGTGGTA
>DASZKP010000037.1:0-7879 GCA_035553395.1 Solirubrobacteraceae bacterium | reverse complement strand
GGGTTCGATGCCGGCGAGGTAGCCGAGTTCGGTTGTGCAGACGGGTGTGAAGTTGCGGGGGTGGGAGAAGAGGACGGCCCAGGAATCGCCGATCCATTCGTGGAAGTGGATTGGTCCTTGGGTGGTTTCGGCCTCGAAGTCGGGTGCGGTGCTGCCGATGCTCAGAGCCATGCAGATTCTCCTTTGACTACCAGAGGTATCCCCTCGTGAGGGGGTGGCGTTTGATGCAGTACAGCTTATAGCCCTTTATCCGATCCGATTTCGGTTGTCTGACCGGAGGGTCGAATGGACCCGGTGATCGCTCCAATCGGCCCCGTCCCGGCCACCCGTCCTCCGGTCGCCGGCGTCGCCTGCGCCGCGGGCTATATGGTTGCGTGAACGCTGTCGATCTGGGGGTCGGGACGAGATGCGCTTCACTTTGGGGTACGGAGCTCGGGTCCTCGCCGCCGTCGTCCTGATCGGAGCCCTGGCCGCCCCGGCATCCGCCGGCGCGGCGCCGGCGCCGCCGAAGCCGGTCGTGGCCCCGTCGAACGACAACCACGACAGCGCCCGCGTCGTCAACAGGCTCCCGAGCACCTTCACGGGGACGACGATCGGCGCGACGCTCGAGCCGAACGAGATCCACTCCGACTGCGCCCCCCAGCCGACCGACAACTCCGTCTGGTACTCGGTCACGACGCCGGTCGCCCAGCGCCTGGCCGTCAGCCTCACAGCCGGCGGAAAGCTCGATGCCGCGCTCGACGTCTACCTCCAGCAGCGCTCCCAGCTCCAGCCGGTCGCGTGCGACGTGACCGACACCCACGGGGACGCGGCCGTCCGTCTCAACACGACGGTCGGTGCGACCTACGTGATCCGCGTCGCGAAGCTGCTCGATTCGGATCCCGGCGCCTTCACGATCAACGTGTACGAGCCCCAGCCGCCCGCGACGGCTCCCGGCAAGCCGCTCCCCGCCCGCGGCATCTCCTCGGCCGTCGACCGCATCCAGAACGTCAGCCAGGCCTGGGCCGTGAGCCTGACCGAGGGTACGACCTACCGGGTCAACCTCGACAGCCAGACCGCCGGGGCGTGCGTCAGCGATGCGTTCTTCGCGCCGGGCGCCCAGCACTTCGACTCGGACGCTCCGGTCCTCAACAGCGACTGCGGCGGCTACCGGCTGTTCACACCGGCCTCGAGCGGCCGCTACTCGATCCTCGTGACGCCGTCCGAGGACTTCTCCGGCATCCAGCAGTACCACCTCCAGGTCGGTGTCGCCCCGGCCTCGGCGACGGCCCCCGGCGTCCTGCTCGCGAACTACGCACGCGCCAAGGGACGCCTCAACGGCGCCGGCGTCGACGCGGCCGAGCTGTTTCGCTTCGACGTCAGCTCCAGGTCCAACCTCCAGCTCACCCTCGACACCGGCGCTTCGGCCCAGTTCGACCTCGAGCTGCTCAACGACACTGGCCGGCGGATCTCCTGCGCGTGCGGCCAGAGCGGATCCCAGCAGGTCGATCGCCAGCTCTCGCCCGGCCGCTACTTCGCCGTTGTCACCGCCCAGGGCGGGTCGAGCGGGAGGTTCACGCTCTCGCGCGAGTCCCGGTCGATCACCCGGACGTCGATCTCGATCGCCGGCCAGACCCACGCGAACGAGCCTCCGGGAGCCTCGGTCCCGATCACCGTCTCGGTCTCCCCCGGTGCGTCCGGCCCGGTCACGATCACCGTCGAGCGCTTTGACCCCGTCGCCAAGTGGCTGTTCTTCCGCACTTACAAGGTCAAGGCGTCCGGCGGCAGCGCGAGCGTCAGCTTCCTCCCGCCGACGGTCGGCCGCTGGCGCGCCGAGGCGTCCTACGCCGGCAGCCGGACCCAGAGTCCGAGCGCCAGCGGGTTCGCCACGCTGCTCGTGGCCGGCCCCCTCACCGGCTAGTCGGGGGACCCGGGAGGTCGCCTCCCCTGCCGGTCAAGGCGCGCCGACCAGGGACAGGAGGGACTCCTCGACCTCGTCGCGGTCGTCGGCATCCGGACACAGCTCGAGGTAGGTGCCCAGGTCGCGCGCCGCCTCGTCCCGGCGTCCCAGCTCGCGGAGCGCGACCGCACGGTTCTGGTAGAGGTCGGCGAGACCGGGCGCCAGCCCGACCGCGGCGTCGAGATCGCCGAGGGCCTCCGGCAGCCGGCCGGCCTCGTAGTGGAGGATCGCCCGGCTGCCGAGCACCAGGGGCTGGTCGGGCTCCAGGACCAGCGCCCGGTCGTAGTCCTCGAGTGCCAACTCGGCGTGATCCATCGCCGACCGGGCCTCGGCCCGGCCGACGACCGCGAGCGTGGCGGTCGGGGCGAGGTCGAGCGCCCTCGAGTACGCTCGCACGGCGTCGTCCATCCGCTCCATCGCCCGGTAGCACTGGCCGAGGTTCGTCCAGACCTCCGCGTAAGGCGGGCTCAGCTCGATCGCCCGGAGGTAGTCCCGCTCGGCTGCGTCGAGCCTGCCCATCTTCATGAACACCGCGCCGCGATCGTTGTAGTACTCCGAGTAGTTCGGGTCCATCGCCATCGCCTGCGTGAAGTAGTCGATCGCGTCCTCGTACGGGCCGAGCTGGGCGTGGACCTGGGCGATGTTGAACAGCAGCACCGACCGGTGCAGCCGGTGGCGCTCGGCGTCGAGGTGCTCGCCCAGCCGGGCGATCCCGGCCCGGCAGAGCTCGAGCGCGTCCCCGGCGCGACGCTGGCGCACCCGGACCAGCGCGAGGCCGTTCATCGTGAAGACGGTCAGGAAATGGCGCTCGTGGTCCGGAAGCTCTGCTTCGGGGATCAGAGAGAGGGCTCGCTGGAGGCATTCCTCAGCCTTGGCCTGGTCGGTCGCCGCCGAGAACCTCGCGTAGAGCATCGCCAACATGTAGCAGAGCTGCGCCGCCTGACTCGGGTCGTCGATGCGGGTCAGAGCCTGCTCGACGATCGCCTGCGCGTCTGGCGCCCGGTCGAGCGGGACGTAGCAGTAATACAGCAGGTTGACGGCGCCGAAGTAGACGTCGTCGTCCTCTTCGTGGAGACGATCGAGCCCGGCCTCGACATCGGCTGCGTAGGGCAGCGACGCCTCGTACAGGCCGGCGTGGTTGTAGCGCGACATCGCCTCGAGCTCCCACCGCAGGGCCCGCTCGGGGGTGTCGCTGCCCCGCCAGGCCTCGATCAACCCTACGAGCTGCGCATCTGTGGCCTCGACGCCGTCCGCCAGCCAGCCCTCGAGCGCGCCCGCAAGCCTCGTCAACGCCTCCGGCGACGGGCTGGCACCGGTGCTGCGGGGGAGCGCCAGACGCACGGCCGCCGTGATCGTCGCAGGGTCGAGATCGCCGGCCGTCGCCTCCCCGCGTCCCGGGCCTGCGACCACCAGCAGGTGGAGGTCGAGCCGTGAGCCGCCGCGGCGCACGAGCTCGGCGAAGAACCGCTTGACCAGGCCGTTGGCCGAGTCGTAGTGATCGCATGCGATCGACACGGATCCCGGCTGCCCGAGCTGGTGCCATTCGCACAGCAGGTCGATCAGGCCGTGCAGGCTGCGGTAGGCCCGGTCGGCCGCGTAGTTGCGCGTCTTCTCCTCGTCGTCCACGGTGTCCGTCAGGCTTTCGGGGAAGACGAGCCGGGACCGCAGTCGAGGAACCACGAGGCAGAGCTCGTGGGCATGACTGCTCAGCAGACCGGGCGCCTGCTCGTCGAGCTCGCCGACGACCAACTCGACGAGCGTGTCGAGGCCCGCCCACGGACCGCCCGCCTCCGGGCGGCAGTCGACTCGCCAGGTGCGGCCCTCGCTCTCGGCGCGCTGGCTCATCCAGCGTCCGAGCACCGCGTCCCGCGCCGCCCCCGGCTCGCCCTCGAGTACGACGACACCCGCCCGCGCGGGCCATGACTCCGGTTCAGGGCTATGCCAATGCATCGGTTCTCCTTTGTGCGCGCCCCCGGCGGAGGCCTCGGATCCATACGAAAAGTCCCGCGCCCTGCACGCCCAGCCCGAGGATCGCGAGGGTCACGACATCGACCGCGCTGTAGCTCGCGTGACCAGTCCTCGCCGCGCTGAAGAGCTCGGCACCGTACCCACCGAGCACCGGCAGGGTGACGAGCACGAGCGACGCGAATGCGAGCACCCGTCCGGTGAGCCAGAGCACCGAGTAAGCCCGAATCGCCCGCATCTCGGCCAGCGGGATCGCCGACTGGTCGACCAGTGGAGGTGTCCGGCGGATCCTTGCAAGGCGGTTTCGCAGGAGATCCTCGGCGTCGGCGAGCAAATTCTTGGCGCCGAGTGCCGTGGCGAGCACGTAGTAGAAGTCCGTCCTGACGAACACGAAGCACTGCCAGAGGAGCCGCAGTAGGTAGCCGAACAGGACGGCCTGCGTGAACTGGGCGAGCGTCGCCGACAGGTCCACCCAGCCGCGCCGCTGTGCCCACAGGACACCGACGAGAACCGCCGCCGACGCCGCGTCGACGATCGGCCCGGCGCAGAAGGCCAGGTAGCGACGGCGCTTGGACGTCATCCAGACGCCCGTCATGTCGGTCTCGGCGACCACGATCCACAGCCGATGGCTGACCCCGATCCGCGCCGGCACGCCACCCGCCCGGGCGGCCAGCAGGTGGCCGACCTCGTGGACCATCGACCCGAGCACGGCGACCCCAAACAGCGTGACGCTCAAGGCCGCGAGATGATCGTGGAAGACCAGCGCCCGCGGGCCCGGTATCACGCCGGGGTCGCTCGCCACCAGCGCGATCCCGACCCCGACCATCAGGCCGAGAACCGCGAGCACAAGAGGTCCGAACAGGCGCCGGGCGACGGCCGGTGAGATCCATGCAAGCGTCTGCCTCGCACCGGCCGCGGTCGTCGGCGGTGGCTCTGCCGTGTCCCACGGCCGGACGAAGCCCTCGTCGGCGAGCACCGCCAGGAAGTCCTCGATATCCGGCGTCTCGGCGTGTTTGTCCTCGTAGCGTCGCACGGCCTCGCCGACCGTCGCGCCGTCCGCGAGTGCACTCAGGATGTCCATCGCCTCGACCGGGATCGTCAGGAAGACCTGCCGGTCGAGGTCACCGATCGTGACGCTGCTGCCTTCACGTCGATGGGTGATCGCGGTGACCGCGACACGCGCGTCGAGCGGGAACTGGGTCATCTGGTGGCGATTCCTTTCAAATGGCCGCGGCCCGGCGGGAGCCATGGCTCCCGCCGGTGGGCGCGGTCTGGCACTACGCCTTGACGGCGACGCAGTGGAAGCCGTACAGCGCTGCGGTGGTCTTGACCGTCTCGAGCTTGCGAACGGAGAACTTCTTCATTGGTGTCACCTCCCTTCCGCGAAGCAGGTGGGTGACAGGGAAGTGGAGGAGGCCGGCGCCCGACGCTCGTCGGGGTCGCGCACGACGCTGTAGCGGCCGGCGTGGAAGACGAGCGGCTCGCGGGTCGCGTCGCCGGCGAAGTCGACGACCCGGCCGATCACGATCACGTGGTCCCCGGCGACGTGGACGTCGGTCAATCGGCAGTCAAGCCAGCAGGCGACGCCGTCGATGATCGGGGCTCGGCCAGGGCACGACGAGTGGGCCACCCCCTCGAACGCGTCGGCTCCCCGCGGCCGGGTCGGCGACGCGAAGCGGCGGGCGAGCGGCTCCTGGTCGGCGCTGAGCACGTTGACCGCGAACACTCCGTTGCGGGCGATCGTCCCCACGGCCGGCGACTCGGCGTTCAGGCAGACGAGCACGAGCGGCGGGTCGAGTGACAGGGACGTGAACGCACTCACAGTCACCCCGCATGCCGGCGCCTCGCCGGAGGACGTGACGATCGTGACACCGGTCGAGAAGCTCCGCAGTGCCTGACGGAGGTGGTCGCTCGAGATGATGGTGTACGTGCTCATGGTGACTCCGGGCGGTGTTGTCATCGAAATGTGTGTGGGCGCCAGGTCGCCGCTTGTCTGTCGCGGAGACCCACTGCGTGAGGCTGACCTGTGACCCGGCCGGCCCACAGATCAAACGTAACCGACGCCCGACGCGCCGAGTGTGAGACGCGTCACAGAAGCAGATATATGTAACTCGGCCCGGCCCCAGTCACATCAATGCCCGATGCGCGCCCGGGCATTCCCCCGACGCCCGGCAGCGCGACCCAGACCCCAAGCGCACCGACCCAACCGGCCCAACCGCACCCCGGGTGCCGCCTCCTTTCCCCCGCAGCCGGCAATCACCTCACCCCGGCGGGGGATTGCGTCGGCTGCCGGGCGGTGGCTCCGGCACCGGCGTAGTGCGCGGAAGGCAGGTTCGCCTGCGTTCGGCGCCGCAGCCGCCCCCGAGCGGCTATCCGCCGGCCGCCTCCACCCGCAGCCACGGCCAAGCGAGCCAGGCGGCGCAGGCCCGGACGCAGGCGAACGCGCCCGCCGCCGCCCCTTACCGCGAGTGCGACAGAGCCAACTCCACGAGCAGTCGCACGCCAAACCCCGAGCCGCCCTTTTCGGCGTAGCTGCGACCCAGGTTCCAGGCAGTTCCGGCAATGTCGAGGTGGGCCCACGGCGTGTCGCCGACGAACCGCTTGAGGAACTCCGCGGCCGTGATCGACCCGGCCTTGCGGACCTCCGGCGCGTTGTCGATGTCCGCGTACTTCCCCTTGATCAGCTCGGCGAACTCCGCGTGGAACGGCATCCGCCAGACGAGCTCGCCGGTCGCCTTACCGGCGTCCTCGACGGTCTTCGCCCAGTCGTCGTCGTTGCTCATCATCCCGGCGAACGTCGATCCCAGGCCGACGATGATCGCTCCCGTCAGCGTCGCCAGGTCGACGACCCGCTCGGCGCCCTCGGCCACCGCATGGGCCAGGCAGTCGGCCAGCACGAGGCGGCCCTCGGCGTCGGTGTTGTTGATCTCGATCGTCTTGCCATTGGCTGCTGTGACGATGTCCCCGGGCTTGATCGCCCTCCCGCTCGGAAGGTTCTCGGTCGCTCCGATCACCGTCACCAGCTTGACGGGCAGGCCGAGGCGGGCGATCGCCGCGGTCGCCTCCAGCGCCGCTGCACCGCCGGACATGTCGAACTTCATCTCCGACATCTTCGACCCCGGCTTCAGGGAGATGCCACCGCTGTCGAAGGTCACGGCCTTGCCGACGAAGCCGAGCGTGGGACCGTCGTAGCCCGGCGACGATCGCGGCGTCGGTCACGGCCTGCTCGATCGCCGCCGGCCCGGCGATCGCCAGCTGCTCGAGCCGCGCCGCCTCGGGGTCGTCCTCGCCGGCCTTCGACTTGAAGCGCTCGAAGCGGTAGTCGCCGAGCAGCGTGCCCTCCACCAGCGCTCCGGCCAGCGACCCGTCGCCGCCCTCGGGCAGCAGCCAGCAGAGCTTTCGCGCGGACAGCTCGCGTGCCCGGCGCACCGCCTCAGAGGCCGCCACGCGCGCCCGCTCGGGTGACAGCTCCTCGCGCTTGCCGAGTCCGACGAGCAGCCAGCGCTGAGCGTTCTCGCGGGCCAGTGCGATCGCGCCGCGCGACGCCCGGGCCTCGCCTGATGCGATCAGGGCACCGGCCTCGGAGGGAGCGCCCGCCGGCGCGTCCTCGCCCTCGAAGATCGCGACCGCGACGGTGTCGGCGTCTGCCGGGCCGGGCCGGCGGGCGAGGGTTGTGACCTCCATCGGCGGTGACGATAGCGGCGGTCCGGCCGGCCGGCGGGACCACGGATGGCCCCAGGCGGTCCACTACCATTCTCGATCTTCCGCCCGTTCGCATCGACCACAGGAGAGAACCGCCCTCATGGCCAAGACAGTGATCCTCGGCGCCGCCCGTACACCGATCGGCAAGATGGGCGGTGGCCTGTCCACGATTGACGCCACACAGCTCGGCGCAACGGCGATCGAGGCTGCTCTGGAGCGCGCGAATGTCGAGCCGGAGCAGGTCGAACACGTCGTGATGGGCCAGGTGCTGCA
>DASZKP010000036.1:0-3990 GCA_035553395.1 Solirubrobacteraceae bacterium | reverse complement strand
TCGCTGGGCGCCGTGCTCGCCGGCGAGCACCCTGGACGCGCCGGTTCGGACGCGATCACGATGTTCGACTCGACCGGGCTCGCGATCCAGGATCTCGCGATCGGCATCGGCATCCTCACGGCCTGGCGGGCCGGTCGGCTCGACGCCCAGACGGTCTCCCTGTGACGTCGGTCACCCGCCTGAAGGCCCGGCCGGACACCGAGGTCAGCCGCCCGCCGGGCAGGGCAACCCGGCATCGAGGGCCGCCGGGGGCAGGGCAACCCAGCGAGGGCCGGCGGGCGGCGTGCCATGGCGCGTCAGTACGGTTGGCTCAGCTGCGCGAACATCGGGAAGTGGCGGACGTTGCGAGTCAGCAGCCGGGACCCGTTGAGGATGGTCGTGGCGGCGATTGCGAGGTCGGCGCCGTCGATCGTAGGGTGGCTGCGAAGCCACCGCCGGCCGAGCTCCCCGGCTTGCTCTGCCACGTCGGCGTCCACCGTGTGCCAGATCAGCGTCGAGAGCAGTGCTCGGGTCCCTGCCTCCTCAGCCGGCCGCATCCCAGCGAGTACCTCAAGCCTGGTGATCTCGCTCGCGTGCAGCGGCCCCGCCGACCGCTCGGTCTCCAGTACGCCCGCCGCACCTTCGTGGCCGCGGAGGTAGTCGATCAGGACCGATGTGTCGACGAGGGCGTTCACAGGCCCGGGATCAGCCGGGTGCCTGTTCGTACCTGGTCTACCCAGGCTGCCCCGTCGAGGTCACGATCCTCCCAGGTCCCGAAACCTCGGCGCATCGCCGTCAGATCATCTTCAATCGAGCGCTCCGGCGCGTAGGCGGTCTCGATCGCCTCTCGGATCAGGGCCGACATCGACCGGCCCGTCCGGGTCGACTCGATCTGCAGGGCCCGCCGCTCGGCCTCCGTCAGGGAGATCTGCGTCCGAATCATGATGTAAGACTACATCAACGATCGCGGTTCGGCATTGGATCCGGGCTGACGGTCGGATGATGCTGGTCGCGGGCCGGCTTGGCGCACCACGGGTTGGCCGGCACGCCCGAGCAGGGGTTGGCCATCGTCGGCTGAGCGGGCATCGGCGGCAGCACGACCTTCGTCGCCCGTGGGTAGTTGAACAGACCAGGCAGCCCGAGCAGGCTTGGCACGGTCGGGCAGGAGACGCCCGGGATCAGCGTCGCGAGGAACTGGGAGTCGCAGATCACGTTGAGGCCGAGCGGGCTGACGAACGCCGCGCCGAGGTTCGGAATCCCGCAGACGCCGTGGGTCAGCTGGAGGAGTGGGGGAGCCGTGCTCGCCTGGCCCTGCCCGGCCGGACGCTCGTTGCCAAACCAGCAGTTTCCCGGGTCCTCGGGATTCGACGCCTCGGCGAGGTCGCCATTGGTCAGGTTGGCGAACGACCCGTTGCCGCTGACCGCGTTGTCGGCGATCTCGTTGCCGAAGTCGTCGTAGTAGCAGAACGACTGGTCGCCGAGCAGGCCGCCGAGGGGAAGGTGGATGCCGCCCCCGCAGCTCGCGACCGCCGGCGGATTGCCGATGTCCGGGAACGGGATCGTCAGGATGCCCCAGGCGCCGTTGCCGGTGACCACGTTGTGGAGCACGGTGTCGTTGCGACCGCCGGCGATCACGACGCCCGTTCCGACGGGGGCGAGGGCCGCGAACCCGAACGACGGGGCGTTGGCGTTGTTGTTGTCGTGGACGTAGTTGTGCTCGAAGAGCCAGCACGACCGGCTCCCGGTCGGCCCTGTCTCGCCGCCCGGACACGCGCCGTCCTGCGGGGAAGGCGCGTCGTCGTCGTTGGCCGAGTTCGTCACGACGCCCGACTGGTTGTCGTTGAACTCGGAGTTCTCGATCACGAGGTGGCCGCCGGAGTTCGTCCCCGAGTAGCCGACGTCGTTGAACTCGGCGTGGGTGTGGTTGAGCGTGACGTTGCAGGTCCGGGCACGCGCCGACGTAGAGACCGGAGTCGCCCATGTTGCTCGCGTAGGCCTTGGTGATCGTCCCCGGGCCGTAGACGTTCGAGGCGTAGACCCCGTAGGAGGCGAGCGGTCCGTCGGCGCTCGCGTAATAGGTCGACGTCGCGTTGAGGTAGGAGCCCCAGAACCGGCCGAGCTGCTGCGTTCCCGTCGCGCCGCCGCCGTCCCACCAGATTGCGTCGCCGCCGGCCTCGGCGCCGGTCAGGAAGTTGCAGGCCGAGAGGTTCTCGATGACCGTGCCCGAGGCCTTGTAGACGACGATCCCGTTACGCCCCATCGGCTTGCCCGACGGATCCAACGCGCCGAAGTCCTGGTCGGACCCGGCTGCACTGCACTCGGGCGTTCCGGGCTTCGTGCCGTCGATCACGACCGTGTTGCGATTCATTCCCCGGATCCGCAGGTCCGGCGTCGTGACGAGGACGGCAGCACCCGCCCGGTCGTCGCCGGCCGCCCCGGCCGGAACCCGATTCCCGGGCTCCTTGTAGTCACCCGGCCCGACGAGGATCCAGTCTCCCGGGTGGGCGGCGTCGACGGCGGCCTGGACCGACGTGTAGCCGCCGGTCGTCCCGTGGTAGCTGCCGACCAGCAGTACCTTCGCCGGCGCAACGGCCGCCGCGCCCAGCAGGCCGATCAGGGCCAGCAGACACGCGGCAAGGCCCATTCCACAAACCCGCACCCTCGCGCGCACTCGCACTCCGCCCATTCCCACTCCCCCGTTGGTTGTGGCGACATTCTTCCCGAACCGTCAGCCGCCCGCATTCGGGTGTCAGCACCAGACCGTCGCAGACCACGGCGTCGCCGCCCCTCGGACCCTGTGGGCCTCAGTGCGCGTGGACCAAGCGGGCGGGGCCGATGCCGGCCACATGGCCGCCCTCGACGGGCGTCACGCGGACCCGGAAGAAGCCGCCATGGCGGCGGCGGAGCGTCGTCGAGTACGTCGACTGCCCCGCGGACGACGCTCGGGCGCTGGTCGACGCGACGCGCGCCCACCGGCCCGCAGCCAGTCGCTGTAGCGAAACGCGCGCGCCCGCCTCGGCTGGAGCGATCACGCCGGAGAAGTGCAGGCTGTAGGACCCGGTGCGTGTGCGGTGGCTGGTCGTGTGCATCGTCACGGCGAGGGCGACGTACTCGGTCAGCGTCGGGCTGAGCACCGGTCCGCTCGATCCTGCGCTGACTACGCGGAACTGCGTGGTCACCGCCACCGAGAGCAGGTCGAAGCGGAACGCCCCGGTGCTCGCGGCCAACTCGGGGTTGCCGAGACTCTGGAAGCCCGCGGTGAAGGGGAAGGGATTCTGCTGGAGGATCACCGCACGACCGGGCGCCCCGGTGCCGCTGAGGGCGCCGACGATGCTCACCGGCCCGCCGAACGTCGCCGGGCTGGGCAGCGCGGCGATCGCGAGCGCCAGCGGGATCGCCGCAGTCGTGAACGTCGCATCCGACCCGAGCGCCGTCCCGGCCGCGTTGACCGCGACGAGGCGATAGTGGTACTTGGTCACCGGCACGAGCCCGCTGAGCGCCCCGGTCACGGTGACGGTGCGGGTGCCCGCCGGGAGCGCGGCCACCGCGCTCTCGTGGCCGTACTTCGCCGACGGGCCGTATTCGAAGAAGTACGTAGTCGGCTGGCCGCTTGGGTAGACGGCTCCGCGCAACGCAGCAGACTGATAGGTGAGCGCGCTCGCCGCGCCCGTCCTGACGACGGGAGGCTTCGGCTTGACCACGGGCTTGGGCTTGACCACGGGCTTGGGCTTGACGACCGCCGGAGCGGCGGCAGTCGTGAATGCGGTGTCGGCGCCGGAAGTCGTCCCGAGCAGGTTGGTCGCGACAAAACGGAAGTGGTAGCGCGTCCTGGCCCGGAGTCCGGTCAGGGCGGCGGTTACCTTGACGGTGGCGCCGCCGGCGGCGAGGCGCGCCGCCGGGGTTCGGCTCCCGTAGGCAACCGTCAGGCCGAACTCGAAGTAGTAGCTGGTCGGCAGCTCGCCGGGATTGACCGAAGCGGCGAGCGTCGCCGTCTTATAGGTGATCGACTGC
>DASZKP010000035.1:0-1712 GCA_035553395.1 Solirubrobacteraceae bacterium | reverse complement strand
GGCGGCGTCGCCGGCGCGGACATCACGCACGGCCTGCCGCGCGTCGTGGAGCTGTTCGAGGCGCGCAAGCCGAAGGGCCTCGCGAAGATCGCCGAGGTCGGCGGGAAGGTCTCGATCGAGGAGTCCGACAGGGCGGTCACGGCCGTGATCACCGACGACGGCGGCGAGGAGCATCGCCACACGTTCCCGCGCCGGACACGGCTGTACGTCGATGAGGGCCAGAAGATCGAGTCGGGTACGCAGCTCAACGAGGGCTCGCTGTATCCGCACGAGCTGCTGGCGATCCGGGGACGGACCGAAACCGAGCTGTACCTCGTCCGCGAGGTCCAGGAGGTCTACAAGTCCCAGGGCGTCGACATCAACGACAAGCACATCGAACTGATCGTGCGCCAGATGATGAAGAAGGTGCGGGTCGACCAGAAGGGCGACACCGACCTGCTTCCCGGCCAGTTCGTCGACCGGTACGAGTACGCCAAGATCAACCAGGCGGTGCTCGACGCCAAGGGCGAGGGTGCCCAGGCCGAGGAGATCATCCTCGGGATCACGAAGGCGTCGCTGAACACGGACTCGTTCCTGTCGGCGGCCTCGTTCCAGGAGACGACCAAGGTCCTGACGGATGCGGCGCTCGAGGGCAAGATCGACCGGCTCAACGGGCTCAAGGAGAACGTGATCATCGGCAAGCTGATCCCGGCCGCAACCGGGCTCAAGCGCTACCGCCGGATCGAGATCGAGCCGGCCGAGCCGCTCCCGCGCGGGATCGACGAGGCCGGACTGCTCGACCACGACGAGCTCGCCGCCGAGCTCGGGCTGACCGATGGCGACACGCTCAGTGGCTTCTCGGTCGGAGGCATGGATCAGGATCTGGCCGACCTCGAGCACATCGGCAACGGCGGCTCGACGATGGGCTTCGCCGAGGAGCTGGCCGACCTCGACATCCCGGACGCCGGGGAGGCCTCCGACGAGGAGTAGCCGCTCTACGGGTTGATCCGGGCCGCCTCACCCTCGCGAGGGAGGGTGAGGCGGCCCGATCGCGTTTGCGTGGCCTCGCGGACTGGGGCCGAGCGGACCCTCTACGAGCCGAGCGCCTCGACCCAGTCCCACGGCTTGCCGCAGAGCGCGCGGGCGTCGGCGGGGGCGAGGTAGGTCACCGGTAGCGAGTGGGTTACCGGCGTCACGGCGAGCGGACCGACGGGGAGGAATGGTCCTGCGCGGCCGCCGCCACCGCTGCCCGGATAGAGCTGCGAGTCGCCGTAGCTGAGCGTGATCCGGTGTTCGGAGGCCCCGAGCCGGGCCGCCCCCAGCGGCGTCCATTCACCGGGCTCGTTCAGCACCTCGCGTGAGGAGCCGATCGTCACGCCGTCGACCGAGGTCGTCAGGCGCCGGGAGAACGAACCCCCGAGCCAGACCTCGTACAGGCCGCCGTGAGTGGTCGCGAAGTGCGCGGTCGTGTCGCCGCTCGGGAGCGGCGAGCTGACCGAGATCACGGCCGGCGCCGGTCGCGCGACCGCGGCGAGCAGCCCACCGGGTCCGGCCTCACGGGCAAGGTGCAAGACGTCGCTGCACGCGGGAACGCCCGTCGGGTCGATCGAATCGCCGAGCGGGAGGCTGTCGATGATCGGGCGCCGCAGCGACACCGGTCGCTGCCAGACCTGGTACCAGCGGCCGTCGTAGACGAGCCGATACGGGGCCGGCGGCCGACTCGCGCTCGGGGA
>DASZKP010000034.1:0-4765 GCA_035553395.1 Solirubrobacteraceae bacterium | reverse complement strand
TGGGGGTCACCTCAGGTAGCGATGGAACTTGGGGCGGAGCGGCATCGCGTGGATAACGATCGGCTCCTCGTCGGGTCGTCATCGAGCACGACGACCACGAGTAGCTGGCCCGACCGGTCGGCTGCGATGACGAGGTCTCTGCCACTGCCGGGCACGACGCGCAAGGGCTGGCGGATTGCGTGCCGGATGTCTCCGTCTCGAATTCCATGTTTTCGCGCGCTGTCCGCGATCTCCACTCAGACAAGGCTACCTTGTCTGAGCATCCCGTCAAGGCGCCTTGTCAACGCTGTTCCGGCTGGGGATCCGGCTACGGGACGAGTGGAGCCCGACGGTTCGGTCGCAAGGGCCGGCCGGACAGGCCACGCGAAACACGGCCACGCGTTCGCTCGCGAGGTGCACGGCCTACACGTCGTATGAGCGCAGTTGCTCACCCGTGTCGAGTTGGAACTTCAGCGACGCCTCCACCTCGACCCAGTAGCCACCGAAATCGGCGCTCGAGTCGTGGCGTCTCACAACGAGCACGTCGGAAAGGCTGGCCTTGTCCGGCAGTTCCACGTAGCCGAAACGCTCGTCGCGAGCAAGACAACCCTCTTCCACCCGACTGAGATTGAGCGCCTGGAGCTTCCACGATGAGTCGTCGCCCCAGATGCAACCAGCGACGAAGCCCACATCCAGGGCATCGCCCGAGTCAGCATCGGTCGGGACGAAGTACTCCACCGGGCAGAAGCCACCCGGCGAGCGCTCCTCGCCGCCGAGATCCACGCACGACGGCAGCTCCATCACTCGCGTCGCCGTGTAGTCCGTTGAGTACAGGGCGAACTCTCTGCCGCCGCGCGCGAACGGAAAGAACGTTCGGAGCAACGACGGGTAGTTGCGCTCGTAGGAGCCGACAACGGCGCCGTCCTCTGAGCGGACGACCTCCACCCGGAGCGTCGCCCAAACGCCTCTGCGGATCGGATCCACCGCGACCGGTCGTGCCTCGTAGCCCACAGCCGAGACCCTAGTCCCGCACCGTTCGAGACGCCTGCGTTGCGCCAAATGGAGCGGCGGGTTCCTCGCGCTGCTGTCCCAGCTGAGGATCGTCTGCGGGACGGCGCTGGGCGTCCGGCTGGGGTTCGGCATCCGGAGCGGTCAGCACTCCGCGGCTCGGTGCTCAGCGCCGCGCCGCGGCGAGCTACTGTGCCGATTCCCGCCCGGCGCCGAGTGTGCCCGGGGCCGCGCCGGGCTGGCGTTCTGACAAAACCCACACTTCTGCTCCACTGCTAGACAGACCCCTCTTGGCCGGTGAGCGGGCCGAGCTCGCGAACGCTCACGCGGTGCGGGTCGCGGCGGCGTTCCAGCGGTGTCTGGCGTCGATTCCGACGGGCGTTCCGAGTGGACCGATCGCTGGCGGGCGCTCCGTCACGCTGCACGGACCCCGCGGCTGACCGGGCTTCCGGGAGGCCGCGAGCCAGCAGGCGACCCGCGCTGCTCAAGGCGATGGGCGGAGGTGTCGATTCGATTTCGATGGGATCTCTCGCGCGGGCGCTGGCGAGCGCCGGGGTTGCGATGCTGCTGCTGCCGGTCGCCGGCGCGGCGCGGACGTGGGGGCCGGCGTCGGCGCTCACGCCGCCGGGCGAGGGGGTCTCGTCGTCTCCTGTCAGCGCCTCGCTGGGTGCCGGCGGCACCGTCTGGGTTTACCAGGTCGGGTATGCGTCCGAGCTCGTCGCGCAGACCGCCGACGCGTCCGGAGCGCTCAGCGGCGAACAGGTCCTCAGCCCGGACCCGGGGGCGTTGCCGACGCTCGCAAGCGACGCCGCGGGCGAGGCGCTCGCCGCCTGGTGGGACGAGACGTCTGGCGCCGTCGATGTCAGCGAGCGGGCCCCGCAGGGGATCTTCGCGCCGGCGGCGTCGTTCCCGGCGAGCACGACGGCGTCCTGGGGCGCGGATGGGCCCCGCCTCGCGGTCAGTCCGGCCGGCTGGGCGGCCGTCGCCTACCTCGCCGGCGACCCGGACGGCCAGCGCGTCGATGTCTCGGTCCGGCCCCCGGGGGGCGTGTTCGGCGCGCCGGCGGAGGTTGCGCCGTCGGGTGGCGCCGACGCGGAGATCCCGGGTTCGGTCGCGATCGACGACAGCGGCGAGGTCGTCGTCGCCTACACGCAGGGCGGCTCGGCCGACGTCGCCGTCCGCGCCGCGGGCGAGTCGGGGGCGTGGGCGCCCGCGCAGGCGCTCGGAGCGCCGGACGTCGATCCGCAGGGGCCGGAGCCGCTCGTCGGGATCGACGCGGCCGGCCGGGCGGTCGCCGTCTGGGAGGAGGGTGGCGCCCTGAACACCGTCGCCGCCGTCGAGGCAGCGTTCCTTGGACCCTCGGGCAGCTTCGGCCCGCCGCAGGCGCTCGGCATCGAGACCTGGAACGGGCAGGCTCCGGCGCTCGCGGTAAGCGCGCTCGGCGAGGTCATCCTCGTCGCCACGCCGGCCGTCCAAGAGGAAGGCGGCTTCGGGATGGAGCCGCCGGTCGTCGTGTCCGGCTCGACCGCGCTCGGCATCTTCACGGCTGCCGAGCCGCTCGCTGACGAGTGGTCGGACTCGACTCCGGCGCTCGCGATGAACGCCCGCGGCGACGCCGTCGTGATCTACACGCCGTGTTGCTCGGGTCAGCTCGTCGCGCGCCGCCGCGCGCCGTTCGGCGGGTTCGACGCCCCCGAGGAGATCCCCACGCCGCAGACAGACGCGTCGTCGTACGACGCGCAACCCGGTGAGGTCAGCCTCGACCCGTTCGGAAACGCGACGACCACCTGGAACGACGTCTCGTCGACCGCCGCGCCGCCGTACTTCTCGGCCGACGGCCCGCTGCTCGACGCCGCTCCGGCCGGTGCGCCACCCAGCCCGGCAGCGATCGCCGACCTCCTCCCGCAGCCGGTCGCGCCCCTCGACAGCGCGTCGGATCTCTCCGGACCGCCGCCGCCGACGTGGTGGCAGCTCGACGGTAGCCCGGCGACGCTCGTCCAGGACGACCCGCCGTCCCCGCCGTCCCGCGCGCACGGCGTCAGCGTTCCGGCTCCCGAAGGTCGTCTCGCCGTCGCGATCGAGCGCGGTCCGGCGTCGCGGGGGCCGGCCCGGATCGTCGTCGGGGTCAGCTGCCCGTCGGCCTGTCGCACCGGCGTGACCGCGACGATCGTCACGGCCGGCCGCCGCCTGAAGCTGCCGCGGCTCGCGCTGGCCACGAACGCGGCGGGCAGCGTCAGCGGCCCGGTGCGGCTGACGGCCGCGGCGACAACGGCGCTCCGCGTCCTCCCGGCGAGCGCCGCCTCCGCCCGGCCACGCCCGCGGCGCCGCTTCGAGCTGATCGTCACGGCGAAGGCCGGCGATCGGGACGGGCAGCCGCAGACGGCGTACGCCGAGCTCGCCTTCGTGCGCGGCTGAGCGCCGCGGGGTTACGCGCCGCGGGCCTGGCTGGAGCGCTCAGCCGGTCGCCGTCGGCCTGTCGGGCGGGTCAGCCGGGCGCCGTCGGCCTGTCCGGCGGGTCAGCCGGACGCGGCCAGGTACTGCGTGATCGCCTCGGCCAAGGCCTGTGGGGTCCCGACGGCCGAGAGTGATGTCGTCTTCGTCGACCTCAAGAAGGCCGAGCGCGACTACTCGCCCTCTACCGCGACTAGGCCCAGTGCGTGGGTCCGAGTCGCAGGCCGCAAGGAGACTGGCGGTCCGCTCTCCCGGAAGTGCCGAGTCCCTACGAAGGCGGCACGCTACTGGTCTACGAGCGAAATCACGTACCCAACCATGATGAGCACGAGGATCAAGGCACCCGCCGCCCAGGCTGGTTTGAGCCGATGTCGCTCGTCAAAAACGCTTGCGTTCCGACGGTTCAGCTTCATCGCATAAGTCCCAAGGGGCCGTGAGGAGCAGCGCCACGGCCGCGATCCGCAGCACATCGAACACGACGGTCATCGTAGAACGAGCCTAACTCGATCCCCGACGCGACGCCAACGCCACCGGCGCCCGGCTGACGCTCGCCAGTCGGCGGCAAAGCACTGCGAGAAAGACCGAATCGGTCGGTCGTTGAGAGGACTCATCGCGGTTCCGAGTCTGTCACGCTTGCTGACGGCCGGCGTCGCTGAGGCGCCTTGCTGGCCCGGACGCCAGCGGCGTCGTCACCGCACGGGATCGTCATTGGGTCGGCGCTGAGTGTAGGGTGCGCTGGGGCTCGTCGGCCGGGACATGCGCGGCTTCTCAGAGCATGAAGATCGCCTCGGGAGCATCGTCTCCTACGCGGCGAGCGATCTCATGGTTGAGGAGCTCACACCAGGCAGCGGCGTCCACCCGCTCCTCTGCGTTCAGGTGCTCGTTGCATGCGTCGCGTTCCGCGAGGGTTCGTGCCTTCACGAGCTGCGGCCCGGTCGCGGACCGCAGGATCGTCTCCTGGGCACGCGGTACGGGATGGCGACGCAGAGGCATCGGGCTGAGCTTATTGGCGAGCAGGCGGTAATAACGCTTGGTTGGCTGGAACTGAGCAGCGAACAGGCGTCCCGCATGCCGATCCCCCAGCGGGATCGGCCAGCGGCCGATGGCCAGAGAGGTCCAGGAACGGGGTCAGGCGCACGTCGTGACGTCGCGCAGGAGCTGTCAGCCGGGACGCTGACGGTGCTCAGCCGCCAGTCTGGCTGCGCGCAGCGCGTACAGCTCGGGCAGCGCTTCGCGGTCCTTCGCGCGATTCGCCCACTCCTTGGAGGCGATGTCGTCCAGCGCCGCTGCGCGAATCACGAAGCCGTCGCCCTGGACGAGGTTGGCG
>DASZKP010000033.1:0-68804 GCA_035553395.1 Solirubrobacteraceae bacterium | reverse complement strand
GCCTGCGACCGGAGGTTGCGCACGTCGGCATAGGCGCCGAGCCGCTCGAGGCCCAGGCTGCCGAACGCGAGCCGGGCGATCAGGGCCTTCGCGTCGCGGTTGGCGCCGGTCCCCCAGTGGGCACGTCCGAGCCAGGTTCCGTCGTGACGAGCTTCCTCGAGACGGCGTTCGCGCTCGAGAACACCGGCGTCCACGCCTACGCCGGGCAGGCGCCGAACCTGAGGAATCCGGCCGTCGCGGCGGCCGTCCTGTCGATCATCACGGTCGAGGCCCGGCACGCCGCGGCGGTCGCGACGATCCTCAACTCGCCGGGCTACGCGATCAACCCGAGCGGGGCGTTCGACAAGCCGTTCACCGCGAGCAAGGTCCTCGCGACGGTCAAGGCGACGGGGTTGATCTCGAAATGACGCCTTCTTCATAAAATTGATCCGAAATATGTGAGTATTCGGAGCAGGGCGGGCCGCAGAGCCCGCAGACGACCTGATGGGAGTGGCGCGAAGGAGCTGTTCGGCTCGGGCGGCCTGCTCAACGGCGGCTGAGACCCGCTGCGCACGGCGCCCCCCGATTCCCCCGGTCTCGGGTCGGGGGCGCGAGGGGCGCCGTGCGCGTGGCCGACTGGCGAGGCGGTGGCGGTGGCCCAGCCATCCTCGCCGTTCGCCGTCGCGGCCGGGCCGAGCCCGGCGCGAGTCAGGTCGTCCGCGGCGTCCCGCCGGATCTCGTCGGCGCCGGGCCGAGTGCGGGCCCCCCACCCGAGCTCGTCGGCGTCAGGCCCAGCTGGGGCTCACAGCGCAGCGCCACTCGTCCGCCGAACCGCGGCAGCGGTCGATTGGGCACGAGCCGGCCGAGCTCGAACGCCCAGACGGCGGGGCCGTCGAGCAGCCCGACGACCGCCTCGTCTCGATCGCCGCGAGCCGCGGCCGCGAGGCCGGTGCCGGCACGGCGCACGCTCCACCAGGCCAGACCGGACCAGCGGCGGCGCGGCAGGGCGCCCGGCCAGCGGCGCGACAGCCACCCGGCGCCGGCTCCGTGGCGTGCGCGTTGGGCGAGCATCCGGGCGACCGTCGGCCGCGCCCGGTGCGACACGAGGGCGGCTTCGCGCCGCTCGAGCGTCCAGCCGGCTGCCCGCAGGCGAAAGCACAGGTCGGCGTCGCCGCCGGAGCGCACCGCCGGCTGGAACCCGCCGACCTCGGCGAAGGCCGCCCGGCGAACGGCGGCGTTGGCGGTCTGGGCGAACGGCCACGCGCTGTCGGCGAGCGTGACGTCCTGGCTCATCGACGCCTTGCGCCAGGCGTACCGCTCGGCGAGCGAGCCGCGATCCCCGACGGGCTGCCGGTCGACCACGCCACCGGCGAGAACGCCGACGCGGTCGTCCGGGCTCGGGTCGAAGTAGCGATCGAGCAGGTCGAAGCTGACCGAGACGTCGGCGTCGACGAACACCAGCCACGGGGCGCTGCCGCCGGCCGCCCCCCGGTTGCGCGCGTGATACGACGTCTGGAGCTCGCCGGCGCCGACGATCCGCACGCCCCGCAGCGTCCGCGAAACCGAGGCTCCGCGGCGGTTGTCGGCGATCGTCGCGGTGTCCCCCGGCCGGAGCAGCAGGCCCGCGAGCCGCTCGGCGGCCGCGAGCAGCTCGTCATCCGATCCACGGAACGGCAGCACGACATCGACCGCCGGCCGGCTGGCCACGGGTTCGGCCGCGTCGCGCGGACTCGAAGCGGGGACCGGCGGGCTCATCGACGCAAGAATAGCCAAAGATCACTAGATTGGTGAGATACTGGTTAACTTCTTCATTTCGGTTTCCCGGCTGGGCCCCGACCGCGGGCGGTGGGTCGTAGGGGCGGCCGCGTTCGTTCTGCTCGCCGGCACCCCCGCGGCGGCCGCAGCCTCGATCGACGTCACCAGCACCGCCGACGGCGCCGGCGGCGTCTCGCCGGCTTCTTCTTCGCGGGCCTGCCGGACGCGGGCTTCTTCCGGGCGGCCTGCTCCCCTGCCGTCGACGACTTGGCCGTGGTCGCGGTGGCGGCTCGTGGGACGGCGTCGGAGGCGCCTGCGGGCAGCCGGGCATCGGACGCGGCGCGGCGAGCGGAGCTCCGCCGACCGACGCGAGCGCGACCAGGATGGCGGTCACGCCCGCGAGGCGCCGGCGGCGGGATCTGGTCTGTTCGGGGGCTATATCCATATTGTCGATCTAGTTCATGAGATTTGGCCCGCGGGTGTCAACTCGCGGCGCCGCGCAACCGTCGGGAACGTCTCCGCGACGACTGGGGCGGCGCCGGCGAGGCCTGCGGATCACCGGCGGCCAGTCGCGGCGTGAACGACCGCCGGATTGCTGCAACATTCGTCGAGCCGGCTCATTTGCGGGCCGCCGAGGTCGATCAGATCATGCTGCTCGGCTTTCAACACTCATGCCGACGACATGTGCCCCAAAGGTCGAGCAGCGCTACTCGGGTCGCCGGCGGGGCTCGCCTCGGCGGCGCGAAGCGGCCTGCGACGCTCTGCCGATCAAGCCGCCTTTTCGAGGTACGTCGTTCCCGCGCGGACGGTGACCCGCCGGCCGCCGGCGGGTGCGGAGACCTCGACGAGACCCTGGCCGACCGACGTCAGCAGGCCGTCGCAGCGATCGCTCGTGGTCCAGGTCGCCCCGCTCCCCGACGCGGCTCCGTAGCGGCCACGGACCTCGAAGCGCCCGGTGGCGATCGCGCGCACCAGCCCGAGCACGGTCGCCGGACGGGACTGGCCGGCGCCCGCCGCGCAGAGCCTCGAGGTCGTGCTCGGGCGGACCAGTCGAAGCTCGGGAACACCGGCGCCGGCGGCCGCCTGCGACACGGTGAAGGTACCCCCGGAGAAGCTGCCCGACCGCTCGCCTCCGCCGGCCGTCGCCGTGGTCAGCAGGACTGCGCCGTGGCGGGTGTCGAGCGTCGTGCCGACCGGCAGGTGTCGGGCGGCGGTCAGCTGGGTCACGGCCTGGCCGGCGCCGGGGAGCCGGACGGCGACGAGACCGCTGATCGGTGCCGCGCTGAACGTCTGGCCGACGAGGGGCCGACCGACCGGGGTGCCGGTCACCGTGACGAAGCTCGTCGCCCCGCCGACCGTGCTGCCGGCGGCGTCCGTCGCGAGCAGGCGGACGCGGTAGCGGCGCTCGGGTTGCAGGCCGGCGACCTCGGCCGTGACCGGGCCGGCGAGCGGGCCGATCGACCGCACGGGTGTCCGGGCGGTTCTCGACGCGCCGCCCGGGAGCCGGACGGTGTACTCGAACTGGGCCGTGCCGGCGAGACCGCCCGGATCGACCGTCCCGGTGAGCTTTGCCGTCGTCGACGTGACCGCCGTCGCCGCACCTGTCTCGACGACCGGCGGACGCTGGGGGATGCCCGAGACGATCGGGGTCGCCGGGAGACCGGCGGCGGTCGCCGGCGCGTAGGTGTACACGTCGGCCCCGACTACCGGGGTCGTCCCGAACGGCGTGGTCACGGTCACGTTCACGGGGCCTGCGGCGCCGGCCGGCGCGGTCGCGATCACCTCGGTCGGGCTGATCACCGTGGCCGCGGTCGGGACGCTGCCGAAATTCACGGTGCTCGCTCCGGTCAGGTCGGTCCCGGTGATCGTCACCGTGTCGAGTCCGCCGGCCGGACCCGAGCTCGGGCTCAGGCCGGTCAGGGTCGGCCGGGGGCCGACGACCGCGACCTCCGCGGGATCGCCGCACGTCGATGACACCGGCGCGTAGCTCGCGTCGCCGCTGTAGATCGCGATCACCTCGTACGTACCGAGTGACGGTGGCGTGAACCCGCTCGACGGGGTGCTCAGGCCGGCGAGCGTGTTGGTCGAGCTGAACCGCACGGGCCCGGTACACCCGGGATCGGCCGGACCGTACACCCTGAACGTGATCGTCCCGCTCGGCGTCGGGCCGCCCGGCGGCGGCGTGAGTGTCGCCGTGTCGGAGAAGCCGGTGCCGAGGCCGAGCGTCGCCGGCGAGACGACGCTCGAGAGCGCGATCGTCCCCACGGCGTCGGCAACGGACCCCGCCCGCACGGTGGCCGCCAGACCGAGCAGGGCCGCCAGGGCCACGGCTGCGGCGGCCAGCGGTCGGAGCCGTGGACCGACGAGGCCCGCGCCCTGGCTCGATCCTCGGCTCGTCCGCTCTGCATCACGCATTCCGGGCTCCCGTCGACGCACCGATTACGCTGTAAACCTAGCCGGCCGGACCGGACGGCGTGAACCAAACGCGCCGGCCCGTCCGGCTGCGGGGGCGCCGGCGCCCGAAGGCGGTCAATCGGGCGCGGCGGCGGTCTCGGGTTCGCCGGTCGCGACCGGCGGGGCGGCGCCGGGCTTACCGGCGTACTGGGCGATGAAGTCCTCGGTCGCCTTGCGGGCCTGATCGTCGGGCCGCTGGTTGTGGGGCGACTTCATCAGGTAGGAGCTCGGCCCGTCGATCTGGCCTGAGAGGCCGTTGTTGAGCGCGAGCTTGCAGCAGCGGACGGCGTCGATCACGATGCCCGCCGAGTTCGGCGAGTCCCAGACCTCGAGCTTGAGCTCGAGATTCAAGGGCACGTCGCCGAAGGCCTGGCCCTCGACGCGGATGTGCGCCCACTTGCGGTCGGTCAGCCACTCGACGTAGTCCGACGGACCGACGTGGACGTCGGCGGCCGGGAGCTTGTGGTCCATGATCGAGGTCACGGCGTTCGTCTTCGAGATCTTCTTCGACTCGAGGCGCTCGCGCTCGAGCATGTTGAAGAAGTCCATGTTCCCGCCGACGTTCAGCTGGGACGTGCGCATCATCTTCACGCCGCGGTCGGCGAACAGGCGGGCGAGCGTCCGGTGGACGATCGTCGCGCCGACCTGCGACTTGATGTCGTCGCCGATGATCGGCAGGCCGGCCTTCTGGAAGCGCTTGTCCCAGTAGTCCTCGCGGGCGATGAAGACGGGGATGCAGTTGACGAAGCCGCAGCCGGCCTCGAGGACCTGCTCGACGTACCACTTCGTCGCCTGCTCGGAGCCGACCGGCAGATATGAGACGACGACGTCGGTGTGCGTCCGCCGGAGGATGTCGACGATGTCGGCGGTCTCGCCGGGCGCCTTCTCGATCTTCTGCTTGAGGTACTTACCGAGGCCGTCGTGGGTCATCCCCCGGTGGACGGGGACGCCGAGGTCGGTCGGGACATCCGCGAACTTGATCGTGTTGTTCTCGCCCGACCAGATCGCCTCGCCGAGGTCCTTGCCGACCTTGGTCGACGCGATGTCGAAGGCCGCGGTGAACTCGATGTCCGAGACGTGGTAGCCGCCGAGGTCGACGTGCATCAGGCCGGGGACCTGGACGTTCTGGTCGGCGTCCCGGTAGTAGTGGACGCCCTGGACGAAGCTGTTGGCGCAGTTGCCGACGCCGACGATCGCGACGCGGACCTTGTCGGATTGGTAGCGGGCGGCCCCGTTGGTGGCCTGAGACTTGCCGTTGGTGTTGCTCACGGGTGGATGATCCCTTCTAGAAGGCGGTAGCCACAGCTACCCGACTCTGATTCTCGGTTACACGGCAGGCGCCGCCGCCGGTGCCGTAAGTGGTTCACGCCGCCGGGCCCGGGAGGGCCTCGAGCGCCTTCTTGACGTGGATGATCCGCTGGGCGACGGTGATCGCCGAGAGCGCGGCGAGCACGTAGACGGCGGGCGCGAGCAGCGAGAATGACCCGAGGCTGGCGCCCTTGGCGAAGACGAGGCCGGCCGAGAGGATCACGACGCGGACGGCGCGCGTGGCGATGCCGACCTTGCACTCGACGCCGAGCGCCTCGGCCCGGGCGCGCGTGTAGGAGACCATCAGCGAGCCGAGCACGGCGACGACGACCGCGGCGACCGCGTCGACGTTGCCCTGGCGGGCGAAGTAGGCGGCGACGGCGGTCAGGACGATGCCCTCCTCGCAGCGATCGAGCGTCGAGTCGAGGAAGGCGCCGAACGGGGTCCCCTTGCCGGACATCCGCGAGTAGCGGCCGTCGAGCGTGTCCATGATCGAGCCGAGGATGAAGGCGACGCCGCCGAGGAAGAAGAGCCGCTCCCAGACGAGCACGGCGGCGACGACGTTGCCGAACAGCCCCGTCAGGGAGATCGCGTTCGGCGTCAGGCGGGACTCGATCAGCCTGCTGCGGACGATCTCGCGGGTCTCGCCCGGCGCGCGCGGCGCCCGCTGGCGGGGGCGGGGCGGGCGCTGCGGGGTCTCGATCGGGGTCACCCGGCCGACCCTGGGGTCGCCGGTCGGCTCACGTGGCGCAGCCGCCGATCCCGGCGGGGGCGATCGCCGGCGCGGCCGGCGCCCGGGGGACGAAGCGCCAGGCCTGTGGCCGGAGGCGACCGAGCCGACCGGCGGCGAGCGCGGAGATCCCCGCCGTGAGGGCGCCGAGGATCGCGTCGGAGAGGAAGTGGTTGGCCGTGGCGATGGTGACGAAGGCGATCACGAAGGGATAGAGGTACCAGAACGCGGCGACGATCCGCCAGCGGGCGAGCCGGGCGAGCGGCCAGCCGAGCATCAGGGCGAAGCCGACGTGCATCGACGGGATCGCCGCGTACGGGTTGAAGAGGGCGTTGACGGGGGCGCTGGTCGCCGGAACGCCGGTCAGGTCGGCGACCGAGTCGAAGAAGCCGAACTCCGGGAGGAAGCGCGGGGGTGCGGTCGGGAAGAGGATGTAGCCGACGAGGGCGATCCCCATCGCGATCAGCAGCATGTTGCGGACGAAGTAGAAGCTCCGGTTGTGGACGATGTACAGGTAGAGCAGGACGCCGACGAGGACGGTGCTCTGGGCGTTGAGATAGAGCCAGGTCGTGACCTCCATCAGGAAGTGACTGCTCGACGCCCAGACCTGAATGCTCGGCTCGACGAAGAAGTGGAGCGTCTGCTCGACGTTGATCAGCTCGCGGGCGTGCTTGAAGGCGGCTGTCGTCCGCGCGTCAGCCAGCCCGCGGACGACGCGGTAGAGCATGTAGGCGGCGCCGAACAGCAGAAACTGGCGGACGATGTCCGACCAGCCGTGCGGCAGGAGGCGCGCCCGCATCGGACGGAGACGGACCAGCATCGGAGAGCCATGATCCTAGCGCGCCCGGCAGGCCGACCCGCCGGCTCGCAGACGTGCGGTGACGGCGACCAGACCGGCCGTCGGAGCGCGGACATCGGTGAAGCCGTCGGGCGCCCGAAAGACACACGCGCCGGAGCTCGTCCAGTAGCTCGTGTAGTGGAGGCGAACCTCGCTGGTCCCGGGCGTCGAGAAGCGCAACTGGAAGGAGGCGGCCGCGAGGCGGGTCATGCGGGCCGGCGGGCCGGCGAGCGGCCGGGCGCCGCCGACGGCGAAGACCCGCCAGTGCGAAAGCCGGGCGACGGGACGAAGGTAATTCTGGCCGGCCTCGATCAGTGCGGCCTCCTGGCGGGCCGAGTAGTCGAGCTGGGCGTCGGGCAGCGCCACGAAGCGGACGGCGTCGGCGTCCAGCCAGGCCCGGTAGGCGCCGGGGGTGAGGTGGGGAGCGTAGAAGAGGGGGTTCTCGGCGACGTCGAGCTGGCGCTCCCACCCGCGGGCGATCGCAAATCGCGGGGCCAGCCGGGCGGCCTCCCAGTGGTCGCGCGTGAAGGGAACCTCGACCCGGAACGGCGGGCCCGGCTGGGCGGCGAGGAAGCGCTCGAGGGGCGCGAAGTAGGACGCCTCGATCGACGGGTCGCCGGCGGCCGAGACGATGTCGCGGATCGGGGCCTGGATCTGGAGGTAGGCGAGCGGGAGAACGAGCAGGCCGAGCAGGCCGCGGCGCGCCGGCCAGAGCTCGGCCGCGGCGATCGGCCCGGCGAAGAGTGCCGCGAGGCGGGCGGCGTTGCCGCCGACCGGCGTGTGGATCACGAAGGCGGCGACGAGCGCCAGACCGTAGAGGGCAAGCCCGAGTCGCAGCCGGGGCGCGATCACCGCCAGCAGGCCGCTGGCGCCGAGCACCGGCCAGAAACTCGAGGCTGCGAACGGCTCGTAGCCCGCGGTCGGGAAGGCCAGGCTGAGCGCCGCCACGGGAATCAGGGCCGCGGCGGCCAGTCCGGCGCGCCGGGAGCGGCTGGGGCCGCTGGGCCAGCCGGCGATCGCGACGAGACCGAGGAATGCGCCGGCGAGGGGGCTGGCCAGGCTCGTGATGACGGCGAGCACGCCGGCTGGCGCCTGGTGGCGGCGGGCGGCGGCGAGGACGGCGGCGAGCCCGAAGCCGAGGCCGAGCGTGTAGGCGACGCGGGCGGACCCGAGTGAGACGCCGACGCCGATCGCGAACCAGGCTGCCGGGAGGGGCCGGTCGACGAGACGGGCGAAGCAGGCGGTCGCGAGCACGGCGCCGACGCAGGCCAGCGGACGGACGCCGAGCACTGCGCCGATCGGGCCGAGCAGGATGCTGTAGCCGAGCGTGTCGTAGCCCGAGTACCACTGGCCGTCATACGGGGCGAAGCCGTTGCGCTCGAAGAAGCCGACCCGGTAGGTCGCGGCCGCGAGATCCCCGCTCGAGACCCCCGAGATCAGGTAGGCGGCGGCGATCGCCGCGACCAGCCCGACGGCGCCGATCACCACCCACGGAGCTCGGCCCGCCCGAGCGGGCCCGGACCGGCCGGGGCCGGCGGATGCGACGGGGCGGGCGGACCCGGACGTGCGCGCGGGCCCGATCAACGCCTGCGGGCCTACTCGGGGGCTTCCAGGAACTCGACCACCCGCTCGACGAGGTCCGGCCGGTCGAGCCACGGGATGTGGCCGGCGTCCTCGAGCAGGACGACGTTGGCCTCGCCGCCGAGGGCGTCGGCGTAGCGAGCGGCGAACTCCGGCCCGACGTACGGATCCTGCTCGCCCCAGACGACTAGCGCCGGCGCTCCGATCCGGTCGAGGTGCTCGCCGGCGGCCGCCAGGCGGGCGGGCGAGCCATCGCGGTGGAGCTTGAGGATCGCCCGCTGGGTGCCTTCGTCGAAGTGATCGATCCACGACCGGAGGTACTCCTCGGGGAGCTCGCCCGGCGTCGCGTTGACGTCCTTGGAGATCCGGCGGATCACCCGCTCGAGCATCGAGCCCATGACGATCTCGCCGACCCCGAACCGCCGCCACGCGCGGGCCAGGCGATGCCACGTGTAGCCGGGCAGGAGGGGCACGGCGTCGATCACGACGAGCCGGGCCACCCGCTCGGGGAAGCGCTCGGCGAAGGTCAGGGCGACGGCGCCCCAGTCGTGGACGACGAGGTTGAGGCGGTCGACCTCGAGCAGGTCGAGGAAGGCCTCGACGAAGCGGCCGTACCCGGCGATCGTGTAGTCGAAGGTGTTCGCCTTGCCGGATCTGCCGAACCCCGGAAGGTCGGGGGCGATGCCGCCACCGAGCGCGAGGAAGGCCGTCCAGTCGTCGGCGTTGGTCGGCGTCCCGTGGACGTAGAGCGTCGGCGTGCCGGTCTGCGGCGCGCTGCGCCAGAAGATCTGCGTCCCGTCGAGCTCGGCGTGGTGTTCCTCGACCGCGGGCATCAGACCCGCCGTCCCGGCTGGTGTTCCTCGACCGCGGCCATCAGCGCCGCGGCCCGGAGTGGTGTTCCTCGACCGCAGCCATCAAAGCCGCGAGGATACCGGGGGTGGGAGCGACGGCGGAGATCTGGAGGAGACCGACCCGGGCTCGTGTCCGGCGGGTCCGCGACCGCCTGCGCGACCGCTATGGCGTGCCGCGGGTGCCGCCGCACGGGCGGCCGGTCGACGAGCTGATCTTGACGGTCCTCAGCCAGAGCACGAACGACCGCAACCGGGATGTCGCGTTCCTGCGCGTGCGCGAGCGCTTTCCCAGCTGGGAAGCCGTCCGCGACGCCCCGCTCGCCGAGGTCGAGGAGGCGATCCGGCCGGGCGGCATCTCGAAGGTGAAGTCGGTACGGATCCAGGCCATCCTCGAGGCGATCGGCGACCCCCTGAGCCTCGACTGGATGCGCGACGCTCCGGTCGCCGAGAGCCGCCGAGCACTGTGCGAGCTACCGGGGGTCGGGCGCAAGACGGCCGCCTGCGTGCTGCTGTTCTCCTTCGGACTCCCCGACATCCCGGTCGACACACACGTCTCCCGGGTCGGGACGAGGCTCGGCCTGTTCCGGCCGGGGGCACCGTTCGACGAGCTCCACGACGCGATGCTCGGCCTGACGGCGGCCGGCGAGGAGCTCGAGCTCCACGTCAACCTCCTGCGCCACGGCCGGCGCACGTGCCACGCCCGCAGCCCGGAGTGCGACGCCTGCATCCTGCGGCGGAGCTGTCCCTGGCCGGCGCGTACGCTGCGACCAGCCGGCTGACGGCGACGTTTCTTGCAAGCTTCATAGATTGAAGGAACGCTCGGCGTGATAGAACGTTGGCGAGAGAGTTGGCACGTCCGGAACCGGCTGCGCGCGCCGGGGCTGTGACGGGCTGTCCGCAGAGCGATCGGAGGACGCATGAGCGCAGAGGAACGTCCGGTCATCCTGGGAGTGGTCGGCGACTCGGCGTCCGGAAAGACGACACTCAGCAAGGGGCTCGTACAGCTGCTGGGTGCCGACACGGTGACGCACGTCTGCACCGACGACTACCACCGGTACGACCGCGCAAAACGGGCAGAGCTGGGGATCACACCGCTCAACCCGGATTGCAACTACATCGACATCATGGCCCAGCACCTCAGCCTGCTCCGGGACGGGGCGCCGATCCTCAAGCCGATCTACGGCCATTCGGGCGGGACGTTCGGCCCGCCCGAGTACATCGTGCCGGGCCGGTTCATGGTGATCGAGGGCCTGCTCGGCTACCACAACGAGGAGATGCGCGCGGCGTATGACGTCCGCGTCTACCTCGACCCGCCCGAGGATCTCCGGCGGGAGTGGAAGATCCAGCGGGACTGCTCGAAGCGGGGCTACGCGGAGGAGGACGTGCTGGCCGAGCTCGAACGCCGGGAACCCGACTCGGTGTCGTTCATCCGCCCGCAGGAGCGGTGGGCCGACCTCGTCGTGCGCCAGTTCGTCTCCCCGGAGACGGGCGATCCGACGCAGCTCGACGCGGAGCTGACGCTCCGTGACGGCCTCCCGCATCCGGATCTCGGCGTGTTCACCGACCACGCCGACTCCGGGATCAAGTTGACCGAGGTCCGCGATGGCGAGCGCCTGCTCTGCATCCCCGGCTCGCTCGACCGGGCTCGGGCGCTCGAGATCGAGGAGGCGATCTGGGACGCGATGCACTTCGCCAGCCACCTGCGGTCCGAGCGGCTCGGCGAGCTCACGATCGACGGCGAGACCCGCCACTCGGAGTCGCTCGGCCTGATCCAGTTGCTGATCCTCTACCACCTGACGACGGCCGTCGCGACCGTCGCCCTCGGGGCCGAGGACAACCGGCTCTGACGCTTCGCTTCGGCGGCCGGCTCGCCGCCGGCGGGGTCAGGACTGGATCGTCGGCGGGAAGCTGGTGAACAGCCAGCGCCCGCCGGCGTGGACCAGCTCGGTCCGCCCCGGGATCCCCGACGGCCCGATCGCCGACGCCCGTGTCCCGTGGATGGTGACCTTCAGGGCGGCCATCACCTGGTCGACGACCTCCCGCCACTGCGCCGGGGTGTAGCCGGAGTCGTCGACTCCCGGGACCCTGTGGCGCAGGACGCGCTGCTCGATGACGAAGACCTGCGCGCACGAGCCCCCGCCGCCGGCCGTGAACGCCGCGCGCCCGGTCGCGGTGAGCCGCCCGCAGACGGCTGAGGACGGCCCGAAGTACTCGGCGCTGAGCACGCTCCGGTAGACGGCTCTGACCTGGCGCAGCGAGCTGGCCGACGCCTGGGCCGGGGCGGCCGCCACGCCGGCGAGCACCACCGCGCTCGCCGTCCCTGCGAGCACGGCTCCCCGGATTGCCGAGCTGAATCCCCTGGATCGCGTGATGTCTCCGGTACCTCGTCGACTGCCGTCGCTGACAGTACACCTTCGACCCCAGGACTCGACCCCTCGCCGCCGGTCGTGCCCGTCGCGAGGGTCGGCGATCTCCGCCAAGATCAGCGGAGCTCCGGCGAGGCCGGAGCGTTACGCGAACCCGACCCCGGAGGGCAGCAGATGCCGACCACCGACGCTCCCGCGCAGCCGCCGCCGCAGACGCTCCCGGCTGCGCCCGACCCGCTGCGCCATCACACCCACTACAAGGGCGGCAAGGGCGCCGGTCGCCACAGCTTCATGGAGCGCTTCGCCGAGGCGGTCGCCAGCGGGATGGGGACGGTCGCCTTCCTCGTCGTCAGCTCGGCCGTGATCATCGGCTGGGTCCTCGCCAACCACGTCGTCCACTTCCTCTCGACGTCGTTCACCGGCCTGCTCAACGGGAAGGGCTTCGACCCGGCGCCGTTCATCCTGCTCAACCTGATCTTCTCGGCCGTCGCCTTCTACACCGGGGCACTGGTGATCATCGCCCAGAAGGCGCAGACGACGACCGACAAGGCCAACGAGGAGGCCGCCGCGAGGCATCGCGACGAGCTCGCGAAGTTCCAGACCGACCTGCTCCAGCGCAACACCGACCTGACCGAGCAGATCCACACGCTCGCCGAGCGGCTCCGCGGACTGACCGAGCAGGTCCACGAGGCGACGTGCAAGCCGGGCCTCGGCTGACGGGCCGGTCCACCGTGCCGCGTCGCGAGACCGCCGGCGGCTAGGACTGAGCCGGCTCCTGGGCCGCCCCCGGCAGCGGGGCTCCGGACGGCAGACCGACCCCATGGATCTGCCAGTCAAGGAGGATCTCGTTCTCCGCAGCCACCCGCGGACCGGTCTGCTCCAACTGGCGGAACATCAGCTTCATCCGGCGAATCCCCTCACTCGGATGAATCGCCACCTCGCGCGCCAACGCGATCCCCGCGGCGTCCGCCTCGTCGGTCTCGACGATCTGCGAGAGCAGACCGATGTCGCGGGCCTCGTCGACGCCGACCGTCCGCCCGCTGAAGATCAGCTCCTTCGCCCGCGAGAGCCCCACCAGCGGCACCAACCGCGCCGCGCCGACCGGCACGCCAAGCCGCCCACCAGCCCACGAGACCCCGAGATTCCTGGCCCCGACCCGCAGATCCACGCCCGTCACGATCTCGGCCCCACCCCCGACACACGACCCGACACACACGCCGACGGTCGGCACGCGACACCGATCGAGCGCCGCGAAGAACGACATGAACGCCTCCATCCGCGCCACGCCGCCCGCGTGATCCAGCGGCTCCTTGATGTCGATCCCCGAACACAAGCCCTTCGTGCTCGTCGTCGAGAACACGATCACCCGCACCGACGGATCCCCGGCGAGCTCATCCAGCGTCGCGACGAGCAACCGCAGCATCGGCGTATCCAACGCGTTGCGCACCCGCGGGCGGTTCAACCGCAGCACCTCGATCCCATCATCGAGACGCTCGCGGAGGACAGAGGACACGGCGTAACTCTGATCGATCTCGGCTCCCGGCGTCGGCCGGTCAGGCGCGCGGCATCACCATGAAGGCGATCACCGCGTAGTGGATCGACGCCGCCGCCAGCACCAGGGCGTGGAAGAGCTCGTGGTAGCCGAACACCCCGGGGATCGGATCCGGCCGCTTGCGGGAGTAGATCGTCGCGCCGATCGTGTAGAGGATCCCCCCGAAGATGAAGCCCCCGACCGCCAGCCAGCCGACCGTGCTGCGCAGCTGCCCGACCATCACGAGCGACGTCCAGCCGAGCGCCGTCCCGATCACGGCCGAGACGTACCGCGGGTGATCGGTCCAGAAGAACTCGACGAGCACGCCGGCCAGCGCCCCGCCCCACGCGACGCAGAACACGACCACGGCCAGCGTCCCCGACATCGCCAGCAGGACGATCGGCGTGTAGCTGCCGGCGATCAGCACGAAGATCATCGCGTGATCGAGGCGGCGCATCCGCCGGCGGGCCCGCGGCTGCCAGGTGACCCGGTGGTACAGCGCGCTCGTCCCCAGCAGGCCGGAGACCGCCGCCGCGTAGACGACGGCCGCGACGACCCCCCGGCCCGCCGGCGTCGTCCCGATCAGGACGGCCCCGGCGATCAGCGAGACGACGAACCCGTACTGGTGCCAGACCCCCCGCAGACGAGGCTTGACGGGCGTGTCCCGGGCGAGCGTCTCCGATCCGACGCCTGCGCTCGCGCTGATCGCCTCAGGCGGTGTGGTCGACCGCACGCTGCTCGAGGAGGTGGTCGGCCGGGTCCGCCTGCGAGAGGACCGGCGCCCCGGCCTGGAGCAGCCGGCCCCACGTCTCGGCCGTCGCCTCGCACGGCGGGTTGGCCTGCGCGAACTCGAGCACGGCGTCCGCGAAGCGGTGGGGATCGTCGGCGTGCGGCATGTGCCCGGCATCCTCGAACTCGACGTACGTGCTGTTCGGGATCAGGCTGTGCGCGCGCCGGCCGTGGTTTGCCGGAATGATCGGGTCGCGGCTGCCCCAGACGATCAGCACCGGCATGCCCGCGGCCAGGTAGAGCTTGTTCGTCGCGTCGACCCGCTGGCCCGACGGCGAGACGACGGACCGCAGCGTGTCGAGGAACGCCGACCGCGTGTCCCCGTCGACCAGCGTCGCGAACCCCCGCGAGACCTCCCGGATGTCCGGCGCCGGCCGCAGGCCCACC
The DNA here is from genome assembly GCA_035553395.1 of Solirubrobacteraceae bacterium. GTDB lineage: Bacteria > Actinomycetota > Thermoleophilia > Solirubrobacterales > Solirubrobacteraceae > Palsa-513. Next base: position 54,235 of record DASZKP010000033.1, on the reverse strand, counting down.
CGGCCGGCGAGTGACCCGAGCAGGCCGCCGACCGCGACGATCGGCGGGGCCGCGACCGACAGGACGAGGCCCGCGCCGGGCAGCGCAGCCGCCCGCAGCAGGCCGTTGACCGACCTTCCGAGGCCGCCGCTGGCGACCAGCACGAGCCGCTCGCACCGTTCGGGGTACTGGTAGGCGAACTGCATCGCCACGCCGCCGCCCAGCGAATGGCCGGCGATCGTCGCCCGCGTGTGGCCAAGGCCGACGAGGAGGTCGCGCATGCTGTTGGCGAGCGCACCCAGCGAGTAGTCGCCGGACCCCTTGTCGGACTCTCCGTGGCCCGGCAGGTCGGGTGCGATCACCGTGAAGCGGCTGGCGAGCAGCGGCATCGACGGAACCCACGCCTCCGCCGTGCCGGCGATCCCGTGCAGCAGCAGGAGGACCGGCCCCGCGCCGGCGATCCGGTAGCTCTGGGTGTGGCCGTGGAGCTTCAGCTCACGGGTCGAGACTTCGCAGTCCCGCACGGCGGTCAGGGGTGTCGTCATCGAAAGCGGATCCTCGTCGGGCGCTGCTGGGAGGGACGGAGAACCCGCAGCTACCCGAAGCTACCCGATTGTCCTGTCCGATTATCCCCCGCCGGGATTCACGCCCGAGCGCCCGCGGCCTCCGGAAGCGGCCGGGCGAGCTTGGCCTCCTGCTTCTCGCGGTCGATCAGCACGACGTCCCACGCCAGACCGGCCTTCGCGAAGATCTGGATCAGCCAGCCCGACGGATCGAGCTCGTACCAGCGCAGGCCGTGGCGGGCCGACTGCGGGAAGGCGTGGTGGTTGTGGTGCCAGGCCTCGCCCAGCGTCGGCAGCGACAGCCAGAAGACGTTGGTCGACAGATCGTCGGTGTCGAAGCGCCGCGACCCGAAGAAGTGGCAGATCGAGTTGACGCTCCAGGTCACGTGATGGACCAGGAAGATCCGCACCAGGCCGCCCCACAGGGCCGCCTCGAAGCCGCCGCGGAGCGTCCCGCTCCAGAGCGCGCCGGCGACGAACGGCAGGCCGAGCGTGGCCAGCGTGATCAGCGGAAAGCGCTTGTGGATCCACCGCAGGCCCGGGTCGGCGTACAGGTCAGGGCAGAAGCGGCGCTTCTCGGCCTGGCCGTTGGTCTCCCACAGCCAGCCGACGTGCGAGTGCCACAGGCCGCGGATCATCCCGCCGAAGCCGGCGCCCTGACCGACGTGCGGCGAGTGCGGATCGCCGTCCTCGTCGGTGTACGCGTGGTGCTTGCGGTGGTCGGCGACCCAGTCGAGCACCGGCCCCTGGACGGCGAGCGATCCCATGATCGCGAGTACGTAGCGCAGCGGTCGGTACGTCTCGAACGCCCGGTGGGTCAGCAGGCGGTGGAAGCCGACCGTCACGCCGAACGCGCTGATCACGTACATCACGGCGAAGATCACGAGGTCCCGGGGAACCAGCCAGTCGCCCCACGCGAGCACGGCGGCGGCCAACACGCCGAGGAAGGGGATCAGTACGGCGGCGATGTTCACGTTGCGCTCAGCTCTAGTCATGTTGTCAAGCCTAAACAGCCGGCAGCGCAAATTCTTGGCATAATCGCCAATCGTGGAGCCAGATCTTGTAAAGATCGAACAAGATCCTGCTTTCGCGCGGCCCTGGGAGAGCCTCGACCCGGAGCTCGCCGACGTGCTCCTCCCCGAGCTGGCCGGCCTGGCCGACGAGATCCTCGGCGCCCTGCGGGCGAACATACCCGAGTACCACCGCCCGATGCAGGGCGTCTTCGGCGCGACCGTGCGCAACGCGATCGAGGAGGCCCTGCGTCAGTTCGTCGATCAGATGGGACCTCCCCACCCGCCCACCCACCCCGCGACGGCCCCGGCCGCCCGCCCGGGACGCAGCGTCTACGTCGAGCTGGGCCGCGGCGAGCTCCGCGCCGGCCGGCGCCTCGACGCCCTCCAGGCGGCCTACCGGCTCGGCGCGCGGATCTCCTGGCGGCGGCTGGCCGGCGTCGCCCGGGGGGCCGGCGTCGACCCCGACCAGCTCTCGCTGCTGGCCGAATCGATCTTCGCCTACATCGACGAGCTCTCAGCCGAGTCGGTCGAGGGCTACGCTCGCGAGCAGGCCGCCCACGCCTCGGAGCGCCAGGGCCGCCGCCAGCACCTCGTCCGGCTGCTCGTCGAGGGCGCGCCGGCCGACGAGCTCGACCAGGCTGCGGCGACCGCGTCGTGGAAGCTGCCGCGAACGCTGGCCGTGCTCGCCTGCGACTACTTCGACGCCGAGCGGCTCGCCGCCCGCGTCGGCGACGGGGCGATCGCCGTGCCGCTCGACGGATGCTGCTGCATGCTCATCCCCGACCCCGACGCCCCCGGGCGCCGCGAGGCCCTCAGCACGGCCCTGCGCCGGACGACCGGCGCGATCGGCCCGAGCGTTCCTCCCGCGCAGGCCGGCCGCAGCTTCGCCCGGGCCCGCGCCTGCCTGCGCCTCCAGGTCGCCGGGATGCTCCCGCACGGCGGCCTGGTGATCGCCGACGACCGACTCGTCACGCTGATCCTCCACCGCGATCCCCAGCTGCTCGACGAGCTCGCCGGCCGCTGCCTGGCGCCGCTCGACGGCCTGACCCCCGCCGCGGCCGACCGCCTGCTCGCGACGCTCGGCGCCTGGCTGCGCTGCCAGGGCAGCGTGCCCGACGTCGCCGCCGCCCTCCACGTCCACCCGCAGACCGTCCGCTACCGCCTCGCCCGCCTGCGCGAGCACTTCGGGACCGCGCTGGATGACCCCGACGCCCGCTTCGAGCTCGAGTTGGCGACCCGCGCCAGGCGTCCCGCGCCGACCCCCTAAGGCGATGCTAAGAGGCTGGTTTAGGTCGGCTTCAAGGTCTCATTGAATACTGCGTAAGCGACACCCGCATCACCCGCCCAGCAGCACCACTGACGCCCCTACCCCCGGGGCGTCAGTGCGTTCGCCGGTCGATCGCGCCGCCGCCCGAGTCGCCGCCCGGCCGTCTGTGGCCCCGCCGACCCGCACCCGCCGCCCCCGGTCCAGAGCCTCGTCGGGAGCCCCGACAGATCTGCTATCTTGCCACTTAGATTTTTTCCAGAGGGCCAGGACTAGCAAGGAGCGAGCGACACAATGGGCAAGACGATTGGAATAGACCTCGGCACGACGAATTCGTGCATGGCGATCCTCGAGGGCGGCGAGCCGACCGTGATCGAGAACTCCGAAGGCGGCCGGACGACCCCGTCCGTCGTGGCCTTCGCGCAGTCCGGCGAGCGCCTCGTCGGCACCGTCGCCAAGCGCCAGGCGGTGACCAACCCGCAGAACACGGTCTTCTCGATCAAGCGCTTCATGGGGCGCAAGGAGGCCGAGGTCAAGGAAGAGGAGTCGATGGTCCCGTACAAGGTCGTCTCCGGCAAGAACGGTGACGCCCGCGTCGAGGCCAACGGCGAGCAGTACTCGCCGCCGGAGATCTCCGCGATGATCCTCCAGAAGCTCAAGGCCGACGCCGAGGCCTACCTCGGCGAGACCGTCGACTCCGCGGTGATCACCGTCCCCGCGTACTTCAACGACGACCAGCGCCAGGCGACCAAGGACGCCGGCAAGGTCGCCGGCCTCGACGTCAAGCGGATCATCAACGAGCCGACGGCCGCGTCGCTGGCCTACGGCCTCGACAAGGACACCGACCAGACGATCCTCGTCTTCGACCTCGGCGGCGGGACCTTCGACGTCTCCGTGCTCGAGATCGCCGACGGCGTCTTCGAGGTCAAGTCGACCGCCGGCGACAACCACCTCGGCGGCGACAACTTCGACAAGACGATCGTCGACTGGCTCGTCAGCGAGTTCAAGAAGGCCCAGGGGATCGACCTCCAGGCCGACCCGATGGCGTTGCAGCGCCTCTACGAGGCGTCCGAGAAGGCCAAGATCGAGCTCTCGACGACGCAGGAGACACAGATCAACCTGCCGTTCATCACGGCCGACTCGACCGGTCCCAAGCACCTCGACATGCGGCTCACGCGGGCCAAGCTCGCCGAGCTGACCAGCGACCTGCTCGACCGCGTCGTCGCCCCGGTTCGCCAGGCGATCAACGACGCCAAGGACAAGGGCGCCCCGAAGATCGACCACGTCGTCCTCGTCGGCGGCATGACCCGGATGCCCGCCGTCCAGGAGAAGGTCAAGGAGCTCACCGGGCAGGATCCCCACCGCGGGGTCAACCCCGACGAGGTCGTCGCCGTCGGCGCCGCGATCCAGGCCGGCGTGCTCGCCGGTGACGTGAAGGACGTCCTGCTGCTCGACGTGACCCCGCTGACGCTGGGCATCGAGACCAAGGGCGGCGTCTTCACGAAGCTGATCGAGCGCAACACGACGATCCCGACCCGCAAGGCCGAGACCTTCTCGACCGCCGAGGACAACCAGCCGTCGGTCGAGATCCACGTCCTCCAGGGCGAGCGCGAGATGGCCGCCTACAACAAGTCGCTCGGCAAGTTCCAGCTGACCGGCATCCCGCCGGCCCCGCGCGGGATCCCGCAGGTCGAGGTCGCCTTCGACATCGACGCCAACGGGATCCTCAGCGTCTCGGCCAAGGATCTCGGCACCGGCAAGGAGCAGAAGATCGAGATCAAGTCCGGCTCGGGGCTCTCCGACGACGAGATCAAGCAGATGGTCGGCGACGCCGAGGCCCACGCCGAGGACGACCGCAAGGCGCGTGAGCTGGCCGAGGCCCGCAACAACGGCGAGAACGCCGCCTACCAGGCCGAGCGGCAGCTGAAGGATCTCGGCGACGCGGTCGACGCGAGCGCCAAGGAGGAGATCCAGGGCCACATCAAGGCCGTCCGCGACGCGCTCCAGGCGACCGATCCGAGCGAGATCAACGCGCTCACAGAGACCCTCCAGACATCGTTCCACAAGGTCTCCGAGGCGATGTACGAGAAGGCCCAGCAGGATGCCGCGAGCGCGGCCAACGGCTCGACCGACGCGGCTGCCGGGTCGCCCGACGCCGAGGAGGATGTCGTCGACGCCGAAGTGGTCGACGAGCCGAGCAAGGCATGACCGACGAGCAGACACCGGTCACGGTCGACGGCGGCGCTCCGCCGTCGACCGCGGACGCCCACGCCCAGACGAGCCCGCCGGACGCGGCCGCCCCGGACGCGGCCGCCCCGGTCGACGACGACCCGGGCGTCGGCGAGGAGACAGTCGATCTCGCCGCCCTCCAGACGAGGGCGGCCGAGCGCGACGAATACCTCGCGCTCGCCCAGCGGACGCGCGCCGACCTCGACAACTACCGCAAGCGCGTGACCCGGGACGCCGCAGGCGCCCAGGACCGCGCGACGGTCAGGGTCGTCCGCGAGCTGCTCCCTGCGATCGACAACCTCGGCCGCGCGCTGGCCGCCGCGTCCGCGCACGAGTCGACGGCCGGCGACGAGTCGGCCACGCTGGCCGCCGGCATGCGGCTCGTCCAGAGCGAGCTGCTCAGCGCGTTCACCCGCGTCGGCGTCGAGTCCTACACCCCGGTCGGCGAGCCGTTCGACCCGTCGCTCCACGAGGCGATCGCCCAGCACCACGTCCCCGGGGCAGAGCCGGGGACCGTCGTCGAGGTCTACCAGTCGGGGTATCGGCTCGACGGCAACGTGATCCGCCCGGCCCGGGTCGTCGTCGCCGGGGAGCCTGCGCCCGGAGACCCGCAGGGGAGCTGATCGGCGTGGCTCGCAAGGACCTCTACGCCGTGCTCGGCGTGGACAAGAAGGCCTCGGCCGAGGAGATCAAGAAGACCTACCGGAAGCTGGCCCGGAAGTACCACCCCGACCGCAACCCGGGCGACAAGGCGGCCGAGGAGCGCTTCAAGGAGATCTCGCAGGCCCACGACGTGCTCGCCGATCCCGAGAAGCGCAAGGAGTACGACCGCGGCAGCGGACCGTTCGCGGCGGCCGGCGGCGGCTCGCCGTTTCCCGGGGCCGGCGGCGGCTTCGACGCCAGCGGCTTCGGCGACATCCTGTCGAACCTCTTCGGCAACGCGACCGGCGGCGGGACGACCGCGCGCAAGCCCCAGCCGCAACGCGGTCGCGACCTCGAGGCATCCGTCCAGATCAGCTTCGACCAGGCCGTCTCCGGCGCGCAGATCCCGCTCGCCGTGCCGACGCCGACCCGCTGCACGACCTGCTCGGGCACGGGTGCCAGGCCCGGGACGAGCGCGTCCGTCTGCCCGCGCTGCCAGGGACGCGGGATCGAGGCCCAGGGGCACGGGATGTTCTCGATCTCCCAGCCGTGCAGCCGCTGCGGCGGCAGCGGAGCCGTGATCGAGGACCCCTGCCCGACATGCGCCGGATCCGGCGTCACGCGGTCGGTCAAGCGGTATCGCGTGAACATCCCCGCCGGCGTGCGCGACGGCAGCAGAATCCGCCTGCCCGGCAAGGGCGAGCCCGGCCAGCGCGGCGGCCCGGCCGGCGACCTCTACGTCGTGACCCAGGTCGACCCGTCCCGCGTCTTCGTCCGCAAGGGCGAGAACGTCGAGGTCGAGGTCCCGCTGAGCATCGTCGAGGCGATCCGCGGAGCCGAGGTCGAGGTGCCGACGCTGAACGGAAGCAAGCGCCTCCGTGTTCCCGCGGGGACCCAGCACGGGACCGTCCAGCGGCTGCGCGGCGAAGGACCGCCGCGGCTCGGCGGGGAGGGCAACGGGAACATCCTCTACCGTTTCGTGATCGACGTGCCGGACGAGCTCAACGACGAGCAGCGGGAAGCCGTGGACGCCCTCTCGAAGGTCCTCAACGGCAATCCTCGCGCGCGCCTGTGGACCGCCCGGTGACCGACCGCACGACCCACATCCGGGTCTCCTCCGACCGCGGCGTGTTCATGATCTCGGTCGCCGCCGAGCTCGCCGAGATGCACCCGCAAACGCTTCGCATCTACGAGGCCCGCGGGCTGATCGAGCCACAGCGCTCGGCCAAGGGCACGCGGCTCTACTCGCTCGAGGACGTCGAGCGACTCCGCCGCATCCAGCAGATGACCGCCCAGCTCGGGCTCAACCTGGCCGGCGTCGAGCGCGTGCTCGAGCTCGAGGAGCAGCTCGACGCCGCTCGCGCCCGGCTCGACGATCTCGAGCGCCAGGCGCTGGTCGCCAAGCAGGCGATGGAGGACGAGCTCGACCGCGTCAGGCGGTCGGTCCGCTTCGAGGTCGTCCCCTACACCGGATCGACCGCGCTCGTGCGCAGCCCGGGCGCCCCGCCGCCGTTCAAGGTGGCGGTCGATCCGACGCCCTAGAACCCCGGTCGAAGGCGTCCGGCCACCCGCGTCGACCGGGCCGACGTCCAGCGTGAAGGTGCTCAGCGCGGAGGCCGGCGGCACCGGGTGCCCGGCGTCAGATCTGCTATAACATGACTTAGATCTTATGCAAGCCGACCGCTTCACAATTCGCGCCCAGGAGGCCGTCGCGGCCGCGGCCCGATTGACCGGAGAGCACCGCAACCCGCAGGTCACGCCCGAGCACCTGCTGGCCGGGCTGCTCGAGGATCGCGAGGGCATCGTCGTCGCCGTGCTGCGCAAGATCGGCGCCGACCCGGCCGCCGTCTGGCGCCAGGTGGAGGCGGGGCTCGCGGCCCTCCCGGTGCTCACCGGCACCGGCCAGGCGTCGGGGCCGTCGAGCGAGTTGACCGCGGTCCTGCGGCGGGCGGAGACCCAGGCGCGGACGCTTTCAGACGACTATGTCTCGACCGAGCACCTCCTGCTCGGCCTCAGCGGCCAGCCCGGTCGGGCCGGCGACGCGCTGCGCGGGGCCGGGGCCACCACCGAGCGCCTGCTCGCGGCGCTGGCCGAGGTTCGCGGCCCCCATCGGGTCTCAGACCAGAACCCCGAGGAGCGCTACCAGGCGCTCGAGCGCTACGGCCGCGACCTAACGCAGGCCGCCGAGGACGGCAAGCTCGACCCCGTGATCGGGCGCGACGACGAGATCCGCCGCGTGATCCAGGTGCTCTCCCGGCGGACCAAGAACAACCCCGTGCTGATCGGCGAGCCGGGCGTCGGCAAGACGGCGATCGTCGAGGGCCTGGCCCAGCGGATCGTCTCCGGGGACATCCCCGAGTCGCTGCGTGACCGGCGTGTCGTCGCGCTCGACCTGGGCGCCCTGCTGGCCGGCGCGAAGTACCGGGGCGAGTTCGAGGATCGCCTGAAGGCCGTCCTGAAGGAGATCTCGGAGGCCGGAGGCCAGGTGATCCTGTTCATCGACGAGCTCCACACGATCGTCGGGGCCGGCGCGGCCGAGGGCGCCGTCGATGCGGCGAACCTGCTCAAGCCGATGCTCGCCCGCGGCGAGCTGCGGGCGGTCGGGGCGACGACGCTCGACGAATACCGCAAGCACATCGAGAAGGACGCGGCGCTCGAGCGACGCTTCCAGCCGGTGATGGTCGGCGAGCCGTCGGTCGCCGACACGATCGCGATCCTCCGGGGCCTCAAGGAGCGCTACGAGGTCCATCACAACGTCCGCATCCAGGACGCCGCCCTGATCGCGGCGGCAACGCTCTCCCAGCGGTACATCGCCGACCGCTTCCTGCCCGACAAGGCGATCGACCTGATCGACGAGGCCGCATCCCGCCTGCGGATCGAGATCGACTCGGTGCCGACCGAGATCGACGAGGTCGACCGCCGGGTGATGCAGCTCGAGATCGAGCTGACCTCGCTCGGACGCGAGAGCGACACGGCGTCGGCCGAGCGACGCGAGGCGATCGAGCGAGAGCTCGCCGGCCTGCGCGAGCAGTCGTCGGCGATGAAGGCCCAGTGGCAGAGCGAGAAGGACGCGATCCGCGGGATCGGCGAGGTCAAGCAGCGCCTCGAGCAGGCCCGCGCCGAGGCCGAGCGGGCCGAGCGTGACGCGAACCTCCAGCGCGCGGCCGAGCTCCGCTACGGGGAGATCCCCGAGCTCGAGAAGCAGCTCGCCGAACGCGAGCGGACCGAGCACGCCGCGCAGGCGGCGGTCTTCCTCAAGGAGGAGGTCGACGCCGAGGACATCGCCGAGGTCCTGTCGGTCTGGACGGGGATCCCCGTGACCCGGATGATCGAGGCCGAGACGGCCAAGCTCGTCCACATGGAGGACCGCCTCCACCGGCGCGTGATCGGCCAGGACGAGGCCGTCGAGGCCGTCGCGACGGCGATCCGCCGCTCACGGGCCGGGCTCGCCGACCCCGACCGTCCGATCGGCTCCTTCCTCTTCCTCGGCCCGACCGGCGTCGGCAAGACCGCGTTGGCCCGGGCGCTCGCCGAGTTCCTCTTCGACAGCCAGGACGCAATGGTCCGAATCGACATGTCCGAGTACATGGAGAAGCACTCCGTCTCCCGGCTCGTCGGCGCCCCGCCCGGCTACGTCGGCTTCGAGGAGGGTGGACAGCTGACCGAGGCGGTCCGGCGGCGTCCGTATTCGGTGATCCTGCTCGACGAGATCGAGAAGGCTCACCCCGACGTCTTCAACACCCTGCTCGCCGTGCTCGACGACGGGCGCCTGACCGACGGCCAGGGCCGCACCGTGGACTTCAAGAACGCGGTCCTCGTGATGACGTCGAACATCAACGCCGCGGGTGGAGACCTCCGTAACCTCCTGCGCGAGCATTTCAAGCCCGAGTTCATCAACCGTCTCGACGAGATCGTCGAGTTCAGGCGGCTGACGCGCGAGCAGATCGGCGAGATCGTCAGCCTCCAGGTCGACCGGGTCGCCGCGCGGCTGGCGCAGCGCGGCGTCGAGCTGGTCCTCACCGACGCCGCCCGCCGGGTCATCGGCGACCTCGGCTACGACCCGGTGTACGGGGCGCGTCCACTCAAGCGCGTGATCCAGAAGCAGCTCGTCGACCGCCTCGCCCTCGCGCTGCTCGACGGCCGCCTCCACGACGGCGAGCGCGTCTCGGTCGACGCGCTCGACGGCGAGTTGACCTTCGAGGGCCTGGACAGAGGGCCGACGCCGGCCACGAGTCCCGCGAGCGCGTGAGCGCTCAGGCAACGGGTCGCCGGCCGTCGTGGTTGCGTGACACAGGGGTGGGCGGCTGCGCAGCAGTGCACAGCCCCCGCAACTCCCTCGCCTACGTCAGTCCTGGTCGGCGGCCACTGCCTTGGGCGATGTGTCGACCGGGTGGTAGCCCTTGCCCTGCTTGCTGACCTTGCCGTCGCGCTGGAGCTGGGGAAGGACACGGTAGAGGTAGTTGCTGCCGATGCCCATCGCCTTCGCCATTTCCGGAACCGTCATCCCCGGGCGCTCGGCGATCAGGCCGATCGCCTGCTGGGCGCGCCCGCCTTCGGCCCCGTTCGTCCGGCGTGAGCGTCGCGGCGCGCGCGCCGGCTTCGCCGACGCCGCCGGCGACGCCGACGCAGCGGCCTTCGGAGCGGCTGCGCGCCGTGCGCGCTTGACCGGTGCGGCAGCTGCCGCAGCGCCGTTCGAGGTGAATTTCTCGGCGATCGCCTGGAGCTCGTCGAATTCGGCGCGGAGGGGCGCGATCAGCCCTTCGAGCTCATTCAGACGGTCTCGAACCTGCTCGCGAATGGTGCTTAGATCTGGCATGCATGTCTCCCGAAGTGATTGATCAAGACGTCTAAAGCATACGGCGGTAACAAATTCCGTGGCGCCAACTCAGGCGAGGTCGGGCGCGTGCGGATGCCTACTCCGCGTGCACATCCGACACCACGCCCGGCCGGGTCCGGCGGGAACCTCCGGTTGGCGCACCGGTCGCCGCGTACGTCGGGCGCCCCGCGGTGTCAGCCGACCGCGACGCCGGTGACGATGCGCGGGCGCGTATGTGGTGAATATCCCTCATTGAGGTCGAACTGCAGACGCCAGGTTCCCGCCGTCGCGCGAAACGGAAACAGGCGGTGGAGGTCGCTGCGGTGAAGGCTTCCACAGACGCCCCTCGTTCGACCGATCGGCACCGTTCGCCGGAGATGCCCGGTGGGGCTCAGGTAGTGGACCCAGACGATGCTCCCCTGGGGCGCGGAGAGCCCGATCCCGTTCACCGTGTAGCGCACCCGCAGCGTCCTCGGGTCCCCGGCACCCGGGACGAACGACGCGCCGAAGGCGGTGACGTGGAAGCCGACGCGGGCCTGGAGCGCCCCGTCGTTGACGATGATCCTGTGCAGGACCTCGTCGACGCCCTTGTCCAGGCGGCCGCTCGAGAGCGACCCCGAGATCGTCGTATCCGGCTTCACCGTGCCGGTCCCGAGCAGGGCGTGGTCGAGCGTCACCGAGTAGGTGTCGCCCGGCGCGAATCCGGTGCCGGCGAGGGCGACCTCCTGTCCCGCGAGATAACAGGCCCGCGCGGTCGTGATCACGGGTCCGGCGTCCTGGGCCGAGGCGGGTACCGCGAGGAGTACTGCGGCGAGCAGGCCGACGCGGATGCGCACCGGCGCCAGGTTATCCGCAGGAGCGTGAGCCCGGCGTGGTGTAGAACCCGCAGGCCGACGACCACATCGAGAGAGGGACCGATGCCGACCTATGTGATGCTCTCCACCTTGACCCCCGAAGGCCGCAAGACGATCAAGAACAACCCCAAGAGGATTCTCGAGGTCAACAGCGAGATCGAGCAGCTCGGGGCAAGGGTCGTCGCCCAGTGGGCGACGCTCGGCCACTTCGACTTCATCAACATCGTCGAGGCGCCGGGCGACGCCGAGATGTGCCGGGTGTCGCTCGAGCTGGGCTCCCGGGGAACGGCCCGCTACGAGACGCTCGCGGCGATCCCGATCGACGACTTCATCTCCTCTCTGTGAGCAGCCGGCCGATCGTCCTGGTCATCGGCGGCGGCGGGCGCGAGCACGCGATCTGCCGCGGGCTCGCCCGCTCCCCCCAGCGCCCGGAGCTGCTCTGCGCGCCGGGGAACGCCGGCATCGGCGCGGACGCCCGGCTGGTCGACATCCCGCTCGACGATCACCGGGCGCTGCTGGCCGCGTGCCTGGCCGAGCACGTCGATCTCGTCGTGGTCGGGCCGGAGGCTCCGCTCGTCGACGGCCTCGTCGACCTGCTCGACGCCCACGGGATCGCAGCCTTCGGCCCCACGGCCGAGGCCGCCCGGCTCGAGGGGTCCAAGCGCTACGCGAAGGAGGCGATGGCGCAGGCCGGCGTTCCGACCGCCGCCTGGGAGGCCGTCGCGACTCCGGCGGCCGGGCTCGCCGCGATCGAGGCGCTGCGGGCGGCCGCCGGCCGGCGCAGCGCCTATCCGGTCGTGCTGAAGGCCGACGGCCTCGCCGCCGGGAAGGGCGTCGTGATCGCAGCCGACGAGGCCGAGGCCCGGGCGGCGCTGGAGATGCTGCTGGTCGAGCACCGCTTCGACACGACATCCGTCATCGTCGAGGAGTGCCTCGACGGAGTCGAGCTCTCGCTGCTCGCGCTGTGTGATGGCGTCCGCGCCGTGCCGATGGCTCCGGCCCGGGACTTCAAGCGGATCTTCGACGGCGACCGCGGCCCGAACACCGGGGGGATGGGCTCGTTCTCCCCGGTCGCAGGCTTCGACGCCGCCCGTGCGCAGGCCCTGACGGCGGCCTTCCACCAGCCGATCCTCGACCTGATGGCCCGGCGAGGCGCGCCCTTCCGGGGGGTTCTCTACGCCGGTCTGATGCTGACGGCGGACGGCCCCCGCCTGCTCGAGCTCAACGTCCGCTTCGGGGACCCCGAGACCCAGGCGGTGCTTCCGCGGCTGCGCAGCGACCTGCTCGACGTGCTCCAGCGGGCGGCCCGCCACGACGGGCTGGAAGGCACGACCCTCGAGTGGTCGCCGGAGCACGCGGTGACCGTCGTGCTGGCGAGCGCCGGCTACCCGGGGTCGCCGCGCAGCGGCGACCGGATCGACGGGCTGGATGCGGTCGCCCCCGACGTCGAGGTCAACCACGCCGGCGTCGGCCGGGAGGCCGGCCACCTCGTGACTGCCGGGGGTCGCGTGCTCGCGGTCACCGGTCTCGGCCGCGATCCGGCCGCGGCGCGAGCGGCTGCGTATGCTGCGGCAGACGTGATCGAGTTCGACGGCAAGCAGCAGCGCAGCGACATCGCGGTCCGCGCGGCCGAACCCGACGGCGCCCGATGACCGGCGAGGCGCCAGTCGAGCCGACGCTCGGCGGAGCGGTCGCGGCGCCGGCCACCGAGGCGGCTCCCGAGGGCGCGCCGCAGGCGGCGCCGGATCTTCTCGAGGAGATCCCGATCGACTCGCCCTTGGTCGGCATCGTGATGGGCTCGCGCAGCGACCTCGAGATCATGCAGGCGGCCGCCCGGGAGCTCGACGACCGGGGCATCAGCCACGAGACCCGGGTGATCTCGGCCCACCGGGAACCCGACACGGTGGCCGAGTACGCCCGGACCGCCCGCCTGCGCGGGCTCCGCGTGGTGATCGCCGGAGCCGGCCTGTCGGCCGCGCTGCCCGGAGCGATCGCCGCGCACACCGACCTTCCGGTGATCGGGGTCCCACTGACCAGCCGGCTGACGGCCGCCGGCGGACTCGACGCGATCCTCTCGATCACGCAGATGCCGCCCGGCGTCCCGGTCGCGTGCGTCGGACTCGACAATCCGCGCAACGCCGCGGTCCTCGCCGCGCGGATCCTCGGGGCCTCCGGGCCGACACCGCCGGCCGGACAACGGCCGACCGCGGTCGGCTGAGGGCCCGCGACGCCGCCGCTCGCCGCTAGCGCCGCCGCCGCGCCCGACCCGGGCGCTGTGCTCGGGGCGGGATAATCCAGCGGTGATCGCCCGCTACACCCGTCCGGAGATCGGCGCGCTGTGGACCGACCAGGCGCGGATGGACTCGTGGCTGCGAGTCGAGCTCGCCGCCGCCGAGGAGCTCGACGAGCCGACCGACGTCGAGCGTGAGGCGATCCGGTCGGCCAGCTTCACGGTCGCCGCGGTCAACGAGCGGGAGCGGATCACCGACCACGATGTCGCCGCGTTCGTCGACATCGTCTCGGCGTCGGTCGGCCCGGCCGGCAGGTGGATCCACTACGGCCTGACATCGTCGGACGTGCTCGACACGGCGCTCGGCCTCCAGCTGAAGGCCGTCGGCACGATCGTCGTGGCCGGCGCCGACGCTCTCGTCGGCGCACTGGTCGACCAGGCCCGAGCCCACGTGATGACGCTCTGCGTCGGTCGAACCCATGGGATCCACGCCGAGCCGACGACGTTCGGGATCAAGCTGGCCGGCTTTGCATTCGAGGCCCAGCGCAACGCCAGACGCCTCGAGCGAGCGTTTGCGACGGCTGCGGTCGGGGCGATCTCGGGGGCCGTCGGAACGTACGCGAGCCACGAACCCGACTACGAACGGCGGGTGCTTGACCGGCTCGGCCTCGAGGCCGAGTCGGTCTCGACGCAGGTCGTCGCCCGTGACCGGCACGCCGAGCTGCTGGGCGCGATCGCCCTTGCCGGGGCCGGCATCGAGCGACTCGCGACGGAGATCCGCCACCTCCAGCGAACCGAGGTGCTCGAGGCGTCCGAGCCGTTTCGCGGCGGCACGCAGAAGGGATCGTCGTCGATGCCCCACAAGCGCAACCCGATCAACAGCGAGCGCCTCACCGGCCTCGCGCGGGTGCTGCGGGGCAACGCGCAGGCCGGGCTCGAGAACGTCGCGCTGTGGCACGAGCGGGACATCTCCCACTCGGGTGCCGAGCGGGTGATCCTGCCGGACTCGACGATCCTGATCGACTACATGCAACACGTCGCGACCCGACTCGTGCGCGGTCTCGACATCGACGCCGGCCGGATGCGCGAGAACCTCGAGCTGACCCACGGGGCCCTCTTCTCGCAGCGCGTCCTCCTCGCCCTGGTGGCCGCGGGAATGACCCGTGACGACGCCTACCGAGTGGTACAGTCGACATCCCGGCGCGCGTGGGCGCAGCGAACGCCGCTGCGCGGCCTGCTGGAGGTCGAGCCGGCGGCGGCCGGGCTGGACCTCGACGCGATCTTCGACTATGCCGCGTTCACCCGCCACGCACCGGAGATCGTCGGGCGCCTCGATGGCATGCGCCCAGCTGCCAGCCGCCCGTGACGATCGCGCCCGCGGCCCGCGGCCGGGCGGACGGGGCGCACCACGATGAGCCTGGGCCTGCATCTCGGTCAGGGTCGCGCGCGCCGCCGTCGCGCGGTCCTGCTGCTCGTCGTCGGCGTCGGGTTGACCGGGCTGGCGCTGGTCGCGTACGCGACCTCCGCACTGGACGGCCAGGAGCTCGGCACGATCGCCGCCCGCTTCGCGATCCGCGGCTCACGAAAGCCACCCAAGGACGTCGTCCTCGTCGAGATCGACTCGGCGACCTTCGCCCACCTCCCCGAGTACCAGTGGCCCTACCCGCGCCAGCTCCACGGGGCGGTCATCGACCACATCGTCGCCGACCATCCGAAGGCGATCGGCTACGACATCCAGTTCACCGAGACGCCGCCCGACCCGCGGCAGAACCTCGATCTCGCGCAGTCGATCTACGACGCGACCGGCGCCGGCGTGCCGATCGTGCTCGACACGACCGACACGACGGCCAACGGTTCGACCGGCATCCTGGGCGGCGACAAGGTCCTGCACGCGATCGGCGCCCAGCCTTCGAGCGCCCTCTTTCCCTCCGAGCCGGACGACACGATCAGGCGGGTGTCCTACGCGATGGGCGGCCTGCGGACGTTCGCCGTCGTCCTCGCCGCGGCGGCCGACCGCGCAGCGGTGAAGCCGTCGTCGTTCGGTGGTCGACCAGCCTGGATCGACTACGTCGGGCCGGCGGGGACGATCCCGTCGGTCTCCTTCTACCGGGTCCTCCACGGCCAGGTACCGGCGTCGTTCTTCCGCGGCAAGGTCGTCGTCGTCGGCGTCTCGGACACCGCTGAACAGGATCTCCACGACACACCGGTCGGACCGCTGATGCCGGGAGCCGAGGTCCAGGCGAACGCCGTCCAAACCGTCCGCGAAGGGCTGCCGCTGCGCTCGGCCCCCGGATGGCTGGACGTCGGGCTGATCCTCCTGCTCGGGCTGGCGGCGCCCGCCGCGAGCCTGCTGCTGTCCCCCCTGCGCGCGGTCAGCCTGGCCGTGCCGATGGGTGGGGCGTTCGTCGTCGCCGCGCAGCTCGCGTTCGACGACGGCGTGATCGTCACGTTCGTCTACCCGTTGGCCGCACTGCTGCTGGCGGCCGCCGGGTCGCTCGGCGTGCACTACACGATCGCCGCGTTCGAGCGCGAGCGGGTTCGCGACCTGTTCTCGCGATTCGTGCCCGAGAACGTCGTGGGTGAGGTGCTCGCGCAGGCCGGCGCGAACCTCCGCCTCGGCGGCGTGCACCGGATCAGCACAGTGATGTTCACAGACCTCCGGGGTTTCACGACCTTCGCCGAGGCGCTCTCCCCGGATCGCGTGATCGCCGTCCTCAACGAGTACCTCAGCTCGATGAGCGACGCGATCCTCGATCACGGGGGCACGCTCGTCGCCTACATGGGCGACGGGATCATGGCCGTCTTCGGAGCGCCGATCGCCCACGACGATCACGCCGACCAGGCGTTGTCCACGGCGCGCGAGATGCTCGAGGAGCGGCTGCCCCGCTTCAACGCCTGGCTGCGCGAAGAGGGGCTCGGCGACGGCTTCCGCATGGGCATCGGGCTCAACAGCGGCGCGGTGATGTCGGGCAACGTCGGGTCCGAGCGCCGAGTCGAGTACACGGCGATCGGCGACACGACGAACACGGCCTCGCGGATCGAGGGCATGACGAAGGGCACGCCGCACCAGCTCCTCTTCACCGAATCGACGCGCGAGCTCCTCCGCGAGCCGCCGGCCGACATGGTCTTCGTCGACGAGTTCGAGGTCCGCGGCCGTCAGGCGCAGGTCAAGCTCTGGTCGCTGGCCGTCGCCGCCTCCGGTGAGTCGGGCGTCGCCGCGGCCGGGCTCGAGCAGACCAAGCCGACCGAGCCGGTCGGCGGCGAAGCGTCGACGCGCGCGGGCACAGACCGGCCGGCCCCGCCCGGGCGGTCGTGATCTCGCGACTCAGGGAGCCTTCGCGAGGTAGGCGTGCCCGGCCAGCAGCACGATCGGACGCCGGCGACGGAAGTCGGTCACCACGACGGCGCCCCGCTTGACCGCGGTCAATGTGCCGTCGCAACGGTTGCTCATCGTCCACGACGTCCCGCGCACCGTCGCCGAGGCGTACTTCCCGTGGGTCTCGAAGTGGCCGTGGTTGTCGGTCGCGCGCAGCAAAGTCAGGATCGTCTTCGGCAGCGCCCGCTTCGCCGCCGTGGCGGCCTGGCCCTTTCCGACCGAGGCGCAGACCTTCTTGGCGTTGCTGCGGTCGACCAGGTCCAACATCGTCAGGCCATGCGCGACCCGATCCTGGAGCGTCTTGAACAGACCCCCGCCGAACTGGGCCGTCTGCACCTTGCCGAGTGTGACCGTCGCAGTCGTCAGGCTGACGACGCCGCGTGTCGTATCGAAGGTCGTCCCGAGCGGCAGCTGACGGGCCTCGGTCAGCGGAATGAAGCCGACCCCCTTCGACACGCTCGCCCGATCGGCCGCGGCGTGGCCAACCACGGGAAGGAGCACGTAGACGGTGCCGCTGACAGGCGTCGCGTCGACGTTCTTGTAGAGCGTCGGCGGTGGCGGCGGCGGATCGGTCGCCGTCTTGAAAGTCGTGTCTGCGCCCGGCGTCACACCCGACGGGTTTGTCGCGACGGCGCGTACGTGGTAGATGCTGTTGGGGAGCAGGCCGCCGACGGTCGCCGTCACTGTGTGGTCGGCGAAGTCCGACCCGACGTCCTGCTCGGGCGTCCGTGCGTCGTAGGTGAGCGCCGCCGCGGTGGCTCCGCCGCCTTCCACGGTGTAGTCGAAATGCATCGTCGTCGGCAACCCCTCGGGATCGATCGTTGCCGTGAACTGCGCGCTGGAGCTGCTGATCACCTTGGGCGCTCCGGTCTGTGCGGCCGGCACGGCGGGCGTTCCCGGCGTCGTCTGACCGGACCCGCCGGACCCCCCGGACCCCCCGGACCCGCCCGACGCTGGGACGTATGTGTACTGAGCCGCGCCGCCTGCGGCGCTCGTCCCACCCGGCGTCGTCACGGTCACGCCAACCGTCCCCGAACCAGCCGGAGCTGTCGCGGTGATCTGCGTCGAGCTCACCACGCTCACCCCGGTCGCGGCAGCCGAGCCGAAGTCGACGGCGGTCGCGCCGGTCAGGGACGCGCCGGTGATCGTGACCGCGGTGCCGCCGGCCGCCGGCCCCGAGGACGGGCTGAGACCGGTCAGGACGGGCGCCGGCGTAACGGCTGGCGGCACGGTGTAGGTGTACTGGTCGGCCGCTCTCGTCGCGCTCGTCCCCGCTGGGGTCGCGACCGTCACGTCGACCGTGCCGCTCCCCGTCGGCGCCAACGCCGTCAGCTCCGTGCCCGACGCGTTGTAGTTGACCACAGTCCCCGGGACCGAGCCGAAGTCGACGGCCGTGGCGCCCTCGAGATTGCTGCCGAAGATGTCGACGCCCGATCCGCCCGATCCGGAGGACGGCTGGACACTCGAGACGACCGGCGGCCCGGGGACCACGTAGGTGTACTCGTCGGCCGGACCGGCACCGCTCGTCCCGCCCGGGGTCGTCACCGTCACGTCGACGGTCCCCGTCCCCGCCGGGGCGTCAGCCGTGATCTGGCCACCGGCGGCGTTGACGGTGACGCCGGTCGCCGCGGCCGACCCGAAGCGAACGGCGGTCGCGCCCGCCAGGTTCGAGCCGGTGATCGTGACCTGGGTGCGGCCCAGTGTCGGACCCGACGCCGGGCTGATCGCCGTGACCACGGGGAGGGCGATGTACGTGTACCGGTCGGCCGGGCTCGGCGTGCTCGTACCGCCCGGGGTCGTCACGGTCACGTCGGTCGTCCCGGCGCCCGCCGGCGCCGTCGCCGTGACCTGCGTCGCGCTCACGACCGTCACCCCCGTCGCCGCAGTCGACCCGAAGTCCACCGCGTCGGCGCCCGTCAGATCCGTCCCCGTGATCGTCACCGCCGTTCCCCCGGCCGCCGGACCCGAGGTCGGGCTGATCGCGCTCACAACCGGTGTCGGAGCGTAGGAGAACTGGTCGGCGGCGCTCGTCGGGCTCGTGCCGCCGGGCGTGGTCACCGTCACGTCGACCGTCCCGCCGCCCGCCGGCGCCGTCGCCGTGATCTGCGTCGCGCTGACGACGGTGATCCCCGTCGCGGCAGCCGATCCGAAGTGCACCGCGCCTGGGCCCGTCAGGTTCGTGCCCGTGATCGTCACCGGCGTCCCGCCCGACGCCGGACCCGAGGCCGGCGTGATCCGCGTGACGGTCGGGACCGCGGCGTAGTCGTACTGGTCGGCGAAGCTCGTCGGGCTCGTCCCACCCGACGTCGTCACGGTGACGTCGACCGCGCCACTGCCGGCAGGCGCCGTCGCAGTGATGCTGGCGGCGCTCACGACGGTGAAGCCGGTTGCGGGCGTGAGGCCGAAGTCGACGGCCGTCGCCCCGGTCAAGTTCGACCCCGTGATCGTCACGGTCGTTCCACCGGCGTCGGGCCCGGCCTGCGGGGCGATCCCCGTCACCACCGGCGCAGCGACGTACGTGAAGCGGTCCGCCGCACCCGTCGCGCTCGTCCCACCCGCCGTCGTCACCGTCACATCAACCGTCGCGCTCCCCGCCGGCGCCGTCGCCGTGACCTGCGTCGCGCTCACCGGAGTCACAGCGCTCGCCGCCGCCGACCCGAAATGGACCGCCAACGCACCCGAGAGGTTCGACCCCGTGATCGTCACCGACGTTCCCCCGGCGTCGGGCCCGGCCTGCGGGGCGATCCCCGTCACCACCGGCACCGCGACGTACGTGAAGCGGTCAGCCGCACCCGTCGCGCTCGTCCCACCCGCCGTCGTCACCGTCACATCAACCGTCCCGCTCCCCGCCGGCGCCGTCGCCGTGACCTGCGTCGCGCTCACCGGAGTCACGCCTGTCGCCAACGCCGACCCGAAATGCACCGCCAACGCACCCGAGAGGTTCGACCCCGTGATCGTCACCGACGTGCCCCCGGCCACCGGGCCGCTGGTCGGACTGATCCCCGTTATCGCGGGCGGCGGGATGGGCGCCAGCGTCCCGTCGATCCCGGTCGCCGTAGCGCCCGCCGAGACGCTGACCGGCGTGGCGCCGGCGAGGGTCGTCACGCCGTCGTAGAACTGGACGGCGTAGCCCGGGAGGGCGAAGCCGACCCTGAACATCCCGGCCGCCAGCTTGGTCTGGAGGTAATCGCCGTTGGCATCGGTCTGGACGAGCCCGGCCGGATTGCCGTTTGCGTCGTAGACGGTGACGGTGACGCCGGCGAGCGGATTCCCGGCGGTGTCGGTGACCGTGCCGCTGATCTGGCCGCCGGCGGTCAACTGAGCGTCGATGTCTGGAGTCACGCTGCCATCCGTCACCGGGACTGGATCGGCAGCCGCAAGCGTCGCCTCGTCGTTGTAATACTGCGGGACGTAGTCGGCGCCGGTCGGCCCGGTGTCGAAGCCGACCTGGTAGCTGCCGGTCGGAAGCCCGGCGGCGTAGTAGACGCCGGCCGGATCGGTGAGGGCTTGCGCCACCTGCGCCCCGTCGGAGTACACGGTCACGGCGACATCGGCGAGGGGGTGGCCGGCGGTGTCGGTGACGGTTCCGGTGATCTCGCCGGCCGCCTGGAGGATCGCGTCGATGTTCGGCGTGGTCTGGGCGGCCGTGACCGTGACCGGATCGGCGCTCGCGAGATCCGGCTTGTCGTTGTAGAACTGCGGCAGGTCGTTGTCATCGTTGGCGACCGTCGACGAGCTTGCGAACCCGACTCGATAAGAGATGCCCGGCGCAAGCCCGCGGACCGTGTACGTGCCGTCGATCGCCGTCGTCGCGCTGGCGACGTCATCGCCGGCGCTGTCGAAGACCGTCACCATTGCCGATGCCACCGGGCCGGCGGCATCGCTGACAACGCCCGAGATCGCGCCGGCGATCGCGAGCGTGGCGTCGATGTGGGATGTCGTGACGCCCGCCGTCACCGAGACCTGATCTGCGCTGGCGAGGTCTGGCCTGTCGCGGTAGAACTGCGCGGCGTACGTGCCGGTGTCGTCGACGAAGCCCACGCTGTAGGACCCGGCCGCGAGGCCCTCGAAGTCGTAGGAGCCGTCGACCGCCGACTGCGTGGACGCGACCCGGTCGCCCGCGCCGTCGTAGAGATCGACCTCGATCCCGCGCAGCGCACCGCCGGACGGGTCGGTGACCGTGCCGGCGATCTGGCCGCCGGTCGCGAGCGTCGCGTCGATTCCCGTCGTCGGCTCGCCCGCCGTGACCGTGATCGGGTCGGCGGTCGCAAGGGTCGGCCGGTCGTTGTAGAACTGCGGCACGAGGTCGCTCACATCGGCGGTCGCGACGCTGCATTCGCATCCCTGGTCGTTGGTGAAGCCGACGTAGTACGTACCGGTGGCAAGCCCGGCGAAGGTGTACGTGCCGTCGGCGCCGGTGAGGGTCGTCGTGAGCTCCTGGCGCGAGCTGTCGTAGAGGTCGACCTCGGTCGAGTTCACCGGGTCACCCTGACTGTCGCTCACGCGACCGGTGATCTCGCCTCCGGTGGCCAGCCTGGCGTCGATGCCCGTCGTCGTCTCGCCCGAGCTGACTGCCACCGGAGCGGCGTCGGGTAGCGTCGGGCTGTCGCCGTCGAACTGGGGCACGTAGTTATCGCGGGAATCGCTCGAACTGGCGTTGAAGCCGACCCGGTAGTCGCCGGGAGCCAGCTGGTCGACCTCGTAGGTGCCGTCGGTGGACGTCTGCGTGTTGGTGACGAAGTTGCCCGAGCTGTCGTAGATCGTCACGTTGACGTTGTACAGCGGGTCGCCGGCGGCATCGGTGACGGTCCCGGAGATCGCGCCGGGCGCCGGCGGCGTCGACG
Source organism: Solirubrobacteraceae bacterium (assembly GCA_035553395.1). Taxonomy (GTDB): domain Bacteria; phylum Actinomycetota; class Thermoleophilia; order Solirubrobacterales; family Solirubrobacteraceae; genus Palsa-513. Next base: position 32,425 of record DASZKP010000033.1, on the reverse strand, counting down.
GCGGCTGGAGCGTTGCGTCGATTCCAGAGGTCGTTGCCCCGACGAGCACGTCGACCGGATTGGCCGTGGCGAGCGTCGCCTGGCCGGCGTAGAACTGCTGCGCGAAGCCGCCGTCCGAGAAGCCGACCTCGTAGGCGCCGGGCGGGAGGTCCGCGGTGGCGTACGTGCCGCGGATGCCGGTGCTCGACCCCGCCACCGCATGGCCGCCGGCGTCGTAGACGGTGACCTCGACCCCGTCCAGCAGGTTCCCGGAGCTGTCCTTCACGGTGCCGGCAATCGTTCCCCCGGCGCCGAGTGAAGCGTCGATACCGCTCGCCGTGCCACCCGCGGCGACGCGGACCGGGTTGGCCAGGGTCAGCGACGGCTTGTCGTTGTAGTACTGCGTGACGAGACCCGAGTCCTGGAACTCGACGTCGTAGCTGCCGGCGGCTAGGCCCTCGATCGAGTAGTTCCCGTCCTCGTCGGTGTAGGCGTAGGACTGCGTGCCAGACGCGATCGCCGTCACGAAGACGTCAGCCAGCGGCTGGTCGGAGGCGTCGGTCACCGTGCCTGTGATCTCGGCGCCACTCGCGAGCACGGCGTCGATCCCGCTCTGCGTACTTCCGGCGACGGCCGTCACCGGGTCGGCGGTGTCCAACGTCGGCTCGTCGTCGTAGTACTGCGACACGAAGTCCGGGGTCGCGGAGCTCGGCTGGAAGCCGACCCGATAGGTACCGGGCGCGAGGCCACCGATGCTGTACTCCCCGTCCTCCCCGAGGTCCGTCGAGGCGACGGCGTCACCCCGAGTGTCGTAGATCGTGACGAAGGCGTCCGCGAGGGGCGTCCGCGCGTCCGCCGCGCCGGTGACCGTGCCGCTGATAGCGCCGGCGAGCGGCAGGCTCGCGTTCACGCCGGTCGTCGTGGCCGGCGCGGTCACCGTGACGGGATCGGCAGCAGCCGCCGAGGCCTCATTGTCGTAGTAGCGCGTCTGCCGCGCGCCGGTCGGGTCAAAGAAGCCGACGGTGTACTTCCCGCTCGGCAGCCCACTCACCGAGTAGGTGCCGTCGGCGCCGGTGGCCGCGCTCGCCACGAGGTTGCCGGCGCTGTCGCGGACGGCGATGTCGATACCGGGCAGCGGCGCGGTGTCGCTACCCGGGCCGGTGACCGTGCCCGCGATCCCTCCGCCGGACGTCATCGCCGCGTCGATCCCACTCGTCGTCCCGCCCGCAGTGACCGTGACGGGAGTGGCGCCTTGCAGGTCCGCGGAGCCGTTGTAGAACTGGGGCACGAGATCGTCGCCGCTCGAGCCGGCCTGGAAGCCGACTTCGTAGGTCCCGGCCGGGATGTCGTCGAACGAGTACGTGCCGTCGTCGGGATCGGTCGTCGTGCTCGTCAGGAAGTCGCCGCCGGCCCCGTAGAGGTCGACCTCGATCCCGCCGAGCGAGGCGCTGTCGGCGTCGGCCACGCTGCCCGCGATCGTGCCGCCGGGCATGAGCGTGGCGTCGATGCCGGAGACCGTCTGGCCGACCGTCAGCTTGATCGGGTCGGCCGTTTCGAGCGTCGGCTCGCCGTGCCAGAACTGGGCGGTCAGCGGCGTGGCGTCGTCGCTGTGGTCGACGAATCCGACCTCGTACGTACCCGTGTCGAGCCCGCTGAACGAGTAGTCGCCGCTCTCGTCGGTCGTCGTGTCCTGGGCGGTGTCCCCGTTGCTGAAATAGAGCGTCACGCCGATGTCGTCGAACGACGCGCCGTCGCTGGCGGTCACGTGGCCGTCGATCTGACCACCAGCCGGCAGCGCCGCGTTGACGCCGGACGCGGTACCGCCGGCGCCCACGGTGACCGGTGTGGCGCTCTGAAGCGTGCTCGCGCCGTCGTAGTAGCGCGTCACATGGGCGCCGGACGTGTCGACGAAGCCGACGTAGTACGTGCCGGCGGCGAGTCCGGAGAATGCGTACGTGCCGTCGGCCGCGGTCGTCGTGTTGGTCAGGAAGTTCTGGCTCGCGTCGTAGAGCGTCACCGAGATCCCCGACGGCGGACCGGAGCTGTCCTGCGCCGTCCCGGTGATCTGTGCGCCCGGCTGCATCGCCGCGCCGATGCCCGGCGTCGTCTGCCCGTCGGTCACCGCGACCGAATCGGCGCTCGCAAGCGTCGACTTGCCGTGGAAGAACTGCGGCGCGACGTTCGCGCCGCTTCCCCCGGCCATGAAGCCGACCTCGTAGGACCCGGTCGCAAGACCGGTGAACGAGTACGTGCCGTCGGGGGCGGTCGTAGTCGCGGCGATCGCCGAGCCGGCGCCGTCGTAGAGCGCGACGCCGGCGCCCGCCAGTGGGCTGTTGGCGGCGTTGCCGTCGGTCACCAGCCCGCTGATCGCGCCGGTCGCAGCCTCGGCGCCGGACGCGAGCGCCAGGACGCCGAGCAGGACGGTGAGCAGCACTCCCAGCCGCAGGGCGGTCCGCACCGCCGAGCGACCGTGGTCACTGGTCACCGTGAACGGCGGCACACTCGATTCCCCCACTCCCACCGGCTTCCCTCTGACTAGGAGCACCTACTGTGGCTGCGGAGCGTACCAGGGTGGCCGAGCGACCGGGCCGCTCGCCGGCGGGGTTCAGCGAGTGTGTGTCGCAGGGCCGGGCGCGGTGGCCGGCGCGCATCCGGGGACGCCGGCAAGGCTGGCCTCGGCGGACGTCTTCTGCTCCTGGCGAGCTAGCTCGCCGAGGAAAGCATGGGGCGCGGGGGCGCCGGCTGCGAGCACGCTGGCGTACAGCGACCCGAGGCGCTGATAGTCGGCCTTCAGCGGGCGCAGCTGGTCGAGCGCGGCCGCCGGCGCCTGGAGACGGACGAAGGCCGTGAGGATGCGTGCCGCGGCAGCGGAGGCGGCGACGACGTGGCTGCGAATCGCCGCGTCCGACGGTTGCCGGCCCAGGGCCGTAGGCGCCCCGGCGCGCACCGCCAGACAGACGTCGCCGACGAGCACGCGGAACCTGGCGGCGCCGGTCCGACCGGCGAACTCCCGCGCCCCGGCCTTCGCCTGCGCCGCCGTCGTCCCGACCCGCGGACCGCTGGTGATCGCCGAGCTTCCGGGGACCGGCGTGGTCGCGGTCGCGTGGGCGGCCGCCCTCGCCGGCGGCCCGCTGCCGCCGCTCGACGCGACGCTCGAGCTGCCGCAGGCGCACAGCACGACCGGCGCGGCGACCGCGGCCAGCGACCGCGCGCGGCCCCACGCCGGCCAGCGTGTGCGCCCTGGCGTGGCTGATCTGCGTATCGGGTCGGCTCTCATCCGGCTTGCTCGCCCCGCGAGATATACCAGATCGAGGCAGGCCCGCCGCCGCGCGGCCGGCGCCGCGGCTCAGTCGAAGTCAGTGACCGCGTAGACCGTCCGGCGGGAGATCTCGACGGCGCTGACGAGCGACTCGTCCTCGGGGTCGCGACAGTGGATCACGTAGCCGTCGCGTCCGAGCTGGAAGATCGCGATCACCGTCCCGCCCTCGATCGCGGCCGCGTCGCCGACCCCGATCGTGCAGTCGGTGCCCTGGCGCCGGCAGGCGACGCGGAGGATGCGCCGCTTGTGGGCGACGCTGCCGGTGCGGACCTCGGCGTCGGCGCGAAGGTCGTCGTAGACACGTTCGGCGGCACCGGAATCAGCCTCGAGGCCGGGGATGAAGAAAGTCGTCAAGCAGTGCCCGGCCGTGTCGACCAAGGTCGCGCGAGTCGGCCGCATCGATGTGCTGGGGCGGGCCGGACGCGCGCGGCGCCGGGCTGGGGTTCGAGCTTCGGCCTTCCGCAGGGCGCTCTGGTCTCCGCTGGGCTTGTGATCATTCATACGAGGCTACTCTGTTGTGGCCCCGCTCCCGGCGCGATCCCCGGTTGCGAGCCGCTCGTGGGCCCGGATCCGGCCGCGTCGATCGCTACAGTCAGGGCCGTGGCGACGATCGACCTGCCCCTCCTGCACTCCGGCAAGGTCCGCGACATGTACGCGATGGGAGACTCGATCCTGATGGTCGCGTCCGATCGGATCTCGACCTACGACGTGGTCCACCCGACGCCGATCCCCGACAAGGGCAAGGTCCTGACCGGCATCTCGGTCGCCTGGTTCGAGCTGACCGAGCAGATCGTCGCCAACCACATGCTTGCCGCCGCCGTCCCGGTCCCGACGGCCCTCCGGGGGCGGGCGCTGGTCGTCAGAGCGCTCAAGATGCTCCCGGTCGAGTGCGTCGTCCGGGGCTACCTGACCGGCTCCGGGTGGAAGGACTACCAGGCGACCGGCGCCGTCTGCGGGATCGAGCTGCCGGCCGGGCTGCGCGAGTCGGAGCGCCTCCCCGAGCCGATCTTCACGCCGGCGTCGAAGGCCGAGCTGGGCGAGCACGACGAGAACATCTCGTTCGAGGCGGCGGTTGCGGCGCTCGGCGACCTCGGCACGGCCGAGCGGCTGCGCGACATCTCGTTGGAGCTGTACGACTTCGCGGCCGCCCACGCGCTCGAGCGGGGGATCATCCTCGCGGACACGAAGTTCGAGTTCGGCTTCGATGCGTCGGGCGTCCTCACGCTCGGCGACGAGGCTCTGACGCCGGACTCGTCGCGCTTCTGGCCGGCGGATGGCTACGAGGCGGGCCGACCGCAGCCGAGCTTCGACAAGCAGTTCGTCCGCGATTGGGCCTCGTCGACCGGCTGGGATCGGACTGCTCCGGCGCCGGCGATCCCAGCGGAGATCGTCACGCAGACGAGGGCTCTCTACATCGAGGCCTACGAGCGGATCGTCGGCCGGCCTTTCGCCGCGTGGCTCGATCGCGTCGGCGCGCCGGCGCAGGATGCCGGCCTCGCCGGAGACCCGTCGGACCCGCGCGCCTCGTGAAGGCCCGCGTCCTCGTGCGCCCAAAGGCCGGGATCCTCGACCCTCAGGGCCAGGCCGTCGAGCGAGCCCTTCCGGCGCTCGGCTTCGAAGGCGTCCGCAACGTCCACGTCGGTCGGCTGATCGAGCTCGAGGTCGACGATCCCTCCCGGCTCGGTGAGATGTGCGAGCGCCTGCTCGCGAATCCCCTGATCGAGGACTACGAGGTGGTCCTCGACGGCCTCGACCGGGCGACTGGCGAGCCTGGGCCTGCGTGAGGCGACTCGGCGGGTTCCACCGCGAGGCAGCCAGGCGGCGATGAGGTTCGGAGTCGTCACGTTCCCGGGCAGCTGTGACGATGTCGACGCCCGGCTGGCCTGTGCCCGGGTCGGCGAGGCGGTTCGCCTGTGGCACGCCGATCGGGATCTCGACGGCGTCGACGCCGTCGTCGTGCCCGGGGGATTCTCATACGGCGACTACCTGCGGCCGGGAGCGATCGCCCGCTTCGCCCCGATCATGGACGAGGTGATCGCGTTCGCCGAGGGCGGCGGTTTGGTGATGGGGATCTGCAACGGGTTCCAGGTCCTCTGCGAGGCTGGCCTGCTCCCCGGGGCGCTGCTGCCCAACACGGGTCTTCGGTTCCTCTGCCGGCAGGTCGGGCTCGAAGTCGTGCGTTCCGACACGCCGTTCACGACCGCCTGCCCGCCGGGCGCCGTGCTCTCGATCCCGGTCAAGCACACGACCGGCCGCTACCACGTCCCGCCGGAGATGCTCGCCGAGCTCGAGGCGCGCAACCAGGTGGTCCTGCGCTACGCGGCCGGCGCCAACCCGAACGGTTCGGTCGCGGACATCGCAGGCGTCGTCAACGAGGCCGGCAACGTCTTCGGTCTGATGCCCCACCCCGAGCACGCCGTCGACGCGCTGACCGGATCGACCGACGGCCTGTGCCTGTTCGCGTCGATCCGCGACACGTTCACCCGGGCGACGGCGTGATCGGACTGCTGATCAGGCTGCTGCGCTGGATCCTCGGCGGGGCCCCGCTCGAACCCCGCGCCGCAGCCCCGCCCAAGGCCGCCCAGGCGAACACCGCCCCTGCCAAGGCCGGTCCGGGGAAGGCCGCCCCGGCGAAGGCCGCCAGGGCGAGGCCCGCCGCGCAGGAGTCGGCGCCGATCGCCGGCGCGGCGGACCCGCCCGGGACGACGCGGCCGCCCGGCCGTGAGCGAGCCCTCGAGCTGGGTCTGACCGGCCCGGAATACGGATTGATCGTCAACAAGCTCGGACGCGAGCCGAACGAGGTCGAGCTCGCGATGTTCTCGCTGCTTTGGTCGGAGCACTGTGCGTACAAGCACTCCAAGAAGCTGCTGCGGACGCTCCCGACCGGGGGGCCGAAGGTCGCGATGGGGCCGGGCGAGAATGCAGGGGCGGTCGACGTCGGCGGCGGCCTGGTCGTCGCGTTCAAGGTCGAGTCGCACAATCATCCGAGCGCGGTCGAGCCGTTTCAGGGCGCGACGACCGGGGTCGGCGGGATCCTCCGCGACATCTTCGCGATCGGGGCCCGGCCAATCGCGATCCTCGACTCGCTTCGCTTCGGCGACCCGGGGACCCGCGCGACCGGCCGGCCCGACGGTGAGCGGACCCGCTACCTGCTCGACCGGGCGGTGGCCGGGATCGGCCACTACGGCAACTCGATCGGCGTGCCGACGATCGGCGGGGAGATCTACTTCGAGGGCCCGTACGAGCAGAACTGCCTGGTCAACGCGATGGCTCTCGGCCTGGCCCGCGGGGATCGGATGATCCGGGCGGCGGCAGCCGGCCCGGGAAACGTGCTGATCCTGTTCGGCGCTGCAACCGGTCGCGACGGGATCGGCGGGGCGTCGGTGCTGGCGAGCGCGGAGCTCGGCGAGACCGACGCGGCCAAGCGGCCGACCGTCCAGATCGGGGATCCGTTCGCGGAGAAGAAGCTGATGGAGTGCTCACTCGAGCTGGTCGACGCGGATCTCCTCGTCGCGCTCCAGGACCTCGGCGCCGCGGGTCTGACGTCCGCGGCCCCGGAGATGGCGAGCAAGGGTGAGCTGGGGATCGACATCGACATCTCGCGGATCCCGCTCCGCGAGACCGACATGGAGCCGTTCGAGATCATGGTCTCCGAGTCCCAGGAACGGATGCTGTGCGTCGTCGAGCCCGAGCGGGTCGACGCCGTGCTGGCGGTCTGCGCGCGCTGGGAGGTAGGCGCGACGGCGATCGGGACTGTGACCGACCGCGAGTACGTGCGGATCCTCGACGGTGACCGGCTGATCGGGGAGATGCCGGTCCGCGCACTGGTCGACGACTGCCCGGTCTACGACCTGGCTCCGGCCCCGCCGGAGCACCAGATCTACCCGGCGCCGGCACGGACGCTCTCCTCCGAGGATCCGGGGGACGCCCTGCTTGCGTTGCTCGCATCCCCCAACATCGCCGACCGTCGGCCGGTCTTCGAGCAGTACGACTCGATCGTCGGCTCGCGAACGGTTCGTCGGCCGGCCGACGCCGACGCCGGCGTGCTGATGCTGCCGACTCGCGGTCAGGCTCATCCGGCGATCGCCGCGTCGATCGACTGCAACGGTCGGCGGGTGGCCTGCGATCCGTACAACGGAACGATCGAGGCCGTGCTCGAATGCGCGTCGAACCTCGCCTGCGTCGGAGCCGAGCCGCTCGGCCTGACCAACTGCCTGAACTTCGGCAACCCCGAGCGCCCGCACGTCGCGTGGCAGCTGACCGAGTCGATCCGCGGCCTGGCCGACGCCTGCCGGGCACTCGGGATCCCGGTCGTCGGCGGCAACGTCTCGCTCTACAACGAGGCTGGCGGGCGGCCGATCTACCCGACGCCGGTGATCGGCATGGTCGGCGAGCTGCCCGACGCCCGACGAGCCGGCCGGTCGGGGTTCCAGAGCGAGACCGATCGGATCGCCCTCGTCGGCGGCTTCGCCGGCGCACTGCCCGGGTCCGAACTCGCCCGACTCGGCGGAGCCGAGCTCCCGACCCATCTGCCGGCGCCGGACATCGCCGCGGTCGCACGCGCGCAGCGCGCGATCCGCCGGGCCGTCCGGCGGGGCGCCCTGGCGAGCGCCCACGACATCGCCGAGGGTGGCATCGCGATCGCCCTCGCCGAGTGCTGCCTGGCCGGTGGCCTCGGCGCGGCCGTCGTGCTTCCCGACACCGTCAAACCGCTGCGCGCCCTGTTCGGCGAGGGCCCCGGAGGGTTCATCGTCTCCGGATCTGAGGCCGCCATGCGCAGCCTCGCCCGGCACACGCCGGTGTTCGTGCTCGGCGCCGTCGGCGGTCAGACGCTGAGCATCGCGGTCGCCGAGACGCGGATCGAGCTCGAGCTCGACCAACTGCGCGAGGCCTACGGCGGGCTCGCCAAGCTGCTCACCTGATCCGCACCGCGGTCAGCGCGGCGCGTAGTAGTCGAGTCTGTCGGTTTTGAGGTTGGTGATTGCTTGGAGTGCGGGCGCGGCCGGCCGCGACTGAGTCTCTCGAGAACGTTAGTCGCGATCCCCGGTGACCCGAACGGTGTTCGTATCCGAACGGTGTTCGTATCCGAACGGTGTTCGTGTTGGCTGAACATAGATCTCGATCACTGCGATCACGTCGGGGACGCCGCAGCAAAGCGCCGCGCCGCCGGGCCTCGCCGCCACCGCGAACCTACGCCGAAGAACCGCTACCGCTCGACCAGGCACCGCCACGAGCTCGCGGCAGCAACGCCCCGCTCACCCCCCGGGCCTCCGGGCCCCCGGGCCCCCCGGGCCTCCGGGCCCCCCGGGCCTCCGGGCCCCCGGGCCCCGGCCCCCGGCTCAGCCGACCCGTACGCGGATCGTCCTGGCCTGGGAAGCCCCGAGCAGGGCATTGCCGGCGTAGCGGGCCACGAGGGAAACCGTCTGTCCGCGGGGGACGGCGAGCGTCGCGGCGAAGGCGCAGTGCTGGTAGAGGCGGGCGACCCGGTGGGCGGTCGTCCGGGTGCCGGAGACCTCGCTCACCGTGACGTGGCCGCCGACGCACTCGGCCGACGGGGCTGAGAGGTACAGGCGGCCGTTGAGGCGAACGCCGGCGGCCAGCCGGGAGGCGACGTGGAAGCGGAGCGTCGTCGGCACCTTGGTGCTGGCGCTGCGCCCCGTGCACGTCGCCCCGCGAATCAGCGCCGGGTCGACGGCCGCGCTCATCGCCTCGTAGCCGGCGTTGCTCGGGTGGACGTGGTCACCGCTGTCGTACTTGGGCAGCAGCGAGCTCGGGCTGGCCGGGTTGCGCAGGGCGCCATCGAAATCGACGATTCCATCCGCCCCGCTCGCGCCGCTGCGGAGCCAGTCGTTGACGTTCTGGCGATTGACCTCGACCTGCGGGTCGGCATAGCTCGGGATCGTTACGCCGCCGACCGGCATGATCGTCGCGACGAGTACGTTCAAGCCGGCGGCGTGAAGCTGCGATACGGCTTGGATCAACCCGGTTTCGAGATCGGCGGCCGACTCGCCCTGGCCGAGGTCGTTGATCCCCTCCTCGAGGATCACGTCGCTCACGCCGGGAACGTCGAGCACGTCGTTCTGAAGGCGCGAGAGCCCGCTCGGACCGGCCTCGGGTGCCGTCTCGTCGAGGAGCTGGTTCCCGCTGAGCCCGGCGTTGACGACCGACAGCTTGGACTTGGTGCCGAGCCGCCGGGAGAGATAGTCGGTGTAGCGCGAGTTCGCGTCGATCGCGGCGCTCTGGGTCGCCGGGACGACGAAGCTCTCGATGCCGTCGGTGATCGAGTCGCCGATCCCGACGAGCGCACCGACCGACCCCGGGGCGAGGACGTCGAGCCCGTCGACGAAGGAGGTCCGCGTCGTCGACGTCGTGAACGACGCCGCCGCGTCGACGGCGGTCGCGTCGGGGGTGTTGGACGGCGTGCTGTAGGACGTCTCGTCGCCGGCGACGTGCTCGGTCGAGTCCTGGCTGTTCCCGGCCACATAGACGCTGACCGCCAGCTCCTGGAACGATTTGAACGTGAGGGTCACCGGATCGCTGACGACGTCCGTTCCGGGAGCGACCGTGACCTGGGACGAGCCGTTGAAGGTGAGCCGGCGGTTGGTGCCGCCGACGATGCCAGCCCCGGCGGCCCGCCGTCCGATCGTGGCCGAGCCGAAGGTGACGGGGATCGAGCCGAACCGGTTGGAGAGGTGGACGCGAAGCTGGGTGCCCGGGTAGTGGGGCGTGACGATCACGCGGAGTGTCTGGTTGTCGTACGCGGGACCCGAGCCGTCGCTCGGGTCCGCCGCCCACGTCCCGACCCAGTGGGTCGCCGCGCATCCGCTGGCCGCGGCGCTCGCCTGCGGCGTGGCCAGCGCTACGGCCGGCGCGCCGGGAACGAGGATCGCGGCAAGCAAAGCTAGCCCGGCGAGGAGCGTGCCCATCGAAGCCATCCCTGGTCTTCCGCGATGCATCCTGGCGGGAGCAAAGCACATGCGACGACGCGGAGTCGCCCGGCCGGGCCGGCTGGGTCCCGGCCGGGCACGCTGCTACCCTGTTGGAGTCGTCCGGACGGGATCCGCCCGCCGGCTCGACCCTCGATGAAACGGCCGCCAATCGACCTCGAGCTGCGCGACGGACCGCGTGACGAGTGCGGTGTCTTCGGGATATATGCGCCCGATCACGACGTCTCCCGTCTCGCCTACTTCGCCCTCTACGCGCTTCAGCACCGCGGCCAGGAGTCCGCGGGGATCGCTGCCGCAGATCACGGCGGACAGATCATCACCCGCCGGGAGCTCGGACTCGTCAGCCAGGTCTTCCACGAGAACGACCTCGCGACGTTGGCCGGCGAGCTGGCGATCGGACACGTCCGGTACTCGACGACCGGCTCCAACCACTGGGACAACTCACAGCCCGTCCAGCGGTCGGCGGGATCGGATGCCAACCGCCGGGAGGTGGCGCTCGCGCACAACGGCAACCTGATCAACGCCGTCGAGCTCCACGCCGAGCTGACCGCCCAGGGAGTCAGCTTCCGTTCGACGTCGGACTCGGAGATCATCGCCGCGGCGATCGCCACGCACGACGCCGCGCGGATCGAGGACGCCGTGGCGGACGTCCTCCCGCGTCTGAAGGGCGCCTTCTCGACCGTCGTGATGACCCGCGACCGGGTGATCGCCTTCCGCGACCCACACGGCCTGCGCCCCCTCGTACTCGGGCTGGTCCCGGGCCTCGAGGCCGGAGATCCGCCGCGATACTGCTTTGCCAGCGAGTCGTGTGCGTTCGACATCATCGGCGCCCAACTCCTGCGAGACGTGCGTCCTGGCGAGATGATCTCGATCGGCGCCGACGGGCTCGAGTCGATCCAGGTCGTCGAAGGGGCCCGTCAGGCGTTCTGCGTATTCGAGTACATCTACTTCGCCCGGCCGGACTCGCGGATGAACGGCAACGTGCTCCAGGTTGCGCGCGGCCGGATGGGCGAGATCCTCGCCCGCGAGGCGCCGGTCGACGCCGACCTCGTGATCCCGGTGCCCGACTCGGGCAACCCGGCCGCGCGCGGCTACGCCCGGGCGAGCGGGCTCCCGCAGGACGACGGCTTCGTCAAGAACCGCTACGTCGCCCGGACGTTCATACAGCCGGGGCAGGAGCTCCGCAAGCACGGTCTGCGGCTGAAGTTCAACCCCCTCCCGGAGATCGTCTCCGGGAAACGCCTCGTCGTCGTCGACGACTCGATCGTCCGCGGGAACACGACGAAGCAGATCGTCGCGATGCTGCGCGACGCGGGGGCTGCCGAGATCCACATGCGAATCTGCGCGCCGCCGATCGAGCACCCGTGCCACTACGGGATCGACATGTCCACGCGGGAGGAGATGATCGCGCACGGGCGCACGGCAGACGAGATCGCCGCCGTGCTCGGGTGCGATTCGCTGGCCTACCTCTCGCTCGCCGGCGTCTACGAGGCGGTCAACGGGACCCGCGAGAAGCACTGCGATGCCTGCTTCACCGGCGAGTACCCCCTCGCGGGAAGCGACTCGGCCCAGGGCAAGTACGCGCTCGAGCTTCCGCTCGCCAAGCTCTAGCTTCGCCAGCCGCTTTATCGGCGATCAGCGCTAGCGGTTCGGCAGGTGTCTGCTGACGACGCAGGGCGCCCTCGCGGCCGGCCGGCGGCGCTACGCTCTCAAGGATGTCCGCGCAGCCGCCGGTCGACCCGGTTCCCGAGCACCTGCCGGTCGACCCGGTTCCCGAACACCTCCACACCGTGACGCCGCGCCTGGTCGTCGACGACGGTCGAGCGGCGATCGACTTCTACGCCGCCGCCTTCGGGGCAGAGTTGCTCGGCGGGCCTTTCGACGGGCCTGACGGCGCACTGATCCACGCGGAGATCAGAATCGGCGACTCGGTCGTCATGTTGACTGCCGACACCGGCGACGCGGGTGTCCACGCAAGCTCGCCGAAGCTTCTCGGCGGGGTAGTCAGCGCCGTGATGGCGACCTACTGGCCCGATGTCGACGCCGCGTGGGACCGGGCGATCGCCGCCGGCGCGGAAATCGTCTACCCGCTGGCCGACCAGTTCTATGGCGAGCGCGGCGGCCGCCTGCGTGACCCGTTCGGCCAGCAGTGGATGATGAGCACCCGGACCGAAGCGCTGTCGCGCGACGAGATGTCCCGCCGGGCTGCGGACTTCTTCGGCCCGACCGGCTGACCGCGCGGCCCGACCGGCTGACCGCGCGGATCGACGGGAGCAGCAGGGGCTCGACGGAGCCGGGGCTCCCCTCCCGCCCCGGCAGGGTGCGAGACGAACTCAGGTTTCGCTCAGGTTCCGCTCAGGAGGTTCGCGCGGTGTGGTCTGAAGATGGACGCCATGACCACTCCAGCGGCAGCACCTCCAACCGAAGCACGCCGCCCGGCGGGGCCTGCGGGCCTGCCGGTCAGGCGGCTCGACGTCGACATCGTCGTCCCCGTCCACAACGAGGCCGGCGTCCTGGACGCGAGCGTCCGCACGCTCCACGGGTTCCTCGAGGCAGAGTGTGACTTCACCTTCAGGATCACGATCGCCGACAACGCGAGCACCGACGAGACGCTTGAGATCGCCCGGCGGCTGAGCGGCGAGCTGGCGGGCGTGGACGTTCTCCATCTCGACCGCAAGGGCCGCGGCCTGGCCCTGCGGGCGGCGTGGGGCCGCAGCGAGGCGACCGTCGTCGCCTACACCGACGTCGACCTGTCGACCGATCTGGCGGCCCTGCCGGCACTCGTCGGGCCGCTGCTCGACGGCCACGGCGACCTGGCGATCGGCTCGCGCCTGGCCGCCGGTGCGGAGGTCACGAGGGGCGTCAAGCGGGAGGTCATCTCCCGGACGTACAACATCCTCCTGCGCATCCTGCTGGACGTCGGCTTCTCAGACGCCCAATGCGGCTTCAAGGCCGCTCGCCGGGACGTCGTCGTCGAACTGCTGCCGGAGGTCGAGAACGATCGGTGGTTCTTCGACACCGAGCTCCTCTACGTGGCCCAGCGCCGGAAGTTCTCGATCCGCGAGGTACCCGTCCGGTGGGTCGACGATCCCGACTCGCGGGTCGCGATCGCAGCCACCGTCCGCGAGGACCTCCAGGGGATCGCCCGGCTGCGCCGGCGCAACTCGCACAGACGGCGCCCGTCGTCGGCCGACCGCAACCGGCCGGTCAGGCGACGCCAGGTCCTCCACGTCGGACGACAGTCCAACTGATCCGCGGGGCTCCCGCACGAAAGGAACAACCGCATGTCGACTCCGCAGATCACAGCACCCGGCCGGGCCCTGTCCACCCAGTCGCTCCGCTCGAGGGCCGAGGCCCGCGCGCGTCAGGCGATCCGCGGCGACGAGTCCGACCCGTCGTGGTCGCGGCCGCTGCTCTGGGTCGTCGGCCTGCTGGCCGGCGTGCTCGGCTTCTGGGGGCTGACGCGTAACGGCTACGCGAACACCTACTACTCGGAGGCCGCCCAGGCGGCGAGCCGCAGCTGGACGGCGTGGATCACCAACGCCCTGGACGTCAGCGGGTCCGACAGCCTCGACAAGGGGCCGCTTTCGAACATGGTGATGGGCCTCTCGGGACGGGTGTTCGGCTTCTCGAGCTTCAGCATGCTCCTGCCGGAAGCCCTCGCCGGCGTCGGCTCGGTGGTCGTGCTGCACAGCCTCGTCAAGCGGACGCTCGGCCATCGGCCGGCGATCCTCGCTGCCCTGATGCTCGCGCTGACGCCGATCTTCGTGGCGATGACGCGCTTCAACAACCCCGACGCGATCCTCCTGCTGACCGAGATCGGCGCCGCGTGGGCGCTCGTCCGGGCGCTCGAGTCGGGCCGGACGCGTCACCTGCTGCTGTGCGGACTCCTCGTCGGGCTGGCCTTCAACACGAAGATGCTCGAGGCGTACCTCGTCGTCCCCGGACTCGTCCTGACCTACCTGATCGCCGGACCGCCGAAGCTGGGCAGGCGCCTGGCGCAGCTGAGCGCTGCGGGGGCCGCGATGTTCGCGGTCAGCTTCGTCTGGTACGGGGCGATGATGCTGCTGCCGGCGGCCGACCGGCCGTGGGTCGGAGACACGACCGACAACTCGTGGTTCTCGCTGATCTTCGGTGCGAACGGCTTGAGCCGGGTCTCCGGGAGCACTGGCGGACCCGGCGGAGGGGCTGGCTTCGGCGGGTCGACCGGGCCGCTGCGTCTCTTCAACACGATCGTCGGCGGCCAGATCGCCTGGCTGATCCCGCTGGCGATCGCCGGCCTCGGCCTCGGTCTATGGACCCGCAGGCGGGCGCCGCGGACCGATCGTGCACGTTCGGCCTACATCCTCTGGGGCGGCTGGGCGGTCGTCTCGTGGGCGATCTTCAGCTTCCAGGCGGGGATCTTCCACCCCTACTACACGACCCTGCTGGCACCCGCGGTCGCCGTGCTGGCAGCCGGCGGACTCGTCGTGGCCTGGGATCGGGCGCGACGTTCAGCCGTCTGGTCGCTGGCCCTGGGGCTGGCGCTGACGGGGACGGCGGTGCTCGGTGATGTTCTTCTGGAGCGCGCCGCGGGGTTCGTGACCTGGTTGGGGCCGGTTGCGATCGCCGTTGCCGCGGCCAGCGGCTGCGCCCTGCTGATCAGCCGGCTGCGGCCGGCCGCCGGACGGCCGCAGCTGCGACGCAGGTTGGCGGGCTTCGCGATGATCGCGGGCCTCGTCGGAGTCCTGGCCGGGCCAACGTCGTACTCGCTGGCGACGGTCGGCAGGTCGATCACCGGAAGCAACCCGCTGGCCGGACCGGCCGGCGCCGATTCGGGGATCGGCGGTTTCGGAGGCGGCGGAGGGCGGCCCACCGGAGCTCGCGGGTTCGGGCGACCGCCGGGCACGGCGAACCTCCCGAGCGGGGCGAGCCGACCGACGGGCGCGGGCTTCCCCGGCGGGGGGACGCCGCCGACCGGCGGCGGCGCGGCAGGCCCGGGGGCGACGTCCGGCGGCGGCCCGGGGGGCGGTGGATCGGTCAGCACGGCGACGGTCAAGTACCTCGAGGCACACCAGGCCGGAGCCAAGTACCTGGTCGCGGCGGTCGGCTCCCAGACGGCGGCCGACCTGTCGCTCCAGACCGGCCAGAACGTCGTCGACATGGGCGGCTTCACCGGCAGCGACCCGACGCCGAGCCTGGCCAAGCTCCAGGGGCTGATCGACAGCGGCCAGCTCCACTACGTGCTGCTCAGCTCGAGCGGCGGCGGCGGCCCGGCCGGCGGACGCGGTGGAATCGGAGGCGGCTCGAACGCGGCAACCACGGCTCGGGACGCGTGGATCAAGGCCAACGGGAAGGTGGTCACGATCTCCGGGCAGACCGGCACGACCGGAGCATCGCTCTACTACTTCGCCGGGTAGGGACGTTCGCGGAGTCCGCGTCCTCGCCGCCCGGCTCGCCTCGGCTGGGCTGGGCGGCGTGAGGGACGCGCTCGGAGGGAGTCGCTCGGCTTCGGGGGCGGCTGCGGGTCGCGGACTCCGCTCTCTCGAGTCAATCGGCGGACGTGGGGTGGGCTGGGGGGTCGCGTCCGGATCGGGGCGCGGCCCACAGCGAATCGGCGGCGATCGGCGGCCGTGCATGACTCGCGGGCTGACCGCAGTCGTTCAGGCGTCTGCGGCGTCGGCCGGCGGCTTGGGTCGCCGGCCGGCCGGCGTGACCGGCGCCAGCTCGCGCAGCTCGGCGAGCACCCGGACCGAGAGGTCGACCGGGGACTCGCCGGGGTGCAGTCCGCCGCCGGCGGGCGTGAAGAAGCGGACGCGGATCCGCGGACGCCTGGGAAAGCGGGCGATCTCGGTCGTCCCCTGGATCGCGCAACCGACGAGACGAGCGTCGGGGACGGCCTGCGCCAGGCGGCCGAACCCGCTGCGGGCGCGCAGCTGGCGGCCGAGACTCCGCGTGCCCTCGGGGAACACGCCGATGCAGGCGCCGCCGCGGAGCTCGGCGATCGCCCGGTCGAACGCCCCGGTGTCGCCGACGCCCCGGGTCACGGGGATCTGGCCCATGCCGTTGAGGATCCAGTGGAGCCCCTTGACCTTCCACAGCGACGCCTTCGCCAGGGCGCGGATCTGCCGCCGGGGAAGCGCGGCGATGCCGCCGGTGACGGGGTCCCAGTAGCTGTCGTGGTTGGCGGCCAGGAGGATCGGACCGGACTCGGGGATGTGCTCGAGTCCGGAGACCTCGAGCCGGCCCCAGCGGCGGACGATCACCGCGAGGATCGCCATGACGACGCGGTAGGGGCGTGTGATCGGATCCACGGGATTCACGGCCCGGAATTCTCCCAAGCAGCCGGCCCGCCCGGTCGCGCCACGTGGGACGCGCGCCCGGCCGGCCGCGAACCGGCGCTCAGTAGGAGTAGGCGCCGGCCCGCAGCTGCTGGGCCGACTCGAGACCCTGGAGCTTCTTGATCGACTGCGTCTCGATCTGGCGGATCCGCTCGCGGGTGAGGTTGAACGTCCGGCCGATCTCCTCGAGCGTCCGCGGCGGCTGGCCGTCGAAGCCGTAGCGGAGCTCGAGCACCCGCCGGTCGCGGTCGGAGAGATTGCCAAGGACGTTACGCAGGGCCTGCTGGGTGAGCGCCTGGGCGGCACGCTCGTAGGGCGACTCGGCCTGCTCGTCGGCGATCGACTGGCCGAGCTCGCCGCCGTCGTCGTCGTCGCCGATCGGCCGCTCGAGCGAGACCGGCGGCTGGGCGGAGCGCATGATCGCGACCACCTCGTGGGCGTCGAGGCCGGTCTCGGCGGCCAGCTCGGCCGGCGAGGGCTCGCGTCCGAGCACGCCGGCCAGGCGACGGTCGGCGCGTCCGATCACGTTGAGCTTCTCGACCATGTAGACGGGGAGGCGGATCATCCTTGACTTGTCGGCCAGGGCCCGGACGACGGCCTGCCTGATCAGCCAGACGGCGTAGGTCGAGAAGCGCAGACCGCGGCGGTAGTCGAACTTCTCAGCCGCACGGACGAGGCCGACGGTGCCCTCCTGGATCAGGTCGAGGAACGGGAGGCCCTGGTTGCGGTAGTTCTTGGCGATCGAGACGACGAGTCGGAGGTTCGACTCGACGAGCTTCTGCTTGGCCCGGAGGTCGCCCCGCTCGATCCGCCGCGCGAGCTCGAGCTCGTCACGTCCGGTCAGGAGGGGGATCCGGCCGACGTCGCGGAGGAAGACCTGGAGCGAATCGATCGTGATGTCGGCGTCGAGGTCGAGCGGGCCGTTCGGCCCGGTCGGGTCGCCGCCCGGCCGGTGGTCGGCGACGACGGCGACTGGCGGCTCGGGGGCTTCGAGCGACGTGAGGGCCTCGTCGGCCCGGAGGATCGTGCGCAGCTCGGCGAGGTCGTCGTCATCCAGCTCGAGCTCGGCGATCGCGCCGGCCAGTTCGCCCTGGGTCAGGGCGTCGAGCAGCCGGCCACCGGCGGCGACGCCCAGGATCTCTTCAAGCCCGTCCAGCTCGACTGCCGACAATCTGACTCTCCTCGAAAAAACCGCCGCATGTCTCCGGCACGCGGCCGCCATGGCGCTGAGGCTCGATCAGCCGCAGGCCGTGCCCTCTCGCTACGCAGACCAGCCGAGCCTGGATCACAGGCCGGACAGGTGATCCTAGAGCGTGGCGAGCAGCCCGAGCAGCCCGTCGGAGTACTTCTCGACGAAGGCGGGGCCGACGCCGCGGATCGCGATCAGCTCCTCGGTCGAGGCGGGCCGGCGGCGGAGCAGTTCCTCGAGCACGGCGTTGCTCGCGACCGTGTACGCGGGTTTCCCCTCGGCCCGGTCGAGTCGCCAGCGCTTTAGCGCGGCGAACTCGTTCTCGTCGACCGGCGGGCCTGACGCCTGCTCGGGCGACGCGCGACGGGTCGAACCCGGACGGCGGACGGGCAGGGTGACGGCATCGACGTCGATCCACTCGATCGGCGAGCAGACGTCGCAGCAGCGGCCGTCGGGCGAGGTCGGCGTGTCGTCGCCGAAGTGGTCGAGCAGCTGCCGGCGGCGGCAGACGTCGCGACCGTCGGCGAAGCGCTTGAGTGCCTGGTAGGCGTTCCAGCGGCGGTTGGCTGCCTCCCGGCAGAGGCGGCCGGCCGCATATTCGTCGAGCCGGCCGGTGAAGCTGGCCGCGAGATTGCCGCCCGGCGCGGGCGCGAGAGTCACGTGGCCGGCCCGCTCGGCCACCGCCAGGGCGACCCGGTCGCGGTCGTCCTGTCCGCGTGGGTCGATCACCGTGACACCGTCCGACGCCCGCCGGCGGAGGCGGTCGATCACGCCGCGAACGTCGTCGACCGACATCTCGGAGTTCTTGATGAACTGGATCAGCCGGCCGAGGTCGCCGCGCATCGCGAGCAGGACCGCCTTCGCCGGCGCGCCGTCCCGTCCGGCCCGACCGGCCTCCTGGTAGTAGCCCTCGACGCTCGAGGGGAGCGCCCAGTGCCAGACCGAGCGGATGTCCTCCTTGTCGATCCCCTGGCCGAAGGCGTTCGTCGCGACGACGACGTCGACCTGCCCGTCCATGAAGCGCCGCTGGCTCGCGTCGCGAGCCCCGGCGTCCATCCCGGCGTGGTAGCAGGCGGCCGGGATCCCGGCCTCGCGAAGCAGCCCACCGACAAGCTCTGTGTCCTTGCGGGTCCCGCAGTAGACGATCGCCGGCCGGTTGGCCTCGTCGGCCAGCCCGGCGAGCAGGATCTGGCGTTTGCGGGTGACCGCGCCGTCCCCGCCGAGGGCGATCACGTCGAAGCTGATGTTCGGCCGGTCGAAGCCGCGACGGACGATCAGCGGGTCGCGCAGCTCGAGACGGGCGGCGATCTCCTGGGCGACGCGAGGCGTCGCCGTCGCGGTGCAGGCCATCACCGGTGGCCGGCCGAGCAGGTCGATGACCGGCCGCAGGCGGAGGTAGTCGGGCCGGAAGTCGTGGCCCCACTCGCTCAGGCAGTGGGCCTCGTCGACCACGAAGAGGGCGATCTCGCGGGTCAGGAGAGCGGCACGCAGGGCCCGGCTGACGAATCGCTCGGGCGCGCAGAAGAGGATCTGGGCGCGGCCGGAGCGGACCTCGTCGAGCGTCGCCCGGTTGCGCTCGGGTCCGAGATTCGAGGCCAGCATCGCCGATCGGTGACCGGCCGCGACGAGCCGCTGGTGCTGATCGGCGATCAGCGCGATCAGCGGGCTGACGACGACGGTGAGGCCGTCGCCGGCGAGGGCCGGGAGCTGGTAGCAGAGGCTCTTGCCGCCGCCGGTCGGCATGACCACGAGGCTGTCGCGGCCGTCGAGCGCGGCCTGGACGGCCTCGCGCTGACTCGGTCGAAACCCGGTCAGGCCCATCAGCCCAAGCAGGTCCTCGGGCGTCCGCGTCGAGGGCCTGGGGGCGGCCGAACGATCGCGGCCGGCCGCCTCGAGGGCGACGAGCTCGGCGAAGTCGAAGCCGTCGTCCTCGACATCCTCGCCGGCGCCGAGGCTCTCGTGGGCCGCCAGCCAGGCGGCGGTCTCGTGATCGGGCTCGGCGGCGAGGTGGCGCTCGACCGGGGCGACCAGCTGCCGCTCGGGCTCGGTCAGCTCGTCCAGGCGGCGGCGGGCCCGGGCGAGGTCGCCCGCGGCGAGGGCCTCCAGCGCGTCCGGCAGGGCGCCTGAGCGCTCGCCCGGCCCGGCGAGGAGGCGCCCGAGCCCGACCAGCAGGGTCTGCTCGTCGGCCTGGAGTCGGCTCCACTCGGCCCGTGCCCGGTCGAGGCCGGACGGGTCGCCGGCGGCGGCTCTGGAGAATGCGGCGAGAACGGGCTCCACGGCCTGAAGGTAGCGCCTGCACCGGCTGGCACCGCGAGACCGGCCCGGGCCGGCCGAAGGTCGCGGCGGGGCGCTATGGTCAGGCCGCGCGTGACCCGGCCGCTCGCCCACCGATGATGCGCCCCCTCCCGATCGGCGTCCTCGCATCCGGCGAGGGCACCAACCTCCAGGCGCTGATCGACTCCGTGCACGGCGTCGAGGCGCGGATCGTCGGCGTCGCCTCCGATCGGCCGTCGGCTGCGGCACTCGACCGGGCCCGGGCGGCCGGGATCCCGCACGCCGCGTTCCCACTCGAGGACGGCGAGGACCGCAGGGCACGCGACCGGCGGATCGCCGAGTGGATCTCGGGGGAGGGCGCCGAGCTGATCGTGCTGGCCGGCTACATGCAGCTGCTCGACCGATCCTTCCTCGGCTGGTTTCCGGACGCCGTGATCAATGTCCATCCGTCCCTGCTGCCGGCCTTCCCGGGGCTTGGTGCGGTCGAGCAGGCGCTGGCGTACGGCGTCCGCGTCTTCGGCGTCAGCGTCCATCTCGTCGACGATGGCGTCGACACCGGGCCGCTGATCCTCCAGCGGGCCGTCGAGCTGCCGCGGGCCAGGGCTCCCGGGCAGGTGCTCGAGGCGCTGCGTCCGCTCGAGCACGCCCTGCTGCCGGAGGCGGTCCGGCTGTTCGCGCGTGGGGCGTTGAGTCGCGATCCGTCCAACCCGCGACGTGTCCTGATCGCCGAGGTTCACTGAGTCGAGTGGCCTCGGCCGGCGCGATCTTCGTCGGCCGGCCCGGATCGGGTGGAGGTGAGTGGGGCAGTAGACGTCAGTGGGGCGGTCTGCCGATATGCTCGCGCCGTGCCGAGCGCCGCCGACACTCCCGTGACCGCCGAGCACGCGACCGAGCTCGTGGCACCGGGCGACGTCCCGGTCCGCCGAGCCCTGCTGTCAGTGTCAGACAAACGCGGGCTCGTCGATTTCGCCCGCGGCCTGCGCGAGCTGGGAATCGAGATCGTCTCGACCGGGGGCACGGCCCGTGAGCTCGCGGGCGCGGGGATCGAGGTCCGGACGATCGACGACTTCACGGGCTTCCCGGAGATGATGGACGGCCGCGTCAAGACGCTCCACCCGAAGCTCTATGCCGGCCTGCTCGCAGTCCGCGACAACCCGGTCCACGTGCGCGAGGCGGCCGAGCAGGAGATCGAGTTCGTCGAGCTCGTCTGCGTCAACCTCTACCCGTTCGAACGGACCGTCGCCCGGCGGGGCGCGCTCGACGCCGAGGTGATCGAGAACATCGACATCGGTGGGCCGACGATGATCCGGGCGGCCGCCAAGAACCACGCGTACGCGGCGGTCGTCGTGCGGCCGGAGAGCTACGACGCGGTACTCGACGAGCTGCGCGAGAGCGACGGTCGCATCTCGATGCCGACGCGTGAGAGCCTCGCGGCCGAGGCGTTCGCCTACACCGCCCGCTACGAGACGGCGATCGCGAGGTGGTTTGCCGAGAAGGGAGACGACTTCCCGTCGCTGCACATGCGCGCGTACGAGAAGGTCGTCGACCTGTCCTACGGGGAGAACCCGCACCAGCGGGCTGCGTACTACCAGCACGTCGGCTCGCGGGCTCACCTGCTGTCGATGGTTCGCCAGCACCAGGGCAAGCAGCTGTCGTTCAACAACCTGCTCGACCTCGACGCCGCCCGTAGTCTGGTCGGCGAGTTCGACGGACCGGCGTGCGTGATCATGAAGCACAACAACCCCTGCGGTGTGGCACTCGGGGTGACCGGGCTCGAGGCGTACACGCGGGCCTTCGCCGGCGACCCGCAGAGTGCCTTTGGCGGGGTGATCGCGTTCAACACCGGCGTCGACGAAGAGCTCGCCCAAGCGGTCGTCGGGCAGTTCCTCGAGCTCGTGATAGCACCGTCCTTCGACGCCGGAGCCCTCGAGGTCCTCGCGACGAAGCCGAACGTCAGGGTGCTCGAGAACGGCGAGCGCCGGCGCAACGGCGCGGACCCCGAGGAGCGTCAGGTGATGGGCGGGATGCTCCTCCAGGACCGGGACATCGTCCTCGAGGAGCGCGCGCAGATGACAGTCGTCACCGAGCGCGAGCCGACCGAGGACGAGTGGCGCGACCTGCTGTTCGCGTGGCGGGTCTGCAAGCACGTCCGGTCGAACGCGATCGTGATCGCCAAGGACGGCGCGACCGCGGGGATCGGGGCCGGCCAGATGAGCCGGGTCGACTCGGTCCGGCTGGCGATCGAGAAGTCCGAGCTCGACTCGCTCGACGGTGCTGCGCTCGCCTCGGATGCGTACTTCCCGTTCCCCGACGGCCCGGAGCTCGCGATCGCGGCCGGGATCCGGGCGATGATCCAGCCGGGCGGCTCGATCCGTGACGGTCTCGTGATCGAGGCGGTCGACCGTGCGGGTGTCGCGATGGTGGCGACCGCCCGCCGCCACTTCCGTCACTGAGCGAAGCCACTCGGGCGAGCGCCAGCCGCCACAGGTCGTCGTCCGGACACGCCGTGCGGCGGCTCAGTGGGCGTCGAGCATCTCGGCGATCGTCCGCATCGCCCGCGCGGCGGCCTGGAGGTCGGTCTCGCTCGCCTCGCCGAAGCGCTCCTGCCAGATCGTCTGGGACGAGGCCCGCTTCTCCTCGAGCAGCCGGCGGCCCTCGGCGGTCAGCGCGACCATGCAGACGCGCCGGTCCTTCGCGTCGCGCCGGCGCTCGATCACGCCGGTGGCCTCCAGGTGGTCGAGCATCGCGGTCGTGCTGGCCGGGTTGCAGTTGGCCGCCTCGGCAAGCGCACCGGCCGTCCGTTCGCCGTCGCGGAGGGCGAGCAGGGCCCGGAGCTGCGCGTAGGTCAGTCCGCCCTGGCGACGGTGCTGGTCGCGTCCGCGCAGGCGCCGCTCGGCGCCGAGCAGCTCCGAGAGCGACGCGCGGACGTCGTCGATCAGCCGGTCGCGGTCGGTCGCCGTCGCACCGGCCACGGCGGTCGGTGTCACCTGACCGGACGTGGCGCTCACGACGCCGCCTCGGCGTAGACCGCGTCCGGAGCGAGCTCGGAAGCCGGGGCGCTCGCTGGCAGCGGGAGCTCCCGCGCGCCGCGGGCGCGACGCTCGATCACCGCGAGTACGGCCGTCGGCGCGAGCGCCACGAGCGTCAGGCCCATCACCCACCAGTAGGTGCTGCCGAAGGACCCGGCGAGAGCCGCCGGCGAGGCGTGGATCCCGGCGTGGGTCGTCTTCGCCTGGAGCACGACCGCGATGATCGCGGTGCCGAGCGACCCACCGACCCGCTGGAGCACGGTCAGCTGTGGCGACGCGTCGTTGACCTGCTCGCTGGTCAGGACGGAGAAGGCGGCCGTCATCGCCGGCATGATCGCCAGGCCGATCCCGATTCCCCGGACGGCCATCGCCGCGCCGATCAGGACGTAGGACGTCTGGGCCTCGATCAGGACGAACGGGATCGTCGCCGCGGTGAGGACGAGCCCGCCGATCAGCGAGGTCACGCCAGCCCCCAGCCGCTCGGTCGCCCGGCCCGAGAGGAACATGCCGATCCCGGCGCCGAGACCCTGCGGGATCAGGAGCAGTCCGGTGTTGATCGCGTCCTCTCCCCTGACGGTCTGGAAGTACAGCGGCATCAGGATCATCGCGCCGAACAGAGCGCCCCCGAGGCAGAACGTGACCACGGACGCGGCCGAGAAGGCTCGATTCGCAAACAGCGTCACATCGAGCAGCGGCCGGTCGATCCGTCTCGATCTGATCACGAAGGCCGTGACGAGCGCGGCGCCGACGAGCACCGGCCCGAGCACCCTGCCCGAGGTCAGGCTGCCGGCCGCGTCGCTCTCCGACAGGCCGTAGGTGATGCCGACCGTGCCGGCAGCGGCGAGCACGAGACCGACGTAGTCGAGCGGTCCGGCCGCGCCGGCCCCAGCCTGGTCGCGGGGGAGCAGGCGCATCGCGAGCGTGAACGCGAGGATGCCGACTGGGACGTTGATCATGAAGATCCACTGCCACCCGGCGTCCTGGAGCAGGAGCCCGCCGAGCGTCGGCCCGAAGACCGGCGCGAGGACGATCGGGATTCCGATCGCGCTCATCACCTTCGGCAGGTTCCGCGGTCCGGCGGCCTTGACGAGGATCATCTGTCCGATCGGCGTCAGCATCCCCCCGCCGACCCCCTGGAGGACGCGGAAGGCGATCAGCGACCCGCTCGACCAGGCCAGCCCGCAGAGCGCCGACCCGGCGGTGAAGACGACCAGCGCGATCAGGTAGAGCCTGCGGGCCCCGTAGCGGCGCACGGCCCAGCCGGTGATCGGGATCACGGCGGCAAGCGAGAGTAGGTATCCCGTGATCACCCACTGGATCGAGTCCAGCGGCGCATGGAGGTCGCCGGACAGATCGTGGAGCGCGACGTTGACGATCGTCGTGTCGAGCACCGACATGATCACGCCGAGGATCACCACGCTCGCGATCCGCCAGACGTGCGGTTCGATGCGGGGTGCGGGTTGAGCTGCTGAAGCCATCGGACGCCTTCCTGAAGTTTTGGTCCCGACAATTTAGCACCAAAAGATTGCGTGCGCAAAGATCTGGCGCGGTGCGGCGCAGTACGATCCGGGCCTCGATGCGAGCCGGCAGCCCACCCGACGAGCTCGTCGTGCTCAGCTGGAACCTCGCCGGCCGGGTTCGCCGGCTGCCCGAGCAGGTCGAGCGGGTCCTCGGCGCCGCGGCCGACCTGGTCTGCCTCCAGGAGCTCACGCCGAACACGCTGCCCCGGTGGCGGGAGGCGCTGGTCGATGCGGGGTACGCCGGCGTGCAGGAAGCCCCGACTGATCCGCAGAGCGACCGACTCCGCCCGCTCGCGGTGCTCACGGCGGCCCGCGAGCCATTGCGGCTCCTGCCCGTGGCCGACGTGCCCTGGCCGGAGCGGGTCCTCGCGGTGTGCGCCGCCGACGGCGTCGAGATCGTCAACGTCCACTCGCCGATCAGCCCGAAGCCCGACATGGCCAAGGTCCGCACACACGAGGCCGTCCACCGGCACCTCGCCGCCGACGTCGACCGGCCGCGGATCCTCTGCGGTGACCTGAACACTCCTCGCAGGGAGCTCGACGACGGCCAGCTCTGGACGTTCGCGCGGGACCGGTGGGGCCGCCTTCGGCCGGATCGGGGCGAGCGCTGGGATCGGGCCGAGCTCGCGCTGCTCCGGGGACTCGAGCCCTACGGGATCCGCGACGCCTTCCGCGCCCGCCACGGCCACGCACGTCGCGAGCTCAGCTGGAAGTGGCCTCGCTGGGACGGCGGCTACCGGCTCGACCACCTGCTCGCATCAAGGGAGTTCGACGTCGTGGAGATCGGCTACCTCCACGCCTGGCGGACCGACGGCCTGTCCGATCATTCTCCGCTCGTGGCCCGGCTCGAGCGGATCCGGCCGGCGGATTGAGGATTACGCGTCGGTTGCGATCTCGGCGACGCCGTCGGAAGCGGCGGAAGCGTCGGGCATGCGGAAGGCGGTCGAACCCGGCTGGAGCGGCTTGGGGTCCTCGGTCGGCCGGCGGGCGTTGAAGGTCCGTGGCTGTCCGGTCGCCGCGATCACGGGCGCCGTCCAGATCCGGGCTGCCTCACCCCCGCACGCGGGGCACGCGGCGGGCGCTCCGGCCTCGGTGTGATGGCGCTGCGCCTCGAAAGCGCCGCAGCGCTCGCACTTGTAGTCGTAGAGCGGCATCCGGCGGCTCCTTTTGAGTCGGTTGCGGGACTGCTCCCGGGAGGCAGCCAGCGTAGCCGAACACTCCGACCGGCCCGCGACGGCCGATGATCGGGCCGGCCGCCGGTGTAATGTCGAGCCGTCAATCTCGAGGCCCGGGGAGCGCGATGAACCGACGTCCACGCAACTTGACCGACACCCGATCGCTCGCCCGGCTGACTGCGATCGCGCTCGCGGCGATCTGCGCCTGCGGCGCTCAGAGCGCGGCCGCCTTCCCCCAGCCCACCCCGGCGCCGGCCGCGCCCGCAAGCACGTCTCCGGGACCGCCCGCGGCTCCGCCTCCGCCCGCCAGCACGCCGGCGACGCTGTCGATCACCGGCGCGGGGTCGGTCGAGATCGCCCCCGACGTGGCCGAGCTGTCGATCGAGGTTCGCAGCACCGCGGCAACCGCGACCGCGGCCCGCTCGAAGGCCAACGTCCGGACGGCGGCCGTCCTGCTGGCGATCACGAAGCTCGGCATCGACCGGGGATCGATCCAGACCTCGGGGATCTCGCTCTCGCGCAGCCAGGTCGCGGCGACCCGCCGCCACCCTGCCCACAAGCTCTACGCCGCGTCGAACGACCTCACCGTCACGACGACCACCGTCTCCCTGGTCGGCCCGATCGTCGACGCGGCAACGCAGGCCGGCGCCGACAGCATCGACGGCCCGAACTTCTCGTTCGGCGATCCGTCGGCCGGGAAGGCGGCGGCCACGCGGGCCGCGCTGGCCGATGCCCGCTCACGAGCCGACGACGCCGCGGCCGCGATCGGCTACCGGGTCACCGGCGTCCAGTCGGTCGTGATCGACCCCGACTCATCCCAGACGCCGCTGCCGCTCGCCGCGGCGGCGCCCGCCACGGCCGGCCTCAAGGCGCCGACCCCGACGCCGGTCGAGCCCGGGCGGCAGGAGGTCGACGCGACCGTCGACGTCGTCTTCGTGATTGTCCCCTCGCCGTAGGCGACCGGCCGGCTGACGAGCCCTGCGCCCAGTGGCGGCTGGCTGGCTTCACCAACCGCCGCGGCCCGCGGGCAAGCGCTCGTCAGCCGGGCTTGACAGCTCGCCGGGCAGGGCTTGACAGGCGGTGCCGACAGTCGTAGTTTCTGCGTCGACGGGGCGCGGCCCGGATGCCGCGAGACCCGAGCAACGTGGGCGATTCTTCAACGGGGGGCAGACAGATGGGGCAGATGGCGCGCAGGGCGATTCTGATGATCGCGAGCTTCGTCGTGCTGGGCGTGCCCCTCGCGCTCTCGACGCCCCAGGCCGCGCTCGCGGCCACGGCCTGCACGCGGGTCGGCAACCTCCAGGTGACCGACACGGATACGAACACCGTCGTCGGCTTCGTCAGCAAGACGTGGAACTCGTTCGGGGAGTTCGTCGTCACGACCACGCCCACCGACTACCTCTCGGTCCAGGTGACCGACGGCGCGACGACGAGCATCACCGCGCTCAACGGCCAGAACGCCTCCTTCCCCCTCGTCGGCGGGATCGTGGGGTTCTCCAACAGCAGCAATGACCTCGGCTCCGGAAGCTTCAACTACGCCTACCTCGGCGGCACCACCGCGACCGCGCCGGGTGCCGCCCCCCAGAGCGGGGCGAACGCATTCACGGACGCCACCGGGATCCCCGAGGACATCGAATCCTCGATCTGGACCGACGGGCCCGGCGCGCAGATGATCCCGCAATGGGTGAATACCGACGGCAGCCGTCCGGCGACCCACCTGGTCGATATCACGGGGATCCTCGTGATGGCCGGTGACACGACGGCCTTCCGGAACACGTTCGGCCCCGCCGACGACGTAGCCATCAACTTCGTGCCCACGGCGGCGCCGAGCGGCCCGTGCGCGACGACCACGACGCTCGCCGCGCCGACGCCAGCTCCGGCCGGCACGCCGGTCACCTTCACGGCCACCGTCACGACGAGCCCGCTCGCAGCCGGACCCCCGACCGGGACCGTCGGCTTCGCGGCCGACGGCTTCTCGATCGCCGGCTGCCATGGACAGCCGCTGACCGGGACCGGGCCGTACACCGCGACCTGCACGACCAGCGCCCTGTCGGTCGCCGGCTCGCCCCACTCGATCGTCGCGACCTTCTTCGCCGATGCCAACGACCAGGGCAGCACGTCGGCGCCGATCTCCCAGGTGATCACGCAGGCGATGACAGCGACGACGCTGACCGCGTCGCCGGCGAGCACGTCGACGTTCGGCCAGTCCGTCACGTTCACGGCGTCGGTCACGCCGGGCGACGGCGGCGGGACCGTGGCGTTCACCGACGGTGGGACGACGATCACCGGCTGCGGCGCCAAGCCGCTCACCGGGACCGGGCCGTACACCGCGACCTGCACGACCAGCGCCCTGTCGGTCGCCGGATCACCACACTCGATCAAGGCCATCTACAGCGGCGACACCGACTACGCCGGGAGCACGTCGTCGCCGCGCGCCTACACCGTCAACAAGGCAGCCACGACGACCACGTTGACCGTGTCGCCGGCGAGCCCGTCGGTCTTCGGCCAGCCGGTGACGTTCAAGGCGACCGTCGCGCCGGTCGCCCCCGGCGCGGGGACGCCGACCGGAACGGTGACCTTCACCGACGGCGGGACGGCGATCCCGGGCTGCAGTGCCCAGCCGCTCAGCGCGAGCTCTCCGGACACCGCGACCTGCACGACGAGCGGCCTGTCGGTCGCCGGCTCGCCCCACTCGATCAAGGCCACCTACGGTGGTGACGGCAACTTCGCCGGGAGCACGTCGTCGGGGCTCGCCTACACCGTCAACAAGGCCGCCACGACGACGACTGTGACCGCATCGCCGGCGAGCTCGTCGACGTTCGGCCAGTCGGTTACGCTGACGGCGACCGTCGCGCCGGTCGCGCCGGGGGCGGGTACGCCGACTGGGACGGTGACCTTCACGGTCGACGGAACCACGGTCGGGACCGCCCCGGTGTCGGCGACGGGTCATGCGAGCATCGCGACGACCTCGCTGTCGGCCGGGTCGCACACGATCGTCGCGACGTACTCGGGCGACGGCAACTTCCTCGGGAGCAGCGGGAACGTGTCGTACTCGGTGACGTGCGCGACGACGATCACGGGCAATCACTCGGGAGCACTCGAGGTGACGTCGAGCACGTGCGTGGCGCCGGGCGGGTCCGTCAGCGGCCCGATCATCGTCCACGGCGGCGGCAGCCTTGACCTCGAGGGAGCAACCGTGAACGGCTCGGTCAGCGCGACCGGTGGCTCGGGCGTGATCCGGATCTGCGGCAGCGCGATCAGCGGCACCGTCGACATCAAGAGCCAGACGGCGCTTGTGATCGTCGGCGATCCGGGTGACGCGGCGTGCGCGCCGAACAGGATCGGGGGGAGCCTGATCCTCCAGAACAACACTGGTGGGGTCGAGGCGATCAACAACACGGTGACCGGGGCGGTCAGCGCGTCCGGCAACTCGGGCCCCGGGCCGTTCCCGGGCGACCCGACGACGATCGCCGGCAATCACAGCTAGCCTGATCGCGTGAGATCGAGGTCTCCGGGCGCCGGCGCCCGGCTGCGCGGGCGGGATCTCCGCCCGGCAGCCACGCTGGCCCTCGCCCTCGCCCTCGCCCTCGCCGCCGTCTTCCTCGGCTCGGCGCAGGGGGCGCCCGGCCGGCGCGCGGTTGCACCCGGGCGGGTCGTGTTCCCGGTCGACGGCGGCATCACGCACGCGAATGTCGACGGCGGCCGGGCGAGCCAGGTCGTCGCCCTGCCCGGCGGCGGGGCCGTGCTGGTCGGTGGCTCAGACCAGCACGGCTTCTACGCGGCGGCGCTGACACCGTACGGATCGCTCGATCCGAGCTTCGGCACCGTCGGCGTCGCCCGCGTCCCGACCGGCGCGCGATCGGTGACGCCGGTCCAGGCGCTGCGCCAGCCGGACGGGAAGCTCGTCATCGTCGGCTCGACCGCCTCGGGGGACCAGACGCTGGTCGTCGTGCGCCTGAACGCGGACGGCAGCATGGATCGGTCGTTCGGGGCCGGCGGCATCGCGCCAACATCGATCGCGGCGGCCTGCGACGGCTGCACGACAGCCGCGCTCGCACCCGGCGGGGACATCGTGCTGACTGGCGAGGCCTCCAACACGAGCGGGTCGGCGGCTCCCGGCCAGACCAACTGGGTCCTCACGCGCCTGACGCCGTCCGGCGGCGTCGATCAGACGTTCGGGCTGGCCGGGATCGTGACGATTCCGGAGAACGACGCCGCGGGCTACGACGTTGGCGTGCTC
Source organism: Solirubrobacteraceae bacterium (assembly GCA_035553395.1). Lineage (GTDB taxonomy): Bacteria > Actinomycetota > Thermoleophilia > Solirubrobacterales > Solirubrobacteraceae > Palsa-513. The sequence goes on along the minus strand of DASZKP010000033.1, from coordinate 2,433 downwards.
GACGACGGCGACATCGTGACGATGGGCCTGACCGACGTCTCGGCCGGCAGCCGATCAATTCCCGCGCTCACACGGCTGACGCCGATGGGCCTCTCGGAGCTCGACTTCAACGGCGGCACGCCGGCCGAGCTGCCGCCCGGGTCGGGCGCGTTCGCGATGCTCGTCTACCCCGACGGATCGACCGTGATCGGCGGCAGCAGCGCACTGTTCGCCTACACGTCGGTCGGTGCTCCCGACCCGAGCTTCGGCAACGGCGGCGAGGCCCGCGTCGGCACGCTTCCCTTTCCGCTCCAGCTGCTGCCAGCGGCCGGTGGAGCCGTGATCGCTCTCGGCCCGTCCGCCTCCTCGCCGAGCTCCCTCGAGGCCCTCCGCGTGACGCCCGGCGGCGAGCTCGACCCATCGCTCGGCGGCCCGGGCGGCGTCGTCTTCCGCCCGGCCTTCGGCGGCGGTGGATCGAGCGTCCTGACCAGCGTCCGACCGCGGCCGCTTGAGCCGCTCGCGCAGAACAGCTTCACGCCCGGTTCGGTCGCGATCCGCGCCGACGGGTCCTATCTCGAGGTCGGCGGGGTCACCGTCTCCCAGCCGACCGGGGAGGGCGAGGGTCGCTCGATCTTCGACTTCGCGGCCGCGGCCCTGACGCCGAGCTTCACCCCGGCGACCGGATTCGGCGGGCCGGTGAAGCCGCTGACCCTGAAACTTGCCGTCGTCTCCCAGACGGCGGCGAGCGCTGAGTCCGGGCACGGGATCCGGGTTCGCATCGACGCCTCGGCGCCCGGGCTGGCCCGGGTCTCGATCAAGGCGCACGGCCGTGTGATCGCCCGCAGTCTGCTCCCCGTCTTCGGCTCCGGCCCGCGCACCCTCCCGGTCGAGCTGACCGCCTACGGAGCCAGCCTGCTGCATACCCACGCCGGCGTGCGGGTCACGGCCGCCGCCGGTGCGCGGGGCCTGCTGGCGGCGTCGGCCCACGCGTCGGCGTCCGGGACGCTCCGCTGAGAGCCGTCGTCGGGGTGCTCGTGGCCGGCTTGACGCTGGTCGCTGCGCCCCTGGCCGGCGCCGCGGCGACGTTTGCGCCGGGAAGGGTCGTCTTCCCGGTCGACTCGGTCGTTGCGTCGTCGACGGCCACCGGTGGCGGAGCGACTCGCGCGGTCGCGCTGCCGGACGGCGGGGCCGTCCTCGTCGGTCGAGCGACCGGGCCGGGTGAGCGGGGCTTCCACGCGGCACAGCTGACCCCGACCGGTTCGCTCGATCCGCGGTTCGGAACGCATGGCGTCGCCGACATCGCAGTCGACTCGCCGCCGGACGTGCCGCTCCAGGTGCTGCGAGCGGCCGACGGCAAGCTGATCGTCGTCGTCTCTGGCCGGGCGACCACCGCGTTCTCCTTCGGCCAGCTGCTCGTAGTCCGGCTGGACGCCGACGGCGGCCTCGACCCGACGTTCGGCGTCGACGGGATCGCCGCGGCGCCGCTCTCCCCGGCGTGCGGCTCGTGCACGATGGCGGCGCTGACACCCGACGGCGGCATCGTCCTGACCGGCGAGGGAGGCTTCCTGTCGGCCGCGGTCGGCGGCGACCCGAGCGCCCCAACCGAGTGGGACGTCGCGAGGCTGACGCCGTCCGGCGCCCTCGACCAGAGCTTCGGCGCGGGAGGCCTGGAGACGGTTTCGAGCACCGATGCCGGCGGCTACGACGTGGCCGTCCTCGGCAGTGGCGAGATCATGACACTCGGCGAGACCAACCTCTCGGCCGGGGCCGGCTCGATCGCGATGCTGAGCCTGCTCGGCCCCGACGGGGGCGCCGATCGCGGGTTCGACGGCGGCGTGGCCGTCGCGCTGCCGGCCGGCTCGGGGGCAAGCGCGTTGCTCGTGCAGCCGGACGGCTCGGCGATCGTCGGCGCCCGCGCGGCGCTGTTCGCCTTCACGCCATCCGGCCAGCCGGATCCGGGCTTCGGCGGGAGCGGGGTCGCCGACGTCGGCGCGCTCCCGAGTCCCCTCCAGCTGCTCCGGGTGCCCGGCGGCGGCGTGCTCGCCGTCGGTCGGGTGCCGGGCGCTGCGGACACGCTCAGCGCACTCCGGGTGAGCCCCGCCGGGACCGTCGACACGACGCTCGGCGGACCGGCCGGGATCCACTTCAGGCCGGGCTTCGGCGGCGGCAGCTCGAGCCCGCCGGCGGGCGCCGGCCCGACGCGGTCGCCGCCGCTTCAGCAGAACGGCTTCGCCGCGCATGCTCTCATCGCCCGACCCGACGGCTCGTACCTGGCGGTCGGCGGGGTCGGCCTGGTGGCTCCGACCGCCGGCGGGAAGAGTCGCTCGATCGTCGACTTCGCGGCCGCCGGCCTGACGCCGAGCTTCACCGCGCTGAGCGGATTCGGCGGCCCGGCGAGGCCTCTGCGGCTGCGGTTGAGCATCCCGGCCCAGAGCGCGGCGGCCGCCGACGCGG
>DASZKP010000032.1:0-30839 GCA_035553395.1 Solirubrobacteraceae bacterium | reverse complement strand
GTGGCCGGGGCGCGGGTTGCCGCGCCCGGTGTTCAGGTGTGTGGGAGGGCCTGGAGGAGCTTGAACGCGGCGACGAGTTGTTGGGCCCAGGGCCAGTGGCGGTCGAGGCGCAGGCGGGTGGTGCGGGCGTGCCTGGAGAGCCGGGCGGCGGTGTGCCACAGGCGGTATCGCAGCGTTGCTGGCTCGGCACGCTTGAGGTCGCCGGTGAGCAGCAGTGCTTGGCTCCACGCGATGAGGTCCTGGGCGAGTTGGACGAGCAGCAGCCAGACCTCGTTGTTGGCGAAGCTCTGGAACGGCAGGTTCTCAAGGCCGCAGGCCTTGGCGCCACGGACGCGGTCCTCGATCCGGGCGTGGCCGCGGTGAAAGAGGTCACGGTCGCGGATGTCGCCGGGGATGTCGCTCAGGAACACCTCGTAGCGAAAGCCGTCGTCTTCTCCGAAGGTCAACTGGATCGCTTCGTCAAGACGAACCGCGCGGCAGATCAGCCGGCTCCCGCTGGGCCACGCCTCGATGTTGACTTGCCCGGTCAGCTCGCAAACGAACGAGTTTGGGTTCTCCGATCCGTCCTTGTGGAGCCCGTGCTGCCAGGCCCCATCGTGGAGCGCGAGTGCTGCCTGGAGAACCTCGTCGGTCAGCTTTGCGCCGACGCTGAAACGGATCCCGGCATCCCGGCACCAGCGCGTGAAGTGGTGCGTCGCGCCGGCCCCGTCAACGCGGGCGATGATCTCCCCGTCCAGTGCCCTGGCCGGCAACTGCGCCAACGCGAGGTCACCAACCGTGATGTGGTCGGCCGCTGTGTTGCTGCCGGCGTTACCGTCGCGCAGGACCCCGGCGAGTGCCTCGGTCGACTCGTCGAGGTAGCAGAGCAGCGGGTGATGCCCGAACCCCTTCTTGTATGTCGCGCTCGCGCGAGCCTTGTGCGAGAACGCCGTGACGAGCGTCGCGTCCCAATCAAGCACCACCGTCTTGGGTGCCGCGCCGAGCGACCACGCCCGCCCCCGCGCGATCGCGACCCCGGCCCGCAACCGCTCAAGACCCGGCCCGTCGACGCTGTCGATCACGCGATACGCCGTCGAGTCTGAGGCAACCCGACCGAACAGCGCTTCCTGATCGCGCAGCACCCCAAGCGCTGAGAGGCAGTCCCCGCCGTCGGCGAGCATCACCGCAAGATCGCGCAGCACAACGCCCGGGTCATGAGCCGACGCGCGTTGACGCGTTGGCGCCATCGCGTCCGAGAGCGCCGCCGTCAGCCCCACACGATCGGCAAGGCCGCTCAGCAGCGCGCTGCCAGCATGACTGACGATCCCCTCACCGTCCGCCGTCACGACTACCTTGTCAAGCGTCGTTCGAGCCTTCACCATGAAGGTGTCCTCCTGAGCCAGGGGTTTGCGGGCTTCACACCACGCATTCTCCCTGCTCAGGCGGACGTTTCCACGACTCCCGCGCGACTCGCAGCCGCCTCACTCCGCGGCTATTGCAAGATCGAGGCTAGTGGTGCTCGCCGTAGCGCCCCTGAGCACGGCGCACGCGGCCCCGGCAAGTCCATACAGCTTCACGGGGAGCCTGACGGAGTTGACCCCCGGTCCGGACAACGGGACACCGGGCGTCGTGGCGATTGGCGATCTCCACAGCACTACGGGACTCCAGGAGGCCAGGAACGCCATCCTCTGCCATCCCGGCCTGAGCTTTCCGGCGCTCCCCGGCTGCCAGAACGACATCGCCGTAGTCGGTGAGCAGAGCTACGGGACGGTGTTCCTCAAGGACACGAGGGACAGCGCGGTCACGAGCGCCGGGGTCTACGACGGCCTGTCCTTCACGCCACCGAACCCGACTGCGGCAGGCATCGCCGATTTCAACGGCGACGGAATCAACGACGTCGCAGTCGCCGGACCGTCGAGCGACGCCGTCGCAATCTTCGACGGGACTGGTCACGGCCAGTTCGGCGACTCCCAGTACATCCCGATCCCGTTTCCCGGGAAGGACGCCGATCTCAACTACGTGTCGTCCCTGGCCGTCGGTGACCTCGGCAACGGCCATCCGGACATCGCCGCAGTCGTGTCCGGCGGCACGCTGGGCGGGGACGACAACTATGGCGAGCTGGTTGTCCTGATGAACGACGGCCACGGCCAGTTCACTCAGACCGACTACCCGACCGGCCTCGTGCCTGTCGACGTCGCGATCGGGAACCTCGGCAACGGTCGGCCGGACATCGCGGTGGCCAGCGCGGGAATCGGCAACCAGGCAACAGATCCGGGTGTGAATCGGTACCTCAACAACGGCCACGGCCTGTTCACGCCCGAGCCTCTGGTCCCGGCCGCGGCCGGCACGTTCCCGTACGGGGTCGCGATCGGCGACTTCAACGGTGACGGTCGGCCGGATCTGGTGACCGCGAACCAGAACGTCGACCACTCGGGGTCGGTCTCGGTCCTCGTCAACAACGGCCGCGGCGGCTACGCCGCCCAGGTCGTCCAGGACCAGGAGCAGTTCTCCGGCGAGGAGTTCGCCGGTTACGGCGGGATCGCAGCCGGCGACCTCAACGGCGATGGCCGCTCCGACTTCGCGATCACCAACGGAGGCGCCGACTCGATGACGGTGTTCATCGCGACGAACGGCTTCGGCGGGCTCGGGTTCAGCCAGACGACGGTTCCGACCGACGGACTTCCGGACCAGATCGCGATCGGTCACGTCAACAGCGCCAACGGTGCCCAGGACATCGTCGTCGGCGATCAGCGGGGCAACGCCGACCTGTTCACGAACACAACGCCACAACTCGGACTCGGCCTCCTCTGACAGGAGGCCGAGACTGCCTGGGATCGCAGCCGGCTCGACTCGCGCGTCCGGTCGTCGGATCGTGGCCCGGCAGACGGACGGCCGGCGCGAACACCGCGCCGGCCGTCGATGTAGCGATCCGCGCTCTCGGGTCCCGGCCTACGGCTGGCGACCGAGGGCGACGTTGATCAGCTCGACGAAGCCGAACTCGCCACCGTGCGTGAATGCCGGGTTCGGCGTGAACCCGGGATTCGCCCGCAGGAACGACGTCTGGTCGCCGAGCAGGAGAGCCGCGAAGACCTCGGCGATGATCGTCCCCCCAACCGGGCCGAGCTGGATCGGGATCAGGTCGGGGTCGGTGATCCCGGGATGCGGACGGTCAAGCGAGGTCACCTGCGACTCAGACAGGACATACGCCCAGAGCGGCGCGTTGCCCGCGAAGTCGGCGGCGACCTCGGCGATCGGCGTCTTCGGGTCCGTCGGGTCGGCCGTCGCCTTGCCGATCACCAGCTTGTCGTCGGGAATCACCGGAAGGCCGAGCGATCTCGCGATCGCCTGACCCGACGGCAGCTCGAAGTCCCGGCCGCGGATCAGGTTGCGCAACGCCAGCGACGACGGGTTGCTCGCGACCGCCGGCGGTAGAAAGGCGAGCGGGTTGACGAGGGACGAGTCGATCTTGTAGGAGAACTGCGGCGTCCGCGTGACCGCGTCACGAGGGTTCGGATCCGGCTGGGCCGGCGTTCCCCGCTCGATGTCGATGAAGAACTGCCAGTCGATCGCCCAGTCGCTCGGGACCGGGCGAAACCCGCCGAGGTCACCCGCGGGAGCATCCTCGCGGGAGAAGATCGGCATCCGGCTGATCGTCTCGTTGAGCCGGTAGATCGGCCTGATCATCGAATGGCCGAAGCGGTAGCTCGCCACCGAGAACTCGACCGGCATCAGCTCGAGCCGGTGCTGGGCCTCGAGCTTCGGGATCGAGAACCGCGGCGGGTGCTCGGCGATGCTGCCGCCGTTCGCCAGGTGCGGGAAGACCCCCTGGACCGTTTCGGCGTTGATCACCGTCGGCAGGAAGTCGTTGACGACGACCCACTGGTAGTGCCAGCGGACCGCGCTCCGCACGGTCTCGAAGTCGGCGTTGGGCATCGCGTCGGCGACTTTGTTGTGGAAGCGGAGCATCGTCGCGTGGAGCTGGGAGACGATCCGGTTCTCGTCGTTGCGCGGATCGCCGATGATCGCCCGCCCGTTCGCCGCCCGCGGGAGCCCGACGGCGCCCGGGTCGTGCGGGTTGCCGGACATCGGGTCGCCGAGCTGGAGGTGGATCCCGTCGGCCTCGTACATGTACGGGTTGTCGTTCGGCCCGCGCCCGTACAGATTGTCGAGATCGAAGCGAGGCGTCCGGAAGTCGACCAGGTCGGCGAGCTGCTCGCGGGTGATGAACTCCTTGAGGCTCGATGTCGGGTCGAATGTCAGGTCGTGGTCGATGAACTGGCCGAGGTATGTGTAGGCCGCGAAGATGCCATGGTTCTCCTCGGAGTCGTTCGTACCCTCCGGCGTCGGCGTGTCCTCGGCCGGCGAGGTCATCGCGTCCGCCAGCTTCTGCATGTCCCCGTCGGCGAACACCGCGCCGTCGAGGTCCTTGAACAGGCGCGTGAACCGACCTTCCATGATCTGGTCGATCGGGCCGCTCAGGCGGTCCCACCATTTGCCGTGACGATCTGGCATGTCTCTCTCCTAGTGGTGCCCAACCCGGGCACCGGCTGCCGGAAACGCTGTCTCGCCGCCCCAAGCGACGCGGTTCGCCGGTGAGTGGAACTCGGCTGAACGTAATCGATGGCCGACCAGGAATGTGTGATCTTCATCACACAAGTCAGATTTGATGACACGGCGTCCGGCGCCCGGCGCCCGGCGCCCGTACGGGCCTCGTCGACTAGATGCGGTCGATCCCCAGGCGGTCGAGCAGGCCGTCGTCGGTGCGCCAGTGGCGGCGGACACGAACCGACAGATCGAGGTGAACGCGGGTTGCGAGCATCCGCTCGAGCTCCTTGCGGGCGGCCGTGCCGATCGCCTTGATCATCCGCGCGCCCGACCCGATCAGGATCCCCTTCTGGGACTCGGTCTCGACCCAGACGAGGGCGCGCACGCGGTGGAGGTCGTCGTGGACGAACTCGAGCGTCTCGAGCACGACGCCGACCGAGTGCGGAACCTCCTGAAACGTCCGCCGGAGGACCTGCTCGCGAATCAGCTCGGCGAGCATCTCCTCGAGCGGGATGTCCGAGTCCTTGTCGGTCTCGTAGAGGAACGGCCCGACCGGGAGGAGACCGACCAGATGGTCGACGAGCTGCTGGACGCCGGCCCCCGTCCGCGCCGAGACCGGGAAGATCTCGGCCGCGCCGGTGACGAGCTCGGCAGCGTCGATCAGGGCCTGGGCCTGGCGGTCGGGCTTGAGGCGGTCCATCTTGTTGACGGCGATCGTGATCGGCACGTGGGCACCCATCAGCGCCTGGGCGATGTACCGGTCGCCCGGGCCGACGCCCTCCTGCCCGTTGAGCATCAGGAGGGCCGCGTCGGCGTCGGCGACCTCGCGGACGACGCTCCCCTGCATCCTGGAGGTCAGCGCATCCCGCGGTCGTTGAACCCCGGGAAGGTCGACCAGCACGAGCTGCCAGTCCGGCCCGTGCGCGAGGCCGCGGATCGCCCGGCGGGTCGTCTGCGGCCGGTCGGAGACGATCGCGACCTTCGTACCGACGATCGCGTTCGTCAGGGTCGACTTGCCGACGTTCGGACGGCCGGCGAGGGCGACGAACCCGGCCCGGCTCACCACGCGAGGATCTCGCGCTGGACCGCCAGCATCTCGCCGTCGTCGTGCTCGTGATCCATGCCGACGAGATGGAGGACCCCGTGGACGATCGCCTCACGCAGATCGGCGGTGTGCTCCGCGCAGATCACGACATCGCCGAGCTCCCGCGGACCAAACGTCTCGCCGTCCTCGTCGATCGGGAACGACAGGACGTCGGTCGGTCCGGCCTTGCCCCGATGCTCGGCGTTGAGCTCGGCGATCCGCGTAGCGTCGACGAACGCCACGGCAACGTGCCCGTCCTCGACGCCGGCCGTCGCCGCCGCAAGGGCGCAGAGCCGCTCGATCTCGGCGTGCGGCGGGGCGCCGGGCAGAGCCCCGGCATCGACGACCTCGACCTCGAGCATCAGGCCCGCTTCGCGGCGGACGCGTCGAGCATCAGGCCCGCTTGCGATCGGCCGGGCGGACGAGCTGGGCCGGCTCGGGTGTTCGCTCGAGCGCGTGGTGCTCGTAGGCCTCGACGATCCGTGCGACCAGGCGGTGGCGGACGACATCGGCACCGCCCAGCCGAACGAACGCGACGTCCTCGACGCCCTCGAGGATGTCGCCGACGACGACCAGCCCGGAGCGCTCCTCCTTGGGCAGGTCGACCTGTGTCACGTCGCCGGTGACGACCATCTTCGACCCGAAGCCGAGTCGCGTCAGGAACATCTTCATCTGCTCCGGCGTCGTGTTCTGCGCCTCGTCGAGGATCACGAACGAGTCGTTGAGCGTCCGCCCGCGCATGAAGGCCAGCGGCGCGACCTCGATCACGCCGCGTTCGAGGTGCTGGGAGACCCGCTCGGACTCGAGCATGTCGTGGAGGGCATCGAACAACGGCCGAAGGTACGGATCGATCTTGGCCATCAGATCGCCCGGGAGGAAGCCGAGCCGCTCGCCGGCCTCGACGGCCGGCCGGGTCAGGATGATCCGGTTGACCTCGCGCCGGGTCAGGGCCGCCGCGGCCATCGCGACGGCCAGGAACGTCTTGCCGGTGCCGGCCGGGCCGATCCCGAAGGTGATCGTGTTCTGGCGGATCGAGTCGACGTAGTGCTTCTGGCCGACCGTCTTCGGCGCGATCCGGGTCGACCGGTGGCGCCAGACGACATCGTCGAGTACGGCCGCCGGGGACGCCCCGCCGTCGATCACGCCGCGGACGGCGGCGATCGTCTCGCCGGCGACGTCATGACCGCCGGCGACGAGTCCGTCGAGCTCGCGGACGATCCGCTCTGCCTCGGCCACGGCCTGGGCGTCGCCGTCGAGGGTGATCCGGTTGCCGCGGAGATACACCCTGCAGTCGAGCTGGCTCTCGAGCTCACGGAGGGTCGCGTCGTGACTGTCGGCGAGCGCCGCCGCGACCGCGTTGGAGAGCTCGAGCTGCTTCCTCACGAGCGGGCGAGCGCCTCCCTGACCAGTGTCGAGATACGCCGGCCGTCGGCCCGACCGTCGACCGCCGCGATCGCCAGCGGCATCACCCGGCCGATGTCCCCCGGCCCGGTCGCCCCGGACTCGTCGACCGCGCGGTCGACGATCTGGCGAAGCTCGTCGTCGTCGATCTCGGCCGGCAGGTACCCGGCGATCAGCTTGGCCTCGGCAAGCTCGGCCTCGGCCAGCTCCGGCCGGTCGGCGTCGCGGTAGGCCCGCTCGGCCTCGACCCTGCGCTTGCGCTCACGCCGGAGCACGGCGACCTCGTCGGCCCGGCCCTCCTTCGCGGCCTTCTGGAGCTCGGACAGAACCATCCGGAGCGTTCCGACGCGTTCGCGCTCGCGGGCCTTCATCGCGGTCGCGAGGTCGGTTCTCAAGGTCTCGGCAATCGTCATGCACCGAAGGATACGCCGGTCGTGGACGACTCAATCCAGCGCCGCGTCGGCCGGATCCAACAGGACCGCGTCCTCGCCGGCCGAACCTCCAGCCAGCTGGGCGTCGGGACGTCAGCCCAGCCTGGCCGCGACGCGACGCTTGAGGTTGGCCTGCACGGCCGGCCACTCGCCGTCGAGGACGGAGTAGATCGCAGAGCTCCGCCGGCGAGTCCCGCCGACGAGCTTCCAGTCGCGCATGACGCCCTCGAACTCGGCCGGCAGCGCTTCGAGCGCGGCGCGAGACCGGCGGTTCTCCGCGTCGGTCTCGAACTCGACCCGCTGGACCCCGAGCACGTCGAACGCACGCCCCAACTGGAGAAGCTTGGCCTCGGCGTTCAGGCCCCTCCCCCACGCCGCGGGCGTCAGCCAGGTCCAGCCGATCTCGAGCCCACGGTGCTCCGGCCGAAGCGTGCAGTAGCTCGTGCTCCCGACCAGCCGGCCACTCGCGAGCTCCCGGGTCGCGAAGCGGACCTCCGCGCCGGCGGCGTCGGCTGCGAGGACGTCGTCCATCCACGCGTGGAACGTCGCCCGGTCGACGGCCGGATTGAACGGCCACCAGTCCCAGATCTCCGCCGGCCCGGCGACCTCGAACAGCTCGTCCTCGTGCTCGGGCGCCAGCGGCTCGAGCCCGACCAGCGCACCCCTCATCGGTCCCCGGATCCCCGTCCAGGCCGGCGTCGGGTTCGTCACGGCTGCTCTCCCGCGAGCCCGCGTCTCGCGCCCCCGGTCACGTGTCACGCCCGAGCAGGACCGCGGCCCACTCGCCCTCGTGGCGCCGGTCGAGCTCGACGAGGCCCTGGCGGTCGGCGAACGCCCGCGTGACGGCGTCGACCTGATCGTGGAGCAGGCCGCCGGCGATCAGCCGGACCGGCGGGTCGGTCATCCTGACCGCCAGGTCCTGGAGCAGCGGCGCAAGCAGGTTGGCGGTCATCGTCGCCGCCGGCGGCGTCTCGTCTCGCCGCAGATCGAGCAGCCTCGCCTCGACCGACACGCCGTTGGCCGCGGCGTTCTCCAACGTCGCCGCCACGCTCTCCGGGTCGTGGTCGGTCCCGACGACCGGATCCCACCCGAGCTTGGCGGCAGCGATCCCCAGCACACCGGACCCGCAGCCGATGTCGACCAGTCGACCCCTCGCCCGGCCGTCCGCCTCGAGGCTGACGAGCAGCTCCAGGCAGAGCCGGGTGCTCGCGTGCGCACCCGTCCCGAACGCCTGCGCCGGCTCGATCACGATCTCGATCACGTCCGGCCCGTCTTCCCGATCGGCGAGTGGCGACTCCCATGGTGCCCGGATCCGCAGGCGCCCGGCGACCTCCGACGGCTGGTGGAACTCCCGCCACCGGTCGGCCCAGTCGTCGGCCACGGTGCTCTCCGATACGTCGATCACGGCTGCTCCGAGGTCGGCCAGCAGGTCGCTCAGATCCGGCAGCCCGGCGTGCGCAGAATAAATCGCGTATTCGATCGACCCGTCGGCCAGCTCGACCTCCTCGACGCCGCTCGCCGCCAGTCCCAGCACCGCAGCAAGGCCGATCTCCGCCTGCGCCCGGTGCAGCCGGATCGCCAGGCGGATCAAGCCGCGTGCGGGCGGAGCGCCCGCTTGAGCTTCGCGAAGACCGACTCGTCGCTGCGCAGGTTCTCGTCGGTCATCGTCTCCGCCAGCTCCTCGACCAGCCGGCGCTGCTCCTTTGTGAGGTGGCGGGGCACGACCACGTTGACGACGATCCGCAGATCGCCGAGCCCGTTGCGCCGCAGATGGGGCATCCCGCGGCCGCGGAGCGTGACCACGTCGCCCGGCTGGGTGCCCGCCGCGATCTCCAGCTCGGTCGGCCCGTCGAGCGTCGGAACCTCGACCGTCGCGCCCAGGGCGGCGAGCGGCGCGGAGATGTCGACGATCGTGATCAGGTCGTCGTCCTCCCGGATGAACCGGTCATCGGCGCGGACGCTGACGACGACGTGCAGGTCACCGGCCGGCGCTCCCGCCTCGCCGACGTGCCCGCTCCCGCCGATCCTTATCCGCTGACCGTCGGCGATCCCCCGCGGAACCTGGACGCTGACCTTGCGCCGGGCGAGCCGCCGCCCCCGGCCCCGGCACTCGCCGCACGGGCTCGATGCCGTCCGGCCGTCGCCGTTGCACACGTCGCACGCGATCGTCCGCATCATCTGGCCGAACGGCGTCCGCGTCACCGCCTGGAGCCGGCCCGCCCCGCCGCACCTGGCGCACGTCTCGATCGGCGTGCCCGGCTCCGCGCCGTTGCCCTTGCAGTGCGCGCACCGATCGACCGCCTCGTAGCTGACCTCGAACGTCCCCCCGGTCGCCGCCTGCTCGAGGTCGAGCTCGATCGAAGTCGCGACGTCTCCCCCCGATGCCGGGCCGCCCTGCCGTCCACCGCCCCCGAAGAAGGACTCGAAGATGTCGGCGATCGATCCGAACGAGTCGAAGTTGGGTGCGTAGCCGCCCGACCGCAGGCCGTCGTGGCCGTAGCGATCGTAGGTTGCCCGCCGGTCGGCGTCCGACAGGATCTCGTACGCCTCGGCGCACTCCTTGAACTTCGTCTCCGCCTCCGGATCGTCCGTGTTGACGTCCGGATGGAGCTCCCGGGCCAGGCCGCGGAAGGCCTTCTTGATCTGCGTCTCGTCCGCGTCGCGGCCGACGCCGAGGACTTCATAGGGATCGCGTTGCATGTGTCTCCGAGTAGGCGGGAGGCGGGGGCGGGAAGCGGGGGCGGGCGGGGAGGCGGGGCGCTAGCCCTCGGCGTAGACGTCGTCGACGAAACGCGAGAGCTGGCGGGCCGCGGCGTGGACCGTGTCGATCGCCGAGCCGTAGTCCATCCGGACCGGCCCGATCACTGAGACCGTGCCCAGCTTACGCCAGGCGAGCCCGTAGCCGGCGGCGACGATCGAGAGGGAGGTCAGGGCCGGGACATCGTTCTCCCGGCCGATCCCGACGTAGACGCCGGTCTGGCCGAGCGCCCGGCGGAGAACCTCGAGCAGGGCGACCCGCTGTTCGAGGAGCTCGAGCAGCTCCCCGAGGACGTCGACATCGGTCAGGCTGTGAGAGCCGAGCAGGCGCGAGGTTCCCTCGAAGTACAGCGTGTCCTCGACCGTACCGGCCAGCCGCCCGAAGGCTGGCGCGAGCCGGTCGACGAAGGCCCGCTCGCGGACGCCGAGCGTCGGGTCGGCCAACCGGTGATTGATCATCCGGGCGCCGAGGCCGAGGCCGTTGAGTCGGTCGTTGAGGTACTCGGCCGCCCACGCGATCAGACCGGCGTCGACCGGCGCATCGAAGTTCGACGCGTACTTCGACACACCCCCGGCCGAGCTGATGATCACGACCATCACGACGCGCGGCTGGAGCGCCAGCACCTCGATGTGCCGGATCGTCGCGCTGTCGACCGACGGCGCCGACACGATCGCGAGGAGATTCGTGACTTCGGACAGGGTCTCGGTCGTCACCCTGACGGCCTCGTCGAGCTCCCGGCGGATCAGCGACAGCTCGAGCGGCGGGGCGGCCGCGACGACGACCTGGCGCTCAGCGAGCAGCCGGTCGACGAAGTACCGGTGGCCGGCGTCGGTCGGAACCCGCCCGGCCGACGTGTGCGGATGGGCAAGGAGGCCGAACTCCTCGAGTTGCGCCAGCTCGTTGCGGATCGTCGACGGCCGCCACGTCAGGGCCGGGTCGGCGGCGATCGTCCGCGAGGCGACCGGCTGCCCCCCCTCGACGTAGGCCTCGATGACCTTGCAGAGAATCGTCTCCTGGCGGTCGGTGAGCATGGCCCATCATTGTAGGAGTCGCCGGCTGGGCATCGGGGATCCGGGGGGGCCGGGGGAGCGCGGAGCGGCTGAGGGGCGGCTGAGGGGCGGCGAGGGGAGCGTGACCGTCAGGCCACGAGCTCGGCGACCGCGTTGCGGATGATCCGCTTGCCGTTCTGGACGGCGAGCGCCTCGACGACGACTCGACCGTCGGCGGACTCGACCACCTCGCCGGTGACGACGATCTCGCTCTCCGGGACACCCATCCCGCGGAACTGGACCGACAGGCGCTTGAGCTTGTCCGGGCCCCCGGCGGCTTGCGTCTGGGCGCGGGCGACCTGGGCCATCGAGTAGAGGCCGTGGAGGATCCGTCCGGGGAGGCCGACCGACTTGGCGAACTCCTCGTCGACGTGGATCGGGTTGAAGTCGCCGGATGCGCCGGCATAGCGGACGGTGAGGTAGCGGTCCGGCGTGACCCGCAGCTCGGGGATCTGATCGCCGACTTCGAATCCGGGCATCAGACCCCCCTCACGATGTTGGTCCAGGTGCCCCTGGAGACCTCGTCGCCCCGCTGATTGACGGATACCGACTCGAAGACGTAGAAGCCCAGCTCGCGCCGCGCCTCGATCTCCTTGACCGACACGGTCGTTGAGATCTCGTCGCCGGCGACGACCAGCGGACCCCACGCGAACTCCTGGCCACCGTGGACGAGCATCGCGAAGTCGAGCCCGACCTCCGGATCCAGGAAGACAGGTGCGAGCGCCGGCAGTCCGTACACGACGGCGAACATCGGTGGGGCGACGAGGTCGGTGTGGCCGGCCGCCCGGGCGGCTTCCAGGTCCAGGTGGAGCGGATCGGTCTCGCCAACCGCGCGTGCGTACTCGCGGATCTTCTCGCGGCCGACGGCGTAGACCATCGATGGGAACGTCTTGCCGACGGCGTCAGTCTGGACGGGCATTCGGTAGCGCAGTCTACGCCGGGCGCCGCCGGACGCCGCGGCCCCGGGGCTCGCGGTCGGAGCCCCCGGAGCCGGCGCGTCCGTGACGGTGACTTCAGAAGACGAGGCCGTCTCCATTGCCCGCGGCGACCGCCTCGAGCTCGGGATCCTCGACCGGCACCCGGCTGCTGAGGAACTGGACGCTGTCGGCGATGATCTCGATCGCCTGTCGCCGCTGGCCCTCGTTCGTCTCCCACTCCCGCCACTCGAGCCGGCCGTCGACCGCGACAGGCCGGCCCTTCTCGAGGAAGCTGTCGCAGGCCTCAGCGGACGGGCCGAAGACCGAGACGTCGAAGAAGTTGGGCTTCTCGTCCCACTCCCCGGTCTCGGCGTTCCGGCGCCGGGTGTTGCAGGCCACACGCATCCGGCAGACGCTCGTCCCGGACGGGAGAGCCCGGAGCTCGGGGTCCCGGGTGAGGTTGCCGAGGAGGACGACGCGGTTGATCGTCGGGGCTGACATTTGGGCTCCTGTGGAGTTGGATTGGCTTGTCGCGGCGAAGCTACGCGCCGCTTGGGATGGGACTCGTCGATCCGAGCGGAGCGCGCCCGGCGGCGGCGTGAGGCAGATCCGCCGGCAGCGAGCCGACCTGCTCGATTCCGAGCACGTGGACGATCTCGCCGGCCTGCTGATCGGCGACCGCCCGTTTGACGGCGCGGGCGGCGGCCGGCGAGGCGTAGTAGACGACGGCCCCGACGAGGCGGGTGCGCGCCCACGCACGGATGATCGCCGCGAGCCGGCGGGGCGCCTTGACGGTGAGCTCGACCTCGATCGCGACGGCTTCGCAACCGGGCTCCCCGGCCTGGCCTGCCGGCCAGAGCACGAGATCCGGTCGATGGCGGGCGGGGAACCCGTCCGGCCCGCGGCCGACATCGGCACTTGCGATCGGCCGACCGGCGTCGGCCTCCCAGCGGCGCAGCTCGCGCTCGCCGACGACGATCAGCTCGGGATGACCCAGTTCGAGGGCGACCGCCGCGCGGGCGACCTCGCCGAGATGGGCGGCCCCGCCCGGGCTGACGGTGCACGGCCGCAGGTCCGACAGGCCGGCTGCCCGAAGTCCGGCCGCGGTCGCGACGTAGAGAGCCGGCTGGCCGTGGAGGAGCCGGACCGCGTCGACCGTCCCCGCCCGGCGGCAAGCCTGGAGCCGGGCGCGGGCCTGGGCGGGCGAGAGCTCGAAGCGGTCGGCCACGTCGGTGGCGTGGGCCGCGCCGATCCGGCCGATCCAGTCGAGGATCGGGCTGTCGGTGTTCTGCCTGTTGGTCATCGTGCGTCCTTTCATCGTGCGTGGATGAGTCCGCCGGACCCCGGCGCGCCGGCGGGCGCACCGGAGTCGGAGGCGGTGAGTCCCCGGGTTGGAGTCCGAGGGGTGGTGGTCCTGGGGGTCTAGGGGTGGTAGATCCGGGCGACCGACGCGCGCCCCTCGGCGGCGTCGATCACAGCTGCCGTCCCGCGGGGGAGCGTCCGGATCAGGTCGGGGTCGATGACGTACTCGCGCCCGCGAGCCCGGCTCCCGTCACCGTTGGCGCTCTCGCGCTCGATCGTCCGGGTCGTCGTCCAGACCGGCGCCGTCCCACCGACCCGGGCGATCAGCTCGGCCGAGTCGGGGACGGTCTGGCGGTGGGCGACGACGCCGGCGACGTTGCCGAGCACCTGGTCGAGGAGACCGGGCGCGGCCGTCCGCAGATCGGCCAGCTCCTGGGTTGCGAGGACGAGGCTCAGGCCGGCCGCCCGAGCCCTGCCGAACAGCCGGGACACGCCCTCGGCGGCGATCGCCGAGAACTCGTCGATCACGACGACGGTCGGCACCGGGTCGGCCTGGAGGTCGGCCGCGACGGTCAGCAGGTCCCCGACGATCGCCGCCGCCAGCATCCCCGCGAGCAGCGGAAGCCGATCGGCGTCGAGGCGGAAGTAGACGACTGCCCGCGAGCGAATCGCCGCGAGCAGGTCGAGCGACGACTCCCCGCCGTCGCCGTCCCCGTCCCCGTCCCCGTCGCCGTCCCCGTCGCCTTCCAGCCAGCGGCCGAGCTCTGACTCGACCAGGATCGCCAGCCTGTCACGAGCCCCCGAGAGTCCGGCCCGCTGACCGGGCTCGAGGCTGTCGAGGTAGTCCCAGATCCGCCGGGCATCGGCTTCGTCGGGGAGCCGGCGGGCCAGCACCTCGAGCGACTTGGGGTCCATCAGGTCGACCAGACGAGCCGGCGTCGGTGTCTGGTCGGCGGCCCGCAGCGCCCGGACGGCGTGGCCGAGGTAGCGTTGGGCCTGGCGGAGGTAGTGGGGCTCGGTGTAGGACTCGGCGGCCAGCGCCTTGTCGGCGACCTCGCCGTCGGATCCGTGTCCGTAGGGGTTGTACGCGGTCGGGCCCGATGGCGTCCACTCGACGAACCGGCGTCCGTTGCGCAGGGCGGCCGCCAGGGCCTGGTCGCGGAGCAGCGAGTCGCCCTTCGGGTCGACGATCACACCGCCGTGTCCGGCGTCGATCGCCCGGGCGAGGGTCCAGGCGAGCGTGACGGTCTTGCCTGACCCGGTCGCGCCCACGACCAGCGTGTGCGTGCCGCTCCGTCGGCCGAGCGGGAGGCGCACGACGGCTCCGTGTGGGTCGACCCCCACGGCGAGACCACCGTCGTCGACGGTCGGCCGGCGGCGGGAGAGTCGGGCGCGGGCGGTGTCGAGCGGTCCCGTGCGGGCGGCGGCCCGCTTGGCGAGATCCCCACCGTCGTTGATGTCGGCCCGGTGCCAGCGGGCACCGATCACCGTGGCGATCGCGCAGATCGCCGCGAGCGGAGGGACTGGCCAGGCGAGCAGCGCCCCAGCCAGCGACCAGGTCCAGCGGAGTCCGGCCCAGCGCAGGTAGATCGCGAGTGCGAGGCCGGCGAGGGGCAGGGCGAGCAGCGAGGGCATCTTGAGCTCCTGTCGTCGTCATGGAATGCGGCGGCCCGAGTGGGCACGCCGGCGGATCGGCGGCCCGGAGCGGGCACGCCGGTGGATCGGCGGCCCGAGCGGGCACGCCGATGGATCAACCGGGGCGGGAAGCCCACGGAAGTTCGGTTGGCGCTCCGCACGGGCGGTCGCGAGGCGACGCCGGGGAACGATCAGAGGGCGGGCCGAGCCCGTCCGGGCCGCCGAGTCTCAGTCGGCCGGGCCGAAGGGTGCTGCGAGTGCTACGCGAAGGGGCGCCGGGGCGGCGCCCGGATCAGCCGAGGCGGTAGGCCGGAGCCCGGATCAGCCGAGGCGGTAGCCGACGCCCCAGACCGTCACGAGGAGGCCGCGGTGTTCGCCGAGCCGTCGGCGCAGGCGCGCGGCCTGGGTGTCGACGCGGCGGTTCGGCCGGGCCGACCGGAGGTCCGGCGGCGGCGTCGAGCGGTCGGCCGCAATCGCGGCGGAGAGCTCCTGCTTGGTGAAGACGCGTCCGGGAGCACTTGCGAGCGCGGCGAGGAGGGCGTACTCGGTGCGGGTGAGCTCGAGCGGGCGACCGTCGAGCGTGGCCCGCCGGCGGAACGTGTCGATCGTCAGGGGACCGACCGAGAGCGTCTGGGCCGCGACCGCCGAGCGGGCCAGCAGGCACACGCGACTTGCGAGCTCGGCCGGCCGGAGCGGTCCGGCGAGGACGTCGTCGGCGCCGGCGGCGAACGCCGCGAGGATTGCGCCCTGCTCGTGGGTCGGGACGAGGGCGAGGACCTGGCCGGGGGTTTCCAGCGGAAGCTGGGTGTGGTCGGCGACCACGGTCGAAGCGCCCGCCGCCCCGACCGCCGGCTCGCGAGCTGTGGCGGTGACGGTGAAGCCGCGGTCGGTCAGGGCGGACGCGACCTCGTCCCGGAGCCGGGCGTCCGGATGGATGACGAGGACGCCGGGATGCGGCCGATCAGCCAAGCTCGACCTCGTGGGGAGCGACGCCGAGACCGTTGCGGGCGATCAGGCCGAGGACGTCGGTGTGGACCCAGGGCGTCGGGCGACGCGTTCCCTCGAGGCCGGTGAGGCCGACCCGGCGGGCGAGCCAGCTCGTTTCTCCCGAGCGGCGGCCACGCTGGTCGTACTTGACCCGACCGCAGGCGAGGGCGATCGCGCTGAGTGAGACGCCCCGACGGACGCTCGCTTCGACGACGGCCTCGCGGAGCCGGCGGTTGAGGACGATCGGACTGGCGCCGAGCCGGCGGAGCTCAAGCCCGAGCGTCGCGACCGAGACGGCCGGGTCGAGCCGGTGCCGGGCGATCGCGGCGCCAGCCAGCCGGCGGACCGGCTCGTAGTCCTCGAGGGCACCGACGACCCGGCGGCAGCTGACGCATTCCGCAGGACCTTCGGCGTCGTCGGGCGGCTCGCGGAGCCAGCGCAACTCGGGGGAGTGGAGACCGGCGGCGGCGATCGGTGTCAGGCGAAACCGGTTTCCGTCGCGGTCGCGCAGGACGCACTGCGCGTCGACGCGTTCCCCCGGCGGCGTCAGCGGCGGCCCGGCCAGGTCGTCGTCGACCAGCGGGCGAGCCCGGCGGCTGGGATCGGCGAGGTAGATGTCAGTCACGACGATCGCGTTGACGTCCGGCTCGTCGGCC
Source organism: Solirubrobacteraceae bacterium (assembly GCA_035553395.1). Classification (GTDB taxonomy): domain Bacteria; phylum Actinomycetota; class Thermoleophilia; order Solirubrobacterales; family Solirubrobacteraceae; genus Palsa-513. Next base: position 14,095 of record DASZKP010000032.1, on the reverse strand, counting down.
GTCAGATGGGCGACCAGGCGTGGGTCGCGGCCGCCGTCGACGAGGCGATCGACGACGAGGCGGGAGCCTTGGACGCCGCGCAGGAGGACGACCTCGCGGTCGTCGTAGTCGGCCAGCAGGGATGCCCCGCCCGGCACATCTCGGTGTGACTCGCTGGGTGGCCTGGTCGGCGTCTGGCTCATCTCTCTCCTCGCGGTGTCGGGTCTTGCGGTCGCCGATCAATCCGTCGAGCGGCGATCAGCCGGGACGCCGGCGGGGGCTGAAAAGACGAGGCCGTAAGCGGGCAGGCGGCGGTCGACTCCGGGCGTGTCGCGCAAGCGTGGGGCGGGGCTGGCGGGTCGCGTGCGAAGGAGAGGAGGAGGCGGGATCGCGGATACCTGCAAAGGGAGCGAACCGAGATGAGAGGAGGGCGCAGGCGAGCGGCGCGGCGCAGCGGAAGAGAGGCGGAGATGGGGCGGCGGCGAGGGGAGGTGGAGCGGCGAATCTAGGCCGGCGCGCCGTCAGGCCTGTGGTCTTGCGGTGGTCGGCTTCAGGATTGCCGGGGGCAGTCGCAGGATTCGTGCGGGCGACTGCACGGCGGCGCGGCTCGACTGCACCGGGGCCATCGCCGGGCCGGCGGCGCGGGGCTCATCGCCACGGCGGCGGCCCCGGCTGACCGCCCCCGTCGCCGTCGTCTCCCCGATCCGGATCGGCCAGGTCGACGACCGGGCCCCAGCGAAGCTCGCCGGTCGAGCCGCCGGCGGCGTCGCGGACGGCCGGCGGCAGCGGGGGTACTCGCCAGCCGTCGAGTACGCCGGCGTGGAGGTCTGACTCGACGGCGAAGACGACGGCCGGCCGCGACGGATAGGCCCACCGAGCGGGCGGCTCGCCGATCGTCGCCAGGCAGGCCACGAGGACCCGATCGGCGACGCCCGCCAGGCGGGCGGTGGAGGCCGGGTCGCGGCCGAGGATCACGACGGCCGGCGGACCGCCGAGCCGGGCATACCGCGGGACGAGGCGCCACCAGCCGGCCAGGAGATGGTCGCAGCGCTCGAGCAGGCCGACCGTCCGGGCGGAGTCCGGCGGCTCGTGGAAGACCAGGAGATCGGTCGTCCGCCGGCGACCGGCCTGCTCGACGCGGAGCTCGACCGCGGCGGCCGGACTGATCGGCGAGAAGGACTCCAGCCGGCGGGCGGGGCCGTCTGCACCAGCCCGGGAGACGAAGTCCCGGGCGCGCAGTCCCGGCTCCAGCCCGAGCTCGTCGGGGACCGAGCCCTGCGGCGGGGCGATCCGGGCGCGGCCGGGTCCGAGCACGCTGACCGCGGTCGAGCCGGCGCGTGCCTCGAGCGCGAGCAGCCAGCCGACGGTGTGGAGATCAGCCCGCAGCGACGCGAGGTGGGCCTCGTCGAGGACGGCTGCCCGCCGTGCGTCGAGCCCGAGCAGCTCGAGGCCGGCCGGCGTCACCGCGCAGGCGAACGGGACGCCGCCGCCGTCGCCGCCGTGGAGTTGGAAACGCGCGAGGAGGCCGGCGTCGGCCAGACGCTTGAGGCGTCGCTGGGTGCCGGTCAGCGCCTGTCCGGGAGTCGTCCGGCGGTGCGCCTGACTGCTGAGAGCGCAGCGGGCTCCGGCGATCCACGTGAGCAGGCCGAGCTCGCGCGGGTCCGACGGCGGCCGTCGGGGTCCGGCGGGGACCGGGAGCCAGCGAACGCCTGTCGCGGCGTCGACGGCGACCAGCTCGGCGAAGCTCGCCGCCTGCTCGCCGGCCATCCGGGCGTCTGCGGTCGGGGGCACCGGTGCCGCAGTCGGGGCCGGCTGCGGCGCAGTCGGGGGCAGCTGCGGCGCAGTCGAGGGTGACTGCGTCGTAGTCGGGGGCGGAGCTGGCGAGCCGGCCGGCGGCAGGACGAGCTCTGGATCGATCGGCGGGCCGAGCCGCCGCCGGGGCGAGAGGTCGTCGACCTCGGTCCCGCCGCGTGCCCGCTGAAGCTGGGCGAGGCCTTCGATCCGGGCGGGGTCCACCTTCAGGGGAAGCGTCCGGCCGATGAACGGCCGGTCGCGGCCGGCCGGGGTGGTCCAGCTGACGACGGCTGTGTGCCTGGGCAGATGGAGGCGGACGTCCGGCGCGGCGAGGGTCGCGACGGTCTGGTCGCCGACGCGGAGCTGGTCGGCGAACTCGGCCATCAGGAGGCCGGCACCGGCGCGGGCGTCGATCGCCGAGGCCGTGGCGAAGAGGACCCGGTGGGCGAACAGGGCGTCCAGCTTGTCGCGCAGCTCGACCGGCCACTGGGCGTCGGTCTGCCAGCAGGCGACCGTTTCGAGACCGGCCGACCGCTTGAGGGCCATGGTCTGGGCGAACGACTCGTTGATCACGAGCGGGGCCTCGTCGACCTTCAGGGCGACGGCGGTCGGCCGGCCTCGAGACCTCCGATCCTGGGCGCGGCCGAGGGCGGCGTCGAGCATCCCGAGGAGCAGCTGCATAAGGACTGAGACATTCCCGGTGCCGATCTCGCCGAGCGCCCCACGGACGACGAGCACCTCGCGGTGGTCGATCAACCGGTCGAAGTCGATCCGCAGGGACTCGTTGAGCAGGACGCGCTTGACAGACGTCGAGTTGAGCACGCGTGCGAGCTTGTTGGCCGGGGCGTCGAGCTTGGCCGTGGTCGCCGAACGGGCGTCGCGGAGCTGGACGGGGAGCTCCTCGGCGAGGAAGGAGGCGACCTCGGCGAACTCGGGCAGTCCGGCCAGCCGATCGGCGACCCGCGCGCGGGCGGCCGTGCCGTCGGCGCCGACCTCGAGCAGCCGGGAGACGTCCCACAGCGAGGCGGCACGGTCGAAGGCGAGAGCGGCGATCAGGGCATTCCTCAGATACCGGTCGGAGCTGCCGCGAACCTCGCCGTCGTCGAACAGTGCACGGACGGCGGCGACGACATGGTCGGCGATCGCATCGACTGGAGCGTCCACGGCGAGCGGGTTGAAGCCGCATGTCGGGCGTGCCATATCGAGCAGGGTGCAGACGCGTCCGTCGGGGACGACACTGAGCGCGGCGTCGGCGGCATCGCCCTTCGGGTCGAGCACGATCACGGCGCAGTCGGGCCGCCGGAGATCGTCGCGGACACTGGCCACCAGGTACGACGTCTTGCCCTGTTCGACCGTTCCGACGACCGCCGTGTTCTGCCGGCGCAGCTGTGGATGGATCGTGACCGGCCCGTGGGCGTCGACGAGCAGACCGGCGCCGGCCCGTGCGCGCATGATGCCGGCCGGTGCGGGCGCGAGCGGCGTCGAGCAGCGGACGATCGGGACGGCCGCGAAGGTCGGGGACGGCAGCTGCCAGAGGCCGGCGAGCTCCTCGGCCGCGTACGTCGTCCGCAGGACCGTCGGCATCGGGTTGGCCTCGCCCCGGGCGATTCGCCTTGCCCAGACACGCCGCCGGCCGGGCGCCCGGCGACCGACGAGGCGGTTGGGCGCGAGACCGACGCGGAGCTCCGCCGCGATCGCGGCCGGTTGGCCCGGGCGCTGGCCGATCATGCGGAGATCCGCCCAGAAGAACGGGCCGACAACCCCTGATCGATCGCTCTCGACCGGCTCGTCCTCGCCCTCCGCGACTCGACGGCTCCCGCCGGTCGGGACCAGCCTGGCGAGGCCGAGCGGGGCGGGGGTCGCGGCGATCTGGACGACCGACGACCCGCCGGCCGCGGCCATCGCCCGGAGCAGCCGCTCGACCGGCGGCCGGTCGGGGTCGACGTCGGCGATTCGCCGGACCGGCTGGGTGAAGACGCGCCGCTTGTGCAGGCGCACGACGGGCCCGTCGGGGATCGCCCACTCGGTCACCCGGCGCAGACGGCAGTTCGGGTAGGTCGACCGGAGCACGGCGGCCGCGTGGACCTCGAGTCGGGCGGGGACGCAGACGGCGAGCCAGGCGAGCGACCCGCCGGCCGGGCGGGCCTGGTGATGGATCTCGAGCGCGAGCGACGCCTGGCCGGTGAGAATCCGCCGGAGTCCGCGGACGCAGACGAGCGAGTGGAGGCCGGCCAGGGTCGAGATCAGGGCGGCCGGGACGAGACGATCACTTCGATATGGCTCGATCACCAGCCTGACGTACGCCCGGCGGCGGCGGGCTCGCAAGCGGATCCCGGCAGTTGTGACGCTGATTCCGAGGAGCAGCATCGGAGGGAGATCGGCAGGTGTCAAGGACTCGTCCGCGTCTCCACTCGGCCTCCGCCCACCTCCTCCGACGGGGCGCTGCGGCGGGGACACAAACCCCAACCGTCGCGGCGGTCGGACCCGACGCGGCGCCCAACGCGAGGCTTCGACACAGCCCGACGCGGACGTCAGGTCGAGGCTTGCGTCCGACGCGCCGAGGCGGTCGGTTCGAGACTTCCGAGCGGCGCGCGGAGGACGTCAGTTCGAGGCTTCGGCGAGCCGGCGGGCCTGGTCGCGGTAGGTGCGGTAGTCCGGTCGCTCGGGACGGAGACACGCGGCGATCGCCAGGGGCCTACAGGCCTCCCGATGGCGGCCGAGCTGCTGGAGGGCGCGGCCGAGGCAGAAGTGGGCGTAGTCATTTGTGGGGGCTCCGGCGGCGACCGCCTCGAACTCGACGGCCGCCTCGCGGTAGCGCTGAGACCGGAAGAGGGCCCGGCCGAGCTCCTCGCGGATCGACGCCTTGTCGGGTTCGAGGTTGCGGGCCCTGGTCAGGGAGATCGCGGCCGCGGCGTAGTCGCCGTGAGCCAGGAGATCCTGGCCGTTTCGGTAGAGGTCGTATGCGTCGTGCATGGCGCCAGACAAAGCGTAGAACCACTTGGGGCGGAACGCCGCCGAGAGACCTGCGAAACTAACGACGAAGCGTGAAGCCATCCGAGAACATCTGGATCGACCACACGGCCCCGGGGTATGCAGCGATCGGGGCATTCCTGTTGGCCGTGGCGGTGACGACGAAGGTCGTCTTCGTCGTAGGTGGCCCGGGAACGTTCGGTGACTTCCTGATCTTCTACGGGCCTGCGATCGCCGCGATCGGCTGCGCGTTGGTCGCCTGCTACCTGGCGCTCGAGTACCAGGAGACGGGCGACTTCCTCTGGACGACGGTGTCCCTGGTCGTGTTATCGCCGGTATTCAGCTTCATCGCCTTCGCCCTCTATTCCCTCGCGGCAGACGGGTCGTGAACTGATGACCAGCGCAGAACCGATGACCGAACGAGCCGCGCACTACACGGCGCTGCTCGAAACGATCGAACACCAAGGCTCGGCCAGCCTCCACGGCCGGGAGCGCGACCAGCTGATGGAGGCCGCGGACGGCCTTCTGTTCGGCGAGCAGGGCAGCGAGCAGCGACTCCGCGGCGTGCAGGAGTTGATCGAGGCACTCGAGGAGAGCGGCCGGTGGTCGGCCGAGTCGTGCGACCGGCTCCGCGAGCACCTCTACGGGTGCGGCACCCCTCCGTGATCTCCGGCTGATCGCGGCCCGGCGGTCGGGCGTGGGCGGCCGACCGGTTCTGGCTGGACCCAGCCGGCCGACAGGCGGCGGCCGACACCCGGCGGATGCCCAACTCAACCCGGGCGTCCGGACTCCCGGGTCAACCGGCGGCGCCCGAATTACAACTCGACCCGGACGCGGATTCGCGGCTCAATCGGGCTTGACCCGGCTGGCCCGGTAGCGACGGATCAGAGCGTTGGTCGAGCTGTCGTGGGTCAGCTCGGGCTCTGCGTCGGACTCGAGCTCGTCGGCGATCCGCCGGGCGAGGGCCTTGCCGAGCTCGACCCCCCACTGGTCGAACGAGTTGATCCCCCAGATCGTTCCCTGGGTGAAGACGCTGTGCTCGTAGAGCGCGACAAGCTTGCCAAGCGTCGCGGGGGTCAGGCGGTCGGCGAGGATCGTGTTGGTCGGCCGGTTTCCGTGGAAGACCCGGTGGGCGACGAGCGCGTCGTCGGTCCCCTCGGCGCGAACCTCTTCGGGAGTCCTGCCGAAGGCGAGGGCCTCGGTTTGGGCGAAGACGTTGGCCATCAGGATGTCGTGATGGTCGCCGAGGGGGTTCAGGGAGTGGGCGAAGCCGATGAAGTCGCAGGGGATCAGATCAGTCCCCTGGTGGATGAGCTGGTAGAACGAGTGCTGGCCGTTGGTCCCCGGCTCGCCCCAGAACACCGGGCCCGTCGGATAGTCGACCGGGTCGCCGGCGAGGGTCACCGACTTGCCGTTCGACTCCATGGTCAGCTGCTGGAGGTAGGCGGGGAAACGCTTGAGGTACTGGTCGTACGGGAGCACGGCGACCGTCTTCGCGCCGAGGAAATCCGCGTACCAGAACGTCAACAGGCCGAGCAGCACGGGGAGGTTTCGGTCGAACGGGGCCGTCCGGAAGTGCTCGTCCATCGCATGGAAGCCGGCGAGCATCTCGTGGAACCCGTCAGGTCCGATCGCGATCATCGTCGACAGGCCGATCGCCGAGTCCATCGAGTAGCGGCCGCCGACCCAGTCCCAGAAGCCGAACATGTTCGCCGTGTCGATCCCGAACTCGGTCACCGCGTCGGCGTTCGTCGAGACCGCGACGCAGTGCCGGGCGATCGCCGCGTCGTCAGTCAGGCGATCCAGGAGCCAGGCGCGGGCGGTGCGGGCGTTGGTCATCGTCTCGAGCGTGGTGAACGTCTTCGACGAGATCACGAACAGCGTCTCCTCGGGGTCGAGGTCGCCGGTCGCCTCGGCGAAGTCGGTCCCGTCGACGTTGGAGACGAAGCGGAACGTCAGGTCGCGGGTGCTGTAATGGCGCAGGGCTTCGTAGGCCATCACCGGACCGAGATCCGACCCGCCGATCCCGATGTTGACGACGTTGCGGATCGGCCGACCAGTGTGACCGAGCCACTCGCCCGACCGGATCCGGTCGGCGAAGTCGGCCATCCGGTCGAGGACGTCGTGGACGGCGGGCACGACGTTCTCCCCGTCGACCATGATCGTGGTCCCCCGGGGGGCGCGGAGGGCGACGTGGAGGACGGCGCGATGCTCGGTTGAGTTGATTCGCTCGCCGGCGAACATCGCCTCGATCCGGGCGGACAGGCCGCGGTCGTTCGCGAGGCCGACGAGGAGCTCGAGAGTCTCGTCGGTTATCCGGTTCTTCGAGTAGTCGAGCACGAGGCCGACGTCCTCGATCACGAGTCGCTCACCCCGGTCGGGGTCGTCGGCGAAGATCTCCCGGAGATGGCGCTCGCCGATCTCGCGATGATGGTCCTCGAGTGCCGACCAGGCGGTCGACTTGCGCAACGGCCCGGGCGGCGTCGGGTTGCTCGCCATCCTGCTCCTTCGGTCGGGGCGGATCGGAGATTCGTATCTTTGCGCGGGAGCGACGCCGGCGCGTTACCGGCGTGTTGGCCCGCCGGCGCTCTTGCCGGTCAGGCCGAGCGCGCGGCGGCTTGCGGCCGACGGGGTGATCGAGAGCACCCTGCGGATAGGCTTGCCGCGTGACCGACCAAAACTTCTCCAACTCGCACAGCCCGACCGCCGCCTCGCAGGGGGAAACCGCCGACAGTCCGTCGCCGTGGGTGTCGGCATTCGTCGCCGAGGCGATCGTCGAGCAGCGGCGAATCGACGGCCTGATGCAGTTGCTTGCCGACATGGCCGCGGTCGGCGAGGGGCCGACCGGCCTCGAGCCGACGCCGGCTCGAGACGCGCTGGGAGTGTCGTAGGCCTGGGCTCTTGAGACCTGAGCGCGCGAGCCCGGTCGGCGACGCTTGCTTACGGTGCGCAGCCAGGCCGTCGAGACAGTCCTACCGATGACGCGCGAGCCGTCTCAGGTACCCACGTTCGCTGCCGAGTCGTCTCAGGTTCCCGCGTTCGCCGCCGAGTCGTCTCAGGTTCCCGCGTTCGCCGCCGAGCAGTCGACGTCCGCAGGGAGCGGGAGCTCGGTCAGCTGACGGAGGTCCTGTTCGTCCTCGCCGATCAATAGCGCCGACACGAGGGATGGTCCGGCACCGTTGGCAGTGAACGCCGGGTCGTAGCTGGCGATCGGGACGAGCGCGCGATCCGGGTAGACAGCTTCGAGCCGCTTGACCAGTTCCGGGAGGGAACCGCTGTGGCGGTAGGTCTGCCAGCGCCCGCGGCCCTCCCACGAGGGGCCGCGAGTCGCGGCGATCGTGTTGAGGACCAGCAGCGGTGGGGTGCTCGCGTTGATCCGGAAGTTGAGATCGAAGACCTTCAGCTCGCCGGACGACGTCAGCCCGGTGTCGATGCCGCAGTAGCCGATGAACCCCAGCTCACGTGCTCGCTCCGCGACGCCCTGGCAGAGGTCCGCCGCGGCCGGCGGCAGGACGGTGCCTCCGACGCGGCTGCCGGCGTAGGCACCGGTCGCGGAGATCAGCTGCTCCGTCGCCCCGAGCAGTCGGGGGACGCCGATCGCCTCGACGCAGAAGTGGACACACCAGTTCTCGACGAGCTCGAGGTACTCCTCCACGATCAACTCGGCGCCTGGCTGCACGAAGCTCGGCCGCGCGATCGGTGTCCCGGCCTGGTGGACGTACACGCCGTATCCGCCGCCGGAGGAGTCGTCGGAGCAGACCTTGAGGACCCACGGGTCGTCGACGCCGAGCCCTGCGACGTCGTCTGGACTGATCGACGAGCGCCGCGGCGCGCCGTCGGCCCCGACGATCGCCGGGAGATTGGTCTTGTTGTTCAGGTAGCGAAGCAGGGCCGGCGCAACCAGGCAGGCGTCGGCTGGCACGTCGTCCTCGTCGTGGACGTGCTGGCACAGCAACCGCTCGCCGTTGCCGATCACGTCGCCGACGAGGCGGTGGAAGTCGTCCGTCGTGCGGTACGTGCGGATCTCGCGGCTCAGGGGAACCCCTGCGGCAGCGAGCAGGTCCAGCCCGCAGGGGCTCGCCACGCCGGCGCTGCAGATCACCGGCGTCTGATCGGCGATCGCCATGATCGGACCCGTGTAGGAGTCACAGAGGTGCGGATCGGCCGTGTTGGCACCCGTCTCCGAGAGCGGCAGCCTCGCCGTGAGGACCGCGCCGGGGCCGAACACGGCCGTGCGCTCGCGGGCCGCGGGGGAATTCGCCTGCGCGGGCGCGATCCTGGGCGCAACTCGAGTTGTGCTCCCGGCAGGCGGGTGGCCGGCGCCGGCGCCACCCTGACCGCCGACCTTCTCGAGCAGGTTCCCGCCGGCCCGGTCGGCGGCGTGACGGCCGTCGGCGGCGATCTCGGGATCCTCGACCGGCGAGCGACCAGTGGGGTGATCGGTCATTTGGATGCCTCCTGCCTATGCGGTTTCAGCTCCGAGCCGGCGCACCTCGAAGATCCTCGGCGCGCACTGTCAGCATCTCGGCCCGAGGCTCCGCCGACCAGGGACCGGCGGGCGAAAAGTCGCGGGCGAATTTGTCCTCCCTGGCACTATGCACCCACGCTCGCACGTGATATGAGACCGCGTCGCGATGGTCGCGACGCGGCCACGCACTGCGACCCGGCCACGCACTGCCACAGGCCCGATCGCGCGGCTCCCGGCGGGGGTCGGCTCCGTCCAGTCGTCCCGTCTGCCCGGACTGCGTCCGGCGGGGTCGGCTACGCCCCGTCGACCAGAGACCCGTCCGCCCGGGCGATCGCATGCGGCATCGCCGACGCCGACCGCGCAACGCCGACATCGCCGGCTCTGTCGAGCAGGATCAGGCCTCCGTAACCGCCGAACCGCTTCAGCACGCGGGCGACGGACCGCTCGGCCGCCGCCTGGGCGCCGTCGGCGACATTCTCGACCGTCCAGAACGCGGCGCACGCCCGCGCAAACGCTTCTCCATCGCCTGTGCAAGAGCACGCGGCGCCGTCGTCTGCGTACGTACCGCCGCCGACCAGCGGCGCGTCGCCGACGCGGCCGGGGTCGGTCCCGGCGATCCCGCCGGTGCTGGTCGCCGCCGCGAGATGACCGTTGGCATCTCGCGCGACGGCGCCGACCGTGTTCCCGCGGTCGAAGCTCCCGCGGCCCTCGAACTCTGCCCGCCGTTCTGGGGTGATCATGAGGGCCGGATCGCACGGCGTGAAGCCCCGCGCGCGGGCGAACGCGGCTGCTCCGTCTCCGGCCAGCAGGTGATAGCGGCCGTCCTCGAGCACCGCGCGGGCGACGTCGACGGGATGGCGAAACGGCGGCAGCACGGCGACGGCACCCGACGCGAGCGACGCCCCGTCCATGACGCAGGCGTCCAGCTCCAAAGTCCCGCGGCTCGTCAGAACGGCGCCGGTACCGGCATTGCACGCGGGATCGTCCTCGACGACGCGGACCGCGGCGATGACCGCGTCCAGTGCGCTGCCGCCGGCCGCCAGGGCGTCCAGGCCGGCCTGGGCAGCGCGTCGGCAGGCAGCGCGGCCGAGATCGGTTCCGGCGTACCACTCCGAGGCGCCGCCATGGACGACGACGATTGGCTCGACTCGTTTACTCACCAGCGGCAATGGCTACGGTCGACTGCCCACCGTCGCACACACGAGCGGTCGACTACCCACCGTTGGGCGCGGGAGCGGTCGGTCTGGCGAAGGCAACCGGAGCACGGCGAGGATGCTAGCCGGCCACACGGACACGAGCCGTGGCGAGAGACCCGAACCACGGTCTGGTCGACCCGACGACCTGGAGTGCGCTGGGCGAAGCTCTCCGGATACCGCTACCGGGATTCGAACCCGGGTTTCCGCCGTGAGAGGGCGGCGTCCTAGTCCCCTGGACGATAGCGGCGCGGGCCGGCGAGACTAGCAAACGCCTGTTCGCGGTCGATTCCCCCAAACGTCCCTCGACCTGGCCGCGATCCAGGTCGCCGCGGCCACGGTCCTCCTCCGCCACGGAACGTCCCCGCCGGCCCGTCGAGTCGTGCGTCGTCGCGACCGACGGCGGCCGTCGCCGAGCGCCACTCGTGCGATATCGTCGCCGGCTGTCTGCGGATGTGGCGGAATTGGTAGACGCGCACGGTTCAGGTCCGTGTGGAGGTAACTTCGTGGAGGTTCGAGTCCTCTCATCCGCATCCTGTGAAAGGCCCGCATAGCGGGCCTTTCCTTGTTCTCGGGTACAATTCCGGCATGGCGGCCTTGCGTACATCTTGTTGTCATGTGACAACGGCGTACATTCGTGCGTACATCTGACGGACATCGGAGGACCCTTTGAGCGTCCGCGCGAGGGGGGCGGGCTGGGAGGTCCGTTGGCGTGACCTCGACGACCGGCACCGGGCTCGGCTGTTCGCTTCCGAGGAGGCGGCGCGCGCGTTCGACGAGGCAATCGTGGAGACCTCCCCCACGTCGCGGTCCACCGGCCGCGGGAGCTCCGGCACGGGTACCGGTGTCTACTCGTACCGAACGGCAGCCGGCCTCAAGTGGCGTTTCGTCGTCCGGCGCAGTGACGGCACGCAGACGACCAAGCGGGGATTCGCCAGCGAACGCGCGGCCCGCGACGCTCGCCGGCGCCTGGTCGAACAGGTCGAGCGGGGCGAGGTCCGCCACACGAAGGAGACCTTCGAGCAGCACTGGACGCGCTGGCTCGAGCGGCGGCGTCCGTACCTCGAGCCGAACACCTGGCGGGCCTACGACGTCGACGGCCGCATGCGCCTGCTGCCCGCGTTCGGGTCGACGCCGCTGGGCCGGATCGGCGTCGAGGATGTCCGGCGCCTGATCGCCGAGCTGGCGCAGGCGGTCGAGGCCGGGGACGTGGCAGTGAAGACGGTCAACAACACGCTCGGGACGCTGGTCGTCTGCCTGAACGCGGCGGTCGAGGACGGGCTGATCGCAGGTAACCCGGCGCTCCGGGTCGAGCGGCTGCCGCCGGCGCACATCGAGCGCGAGTACCTCCGCCTCCACGAGATCCCGATCTACCTCGACTCGTGCGACGCCGTCTACCGGCCGCTCGCCGAGGTCCTCGTGGGCACGGGGATGCGGATCTCCGAGGCTCTGGCGCTCCGCGTCGGAGACGTCGAGCTCGAGGACACCGGCGGCTTCGTCACGGTCTACCGGTCACGCAAGCGTGAGGTCATCGGCTCGACGAAGTCCGACCGCTTCCGCTCGATCGAAATCGGCCCGGCGCTGTCCGGCGTCCTACGCGACCAGCTCGGCTTCCGGGCTGAGCTCGAAGGCGGCGACCAGACGAGCGCCTACCTGTTCGTGATGCCGATCCGCACGCGCCACAGCGGGCGAGGCAGGTGGGCGAGCGCCGGCAAGCCGGAGCCGCTGGACCGCACGACGGTCTCCCGGGAATGGCACAAGCACGCGCTCGAGGACGCCGGCCTGCGGCACATGGCGCTGCACTGCCTGCGGCACACGGCCGCCGCGTCGTGGCTGGCGGCCGGCAACTCGCTGATGTACGTCCAGCGCCAGCTCGGTCACTCGGACATCGCGACGACCGAGCGCTACTACGGGCACCTCGAGCGGCACGTCCTGGCGGCCGGGGCCGTCGCGACCGAAGAGGCGATCGCCCGCGCCGTGGCACGGCACGGCACGGCCCGCCTCGGCTGATCAGCCGCGCGGACGGGCCGTCGGGCGATCGGCCCGGCCGAGCGCGTCGCTTGGCTCGGCCCGGAACAGCTCCTGCTGAGGGCTTGGAATCGGCCTGCGCCGACTGGGCGCCGGCTGGCCCGCGCGCGCCGGCCTGGTTAGCCGGGCGAGCTCGCGAGCCTGCGCGACGCCCGGGCATCCAGCCGGCGCGGGCCTCCTGTATCCAGTGCTCGAGGTCCTCCGGCACGAAGCGCAACGGCCCGTCGCTGCCACCGATCCTCACCGACGGAATGCGGCCGTCCTTGGCCGCCTCGTAGACCCAGGCCCGCGAGACATTCAGCTGGCGCGCGACGTCGGTGGGCTTGAGGAGGGCTACCATGGTTCCCAATAGATACCAAATAAGCCAAATGGTGTCTAGTAGTTAGCAGCGGTGGCTGCTGTGGCGCTTCCACGCCGACGACAATGCGTTACGCGCAACAATGAAAGGATGGCGAGGCGACCGACGACCCTGTATCTGGACGACGAGATCGTGCGCGCCGCTCGAGCAATGGCCGCCCGCAGCGACCGGGACGAGTCGAGCGTCGTGGAAGACGCACTGCGCAGCTACCTTGGCCTGACTGTGGTCGACGAGGTTTGGCGGCGGAGTGACCTGACCGAAGAGCAGGCGATGACGCTCGCCGACGACGAGAAGCACGCCGCCCGCGGGTCGTGCCGCGTGCGGTTCTCGATCCGAACGTCCTGATCGCCGCGTCGATCTCGCCACGAGGCGCGCCCGCCGCGCATTACCTGGCGCTCGCGCGGGGCGAATTCGAGCTCGTCGTCTCGCCACTTCTGCTCGCAGAGCTCGATCGGGTCCTCACGCGGACGAAGTTTCGCCGCTACGCGTCGCTCGAGCAGGCCCAAGCTTTCGTTGGCGCCGTAGCTCGCCTCGCCGTCGTCGTCGACGACCCGCCCCGAACGGCGGGCCTCAAAGCCGATCCAGACGACGACTACCTCGTGTCGCTCGCGAGCGCGGCCGGCGTCGACGCGCTCGTGTCGGGTGACCGCCACCTCCTCTCCCTCCGATCCAACCGCCCAGCGGTGCTCACGGCGCGCGAGTTCCTCGATCAGTTCGGCACCAAGACTGCGCCGAAGCCGGTCGACTGACGAGCCGAGCATGGTGCCGCCGGGGTCCCGATTGAGGATGCTCTGGCGGGATCCGCTTGCCGCGGGGGGCGTCAGGTGGGTCCGGTCTGTATCAAAGCCGGAGCCGCCAGGCTGCGCTCCGCGCGGCGCCGGTTAGGCGCGCGTGGCGTAGTAGCTGAGACTGGGGATGAGGTCGCTGCCGCTGCGTCCGTCGGGATAAGCGCCGAGCACGACGCCCCCGTTGGTCTCGATGACGTACTCGACCCGTTCCCGCGGTATTGCGGTGAGCGCCATGGAGTACAGCCCGAGTTTGTAGAGCGTCTTCGCGGGTACGCCGAGGTCTCGGGCCATCCGGTAGAGGTGGCGTCTCGGGTGTGCGCGAACTCGCAGCGGCACACTGCTAAGGAGCTGGAAGGCGGTCACTCCGCCCTTCGCAGTCACGCGGATTAGTTCGCCGATGAATCGCTCGATCGCGGGCTTGCTTGAGATGTGCTGAAGCGTGATGAAGCTGCAGACGAAGTCGAACTGGCCGCTCGAGAACTGGCGCAGATCGGGATGCGGATTGACCTGAAACGTG
>DASZKP010000031.1:0-85225 GCA_035553395.1 Solirubrobacteraceae bacterium | reverse complement strand
CCCGACCACCCGGACCCCGACCACACGGGCCCCGGACCCCACCTCGCCCCAAAGTCGCTCAGAACCCGTGGGCAGTCCCCCAGGCCCGCAGCAGCAGGAAGCTGACGACGAGCGCGGCCGCCGCCATCACGCCCATCTCGCGGCGGAGGATCGCGACCACGACCGAGCGCTGCTCGTCCTGCGGCAGCTCGCCGACCGCCTGGGCGTTCTCAAGGCCGCGCGTGAGCAGGACCTGCTCGGCGGCGGCCAGCCGCAGCTGCTCGGCGATCATCCCGATCGCCAGCGGCAGGAGGGCGTAGATGTAGAACAGCGAGTCGTCGGGCCGCCTCCCCGCGACCCACAGACCGCCCACCAGTACCGCGTATCCGAGGCTCGCGAGCTGACCGACCCGGACCCCGATCCAGAAGCCGCGGCTCTCCTGCACGAGGTACCACCGAAACCACCCGTACGCGCCGACCAGACCGTTCGCGACGGCCACGGCGACCGCCGCGCCGGCCACGATCTCCCTGCTCGTCATCCGCCCACGCTCGTCCTCAAGCTCGTCGCCAATATGTATCCCCTGCCACAAGCCGACGGCAAAAGCGGTCGGCTCGGTGATATAACGCCGGGGTGATCAGGACCTATCTGCCGGCCATCGTCTTCCTCGTTCTCGCGGGAGTCGTCGCCGGAGCATTCGCCTTTCTCAACACCCTGTTCGGACCCTCGCGGAAGATCCCGTCGAAGACCGACCCGTACGAATGCGGCCTTCCGTCGGAGATCAAGCAGGGCTTCCGCTTCGGAATCAGCTTCTACCTGATCGCGATGCTGTTCATCCTGTTCGACATCGAGGTCATCTTCCTCTACCCGGTCGCGATCCGCCTGCGAGCGTTCGGGGCGTTCGCCCTCTATGAGATCATCGGCTTCATCGTGCTGCTCTTCGTTGCCTTCGTCTACGTCTGGCGGAGGGGCGCCCTCGAGTGGAAATAGTCCGCCAGACCCGCGTCGATTCGAGCGACTTCCGGGCCCGCCAGCTCAACGCCCGGGACATGCTCCGCGGCGACCTCGACGGGATGGACCTCCAGGCGCACGTCGAGGCGGCGGTCCTGCCGACGACGATGGACAAGGCTGTCGCCTGGGCTCGGTCGAACGCGATCTTCCCGGCCACGTTCGGCCTGGCCTGCTGCGCGATCGAGATGATGTCGGTCGTCGGTGCCCGGGTCGACATCGCCCGCTTCGGCATGGAGGCCTTCCGCGCGTCCCCCCGCCAGGCCGACCTGCTGATCATGTCCGGCCGGATCTCGATCAAGATGGCCCCGATCGTCCGGCGGATCTACGACCAGATGCTCGAGCCGAAGTGGGCGATCGCGATGGGCGCGTGCTGCTCGTCGATGGGCGTCTTCAACAACTACGCGATCGTCCCGGCCGACAAGTTCATGCCCGTCGACATCCACGTCCCCGGCTGCCCGCCCCGGCCGGAGGCCCTGATGCACGGGATCCTCAAGCTGCGCAAGATGATCCAGGAAGACCCCGACGCCGGCTGGCGCGCGCAATACGGCGCCGTCGGGACCGAAGAGGTCCTCCCGCCGCGGGGAGCGGACGGTGCCTGACGCGACTGGTCTCGAGCTGATCGCCCACGAGCTGCGCGAGAAGGACTCCGCCAGCATCGTCGGCACCCTCCACTTCCGCGACAAGGCAGCCCTGGTCGTCAACCCCCCGTCGATCCGGGCGATCCTCGCCGACCTGCGGGCGCGCGGCTACAACTTCCTCTCGAGCGTCCACGGCGTCGACTACTACCCCGAGGAGCCGCGGCTCGGCGTCCACTACGAGATGCTCGACATGCACGCCGTCGACCGCCTCACCGTCAAGCTCCGCGTCCGGCTCGACGAGCCCAACGTCCCCTCGGTCACCCCCGACGGCCCCGACGGCCCCGGCTGGCCGACGGCCGACCACCAGGAGCGGGAGGTCTACGACATGTTCGGCGTCGTCTTCGACGGCCACCCCGACCTCCGGCGGATCCTGATGCCCGAGGACTACGAGGGTCATCCCCAGCGCCGGGACTTCCCGGTCGGCGGCGAGCCCGTCCTCTTCACGCACAACGACGTGACCTCGCCCGGGTGGACCCGATGACCGCTGTCGGTGGACCCGCTGACCTCGCCCGGGTGGACACCTTGACCGCTGTCGGTGGACCCGCTGACCTCGCCCGGATGGACCCGATTACCTCGCCCGGGGCGACCAGGTGAGCACGTACCGCGAGCGCGAGGCGTCGATCTCGCTGGCCCCGCTGGCCGACCAGCTCCCGCCGCCGGCGTCGACCGACGGCTTCGGCCCGCAGGGCGAGCCGTCGCAGGAGCTCCTCACGCTCAACATGGGCCCCCACCACCCGGCGACCCACGGCGTCCTGCGGCTGCTCGTGACGCTCGAGGGGGAGATCGTCGTGGACCTCAAGCCGATCATCGGCTACGTCCACACGGGAATCGAGAAGACGGCCGAGCAGAAGGCCTATTGGAAGGTGATCCCCGTGATCGAGCGGATGGACTACCTCTCGTACTACTTCAACGCCCTCGCCTTCTGCGGGGCAGTCGAGACGCTGCTCGAGATCGATGTCCCCAAGCGGGCCCAGTACCTCAGGGTTATCCACCTCGAGCTCAACCGGATCATGTCCCACCTCGTCTGGCTGGGTACGAGCGCCCTCGACCTCGGCGCGATCTCGATGTTCTTCTACTGCTTCCGCGACCGCGAGACGATCCTCGACCTCTTCGAGATGTCCAGCGGCCAGCGCATGCACACCAGGTACTTCCAGGTCGGCGGCGTGATCGAGGACATCCCGACGGGGTTCATCCCCCGCCTGAAGAAGTTCCTCGCGAACATGCCGACCCGGGCCGACCAGTACGGGGACATCCTCAACCGCAACGAGATCGTCCTCCAGCGCCTGCGGGGGATCTGCCCGCTCGACGCGGACACGCTCCTCTCGCTCGGCGTGACCGGCCCCCTCCTGCGGGCGGCCGGCAACCCGTGGGACCTGCGCAAGGCCGCGCCATACTCGTCCTACGAGGACTTCGACTTCAAGATCCCCGTCGGCACGTCCGGTGACAACTACGACCGGTACGCGGTCCGCCTCGCGGAGATCTACGAGTCGGTGAAGATCATCGAGCAGGCCGTCGACGGGCTGCCCGAGGGCCCGTTCATCACGTCCGACCGGAAGGTCGCCCTCCCGCCCCGGCACGAGCTGGCGACGTCGATGGAGGCGCTGATCCACCACTTCAAGCTGGTCACCGAGGGCTTCCGCGTCCCGGCCGGCGAGGTCTACTACCCGATCGAGTCGCCCCGCGGCGAGCTCGGCTGCTTCGTCCGGTCGGACGGATCGTCAAAGCCGGCCCGCGTCCACATGCGCGACCCGAGCTTCGTCAACCTCCAGTCGTGCGCGCCGATGGTCCGCGGCAGCTACATCGCCGACCTGATCGCCACGCTCGCGATGATCGATCCCATCCTCGGAGGGATCGACCGATGAGCCTGCTCGGACGCCGGAACCGGACGCCGGCCAAGTCGACCGACGCGACGCCGGCGCAGCCGGCCGCCGGGCACAACGCAAGCGCCGGGACGCCGGCCCAGGCGGCCGCCGTGTCGATCGAGCGCCGCCGCCTCCAGCACGCCCGGATCCCCCGCTACGCCCACGGGTCGCGGGTCCCCGGCTGGGACGACGCGGTCGACCTGACGAAGGATCCGGCCGAGCTTCCCGACCCCGCCCAGGTCGACGTTCCCCGGGCCCTGCGCCTGGAGATCGAGGCGGCGATGGCGCAGTACCCGGACTCCCGGTCGGCCGCCCTCCCGGCCCTCGCGGCCGCCCAGCGCCACCACGGGTGGTGCTCTCCCGAGGCGATCGAGCAGGCCGCCTGCGTGATGCGCCTGACACCGGGCTACCTGACTGCGGTCGCGACGTTCTACGACATGTTCGAGATGCACCCGGCCGGGAAGCACGCGATCTACGTCTGCACGAACATCTCGTGCTCGCTGTGCGGCGCCGACGACCTCCACGCGGCGATCTCCCACGCGGTCGACGGAGACGCCGACTTCAACGTCCGGTCGTTCGAGTGCCTCGGCGCCTGCGACATCGCGCCGATGGCCTCGGTCAACGGCATCTACGTCGGGCCGATCTCACTCGACGAGGTGGACGCCCTCGTCGACGATCTGCGCGAGGGCCGCTCGCCCCTCCCGGCCAAGCAGCTCAACCGCCGCCCGAGCACCGACGCGGGCGCGAACGACTACCCCGGCGGCACGCCGACCGACCAGCGGTCCGAAAAACGAGGACCCTCATGAGCGCGAGCCTGCTGTTCAAGGGAATCGACGAGCCCGGCCTCAACACGCTGAAGGTCTACGAGAGCCGCGGCGGGTACGCGTCGATGCACCGGGCCCTCCGGATGCCGGCCGAGGCAGTGCTCGACGAGCTGCTCGCGTCGGGGATCCGCGGCCGGGGCGGGGCCGGCTTCGCGATGGGCAAGAAGGTCAGCTTCCTGCCGAAGGGGTCGATCGACAAGTACCTCGTCTGCAACGCCGACGAGTCCGAGCCGGGGACCTTCAAGGACCGCGAGCTGATGCAGAAGAGCCCGCACATGCTGATCGAGGGGATCGTGATCGCGGCCCACGCCGGCCAGCTCAACCACTCGTTCATCTACATCCGCGGTGAGTACTCAGAGCAGGCGACGATCCTCGAGGCCGCCGTCGCCGAGGCATATGCCGCGGGTTACCTCGGTGACAACATCCTCGGCAGTGGACTCACACTTCCACTCGTCGTCCACCGCGGCGCCGGCGCTTACATCTGCGGCGAGGAGACCGGCCTGCTGGACTCACTCGAGGGCAAGCGCGGCAACCCCCGACTCAAACCGCCGTTCCCGGCGATCCAGGGTCTCTACCAGGGGCCGACACTGATCAACAACGTCGAGACACTGTGCACAGTCCCGCACATCATCGCGATGGGCGGCGACGAGTACGCCAAGCTGGGAGTCGAGACGTCGACCGGCACGAAGCTCGTGTCAGTGTCAGGACACGTCCAACGTCCGGGTAACTACGAGATCGAGCTGGGCACGCCGTCGCGGGAGATCATCTACGGGTTGGCCGGCGGCCCGCCCGAAGGCCGCGAGGTCAAGCTGTGGTTCCCGGGCGGATCGAGCTCGCCGGTGCTGACGGCTGCCGAGCTGGATCTCCCGTACGACTTCAACACACTCGCCAAGGCCGGGTCGATGCTCGGATCGGGGGCGATCATCGTCGTCGACGACTCGACACCCGTGCTCGACGTCGCCCTCAAGCTGGCGAAGTTCTACCGCCACGAGTCGTGCGGAAAGTGCACACCGTGCCGGGAGGGGACCAACTGGACGGTGAAGATGCTCGAGCGGATCGACGACGGGTCGGCCACGCCGATGGACCTCGACATCATGGCCTCGGTCCAGGACCAGATCATCGGCAACTGCCTGTGTGTGCTCGGCGACGCGATGGCGATGCCGATCGGCTCGATGATCAAGCGCTTCCGCGGCGAGTTCGAGGCTCACATGGAGGCGGCGCAGCTCGCGTCCTCGGCGGCCGGCTCGTCGAGTGCACTGGCCGCCCAGGGGGCTCTCTAGTGCCACGCCCGGAGCGTGCGGACATCACGTTCTCGATCGACGGCCGTGAGGTTCGGGCACCCGAGAACATCATGCTCGCCGACGGGGCCAAGTACGGGGACATCGAGATCCCGGTCTTCTGCTACGAGCCGAAGCTCGGCAACCCGGTCGGCGCCTGCCGGATGTGCCTCGTCGAGATCGAGGGGATCCCCAAGCTCCAGACCGCGTGCTCGACGCCGATCAAGGACGGCATGGTCGTCCACACGCAGACCGCCCGCGTCAAGGAGGCCCAGGAGGCGGTCGTCGAGTTCCTGCTGATCAACCACCCGCTCGACTGCCCGGTCTGCGACAAGGGCGGCGAGTGCCCGCTCCAGGACATCAGCTTCGGCTGGGGCGGCGGCAGGTCACGGTTCATCGAGCCGAAGCGACACTTCCAGAAGCCGCTCGAGCTGTCGCCGCTGATCGCGATCGACCGCGAGCGATGCATCCTCTGCTACCGGTGTGTGAGGTTCTCCCAGGAGATCTCAGAGGACTACCAGCTCGTCCTGCTCGACCGTGGGGCACACACCTTCGTCGGTACGTTCGACGGCCACCCGTACGTCGGTCCGTTCTCCGGCAACATCATCGAGCTGTGCCCGGTCGGCGCGCTGACGTCGATCGCCTACCGGTTTCGCGCCCGGCCGTGGGACATCGAGGGCGCCGGGTCGGTGTGCACGCTGTGCCCGGCCCAATGCAACACGAGCCTGACCGTCCGCGACGACCGCCTGATGCGCGTGCTCGCCCGCCAGCACGACGGTGTCGACGACGGTTGGCTGTGCGACAAGGGGCGCTTCGCCTACCAGGCGGTCCACTCCGACGACCGCGTCACCCGGCCGATGGTCCGCGACGCGGTCGACGGCGAGCTGCGCGACGCGACGTGGGACGAGGCGCTGGGAGCGGCGACCGAACTGCTCGAGGCCGCCGGCGACCGGGTCGCCGGGCTGGCCGGGTCGGGCGCGACCAACGAGGAGGGCCTCCTGCTCGGACGCCTGCTCCGCGACGGGTTGGGCTCACCCGATCTCGACTCACGCCCCCGCGGCGCCGTCGACCCCGACGAGCTCCGCCGCCTCGCGGCACCCGACCTCCAGGCGAGCGTCGCGGATCTCGAGTTCGCCCACGGCGTGCTCGTGCTCGACTGCGAACCGATCGACGAGGCCCCGATCCTCGACCTGCGGATCCGCAAGGGCGTCCGGCGCAACGGGGTCAGGCTGGCGGTCGCGACGAGCCGGCCGAGTGCGCTCGACCCGATCGCCCAGGCGTCCGCCCGCTTCGCTCCCGGCCACGTCGTCCCCTTCCTCGAGGCGCTGTCGGCCGCGCTGAGCGAGTCGACCGACGGCGAGGACTTCGACCGCCTGGCCCAGGCCGCCGGGACTCCGCCCGAGGACCTGCGCGCACTTGCCGGCGCACTGCGCGGCGAGGAGATCGTCGTCGTCTACGGCGAGCGGGTCTGGGACGGCGCCGGCGCCGCCTGGCTGCTCGAGCTCGCCGGCCGGCTCGCCGTCGCCGCGGTCGACGGGGCCGGCCTGCTCGGGATCCCCGACGGGACCAACGGCCGCGGCCTGCGGGAGGTCGGCGTCCTGCCGAACGCCGGACCCGGGCTGGCGCAGGCGCCGGCCGGGCGCGACTCGCCGGGGATCGCCGAAGGACTGGCCAACGGCGAGCTCTCGGTCGTCTACCTGCTCTCGTGCGACCCGATCCGCACGCACCCCGACCAGCAGGCCTGGGAGGCCGGGCTGGCGGCGGCCGACGGGGTGATCGCCCACACGATGCTCCTGACCGAGGGGATCCGCGCCCACGCGAGCGTCGTCTTCCCGGCCGAGGCTGCCGCCGAGAAGGAGGGCACGCTGACCCACCCCGACGGGCGCATCCAGCGGCTGCGGCCGGCGATCGGCCGGCCGGACGACGTCCGCGCGGAATGGGACGTGCTCTGCGAAGTGTCCCGGCGACTCGGCCACGACCTGGGCCTCGCGAGCGCGCGGGCGTGCAGCTCCGAGGTCTTCGCCTCCGTCGCCTTCTACGCCGGCCTGACGCTCGAGGAGCTCGGCGGCCGGGGCGTCCGCTGGCCGACCCGGGACGCCGCGGCCGCGCTGCCGCAGGCGCCGCAGGCCAGCCGGCCGCCGCCGCCGTCCGGGCCGCGGTCGAACGCGCTCGGATCTCCCGGCGGCCGACTCCTGCTCGGCAGCTTCCGGTCGATCTGGGCCGCGCCCGAGGTCGAGGTCTCGCCGGCGCTGAAGTTCCTCACCCGGGAGCAGCGGGTCGAGATCTCGCCGGCCGACGCGTCGACGCTCGGCCTGCGCCAGGACGAGGACGTGCTGGTCTTCTCAGACGGCGACCGCCGCGTCCGCTGCCGGGTCGAGATCCGCAACGCCGTGCCGGTCGGGTCGGCCTTCCTCGAGGCCGGGATCCACGCCGGGTCGGCCGAGTCGCTGTCCGGCGCGCTCGTGCGGATCCATCGGGCGATGAGCCCGAACGGCGCCGGCGGGGCCGACGCGATGCCGGCCCGGACGGGCGCCTGATGCGCGGCGCCGCGGCTCACGTCGGGACGGCCGCGTGATGCTGGCGACCGTCGGCTACTACGAGCCGTGGTGGATCGCGATCCTCAAGTCGGTCGTGATCTTCGTGATCGCCCTCTCCCTGGTCCCGGTCGTCCTCGTCGCCGAGCGCAAGCTGCTCGGGCGCTTCCAGGGCCGCTACGGCCCCAACCGGGTCGGGCCGTTCGGGATGCTCCAGCCGCTGGCCGACATCATCAAGCTGGCGACCAAGGAGCAGTCGCGGCCGACGACGTCGATCGGTTTCCTCTACGTGCTCGCGCCGGCGATCTCCCTGATCACCGCGTTCGGCGCGTTCGCGATCATCCCGTTCGGCGACCCGCAGGACATCTTCGGGACGAAGGTCGGCCTGTACGGCGTCGACCTCGACATCGGCCCGCTGTACCTGTTCGCGTTCGGCGCGATCGCCTTCTACGGCGTGATGCTCGGCGGCTGGGCGTCAGGGTCGAAGTACTCGTTCCTCGGGGCGATGCGCGGCGCCGCCCAGCTGATCTCCTACGAGGTCTCCCAGGGCCTCGCGCTGGTCGGCGTGATCATCACCGCGGGGACGCTCTCGCTGACCGGAATGGTCCACGCGCAGGCCGGCATGTGGTACATCGTGCCGCAGTTCGTCGGCTTCCTGATCTTCCTCACGGCCGGCTTCGCCGAGACCAACCGGGCGCCGTTCGACCTCGTCGAGGCCGACGCCGAGCTCGTCGGCGGCTACAACACCGAATACGGCGGTGCCCGCTTCGCGACGTACTTCTTCGCCGAGTACCTCAACATGCTCGTCGTCTCCGGTGTCGCCGTGACGATCTTCCTCGGCGGCTGGCTGCTCCCGTTCGGAATCGATCCGCCCGGCTGGGTCGACCCGTTCGTCGTGCTGGGAAAGATGGTCCTCTTCCTGATCTTCTTCGTCTGGATCCGCGCTACCCTCCCCCGCCTTCGCTACGACCAGCTGATGAGTTTCGGGTGGAAGATCCTGCTGCCGCTCGCCACGCTGAACACACTGATCACCGCGATCGTCGTGGTCGCGACCGACAAATGAGCGCAACGCCGCAAGCCGACGCCGACGGCCCGGAGGAAGCACGACCGATGACCGCCATGTGGAGTCCCGGAGACGACCAGATCACCGTCCAGCGCGCGCCGGAGCCCGGTGCGGCCGGCGGCCTCTACCGCACGTTCGGCGAGACCCTCCGCGGCCTCAAGACGACGCTCGCGCGGGTCGCCGAGGGCACCCACACGATCTCCTACCCTGAGCAGAAGGTCCCGGTCTTCCCGCGCTTCCGGGGTCGCCACAAGCTCCACCGGTTCGAGGACACGGGTCTCGAGAAGTGCGTCGGCTGCTCGCTCTGCGCCGCCGCCTGCCCGGCCGACTGCATCCGGGTCGTCGCGGCCGAGAACACGCCGGAGAACCGCGTGTCGGCCGGCGAGCGATACGCGGTGGTCTACGAGATCAACATCAGCCGGTGCATCTTCTGCGGCTACTGCGAGGTCGCGTGTCCGTTCGACGCGATCACGATGGGCCACGACTTCGAGATGTCCGACTACAACCGCAGCGACCTGATCTTCACCAAGGAGATGCTGCTCGCCGAGCCGGTCGACACGACACCGCTGCGTCGCGAGGACGAATAGGCCTTGTCCACGGTCCTGTTCTTCATCGCCGCGATCGGGGCGATCGCGGGTGCGATCGGCGTCGTGACGGTCGCCAACCCGTTCTACAGCGTGCTCGCCCTGGTCGGCCACCTGATCTCCCTCGCAGCCCTCTTCCTCCTGCTGCGGGCCGAGTTCGTCGCCGCGGCGCAGGTCGTCGTCTACGCCGGCGCGGTGATGGTCCTCTACACGTTCGTCGTCTCCTACGTCGGCGGCGCCGAGACCCCCGGACGGGGCGGCGATCCGCTCGGCCAGCCGGCGGGCGGCGCGACGATGACGCTGGCGGCGTGGGCGTGCGGCGGAGCCCTGGTGATCGAGCTGTTCATCGCCGTGCTCGGGTCCGGCCTGAAGGGCGTCCGCGGCCACGGCGCGCCGTACGTCGCCGGCTTCGGCTCGCCCCAGTCGATCGGCGACCTGCTGCTGACCCGGTTCCTCGCGCCGTTCGAGATCGCCTCGTACCTGCTGCTGATCGCCGCCGTCGGCGCCGTCGTCCTCGCCCGCCGGCGGGGCGGGATCCAGGATGGTGACGACGGGGTGCCGGTGGTCACGGCGATGGACATCTTCCGTCCGCGGCCGCAGGGCACCGGCACGATGGCCGAGGGCGTCGGCGGCCGCGTCCACACGAACGCGGCGCCCGAGCCCGTGGCCGTCGCGCGATCCGAGCCCGAGCCGGTCCACGCGGGCGAGCGGGCGGACGCGTGAGCATCGAGTGGTACCTCGCGGTCTCCGCCCTGATCTTCGCGATCGGGGCCGGCGGCGTCCTGATCCGGCGCAACCCGCTGGTGATCCTCCTGTGCCTCGAGCTGATGCTCAACGCGGCGAACCTCGCGCTGATCGGCTTCTCACGGATGTGGGGCAACGGCGACGGGCAGATCTTCGCGCTGATCGTGATGGTCGTCGCCGCGTGCGAGGTGACGGTCGGACTCGGCCTGATCGTCGCGATGCACCGCCTCCGGCTGCCGATCGACGTCGACGAATTGCGCGAGCTCCAAGGGTGACTCGGGCTCTTTTCGCCCCGGCGTCGCCGCGCCCGCTGTTCTTGCGCGGGCTGCTCGGCCCGCGGCCTTCGGGCGGGGCTCCTTGTGGCGAGAAGACCCTCGTCAGAGTGGCGGCCGGGTCGTGACTACGACGTTTGGGTGGTTGTGTCTTGCGTCGCCGTTGGCGGGGTCGCTGGTCGTGGCGGTGCTGTTTCGGCGGCTGCCGGGGCGGTCGGCGGGGTATCTGGCCACGGGGGCTGTCGGGCTCTCCTTCGTGTTTGCCGTTGTCACGTTGGTGTCTTTGCAGGGCCACGGGGCTGGGCATCGGGAGCTTGCTTCGACGCTTTGGAACTATGCGGTGACGTCGGGGGTCGACGCTCGGTTGACGCTCCTTGTGGATCCGTTGTCGGTGCTGATGATCTGCGTCGTGGCCGGCGTCAGCACGCTGATCCACGTCTACTCGATCGCGTACATGGGGTCCGACCGGGGGTATGTGCGGTTCTTCTCGTACCTGAACTTCTTCGTCTTCTCGATGCTGCTGCTCGTGCTGGCCGGGAACTTCGTCCTCTTGATCGTCGGCTGGGCCTTCGTCGGCGCGGCGTCGTACTTCCTGATCTCGTTCTGGTACCGGCGGACGACGGCGACCCGGGCGGGGATCAAGGCCTTCGTGATCAACGTCCTCGGCGACGTCGGGCTGGTCCTGGGGACGTACTTCATCTTCAAGCACAGCCACACGCTCGACTTCCTCGGCACGTTCCGCAACGTCCACGCGGCCTTCGGCGTGCGCAACGGCGACCTCACGGCCGGGTGCATCCTGCTGCTGGTCGGGGCGTTCGCCAAGTCGGCCCAGCTCCCGCTCCACACGTGGCTTCCCGACGCGATGGAGGGCCCGACCCCGGTCAGCGCGCTGATCCACGCGGCGACGATGGTCACGGCCGGCGTCTACCTGATCGCCCGCATGCACCCGCTCTTCGAGGCCGCTCCGGCCGCGGCCGACGTCGGCGAGATCGTCGGCGCGGCGACGCTGCTCGTGGCCGGGACGATCGGCCTCGTCCAGACCGACCTCAAGCGGGTGATCGCCTACTCGACGATGTCCCAGATCGGCTACATGATCATGGGCGTCTCGGCCGGCGCGTACACGGCCGGGCTCTTCCACCTGATGACCCACGCCTTCTTCAAGGCGCTGCTGTTCATGGCCGCCGGGTCGGTGATCGGCGCGATGGCCGGCAACCAGTCGCTCGACCGGATGTCCGGCTTCCGCCGGGCGATGCCGTTCACGTTCGGCTGCTTTGTGATCGGCGGCCTCGCGCTCAGCGGGATCCCGCCGTTCTCGGGCTTCTTCTCCAAGGACGACATCCTGCTCCAGGTCGGCGCGGCCGGGGGCTGGCACTGGGCGCTCTACGCGGCGGGCTACGTCGGCGCCTTCCTGACCGCGATCTACACGTTCAGGATGATCTTCCGGGCCTTCCTCGGCGAGCCGTGCCCCGAGGCGCTCGAGCTCGAGCACGGCCACCTCCACCACGCCGACGTCCACACGAACCCGGCGACCGGCGAGATCGAGGACACCGACGTCGGCTTCCCCGGACCCGAGCACCACATCGCCGAGCAGCGCCCGCTGATGCGGGCCGCGATGGGCACGCTGGCCGTGCTCTCGGTGATCGGCGGGGTCGTCGAGATCCCGAAGACGACGAACTGGCTCGACAACTTCCTCGCGCCGAGCTTCGCCGACTCGACGATCGTCCGCAACCCGTCCAACGGCCTGCTCGCGTTCGGCCTCGTGCTCGGCGCCGTGGTCGGCCTCGCGGGAATCGGGATCGCCTACTACGTGTGGGTGCTCAAGCCGGGGACGGCCGCGAGGCTCCAGGCCCGCCTGCGGCCGATCCACACGCTGTTCCTCAACAAGTGGTACTTCGACGAGCTGATCGACCTCGTCGTCGTCCGCCCCGGCGCCTGGTTCGGACGCTTCGGCCAGCAGACCTTCGAGCGGGTGTTCGTCAACGGGACGCTCGTCGGCGGAACGACCGGTCTGGTCAAGGCCGGCTCGGCCGCGGTCCGGGGCGCCCAGACCGGGTTCGTGCGCTACTACGCCGGCCTGCTGATCGGCGGCCTCACGCTCGTCGGCCTCTACTTCCTGCTCCAGTCGAGTTGATCCGATGCTCTCGATCCTGATCTGGCTGCCGCTGGCCGGCGCCCTGCTGGGAGCGCTGGCCGGCGGCCGCGTCGCCGGGCGCGTCGCCCTCGTCGGCGCGCTCGGCTCGCTCGGGCTGGCGATCGCCCTGATCGCCGGGTACGACGGGCACACCGGGCAGCTGCAACACGTCACCGACGTCGTCTGGATCGCGTCGCTCGGGATCCACTACAAGCTCGGGGTGGACGGCCTCAACGTCTTCCTCGTCGGCCTCGCGACGCTGCTCTTCGCCGGCACGCTGCTCGCGGCGAACCTCCGCAGCTGGGAGAAGCCGCAGCTCTTCTACTTCCACATCGGGCTCGCCGAGTCGGCCGTGCTCGGGGCCTTCCTGGCCCAGGATCTCGCCCTCTTCGTGGCCTTCTTCGACCTGATGCTGATCCCGTTCTACTTCCTGACCGGCGTCTGGGGCGGCGCCGATCGGGTCCGGGCGACGACGAAGCTCGTGATCTACACGCTGGTCGGCTCGCTGCTGATGCTGGCCGGCGCGATCGCCACGGCGGTCCTGACGGCGCACGACTCCGGCCACGCCCTGAGCTTCGTCTTCTCGGACCTGCGCTCGGCGCCCCTGCCGGGCAGCACGCAGGACTGGATCTTCCTGCTGTTCGCCGCGGCCTTCCTCGTCAAGATGCCGGCCTTCCCACTCCACGGGTGGATGCCCGACGGGTACCGGGCGATGCCGATCGAGGTCCTGATGGTGTTCAGCGGGGTGCTCTCGAAGGTCGGGGCGTACGGCTTCCTGCGGATCGTCCTGCCGCTCTTCCCCGGGGCGTCGGCCCACTTCCAGACGCTGCTCCTGGTGATCGGCCTCGCGTCGATCCTCTACGGATCGGCGATGGCCTTCACGCAGACGAACGCCCGTCTGATCGCCGGGTACTCGTCGGTCGCCCAGCTCGGCTTCATCACGATCGGGATCTTCTCGCTGACGCCGCAGGGCGCGCAGGGGGCGGTCCTCCAGATGGTCAACCACGGCCTCGTCGTCGCGCCCCTGTTCTTCATCATCGCCCTGCTCTCGGCCCGGGCCGGCGGGTCGGAGGACCTCCGCGAGATGGGCGGCATCGCGATGCGTGCGCCGGTCCTCGCGACGCTGTTCCTGATCGTCGCCCTGGCCACCCTGGCGATCCCCGGATCGGGCAACTTCGCCGGCGAGTTCCTGATCCTGCTGGGCGTCTTCACGAGCAAGATCGTCTTCGGGATCGTCGCCTTCGCCGGCGTCGTGATGGCCGCGGTCTACTCGCTGCGGATGTACATCCGCGCGATGCACAACCGGCCGGGTCCGGACGTCGAGTCACGCGAGATGCGGCTCGTCGACGGCCTCGTCCTGGCGCCGTTCATCGCCGTCATCGTGCTCTTCGCGCTCTACCCCCAGCTCGAGCTCCACCGGGCCGAGAAGTCGGTGACCGCGACGGTCGCCGCGGCCCAGGCGATCGCCCACGGCGCGCCCCAGGTTGCCGGCGGCGCCCCCGCGCCGGTCGCGGTCGCCCAGCGGGCGGCGACGAACATCAGGCGGTCGGTCGGCGGCTGGGTCACCTCCTCATCGGGAGCGCCGGTCGCCGCCTACGACGGGGTCCAGGCCGCCGCGAACAAGGTCACGGTGACCTACAAGTGAACCTGCTCGCCGCGTACGTCGCCCCCACGCTGAAGGGGCCGCACGTCGACTTCGCCGCGCTCGGGCCGATCGAGGCGCTGCTCGTCGGGTCGGTGGTCGTGCTGATGCTCGGCCTGCTGCGCTCGCGGCAGATCCGCCACCAGGCGATCCCGGCCGTCACGCTCGTCACACTGGCCGTGACGATCGGCCTCGCGATCTGGCAGTGGCACGACGACAAGTCGGTCGTCGCCGGAGCGATGAGCATCGACAGGCTCTCGCTCGTCCTGACGCTCGTCATCGCCAGCGCCGGGATCGCGGCGACGCTGCTCTCCTGGCGGGCGCTCGCGCCCCGGGAGGCGGCCCACGGCGAGTACTACGCCCTCCTGCTCGGGTCGATGGCCGGGATGCTCGTGCTGATCGCCGCGACCAACCTCGTGACCCTGTTCGTCGGCCTCGAGCTCCTGTCGATCCCGCTCTACGTGCTCTGCGCGACCGAGCTCCACCGGGCGAGCTCGCTCGAGGCCGGGCTCAAGTACCTGGTCGTCGGGTCGGTCGGCTCGGCGACGCTGCTCTACGGGCTGGCCCTGATCTACGGCGCGACCGGCCAGACGACCTTCTCGGGGATCGCCGCGTCGCTCGCCCACGGCCGGGCGTCGGACCCGCTGCTGCTGACCGGCATCGCGCTCGGCGTGACCGGCCTCTGCTTCAAGGCGTCGGTCGCCCCGTTCCACCAGTGGACGCCAGACGTCTACGAGGGCGCGCCGACGCCGATCACGGCGTTCATGGCCGTCGCGACCAAGGCCGCGGCGTTCGGCGTCCTCCTGCGGCTGTTCGACGTCGGCCTGATCGCCGACCGAACCACCTGGGCACCGGCGCTGGCCGGGTTGGCGGCGGTGACGATCGTCGTCGGCAACGTCGGCGCACTCGGCCAGTCGTCGCTCAAGCGGATGCTCGCGTACTCATCGGTCGCCCAGGCCGGCTACATGCTGGCCGGCGTCGTCGTCGCGACCCAACTCGGCGTACGGGCGACGGTCCTCTACCTGATCACCTACCTCCTGATGAACCTGGCGGCCTTCGCGGTGATCATCGCCCGCGAGCGGGAGACGAGGTTCGGCGACGACCTCGACTCGCTCGCCGGGCTCGGCTCCGAGCGACCGGTGCTGGCCTGGTCGATGACGATCGCGATGCTCTCGCTCTCGGGGATCCCGGCGACGGCCGGCTTCATCGGCAAGGTCTACCTGATCCAGGCGGCCGTCGACGGCAACTACGCGTGGCTCGCCGTCGTGATCGTCCTGGGTTCGGCCGTCTCGCTCGGCTACTACCTGCGGGTCATCGCGGCGATCTGGATGCGGCCGGTCCCGTCCCTCGGCAAGCTCGCCCGCCCGGCGATCGCCGGCGGGTCGCCCGAGGCGCCGGTCGTCCCGGCACCCGCCCGCGGCCACCATGCCGAGGTCGCCCTGGTCGCCGTGCTCGGCGCCGGCGGCAGCCTGTTCTTCGGGATCGTCCCCCAGCCGCTGTTCGACCTCGTCCACGGCGCCGGCAGCGCGCTCAGCGGCCTGCTCTAGGCCGGGCGCATCCGGCCGGGCGACTACGATCGCCGACCGTGCACGAGACCACTCCCAGCGTCTTCCTGATCGCCCGACCGTCGCTCGTCGTCGACGGGATGCGCGGCTACCTGGCCGACGTCGGCGGGGAGACCTGGCTCGATCGACGGCTCGACGAGGCCGACGACGCGCCGAATGCCGGTGAGCTGCTGTGCGAGTTCAGCGGCCGGGCCTGCTATCGCAGCTGGGAGCCCGGGCTCAACCCCAACGTGACGCGGGTCCGGACCGACCGGCGCGAGTACTTCGCCAACCTGCTCGGGAGCGGCCACGGCAGCGTGCTCGAGCACGCGTCGTACAGCTTCGCCTTTCGCAACGTCAGCCGGGTCTTCACCCACGAGCTCGTTCGCCACCGGGCGGGGTCGGCGTTCAGCCAGGAGAGCCTGCGCTACGTCCGCCTGACCGACATCGGCTTCCGCGTGCCGCCGGCGCTCGAGCCGGTCCGCGATCAGGTCCTGAGCATCGTCGAGCAGCTCGAGGAGTTCCAGCTGACGGCGGCCGCGGCGCTCGGGATCGACGCCGACGGGGTCCCCTTCCACGTCAAGAAGGAGGCGACCTCCGCCCTGCGGCGGCTGGCCCCGATCGGCCTGAGCACGGACATCATCTGGACGGCGAACCTTCGGACGCTCCGCCACGTGATCGAGATGCGTACGGCCGAGGGGGCCGAGGAGGAGCTCCGGCTGGTCTTCGACGTCGTCGCCCGCATGATGCTCGACGAGGCCCCGCTGATCTTCCAGGACTTCGCCTGCGACCCATCGGGCGCGTGGGTGCCGGCCGCCGGCAAGGTCTGAGGGGTCGAACAACGAGCCACACCGGTTATGAACGGCGCGCCGCGCGAGCTAGACTGGCGGACGCGATGGACGGCAAGCCGGACCGCCCGGCCGGCGGACGAGCAGGACTGCGAGCGGGGCTCGCCTGGGCGGCGACGGTGGTCGCCGGGCTCCTGATGCCGGTAGCAGCGCATGCCGAGGTCGTGACGATCGGGACGCCGGTGGCGGATTTCGCAACGACCGAGTCGGGCCAGGGCTGCGCCCCCGCGTGCACGGTCTATCAGCTGACCACGCCCGTCGGGCTGATCGAGACGGCGCCCGCGGCCGGCGTGATCATCGACTGGCGGGTGCTCGGCTCGGGGACGCTGACGCTCGAGACGCTGCGACCGACTGCCGACGGCAGCCTGTCGGTCGTCGGCTCCAGCGCCGGCGCGCAGTCCGTGTCGACTGGTGGTAGCGGCGCCATCGCGGCGCATGTCCCGGTTCTCGCCGGAGACTCGATCGGCGTCCACCTGTCGGGATCGAACCCGCAGGTCCGCAACAGTCCGGCGCCGGGCGACCCGATCGCCGAGGCCACGCCGGATGTTCCGTCTCCGCCGACGACGCCCCTGTCCGGCCTCCTCTTTCTCGACGCCGACGTCGCGATCACGCCGGTCGTGACGAGCATCTCACCGACCTCGGGGATAACCGGTGGCGGCACGGTCGTGACGATCACCGGCCAGTACCTCGACGGGTCGACCGCGGTCAGGTTCGGCACCCGCAACGCGAGCTCGTTCACCGTCCTCTCGCCAACCGAGATCATCGCGTCGGCCCCGGCGCAGGCGCCCGGGACGGTCGACGTGACGGTCGCCGGGCCGGGAGCCGCGAGCGCGACGTCGAGCGCCGACCAATTCACCTATGTCGGTCCGCCGGCATCTGGCCAGACCGGTCAACAGAGCGCCGGCGGCGCGTCACAGACGCCGATCGTGGGTGGCGGCGGGTCGGGCCTGGTCCTCTCGCCGCTGTCGTTGACCACGAGCTACTTCCTCGCCGCCGCGTCGGGCGCGAGCATCGCGAGGACGGCGACCGGGACGACGGTCACGTACACGGTCTCGGCCCCGGCGACGACGACGTTCGTCGTCCAGGAGGTACATGCCGGCCGGCTCCTCCCAGCCAACGCCGACGGGGTCCGGGAATGCGTCGCCCTGAACAAGGCGACCCTCCCGATCAAGCTGCCGGCCTGCTCCCGGTACGTGAGCATCTCGACCCACCTGACGCACCGCGGCCCGGCCGGGCGCAACGTCGTCCACTTCACCGGCCGGCTTGCCGGCCACGCCCTGGCCCCCGGCTCCTACCGCCTGCTGGCGACCGCGAGGTCGACCGGGACGCCGACCGTCGTCTCGGCGTCGGTGACCCACGCCTTCCACATCCTCAAGCCGCCGACCCCGGGCAAGCCGACTCCCAAGCCGAAGGCCCACGCCGCCCTGCCGACGAACGGATCGGGCGCGACCAGCGCTCCGGCCTAGGCGTCGAGCTCCCGCTCGCGCAACTCGATCCGCCGGATCTTGCCGGTCAGCGTCTTCGGCAGGTCGGCCACGAACTCGATCTTGCGGGGGTAGGCGTAGGCCGACAGGCGGCCGCGGACGAACTGCTTGATGTCGTCCGCCAGGGCGTCGCTCGGCTCGTGGCCGGCGGCCGGGACGACGAACGCCTTGACGACGTTCCCGCGTAGCTCGTCCGGCGACGCGACGGCCGCCGCCTCGGCGACGGCAGGATGCTCGAGGCAGGCCGACTCGACCTCGAACGGGCCGATCCGGTACCCGGCTGCGATGATCACGTCGTCGGCTCGTCCGGCGTACCAGACGTACCCGTCGTCGTCCATGCTGGCCGCGTCCTTCGTATGGAACCACTCGCCTCCGAAGGTCTCCTCGGTCGCGTCGGGCAGCCGCCAGTAGCCGAGCGGGTAGTGGGGGTTCGACCGCGCCCGCAGGCAGATCTCCCCCCGCTCGCCGGCGGCCACGGGATGCTCGTCCTCGTCGAGGATCGCGACGTCCCACCCGGGCATCGGACGGCCCATCGACCCTTCGCGGACCTCCATGAACGGGAAGTTCCCGCACAGCGGGTAGGACTCGGTCAGGCCGTAGTAGTCGAGCACGGTGACCCCGTACTGGTCGCGAAACCACCGGATCGCCTCCGGATTGAGCGGCTCGCCGGCCGAGCAGACGATCCTGAAGTTCTGGGGGTAGCGGGTCGCCGCGTCGGCGATCCCCATCATCGACCGGATCGCCGTCGGCGTCCCGAAGACGTTGGTCACCTGGTGGCGCGAGAGGAACCCCAGCTGGCGGTGGGGATCGAAGCCGGCCTCCCGCTGGTAGACGTACTGGACGGCGCCCAACCGCCACGGTCCCAGCAGTGGGGCGATCCCGGCGGCCCAGGCCCACTCGCCCATCCCGTGGAAACGCTCGCCGTCCCGGACGTCGTGGGAGTAGCGGAACTCCTCGTGGCCGAGGATGTACCGGTGGGCGTGGACGATGCCCTTGGCCAGGCCGGTCGTCCCCGACGTGTAGTACAGCTGGGCCGGATCCTCGGCGCTCGTCCCGACCGGGTCGAAGTCGGTCGAGATCCCGTCGAATGTCGTCTCATCCAAGACGAGGATCTCCCCGACCAGGTGCCCGGAATCCCCGAACCGGCCGGCGTTGGCCGGATCGGTGACGAGGACGGTCGGCTGCGAGTCGGTCAACCGGTGGCGGATCCCCTCGTCCCCATAGAGCACGGACATCGACAGGAGGATCGCGCCGAGCTTCCACGTCGCGAAGAAGACCGCCGCCGTCTCCGGCCGCGGCGGCAGGACCACCGCGACTCGATCGCCGCGCCCGACACCCA
The DNA here is from genome assembly GCA_035553395.1 of Solirubrobacteraceae bacterium. Classification (GTDB taxonomy): domain Bacteria; phylum Actinomycetota; class Thermoleophilia; order Solirubrobacterales; family Solirubrobacteraceae; genus Palsa-513. The sequence goes on along the minus strand of DASZKP010000031.1, from coordinate 65,452 downwards.
GGTCGGCGAGCAGGTTGGCCGCCTGGTTGGACTGGTCCTGCAGCTCCCCCCACGTGACGTGGCGGATCGTCCCGTCGAAGTGCTCGTGGACCATCGCGAGCTTATCCCGCGAGTGCTTGTCGCAGACGTCGGCGGCCAGGTTGTAGAGCTCAGGGACGATCCACCGGTGCTCCCGGCAGACCGACTCGTACGTCGTCACGGCCGGCTCGGCCCTACTGCTCGTCATCGCTGCCCGCCCTGATCGCGTCGTCGAGCTTGGCCATCACGTCCGGGTCCCGCAGCGTCGTCACGTCGCCCAGCGCGCGGCCCTCGGCGATATCCCGCAACAGGCGGCGCATGATCTTCCCCGACCGGGTCTTCGGCAGGTCCTCAGCCCAGATGATCCGCTTCGGCCGGGCGAACTTGCCGATCCGCGTGGCGACCGTCTCGCGGATCCCCGCCTCGACCTCCTGGGTCCCGTCGGTGTCGCCCTGGAGCGTCACGAACGCGCAGATCGCCTGACCGGTCTGCTCGTCCGACTGGCCGATCACCGCCGCCTCGGCGACCATGTCGTGGGCGACGATCGCCGACTCGACCTCCGCGGTCGAGAGCCGGTGGCCCGACACGTTGACGACGTCGTCGATCCTCCCGATCACCCAGATGTACCCGTCCGCGTCCCGGCGGGCGGCGTCGCCCACGAGGTAGACGGTCTCACCGAACCGCTTGAAGTACGTCTCGACGAACCGGTCGTCCTCCTTGTAGAGCGTCCGCAGCATCGACGGCCACGGCCGGAGGATCACCAGCAGGCCCTGGCCCGTCTCGATCGAGCTGCCGTCGTGCTCGTCGACCACGTCGGCCTTGATCCCCGGGAACGCGTGGGTCGCCGACCCCGGCTTGGTGTCGGTGATCCCCGGCAGCGGCGTGATCATGATCGCGCCGGTCTCCGTCTGCCACCACGTGTCGACGATCGGACACCGCTCGCCACCGATCACCTTGTGGTACCAGAGCCAGGCCTTCGGGTTGATCGGCTCGCCGACCGACCCGAGCAGCCGCAGGCTCGACAGGTCGAACTTCCGCGGATGCTCGGAACCCCACTTGATGCACGCGCGGATCGCCGTCGGCGCCGTGTAGAAGGTCGTCACCTTGTAGCGCTCGCACAGCTCCCACCAGATCCCCCGGTGCGGGTAGTCGGGCGCGCCCTCGTACATCACCGACGTCGCCCCGTTGCACAGCGGCCCGTAGACGATGTACGAATGCCCGGTGACCCAGCCGACGTCGGCCGAGCACCAGTAGACGTCGTCGTCGGGCTTGAGGTCGAAGACGTACCGATGGGTCGCGCTGACCCCGGTCATGTACCCACCCGTCGTGTGGAGGATGCCCTTCGGCTTGGCGGTCGACCCACTCGTGTAGAGGATGTAGAGCGGATCCTCGGCATCCATCGATTCCGCTGGACACTCACCGGCGGCCGCGGCCATCGCGTCGTCGTAGAAGACGTCCCGGGGCGCGGTCATCGGGCAGTCGAGGCCGGCGTGGCGGACGACGACGATGTGCTCGATCGACTCGAGGTCCCCCATCGTGTCGTCGACGTTCTGCTTGACCGGGGCCGTCCTCCCCTTCCGGGCGGCCCCGTCGACCGTGATCAGGACCTTCGCGTCGGAGAACTCCATCCGCTCACGGACGGCCTCGGCCGAGAAGCCTCCGAAGACGACGTTGTGCGGAGCGCCGATCCGCGCGCACGCGAGCATCGCGACGACGACCTCGGGGATCATCGGCAGGAAGATCCCGACGACGTCGCCCTTGCGCACGCCGAGGTCCTTGAGGGCGTTCGCGAAGCGCTGGACGTCCCGGTGGAGGTCGGCGTAGGTGATCGTCCGCTCGCCGCCCTCCTCCCCGTGCCAGTGGAAGGCCACCCGCTCGCCCCGCCCGGCGAGGACGTGGCGGTCGACGCAGTTGTAGGACGCGTTCAGCTTCCCACCGACGAACCACTTGTAGAACGGCGGGTTCGAGTCGTCGAGGACCGTCTCCCACGGCTCGAACCAGTGCAGCTGCTCGGCCTGGCGGACCCACCAGCCCTGCCAATCGCGCTCGGCCTCCTCGTAGATCGCCGGATCGCCGAGCAGCGCCTGCGCCCGGAAATCGTCGGGCGGCGGGAAGCGCTCGACGTCGAGCAGCCCTGCGAGCTCGTGCTCGAGATCCTCGTCCACGCTTCGCTCAACCGCCATCTCAGTCACCTCATCCGGTCGTTTCCCTTGTCATAGCACTCCGCCGCCCCGACCTGCACGACTCCGACTCAGACCGTCGGACCCAGCGGGAAGAGCGGGACGATCGGCTTGCCGAACGTGCTGTTGACGACCGCCCCGAAGGACGCGTACCACGCCGCCGCGGCCGTCGCCAGGCCGAAATACCCGCCCCAGTGCTGGACGTTCGCGTGCGGCCCGGCCGCCCCGATCGCGAGCAGGACGAAGGTGATGCTGAGCAGCACGAAGACCACCAGGACGGCCCCGCTGACCCGCAGCGCGGCGACCGTCATGTAGGCCGTGAAGATCGCCCACGCCGCCAGGTACACGGCCACAGCGTGGCCGGCGTTGCCGGTCAACTCCTTCGCGTAGAAGACGTTCAATGCCCAGAACGACAGCCAGAACCCACCGAACGAGCTGAATGCGACCGCGCCGAACGTGTTCCCCGCGCGGAACTCCCACATCCCGGCCAGCAGCTGGACGGCCCCGCCGTAGAAGAGGGCCAGGCCGAGGACGACCGGCGTGCCCTTCGGGTCGACGAGGTTCGAGTTGAACATCGAGAGTACGAACGTCGTCATCGCAAATCCCGCCAGACCCAGCGGCGCCGGGTTCGCCGGTGCCCACGCGTTGCCGCCTGATGCCTCCATCGCCCATGTCCTCCTCTGCGGGCGCTCGGTCAGGCCGGGGGCCCACGGTCGCGGGCCCCTGGGGCGGGGCCCCTCGGGCGCAGTCTAGCCCTCCGGATACACGCCCGTAACAATTATTCCTGACGGCCCGCGACCGCCGATCGGGGCTCGGCCAGCTCCGGGTTCTACGTCGCGTGAACTGCTGGCTAGCGGCGCTTCTTGCGCTTCTTGGACGAGTTCGCCGACGGCTTGCCCGGGAGCCTCGGGGCCGGAACCGTGACGACGGCCGATGCCGTGCCGCGCTCGCGCCGACCTGACCCGCCCGCGCCGCGGGCCTCGCGGATCCGCTGCTGGGTCGGCCATGGCTCGGCCTCTCCGGACGTCCAGGCCGGCGGCAGGACGCTCGCCGTCCGTCCGCTCAGGAGCGCTCCGAACGAGATCAGCCAGACGATCTGGAGCACGGGCAGCGGCTCGAACGCCTGGAGGACCGGGATCACGAAGAGCACGGCCGCGATCGCCCCCAGCACGCCGAGCAGCCGCTTGAGCAGGCCGACGCTCATCGCCAGATACGAGATCATCCCGAAGCCGACGGCGAACATGATCTGCCCGAGCGTCGCCGGCAGGGCCAGGGCGATCCCGCCGGACGCGCTCAGCGCCTGGTCCACGGCGTGCTTGCTGTAGTCGGCGTTGTGCACGAAGTCCCGCGCCCGGGTCACCGCGACAACCTGGACGACGACGGCGAAGACGGCCGTCGCGATCCCGCCGAACGTCGCGAAGTACTTCCACGTCGGCTGGGTCTTCCCGCGCAGGCGGACGGCATCCGCCAGATAGCGCAGCGGCGGGATCATCAGCAGGCTGCCGATGCCGACGATGCACGACGCGACGATCAGCCCGGCCGCGTGGTGCGACGTGAAGATCACGTGCGCCGAACGCGGATCCGCGGCGCCCTTGGCGACGCCGTGCAGCGTCGGCGTGAGCGCCTGGAGCAGGCCGATCGTCGGATAGTGGGCGAAGACGACGTAGTCCCCGTAGGCCGACCCGACGAAGACCAGCAGGCCGGCGAACACCGCGCAGACGGCGACCTTCGTGCGCCGCTCCCCCTCCAATGCGAGCTGGCGCTCTCGGTCGTCGTCCATTTCGCGAGGAGTCTAGATGAGCGAGAACCCCGAACGTGGACGCGCGGATCCCCCGGGGATACAGTGCGCGGATGGACATCCGCAGCGTGATGACCCAGTCGGTCGTGACCGCCTCCCCCGACGCGACGGTCCGGGAGACGGCCGCCCTGATGCGCGAGCGCAACGTCGGCTCGGTCGTCCTCGTCGACGACGACGACCGACCGGTCGGCCTGATCACCGACCGCGACCTCGCGATCACCGTCGTCGCCGACGCCCGCGATCCCGACGAGGCTGCCGCGGTGCTGGCGAGCAGCCCTGTCGTCAGCGCGACCGTCGAGATGGACGTCGAGGAGGTCGCCGCCCTGATGGTCCGCCACGGGATCCGCCGCCTCCCCGTCCTCGACGGCGAGCGGATCGCCGGGATGATCACGCTCGACGACCTCGCCGTCCGGACCGGCGATCACGAGCTCGCCTACAACATGACGAGCCAGATCACCCGTGCCTCGCTCCCGGACTTCTTCTTCCACGACCGCGGCGGTTGACCGACCCACCCCGGGTATGCCCCGCCTGCGGCGGCCGCCTGTCCCCGTGGCGCGAGGTCGCGCCGGCCGAGCCGGCCCACGCGGCGACGATCCGGCTGCTGCGCTGCGCCCGGTGCGCCACGGCCGTGACCGACGCCCCGGTTCCGCCCGAGGCACACGACACCGGGGCCTACGCGACCCACCAGCCCCGCCTGCGGCGGCTGGCCGCGCCACTGCTCGATCGCTTCGACCGACAGCGCCTGCGCCTCCTCGCCGCCCCGGGCCCCCGGCTGCTCGACGTCGGCGCCGGCCGCGGGCGATTCGTCGCCGCCGCCCGCGCGGCCGGCTTCCAGGCTGACGGGATCGAGCCGTCCAAGCGGGGCGTTCGGGCCGCGCGCGAGCACTATGCGGTCGACCTGCGCTCCGAGCAGATCGACTCGGCCGAGGTCGCCGAAGCGTCGCTCGACGCAGTGACCCTCTGGCACGTGCTCGAGCACCTCGACGACCCCGCCTCCGCCCTGGCCACGATCGCCGGCTGGCTGGCGCCAGGCGGCGTGATCCTGATCGGCGTTCCCAACCTCGCCAGCTGGCAGGCCCGGATCGGCGGGCCCCGCTGGTTTCACCTCGACGTCCCCCGCCACCGGACCCACTTCACGCCTGCCGGCCTCGACCTCCTCCTGGCCGGCGCCGGCCTCGAGCCGGTCCGCACGACCCACGTCCTCGCCGAGCACAACCCCTTCGGCATGTGGCAGTCCGCCGTCAACCGCCTGACCACCCATCCGTCGTACCTCTACAACCTGCTCAAGCGCAACGCTCCGATCATCCCGCGAGACCTCGCGATCACGCTCGCCGCCCTCCCGCTCGTCCCGCTCGCCGCCACCGTCGAGCTGGCCGCCGGTCGCAGCGGCCACGGCGGGACGATCGCCGTGCTCGCCCGCCGGGTGCCCCCGCCGCGCTGACCCGCCCGAGCACCCGCGACCCGACACCGCCGCCGCCGGCCGCAACCGTCCGACGTGGTCCAAAGCACCCTCCCGGACCCCCGCCCGGCGACCGAGCATGCCGACCGCGCTACGATCTAGTGATGGACGGCATGGAAGGCTTTGGCGGACTGTTCGGCGATCCCGAGGAGCTCCAGCGGCGGATGGCCGAGTTCGCCGACCAGATGCAGGGTCAGCAGCGGCTCGCGTGGGCCGACAACGCGATCAAGCTCGCCGTCGAGATGACGGTCGCCGCGATCAACCGGCTGAACATCCAGGGCACGCCCGAGCAGCAGGCCCAGCAGGTCCGCTCGGTCATGGCGACGATCTTCCCCGAGGCCGTCACACTCGTGCGCGAGGCGCGCGAGGGCCTTCAGTAGGCGCCGCCGCGCCGTCCTCGGCCCGCGCCGCCCGGCCCATCCGCGCGACCTCCCTGAACGAGCGGATCCCGAAGATCGTGAACAGCGCGAGCAGGCCGAGGCCGGCCGTCAGCGCCGTGATCGCGATCTGCTGGCCGACCGAGTAGGCCGCGACGATCTCGCCGGTCGCCGTCGTCGCGAAGACCTTGACCAGCAGCGCCTGCTGAACACCCGCGCCGCCCGGCGTCAGGGGAATCGCCCCGGCGACGGCGCTGACCCCGAAGACGAGGCCGACGTTGCGGATCGACCCGCCGACGCGGAAGGCGTCGAGCAGGAACCAGAACGCGCTCGCCCGGCACAGCCACGCGACCGCCTGGACCGCGAAGACCTCACGCAGGTACCGACGGCGGTCGGAGAGGATCGTCAGCCCCTGGCGGATCCGCTCCCAGAACGCCCGGACCCGCCGGGACAGGACGGCGAACGCGACCAGCGCGGCGATCCCGAGGACGGTCAGGATGAAGAGCGTCAGGCGGAAGTTGCTCGCCACCCACGACAGGTCGAACGCGTTCAGCTTGGCGAAGTCCGGCGGCTTCGGGAAGACACCCTGCGTGAAGGCGAACAGCAAGACGAACACGCCGATCACCGTGTCGAAGATCGACTCGACCGAGAAGCACGCGGCCACCGCCGGAAAGCTCGACCTGGGGATCGAGCTCTTGCATAGAAACAGCTTGATCACGTCGCCGCCCCGCGCCGGGACGAGGTTGTTGAAGCCGACCGCCGCGACGTACGCCCCCCAGATCCGTCGCCACTGGATCCGCTCGGCCGGATACGCCGCCCGCATCGTGTGAAAAAGCGCCCGCGACCGGATCGTCAGGTTGAGGGCGAACAGCAGCAGACCCAGCAGCAGGGCTCCCCAGTGGACGGCCGCCAGGTCGGAGAAGAACTTCCCGGCCGCGTCGAAGAACGAGCTGAGCGTGCTCCCGATGGAAGCCGATCCGAGGACGCCGTGCACACGCCCAAGCCTACGCGCCGGCCGGACGGTCGTCGGCCGCCCAGGTCAGACGGTCGTCGGCCGGCTGGGTCAGGCGAGCTCGGCCAGGGCCGCGAGCACGGCCGCGTCGTGCGTCTTCGGTGAGACCTTCGGCAGGACCGCGGCCACGGACCCGTCGCGGTCGATGACGAACGTCGTCCGCGAGTTGCCCCAGTACGTCCGCCCGTACATCGACTTCTCGACCCACACGCCGTACTCCTCGGCTACGGCATGGTCGGCGTCCGCCAGCAGCCTGAAGTCGAGGTCGTACTTCTCGTGGAACTTCTTCACCTTCGCGACCGGGTCCGGCGACACGCCGAGCACGGTCGCTCCGAGGCGGGCGTAGTCGTCGGAGTGATCGCGCACGCTGCACGCCTGGGTCGTGCAGCCCGGGGTGTCGGCCTTCGGGTAGAAGTAGACGACGACCGGCCCGCCCTTGAGGGCGCTGAGGGTGACGGAGTTGCCGTCCTGGTCGGGGAGCTCAAAGTCGGGTGCTTCCTGTCCTTGCTCGATCATCGCCTGATCGTAGCTGGGTCGGGCGCCGACGCTGGACGTGCCGGCGTGCGAGCGCGCCAGACGACTCGACGCCTGCGCCGGCTACGACTCCGACCTATCCTGAGCCGATGGAAGAGCCACACGAGATCGAGCTTGTCTTCGCCCCGCAGGAAGAGGGCGGCTACCACGTCCACGCCCCCGATCTCCCCGGCCTTCACACTCAGGGGACACGCTGGCGGAAGCGACGACCAACGCCGAGGAAGCTCTGGAGTTCTACGCGGCGCCGCGCCGCGCCGCGCATCTGCGCGTGCAGGCCGGAGGCAACGTGTCGGACCTCGTCGCCGATCAGCGGCGCTGACCCTCTACTTCGATACCTCGGCGCTGATCAAGCCCTCGTGGAGGAGGACGGGTCCGAAGTCGCCGGAGGGCTGTGGCGCTCGCGCCATGCAGCCGCGGTCGGTGTCCTGGCCTACCCCGGGACCAGAGCAGCCCTGGCCACTGCTCATCGAGCCGCCCGCCTCACAGCGCCTGCGCACCGGACGGCGATGACTGAATTCGAAGCGCTCCACGCGACCGCAGTGGGTAGTCGGTATTGATGACTCCCTCGCTCGTCGAGCGGGCGACCTCGCGGCCGAGCACCGCCTTCGCGGTTACGACGCCGTGCACCTTGCAAGCGCCGTGCGCCTTGGAGATCAGACCACGCTGATTACGTGGGACCAGCGCCTGCAACACGCCGCGATCACCGCTGGCCTCGCCGTCGCACCGGCGGCCTGAGCCCGGCAGGCCCTCGGGGCGCGCGATGCGTCGTCGGTCGCCGCCAGCGGACCGCACCTCCCGCTTCGCCGGTGGCGGGAGCCTCACCTGGAACCGCTTCGGCGGGCCCGGCCGGGGTCGTCGATCCAGGCGAAATCAATTGCCCCGGCGGCGGGTGAAACGGAGTAGAAATCGAGCGTCAGCTCCCGGTTTGCCCCGCCTGGCCGGGAGACCTCGTCGGCCGCAGATCGGAGTCTCGTGGACACCCTCACAGCCAACCAGCAGCTCAACGTCAACGACCAGCTCGAATCGGCCAACGGCTCGGCCCGGCTGGTCATGCAGGGCGACGGAAACCTGGTCCTCTACCGTCAGGACAACGGTAACGCGATCTGGGCGTCGAACACGGTCGGCAAGGGCGTCACGTACGCGATCCTGCAGGCCGACGGCAACTTCGTCGCGTACGACGCCAACAACCAGCCCTGGTGGGCGACCGGGACCGAAGGCTCGCCGGGCGCCGCGGTGACGCTGGAGGACGACGGCAACCTCGTCCTAGCGGTCGCCGGCCAGAACCCCCTCTGGACATCGGGCACAGCGGTCATGCCGACTCCGGCGGACGTCACCCAGGTCCAGACGAACCTGCAGGCCATGCAGGCGCTCAACGACTACGTCTACAACCAGAGCACCGCCAAGGTCCTCAACGCCTACCTCCTGCTGTCGGAGTCCGACGGCAGCGATCCCGGCCTGACGGTCGGCCTGAACATCCTCGAGGGCGCCTTCTGGGCGCTCGGATCCGAGCTCGGCCCGATCGGCAACTTCGCGGCGTCGTTCCTCTCGGGCATGGTCTCCTGGTGGGCGACGTCGACGCCACCGAGCCTGAACACGACGTTCGCGAACATGCTGACCCGCCTCCAGGCGACGTCCCAGGCGGTCGACATGCAGCTCGCCGTGTACTACCAGAACGTCGTCGCCGACTGGGACACGAGCTTCACCTACAACGGCAGCACCGCGAACCTGTCGGATCTCGCGGCCGGGAACTTCCCCGTCGAGACCGACCCGGCCTTCGAGACGGCCGCCGCTGCCGCGCTGTTCGCCCTCGACCAGCAGATCTGGGCGTCGGTCATGGTCGCCCGTTACGTGATCACGCAGTGGGAGCTCTCGAGCGGCCCGGTCATCATGTCGGGCAGCGAGGACCAGCCGCCGATCGGCTATGACGAGAGCTTCATCGCCGCGCACCCGGCCTACACGAACACCTGGGTCTGGCACAACTCGTCGGGCTGCGGGGACACGACCGGGTGGGAGGTCACCGAGTACAACATCGGCACCGGAGCCGGCGTCTTCTCCGACGGGTCGATGGGGCACGACGCGTGCAACTACCTGTTCATCGACAGCGCCCCCGGCGTCGTGATCAACCCCGCAGGCCTGTTCACGCGTGAAACGGTCTTCACCGGCCTGGGAATCCGCCAGACGACCTACATCGTGTCGGTCGGCGGCGGCGGCGGGGTCGCCGGCAGGGTCTCGCTCGAGTACCTCCGGTCGATGCGCGCCGGCCAGACGATCAGCCAGCTGATCGAGCGTGAGGGGCGCGAATCGGTCCAGCAGCGGATCATCGACCGCGCCCAGCGTGACCGCGTCTTCGCGACCAGCCTCGCCCACCGGCCACGGCAGGCGATCGAGTCGCTGCTGGGAGTCAGGATCCCCGAGGTCGTGTCGGTCAGCGCGATCGTCGAGACCCCCGGCGTGTTCGCCGTCGTCGTCCCCCAGCCGCCGCCGGCCGGCTGACGGCGCGGGTCGTGGTGGCCTACTTCAACAACCGCGACAGCCGGCGGTCCTTGAGCACCTTCCCGCCGGTCTGGCAGGCCGGACAGTAGGTCATCACGTAGTCCTCGTAGTGCACGGCCTCCAGCCGCTCGCCGCACCGCGGGCACGGCTCACCCTGGTGGCGGTGAACGACGAGGGGCATCGGCAGCTTGTCGGGGATCGGCAGCTCGATCACCTGCTCGTAGTGGTCGAGCGCCCGTCCGAGCATGTCGAGCATCGACGCACGCAGCGTCGTCGCCTCCTCCGCGTCGAGATCCGAGCCCCGCTTGAAGGGCGACAGCCTCGCACTCCAGAGGATCTCGTCCACCCACGACCGGCCGATTCCAGCGATCACCCGCTGGTCGCGCAGCTGGGCGTGCAGCGGTCGCGGCTCGGTCAGCAGGTCCCGGAGATCCTCCGGCGGGGACGGCCACGCGTCGGGGCCGAGCCGGGCGATTGACTCGTCGGCCTCGACCTGCCCGGTCTCCACGAGCTTGACCCATGCCGCCTGGCGAGTTCCGAACTCCCGCAGCCGCAGTTCCCGTCCGTCGTCGATCCGGACCAGCAGCCGCGACGTCCGGTCTCGTGGGCCGGCCCGCTTGTCGAAGAGCTGGAGGCGACCAGCCGACATCAGGTGGATCAGCACCGACAGATCGCCCGAGACGTCGATCACGAGATGCTTGCCCCGACGCCGGACCCCAGTCACCGTCCTCCCGGCCAGCGCGTCGAGCGGCGGCGCGAAGCTCTTCAGGGCGTTGATCCCCGGTGCCACCGCCGACTCGATCGAGGCACCCCGCAGGGCGCCATCGAGGCGTCTGGCCGTGATCTCGACCTCCGGCAGCTCGGGCATCCCCGACTACTCCGTCTGGCGGCCCAGCCAGCCGACGAATCGCTCGATCCGGCCGCGGGCGTCGGCGCCGAGCGGGCCGGCGGCCTCGACGAGCAGGCTCATCGGCCGCCGGTCACGAGCCCACTCCCGGGTCGACTCGCTGAACTCCGCCGCCACCCAGACGACCGGCAGGGCTTCGGCGTAGTCGATCACCGTCTGCTCCTGCGCCGCAGCCGTCTGCTCCGTCCGCACGACCGAGACGGTCGCCAACCCGAGCGCGTGGGCCGCCGCGTCGATCGCCGCGAGGCCTCCCCCGTCCACGAGGAGGGCGATCTCACCCTCACGCAGCAGCTTCGACGCCCACCCCTCGGGTGCCCCGTCGAGCGCGCCGGGGACGCAGACGAGGCGGAAGATCGGGTCGGACACTCAGGGAACTTAGCGCGACACGCCGGTCTCGGCGACCTCGAGTGTCGTGCACAGCTCGCGCAGGTCGTCGAGGATCCCGTTCAGAATCGCCAGCCGCGCCCGCTCCTCGACCGACTGGTGGCTCTCGAGGTCGCGCATCGTCACGTAGGTCGACGCCGCCTCGTACAGCAGGCCCGACCTGGCGACGTCCGTACGGATCGTCGCGTGGCCGCCGGCGTCGGCCAGTTGGCCCAGCTGGTCGACCAGGCCGACGAGGACACGCATCGCCAGCGTCTCGTCGAGCTCGAGGGCCTCCCCGCCGAAGCGCCATCGCAGGTAGTAGACCGCGGCGTAGTTGGTCGCCTGGATCTGGTCGGCCGAGACGTCGAAGACGACGCTCGTCTCCTCGCCATCGGCCGCCGGAATGATCTCTAGGTTCGTGAGCACGTTAGTCAGGCTATGCGATCGGGATGTCGGACCGGATCAACTGAGTCGATCATCGGACGATCCGCCTACCCCCTGAAGCCCAGATTCAGCCCTGGAGCTTGCCGGCCGTGCTGTAGGCCCGGATCGCCGAACCCGTGTATGTGACCCCGGCCGGTGACGTCCAGACCGCCCGCCAGACACGGCCCGACCGGAACGTCGAGTGGCCGGTCCAGTAGCCCGACGAGTTGGTCTTCTTCGTCAGCAGCTTCTTCCAGCCTCCTGTGCCGTCCTTCGCCTCGATCTCGACGTTCGTCGCTCCGGCCGTCGGGCGTACCAGGCCCCAGAACGTGACGCTGCTTGTGCTCCGCCGGGTGACCGTCAGGGGGACCGGCCAGCTGGAGTACGACGGCTTCTTCGTCCCGTTGGCCAGCTCGAGGCCCGACTGAAAGCCGCTGTAGGCGTCGATCGGCGGACCCGGAAGGGTCGGGTCGTCGCGCAGGAGGTACTGGCTGAAGAGCTTGACCCGCGGATTCTCGTACGCGATGTGCTCGGAGATCCCCAGATATTCGGCCTGCTGGGCCAGCGGGACGCCGAAGATCGGGTCGGGGAAGCTCTGGATGCCGAACTCGGTCAGGTAGATCGGCGTCCCGGTCGGAATCGCTCCCGCCGCGGCCGCCCTGCTGAGGGCGCTGGAGAGCCGGGAGAGGACGCCGATCGTGACGTCGTTGGGTCCCGGCGGGACGTAGAACGGGCCGGCCCTAGTCGTGTACGCGTGGTGGGCGTACCCGGCCATCGGCAGCTTCGAGCACGAGCTCGCCATCTTGTATGTCGAGCTCAGGCACAGCGCATCCCGCAGGAACGTCAGCGGCGCCACCACATGGCTGTTGCCGACCGGCGACGTCTCCCCGAAGAGGACCTGCATGCCCGAGTAGTTGCCCGACGCCTGGAGGCCCTTGATCGCCGCCTGGTAGAGGCCTCGGTAGATCCGCGGGGACACCGGCTGGCCAGCCTGGTACTGCGGCAGCAGGAACTGCGGCTGGTTGGGCTCGTTCCAGATCGAGATCAGCTTGACCTGCTTGCCGAAATGGCGCCCGACCGCCGTCATGAAGTTCTCGAAGTCGAGATCGTCCGGACGCGTCAGATGATCGACGCCGCCCGCCGTCGCCCACACCGGGACGGGCGACGAGACCGTCAGCAGGACCGTCCACTTGCGCTGCGCCGCCGCCGCCATGACCGCGTCGTACTGACTCCAGTCGTACGACGCCGGGTCCGTCGCGACGAATCCTGGCGGCGGAGTCTTCGCATCCGGGGTCGGCGCGACGTCGTTCCACGTCAGGATCACCCGGATCCCGCTGACGCCCAGGTGCTGGAGCGCCGTCAGCGCCGCCGGCCGCGTCTGCGGGTTGAGAAGGTCCCGGGGTGCCTCGAAGACCACCTTCTGACTGCTCGACGCGGCCGCCGGCGCGGCCGCCACGAGGACGACCAGGCAGGGCGCGGCCGCCACGAGGACGACCAGGCAGGCGAGCAATGACGGGAGTCGAAGTCGGGACACGAGAACTCGTCGATCTGGTCGGTGGTGGTCGATCCTCCGGGTCCGGCGACCTGCCGGCCCGACCCTTAGAACAGTGCAGACCCCCCGGATGTTTCGCTTAACCCCGGACCCCGCCCTCCCAACCGGCCCACGATCGGGCCCGGACGCGGCCCGCGACCGGGCCAAGCCGGCCGGAGCGCCGGCCGCGCGCGGTCCTACTCTGCGACCGTGACCGACTCGAGGACGACCGGAGTGCTCGGCCGGTCACCCGGACCGGTCTCGACGCCCTCGATCGCGACGACCGTCTCCATCCCGCTCTTGACCTGCCCGAAGACTGTGTGCTTGCCGTCGAGCCACGAGCACGCCGCAGCCGTGACGATGAAGAACTGCGACCCGTTCGTGTTCGGGCCCGAGTTGGCCATCGCGAGGGCGCCGCGGACGACCTTGTGGTGGTTGAACTCGTCCTCGAACTTGTAACCCGGCCCGCCCGTTCCGGTTCCCTGCGGGCAGCCCCCCTGGATCATGAAGTCCGGGATGATCCGGTGGAAGGTCAGCCCGTCGTAGAAGCCCTTCCCGGCGAGCGTGCGGAAGTTGCCGACCGTCTTCGGAGCGTCGGCGTCGAACAGCTCGAACTCGATCGGGCCCTCGGACGTGTTCATCGTTGCAGTTGACATCGGCTCTCTCCCTCTTGGCTTACGGCGCACGGCCGCCGACCGTCGGCTACCCGGCGCGAGTCGTTTTTATCCCTGGACGGGAGCGGCCTGGGCGTGCACGCGCTCGATCCGCAGCTCGTGGCCACGGACCTGCTCGCCGCTGACCGACGTGACGACCCGCTCGGCCTCGGCGGCCGGCACGCTGATCAGCGCGAACCGCTCGAGCAGCCGAACGTCCGATACGGCTTCTCCGTCCAATCCTGTGAGGCGCGTGATCGCCGCGACGATGTCCGCCACCTCGATCCCCTCGGCGCTCCCCCCGCTCGTGAGCAGGCGGACCCGCGGCTCGTCGACCCCCCGCTTCACATGCGGTTTGTCGTGGCGTCGCGGCCGCTTGGCGACCGGCGCCGCGTCGGTCGTCGCTCCCGCCGCCCACGGTGTGATCGACATGCCGATGTGCCGCTCGATCGCCTCCATCTCCCGTCGCTGGCGGTCCTCGACGAAGGTGATCGCCCGACCCGACGCGCCGATCCGGCCGGTCCGGCCGATCCGATGGACGTAGGTGTCCGGGCTGGTCGGAACGTCGTAGTTGATGACGTGGGTCACCGTCGTGATGTCCAGCCCCCGGGCGGCGACGTCCGTCGCGACGAGCAGCGGGACGCGACCGGCCTTGAATGACAGCATCACGCCGTCGCGCTGACCCTGTGACAGGTCCCCGTGGAGGGCCTTGACGTTCATGCCCTTGTCGCGGAGCGTCCGGAACAGCTGATCGGTCCGGATCTTCGTCCGCGCGAAGATGATCGACTGACTCGGCCGCTCCGCCTCGAGCACCTCGACCAGCTTCGCCGTCTTCTCGCGGGTCTCGACCGGAAGCTGGAACTGCTCGACCGTGTCGATCGTCAGCGTCGCCGCCTCGACCTTGACGATCAGCGGGTCGTAGAGGTAAGCGTCGGCCAGAGCTCGGATCGGCGGCGGCATCGTCGCCGAGAAGAGCGCCGTCTGCCGGCTGTTCGGTGTCAGCGAGAGGATCTTCTCGACGTCCTCGAGGAACCCGAGGTCGAGCATCTCGTCGGCTTCGTCGAGCACCACGAACCGGCAGTCGTGGAGGACCAGCGAGTGCCGGGAGATCAGGTCGAGCACCCGTCCGACCGTCCCGACCACGACGTGACCTCCGGCCCGCAGCTGAGCCTGCTGGGTGCGGATCGGCGCGCCGCCGAAGACCGCCACGACATCGACGCCGCGGGTCGCCCCGTACGCCCGGATCGCCTGCGTGACCTGGATGCACAACTCCCGTGTCGGCGTGAGCACCAGCGCCTGGACCTCCCTGAGGTCAGGATCGATGTACTCGATGATCGGCAGCCCGAAGGCCGCCGTCTTCCCCGTCCCCGTCTGCGCCTGCCCGATCACGTCACGGCCGGCGAGCATCGGGGGGATCGCCTGCTCCTGGATCGGACTCGGGGACTCGTAGCCGACTTCCTTGAGGGCATCCAGCAGTGGCTTGGACAACCCTAACTCGGCGAATCCGCCCATCAAACCGACTTTCTCTCGATAAACATTCACGACACAGCCTAGTCGGTCCGCCCGGCCAGGCGCCTTGACGGCGCTCTCGCGAAGATCGGGGCTCCGGGCGATTCGTCTAGGCTTGCGGCGTCTCGAGGACCCGGAAGAAAGGCCGCGAATGCCAGTCACAGTCGTCGGATCGATCGCCTTCGACGCCGTGAAGGCGCCCTCGGGCGAGCGGGAGAAGATGCTCGGCGGGGCCGCCGTCCACTTCGCCCTGGCGGCGTCCTTCTTCGACGACGTCCGCGTCGTCGGTCCCGTCGGCGACGACTTCGGACCAGCTGAGCTGGCCGTGCTCGAGGCGAGAAACGTCGACGTCGGCGACATCGAGCATGTCGCCGGTGGTCGCACGTTCTTCTGGCGCGGCGTCTACAGCGACGACTTCAATGAGCGCGAGACCCTCGAGACCCAGCTCAACGTGTTCGAGCACTTCGAACCCAAGCTGTCGGACGCCTCCCGCTCGAGTGAGGTCCTCTTCCTCGCGAACATCCAACCCGATCTCCAGCGCCAGGTCCGCGAACAGTGCGACGCCGCCGGCTTCGTCGCCCTCGACTCGATGAACCTCTGGATCGACATCGCCCGCGACTCACTCGTCAAAACGATCGCGACCGTCGACTGCCTGATCCTCAACGACGGCGAGCTCCGCCAGCTGACGGGCAAGGCGAAGATGGTCGGTGCCGCCCGCGAGGTCCTCTCCTGGGGCGGGCCGAGCGTGATCATCGCCAAGCTCGGCGAGTACGGCGCCGCCCTCGTCACCGCCGACGACTACTTCCAGATGCCGGCCTTCCCGCTCGAGACGATCGTCGACCCGACCGGTGCCGGTGACACGTTCGCCGGCGGCTTCGTCGGCTACATCGCCGCCCACTCCGGCCACGAGCGCTCACAGGCGATGCTGCGTCGGGCGATGGCCTACGGCACGGCACTCGCCTCGTTCAACGTCGAGGACTTCGGCACCGAGCGGGTCTCCCGGCTGACCGGCGACGAGGTCAGCGAGCGGGTGCGCGAGCTCGAGGGGATCATGCACTTCGCGGACACCCCGCTCGAGCTCCGCGGCTGAGCCCGCCGGCGCTCGAGCTCCGCGGCTGAGCCCCGCCGCGCCCGAGCTCGGCAGCTCACACCGCCGGCCGCGCGCGAGCTCCCCGGCTGACCCGACGGGGCCAGCCGGCGGCATCGGTGATCAGTGGACGACGATCTTGCCCATCATGTTCGGGTGGATCGTGCATTCGTAGTAGTAGGTCCCCGCCTTCGAGAACTTCACCGTGTACGAGCCCGAGAACTTCGGACCCGTGCCCTTGAAGCGCAGGCCGCCCTTGTGCGCCTCGGACGTCACCGTGTGCTCCGTCGACGGCCCGTCGAGGAACTCCCAGGTCACCCGATCGCCCTTGTGGATCTTCAGCGTCATCGGGTTGATCATGATGTTCTGGAGCTTGACGATGTGAGTCGCCGCCGCGTATGCCGTCGGCTGACTGGCCAGTGCCGACGCGACGGGGACTGCGCCGGCCGCGAGGGCCAGGATGAGTGGGAGTCGTACGTTTTTCTTCATACCTGTGCTGCGCTGATCCGCCGCCGACGGATCACGCCCCTACGACGCCGAGCGGGGGCCAGATGGCCCCCGCTCAGGGATACGTCGGTTGGTGGTGGTCAGCCGGTGTACTTCGTTCCACCGCTCTTGACGATGAAGCCGGTGCCCGTGACGGCGTTGAGGACCGTGCTGGCCTTCAGCGGCACGTCGAACGCACCGTGCGGCGAGACGCCGCCGCCGGTCGGGTCGAGCAGGATGCCGATCGCCCCGGCGTGACGCGCCTCGACCGTGAGAACCGAGATCGCGAACTTCAGGATGATCGCCGACTTGATGTTGAAGCCCTGGCCGAAGTACGCGCCGACACCCGTGTTCTCGAGGACCTTGGCCGTCGCCGCGAACGTCGCCTCGTCGGTCGTCGCCTTGCCGAAGTTGAAGCTCGGCGACTTGACGGCCGCGGTCTTCAGGAGACCCTTGATCGCCTTGACGTGGGCCGCCTCGTGCCCGGCCACCGTCGACGCAAACCCCTTCAGGGCCGGGTTGGTGAAGGTGATGTTGGCCGCAGCCTGCTTGTAGAACTCGGCCTCAAGGTACTCGAGCGTCAGCGCGTAGTTGGCGATGCCCACGTCCCCCTTGCCGAACGAGCTCGGCGGCCGGCCGCTGGCGGCGAAGGCCGTCGGGGCAAGGGTCGCCAGCAGCGCGCCGCCGCCGACCACGCTGGCGGTGCCGAGGCCCATCTTCTTCATGAACGACAGGCGCGTGTCTCCGGCTTCGAGGCCGTCGATCGCCGCGGCGTGGGCCTCACGGACGGCGCCGTCTGTGTCGAGTGCCTCGAGATCGATCTGATAAGGCATGCGTTGCTCCTTGTATATGGGGTTCGGGGCCCCGGCCATTTCGGTCGGTCGGCCGCGCTGTTGGGGTCGAAGCGCCGATTTCCGGATTCGGGACTCGTGCCCGACGCTCTCACGGGGGTCTTCGCGCCAGCCCTGTCGTCGGATCAAAGGGGTGGTAACCACCCGTCCCGGGTAGTACGATCCGCCGGCCGATGACGTGGACGTTCATCTACCTCATGCTGATCCTCAAGATCCCGATGGGCGGGCTTGCCTGGCTCGTCTGGTGGGCGGTCCACCAGACCGACGAGGACCCGGTCGCCGCGAACGAGGACGACGGCGGCAGCAAGCGTCGCCACGACCATCCGCGTCGGCCGCTTCCCCGCTCGCCGCGTCGCGGCCCTCACGGTGCGCCGTTGCCGAAGTCGCCCGATCGCGTGCGCACGGTGCTCGCACAGGGTCGCCGGCTCGAGCGGTCCCGGCCGTCCGAGCATCGCCGCAGCGGACGCTGAGCACGCCGGCCGCCACGCGGACGTCCGCAAGGTCGGCCCGCCCCGAACCTGGGACAATCGCCGCGATGACCGGCGCGGTGCTCTCCGATGGGACGATTCTCCGCCTCGTCGCCGCAGGCCGGATCCGGATCGATCCATGGGATCCCGGCCTCGTCCAGCCGGCGAGCATCGACCTTCGGCTCGGCGGCTCGTTCAGGGTCTTCCACAACCATCGAACCTCGGCGATCGATCTCCGCAGCCCGCCGAAGAACCTGACCGAGCAGATCGAGGTCTCAGACGGCGAGACCTTCGTGATCCATCCCGGGGAGTTCTGCCTCGGCCGGACGCTCGAGTACGTCGAGTTGCCCGACGACATCGTCGCCCGCATCGAGGGCAAGTCCTCGCTCGGCCGGCTCGGCCTGATCGTCCACGCGACCGCCGGCTTCTGCGACCCCGGCTGGAAGGGCACGCTGACGCTCGAGCTCAACAACCTCACGCGCGTCCCGATCAAGCTCCATCCAGGCCTGCCGATCGCCCAGCTGTCGTTCATGGAGCTTGATGCCCCGGCCCTGCGCCCCTACGGCCATGCCAGCCTAGGCAGCCACTACCAGGGCCAGGTCGACGCAACCGAGAGCCGCTACGGCGCGCCGGCCGCGACAGACGCGGGGGCGGCTTGAGCCCACCGCCCGACCACCGCCGCGCGCCGACCTGGACGTTTTGTGCAGCCGATTGGCTCATAATCGCGGTGCACGAGCTTCCGAGGTTCGCGACAGGAGGAACACATGAGCACGGCTGAGGATGTCGAACCGCCTGAGGGGCCCGCGACTCGTGACACGCTCACGATCACCGACAACCGGACCGGACGAACCTACGAGATCCCGATCGAGGACGATTCGATCCGCTCACTGGATCTCCGGCAGATCAAGGTCGAAGATGACGACTTCGGCCTGCTGGCCTACGACCCTGCGTTCATGAACACGGCGTCCTGCCGGAGTGCGATCACGTTCCTCGACGGCGAGCGCGGGATCCTCGAGTACCGCGGCTATCCGATCGAGCAGCTGGCCGAGCAGTCGACCTACCTCGAGGTCGCCTACCTGCTCGTCCACGGCGAGCTACCGACCACGCCCGAGCTCGAGCAGTGGACCCACCAGATCACGATCCACACCTTCGTCCACGAGAACGTCAAGCGATTCATGCAGGGCTTCCGCCACGACGCCCACCCGATGGGCATGCTGCTCGGGTCGGTCGGCGCGCTCTCGACCTTCTACCCCCGGGCCAACGAGATCCACGACCCCGAGAGCCGGGCGATCCAGACGATCCGGCTGATCGCCAAGATTCCCACGCTCGCCGCGTTCGCCTACCGCCACGCCCTCGGACAGCCGTACGTCTATCCGGTCAACGACCTCAGCTACTCCGGCAACCTCCTGTCGATGCTCTACAAGATGACCGAAGTCCGTTACGAGCCGGATCCCCGGCTCGAGCGGGCGATGGACGTGCTCTTCATCCTCCACGCCGATCACGAGCAGAACTGCTCGACCAGCGCCGTCCGCGGCGTCGGCTCGTCCCAGGTCGACCCGTACTCGGCGATGGCCGCCGGGATCGGCGCGCTCTACGGCCCGCTGCACGGCGGCGCCAACGAGGAGGTCCTGCGGATGCTCCGGCGGATCGAGCGCCGCGAGAACATCCCCGACTTCGTCGCCGGTGTGAAGGCCGGCAAGGAGCGGCTGATGGGCTTCGGCCACCGCGTCTACAAGAACTTCGACCCCCGGGCGACGATCATCAAGCGCGCCTGCGAGGACGTCTTCGCCGTGACCGGGCGAAACCCCCTGCTCGACATCGCGATCGAGCTCGAGGAGATCGCCCTCCAGGACGAGTACTTCATCCAGCGCAAGCTCTACCCCAACGTCGACTTCTACTCCGGCCTGATCTACGAGGCCCTCGGCCTGCCGTCGACGATGTTCCCGGTGATGTTCGCGATCGGCCGGACCAGCGGCTGGATCGCCCAGTGGCTGGAGCTCGTCCAGGACAAGGAGCAGAAGATCTCCCGCCCCCGGCAGATCTACACCGGCGAGCGCTCGCGCGACTACGTCGAGATCGACCAGCGCTGACCCCGACGGCCCGGGCGGGGCGGATTGCCGGCGGTGGACCCACGTGAAGTCATTTCAGCGACCCCCTCGCGACCGCCGGGGGCAGACGAAGCCCGGTGGCGAGCCGCCGGTCGATGGCTAGCTGGACGCTGAAGGTCCGGGACGGATCCCGGATCGAGCGGTCCAGCTTCGCCGACCTCGACAAGGCGCTCCGCGCGCTCGAGCGCCGCCTCGTCGAGCTCGAGCCGACAGCCCATCAGGAGGACGTCCACCTCCTCAAGCGCCGGATCGACGCCTCCCGCCTGGTCTCGGTCCGCCTCGAAGTGTCCGGGCCCGGCCGGATCGCCCCGGCCTTCCGTGGGGGCATCGACCTGCGCGGCGACGGCTCGACCGAGGCCTTCACCGGCCGGTCGCGGCGGACCCTGATCGAGCAGGGCAAGCGCGAGAGCGCGACCCAGGCGCTACGGCGCGTGGCCGCTGCGAAGGCCGGGCCGGGCAAGGGGTGAGGACCGGGGCCGGGGGCCGCCGCGGCTGGGTGACGGGAGGGGGGACGGGGGACGGGGGACGGGGGTCGGAGGTGGAGTTCGGGGTCGCGGGAGAGCGGCTCGGCGGAGGTCGGGCCCGGCCGTCTTGAGGATGTGTCGCGGGTCACTCGGGAAAGTCATTGCCTGACTCAGGCAGCTAACTTGCGAGGCGGAGTGACTGCACTGCTCCGTCGCCGAGGCGCCCGCCCCAAGCCGCGATCAGAGGACGAGGTCGCGCCCGTTCTTGCGCAGCCACGCCGCCGGCTCCCGCCAGTCCGGAGACCGGCGCTCGACCAGCGCCCAGAACCGCGGCGAGTGGTCGGCGATCTCCAGGTGGCAGACCTCGTGCCAGACGACGTAGTCGAGCACCCGCTCGGGGGCCAGCAGCAGCCGCCAGTTGAAGCTCATCGAGCCGTCGGCCGCACAGCTCGCCCAACGCGTCCGCTGACCCCGGATCGACAGACCGGCGTAGGTCAGGCCGGCCGCCCCGGTCGCCCGGTCCAGGCGGCCGGCGACCTCCTCGCGGGCCGCCCGCCGGTACCACCGCTCGAGGCCGGCACGCCGCGCCTCGTCGCCCGCCGGGACGAGCAGCTCCCAACCCCGGCGGTGGACCCGCGTACGCCCCGGCTCCTCGACCAGGGTCAGACGCTCGTCGAGGTACGGCAGCCAACCCGCCCGCTCGGCCAGGCGCGACCGGAGCGCGGCGACCTCCTCGAGGCGCCGCTCGATCCACGGCCGGAGCTCGGCGACCGCGGCTGCCGCCGCACGCTCCGGCGTCCGCATCGGCAGGACGACCTCGACCCCCCGATCCAGGTCGACGGCGACCCTGACGCGGCGGACGCGCTCCGATCGGCGAACTCGGTACGGGATCGGCTCGGACAACAAGCCAAGGTTATGGCCAACTGCCGACGGTCATAATGAGCTCGTGGAGGAGACATCGTTCGTACGCCTTCCGCCCGAGGTCCGCTCCCCCTACGAGGTCTACGTCAACGGCGTCCACCAGAAGCTCGGCACCGACTACCAGGTCCGTGACGGGATGCTCTGCTTCCGACGCCGCCTGGCAAAGGACACGATCTCCAAGAAGCGGTGGCTGATCGGCGCGTTCGGGGTCGGCACCTACCGCCAGAACGACTCCGTCGACGTCCGCTACGAGACCCCTCGCGGCGTCCGCCTGGCCGAGGGCCTCGCGATCGAGGACCCCGCCAGCCCGCCGGCCGTCCGCCGGAGCTAGCCGATGGGCCGCCGCCAGCGGCAGGCAAGACTCCGCGCGCCGGACACCGACTACGTCGACCCCGACGGCAACCTCATCCGCCTGCGGGGCGCGCTCAAGCCCGGTGCCCGAGCCGAGTACGCGGCCATCGCCAGCGGGCAGCAGCTCGCGCCCAGTGCCAATCTCGAGGACGCCTGGCAGCGCGCCGTCGAGTTCCTCTTCGAGCGGCTGACCGTCCGCTGGGAGATCGCCGGCGTCGCCGTCGCCAACCAGCGCGACCTGGTTCGCCGCTTCCGGGCGAGCACGCCGGCCGAGCGCGCGTGGATCCGCTCGACGCTCCGCGATCACTGCGCCGAGCATTTCCCCGATCTCCAGGCACCCTGAGACCGCCGCCCCCCCCGCCCCGTCCGCAAGCCGAGGGCCGGCCCGGCCAAGTAGCGTCCAAGGAGATGCCCGCCCGCCGCACGAAGATCGTCGCAACGATCGGACCCGCCTGCCGCGACCGGGAGACCCTCGCCCGCATGGTCGAAGCCGGAATGGACGTCGCCCGGCTCAACTACTCCCACGGCAGCCCCGAGCAGCACGCCGAGACCGTCCGCCTCGTCCGCGATGCCGCCGGCCGCGCCGGCCGCGCCGTGGCCATCCTCCAGGATCTCCCCGGGCCGAAGCTCCGGATCGGATCCCTGCGCGACGGCGTCGCCGAGCTCAAGGTCGGCGACCAGGTGACCTTCGACGGCAACGCCGAGACCCCCGGCGACGAGCGGCGGATGTCGGTCACCTGGGAGGCGATGGCCAGCTCCCTGGCGATCGGCTCGGTCCTCTATCTCGCCGACGGGTCCGTCCGCCTCCGCGTCAGCGCCGCCCGCCCCGACCTCGGCGAGCTCGACGCCCGCGTCGAGGTCGGCGGATCCGTCGCCTCCCGGCAGGGCCTCAACATCCCCGGACCCGTGAACGAGCTCGCCGCCGTCCCCGCCGAGGATCTCGAGCTCCTCCGCCTCGGCGAGGCCGCCGGCGTCGACATCGTCGCCCTGTCCTTCGTCCGCAGCCCCGAGGACGTCCTCCTCGTCCGCGACCACACCCGCCTCCCCCTGATCGCCAAGATCGAGAAGCCCCAGGCCGTCGAATGCGCCGAGGAGATCCTCCGCGTCGCCGACTGCGTGATGGTCGCCCGCGGCGACCTCGGCATCGAGCTGCCGATCGAGGAGGTCCCGATGGTCCAGAAGCACCTCCTCCGGCTCGCCGGCGCGCTCGCCCGCCCGTCGATCACCGCGACCCAGATGCTCGACTCGATGGTCGCCTCGAGCCGCCCGACCCGGGCCGAGGTCGCCGACGTCGCCAACGCGATCCTCGACGGCACCGACGCCGTGATGCTCTCCCAGGAGACCGCCGTCGGCGCCCACCCCGTCGGCGCAATCGCGATGATGGCGAAGATCGCTCTCCACACCGAGAAGTTCGCGACCTACGAGGAGTGGAACGAGCGTCGCGTCCGCCGCGACGACCGCGACCCCGCCTACACGCTCGCCCACAGCGCCTGCACTGCCGCCCGCGAGCTCCATCTCGACGCGATCGTCGTCCCGACCCTCTCCGGACGCTCTGCCCGACTCGTCTCGGCCCACCGGCCCGAGGTTCCGATCTACGCGCTCTCCCCCGGCCGCGAGACCGTCCGCCGCTGCGGCCTGATGTGGGGCGTCCAGGCCGCGTCGATCCGCCGCCACCACATCACCGAAGAGCTGATCTCCGACTGCGCCCGCCGGGTCGTCGAGCTCGGCTGGTGCAAGGAGGGCATGCGCGTCGGGATCACCGCCGGCCTCCCCAGCGGCCGGCCCCGGTCGACCAGCCTGCTCCAGATCCAGGTCCTGTAGGCCACCAGCGACTCGGACCCGCTCGGCCCGCCCGACGCCACCCGCTCAGCCCGACCCATCTCCACCCGCTCAAGGCGCCCGCCGTACACGCCGATGGCGACCTGTGAGGACGAGGCCCGAGCGACGCATCCTCCCCCGAGCCGGTCTCGCCCGCCTCGCGTGTGCCCTGACGCTCGCCGCCACCGCCGCGCTCGCCGCCCCGCCCGTCGCAGGCGCCCTCAGCTTCGCCGAGTCCGCCGCCTACCCCTTCGGCGCCGGCAACTCCGACGCCACGCTCGCCACCGGCGACTTCAACGGCGACGGGATCCCCGATCTCGCCGTCGCGACGTCGACGATGACCCCCGGGACCGGGGACCTGCCGGCGACGCTCACCGGCGGTGTTCAGATCCTCCTCGGCCCGGGCGACGGCACCTTTGAGACCGGCAGCGTGATCCCGATCCCCGACGGCGCCGGCACGGTTCTCGTCGGCGACTTCAACGCCGACCACCACCCCGACCTCGTCGTCGCCGACGGATCCGACGGCATCGTCGTCCTGCTCGGCCGCGGCGACGGGACTTTCGACCCCCCCGGACCGCCGGTCACCGGATCGCTGATGGGCGTCGTCGGCGACTTCAACGGCGACGGCTACGACGACGTCGTCGCCTCCGTCTACTCGACATCCGGCGTCCAGATCCTGTTCGGCGGCGCCGACGGCACGCTGACTCCCGGCCCCTACGTCGGCGGTGACTCCCTACTCGCCTGTCCAGCGGCCGGTGACCTCAACGACGACGGGAAGCTCGACCTCCTCTGCACGCCCGAGGCACCAACCGACGGGACGATCGACGTCCTGCTCGGCAACGGCGACGGCACCTTCGCCCCGCCGATCCCCACGGCCAGCGGACTGCCGGTGAGCGAGGGGATGGCCGTCGGAGACGTCAACGCCGACGGCCATGCCGACGTCGTCGTCGCCTCGACGGTCCCGACAATCGAGCACCTCGGCACCCAGCAGATCTCCGTCCTACTCGGAAACGGCGACGGCACGCTCGGCCGGGCGATGCGGCTGTCGATGCCCGACCGTCAATCCTTCGCCTTCGGCCCTCCCTCGCTCGCCGATTTCGACGCCGACGGCAAGCTCGACATCCTCGCTCCCGGCTGGCCCGCCGGCGTCCTGACCGGGAACGGCGACGGCAGCTTCCAGCAGCCGGTCGACCTCGGCGTCTACGACGCCAACACCGCCGCCAACGCCGAGTCCAGCGTGGTCGCCGACTTCAACGGCGACGGCCGGCCCGACATCGCAACGCTCGGTGACAACGAGCCGACCGGCGGCCTCCAGATCTACATCAACGGCGCCACGAGCCCGCTCACCGTCTCGCCGTCCGCCGGCCTGCTCGGTGCCCAGGCGATCGGCGCCGGATCCTTCAGCCTGATCCCGATCCCCACCGACAAGCCCGTCTACTCCTACTCCGGCCCGTCCCAGCTCGTCGAGGTGACCAACCCCGGCGACGGCCCGGTCACCCTCGGTCAGGCCGCGATCGCCGGGGCCGACCCCGAGGATTTCGTGATCTTCAACGACTTCTGCAGCCGCGCGACGCTCGCCCCCGGGCATGCCTGCTCGCTCTACGTCGCCTTCGCCCCGACCGCCACCGGACCCCGCACGGCCACCGTCGTGATTCCCGACGGCGCCCCCGACAGCCCCGACCTCGTCCCCGTCTCCGGACAAGGCCAGCCCGGCCCACCGCCGACGTCGACCGCCGCCTCCGGCGCCCCCGCCGCCCGCCGCCCGCCACCCTGCGCGCTGGGGACCCGCGCGACGCTGACCGCGCGACAGGTCACCGTCGCCGTCCGCTGCGATCGTCCCGTCCGCGCCACGATCACCGGCGCCGTCCTCACCACCTCACGCGCGGCCCTCACCCCCCGGGCCGCCGTGGCCAAGGCGCCGAAGGCCGTTGCGCTCAAGGCCGACCGCACCGTCCGCCTCACCGTCGCGCTCGACGCCGGCGACCGCGCCCGGCTCGTCCGCGCGGCGGCCCACGATCTCCCTCTCCACCTCCGCCTGACGCTCGTCGTCCGCGGCGCGTCCGGCCCACAGATGACCCTAACCCGGGTCGACGCAGCCTGACCCGCCCGGACCCGGATCCGGCCTCGGCTGACGCCCCCGACCGCCGACCCAGCGCGGCAGACCGATCCCCTCGCGGGCGCCCTCCCGGGCCGCGAGGACCAGGCCGAGCACGCCCATGCCAAGGATCACAGCCCCGGCCAGCCCGACCACCGGACTCGTCACGTGGTGGACGTTGCCACCGAGCGCGGCGTACGCAAACGTCCGCGGCGCCGCGACGATCAAAGTCGCCAGCACGAAGCTCCGCAGGCTCACCCGCGTCAGCCCCGCCGCGTAGCTGACCGGCGAGAACGGCGCGGCCGGCGCCGCCCGCGCGCAGACCATCGACCGAAAGCCCCGCCGGGCGACCCAGTCGGCCAGGCCCGCAAGCCGCCGTCCACCAACGCGGGCCACGAGATCCCCGGCCACGTGGCGGGCCACCAGACAGCACAGCAGCGCCCCGACGACCGCCCCGCCAAGCGCGAGCAGCGTCCCTTCGAGCGTCCCGAAGAGGGCTCCGCTGAGGCCGGCGATCACCGGCCCCGGCACACACGACATCGTCAGGCCGACGTACACGACCACGAAGACGACCGCCGCCCGGGCACCCGGGCCGCCGCTGATCCACGCCTGCCCGCGCCGACCCGAGACCGGCCCAAAGAACCACACGGCGCAGAACGCCGCGATGACGACCAGTCCGAGGCCCGACACTCGCCAGACCGGGTGGATCCCCCGCCAGCCGGCGCTCACGCCGCCGCGCGCGAGTAGAACGCGGCCTCGATCCGGCCGAGCTCCGTCTGCGGGTCGTCTCCGTACATCCACTCCCGCGCGATCCGGTGCCAGTTACCACGAGCCCGCAGCTGACTCATCACCGCGAGTGTCAGCGTCTCCGTCCGCCGGCCGAACAGGTGGTCCGGCGGGAGCGTCTCGTGACGCATCTGCGCGTAGTGGCGCGACCTTGGATCCGACATGTCGATCATCACCTGCGTCGCGATCTCCGGTGTCAGCTCGAGTTCCGCGTCCTGTGTGTACCACCAGGTCAGGTCACGTGCCTGCGCGAGGATCTGCTCGGGCTTGTACCGGTCAGGGTCGGCCAGGAAGCCGCCCGACACGAGGTGCTCGATCAGCCGCTCACCGTCCTCCTGCACGGTGTATCGCTGCGCCTCCAACTCGAACTCCCCGACGCCGGCGTCGATCCGCTTGAACAGGCCGAAGTCGAGGAACGCCGCCCGCCCGTCCCCGAGCAGCATGAAGTTCCCCGGGTGTGGGTCACCCGAGAACTGATGGTGGCGGTACATGCAGCCGAAGTAGAACCTGAACACGATCTCCCCGACCCGATCCCGGTCGGCCTGCGGGAGATCCTTGATCTCCTCGAACCCCCGACCCTCGAGATATTCGCTGACCATCACCTTCTCGTGTGACAGCGACCCGATCACCTCGGGTATCACGATGAACGGGTGGCCCCGGAAGATCCGGGCCATCGACCGCTGGTTGGATGCCTCCAGCTCATAGTCGAGCTCCTCGCCGATCCGCTCGCTGATCTCCCTCGCGATCGCCCGGACGTCCAGCCCGGGAGCCACCCGTTTCATCAGGCGCATGATCATTCCCAGGTTCTGCATGTCCGCACGCACGGCCGCCGCGACCCCCGGGTACTGGACCTTGACCGCCACAGCCCGCCCGTCGTGCAGACGAGCCCGGTAGACCTGTCCGATCGAAGCTGCGGCGATCGGCTCCGGATCGAACTCGGCGAAGACCCTCCCGACCGGCTCGCCGTACTGCGCCTCGATCACCTTCTTCATGTCCCTGAAGGCCACCTTCGGCGCCGAGTCCCGCAGCTCGCCGAGCTTGCGTTGGAACTCCTCCCTGTACTCCTCGGGCACCAGGCCGACATCCAGGAAGGACATCACCTGGCCGAGCTTCATCGCCGCTCCCTTCATCGCCCCCAGCGCCGTGACGATCTGCTGGGCCGTCTCGATCTGACGCCGATCGAGCGCCGCCCGGGCCGCCTCGTCGCTGCGGGCGACGTTCGCCGCCCGCGTCCCGATCTGCTTGGCAGCCTGCCCGGCAGCCAGCCGGCCGACCTTCGCCGAGCGTCGGACGCGGGATGTCGGGATCGGCTCGCGTGCCATTCGCCACGAAGACTAGGCGGTCGGCTGGCCGCCCGGGTCCAATCGCCGGCGACCGGTCGCTCGCTGCTCAGCGGGTCTTGACCTGCGACCCCGGCACGATCTCGTCGCGCCCGTCCGGCCAGCGAACCCACGCCTTGTGGCCGCCGTCGTAATCGTCGCCCAGGAGGATCAGCGTCGCCGGGTCACCGAGCGCCGTGCACGGGCTCGAGCCCTCCCGGTCGAGCCCGCGCCAGACCCGGATGAACGCGTTCGTTTCCCACTCCTGGCCGACCGTCGTCGGGTCGGTGTGTCCCGGGTGGATCACCGTCCGCCGGTCGAGCTCCATCAGCGTGCCCATGATCGAGTCCTTGAGGTCCTGGTAGGTCGTGTGGCCCGGCGCCCGGACGCCTCCGACCGAGTTGCGAAACAGCGTGTCCCCGGTGAAGACTCCCTGCGTGCCATCATGATCGACGAGGAACGACAGCATCCCCGCCGTGTGTCCCGGCGTGTGCAGAGGCCGGATGTCGAGCTCGCCGATCTTCAACCGCTCGCCCGCCCCGATCGTCCCCGTCGCCCCCGGGACGGCGTCCGCCTCGAGCGGGTGGATCAGCACGACGAGGTCCGGCCAGCGGGCCGTCAGCTTCGACAGGTCGCTGACGTGATCGCCGTGGTGGTGGGTCAGGAGGACGTGGGTCGGCACGATCTCCAGATGCTCGGCCACCTCGATCAGCGGCTCGACCGGCCCGCCCGCGTCGATGAAGGCACCCGCCCCGCCGGCTCGGTCGCAGACGAGGTACGTGTTCGACAGGTATCGGTCGTCCATCGACCGCTCGACGATCATCGCCGCATGCTCGCACGTCCGACCACCCGGCGCTAGGCTTGGCTCCATGGAGCTGATTCACACCTGCTACCGGATCGGTGAGATCGACCGATCGGTCGCCTTCTACAGCGCCCTCGGCTTCGAAGAGCTCAAGCGGATGCCGATCCGCGACGAGGCGATCAACGTCTTCATGGGCCTCCCGGGCGACGGCCCCCGCCTCGAGCTGACGTACAACTTCGGCGTCGACCACTACGAGATGGGCACCGGCTACAACCACATCGCCCTGCGCGTCGAGGATCTCGACGGCACGCTGGAGCGGCTGGCCGAGCACGGCATCGCGCCGGAGAAGCCGCCATACTCGATCCGCGAGGGCGGCTCCCGACTCTGCTTCGTCAGGGATCCGGACGGCTACCGGATCGAGCTGATCGAGGCCAAGCCGGCCTGAGCCATGTCTGCGGGCGCCTCAGCGCCTGCGTGGACTTGGGGGAGGCGAGCTCGGGCCCCCTGGGGCCGTCGGTGTCGTGGGTTTCAGAAGCTCGTTGCCTGCGGCCGAGAGTCCGAGGTGTCGAGACTCCCAAAACAAAGTCGTTGCTTGCGCGCAGCAACCACTTTCCGCCGAACACACAACGCGCTCAAACCGCCGACCCGCTACCGCCCCTGCTGCGGGCGCGGCCCCGGCCTCAGGCCGTCGGCTCGCCCTCGCGGGGACCGACCGGCGCCATCGGCAACTCGACCGGCTGGACGGTCTCGACGACCTCGGCGACCTCGGCCTCGATCCCGAAGGCCGACCCGTCGCAGTCGATCCGAAACCGCTTCGGCGCTACTCGCTCGTCGGCGAGCACCGGGATTCCCCACAGCTCGTCCCACCCGAACATCTCGTGGTTGCCGGGGTTCAGGAGGATCGCCCGCGGAGCCATCGGACAGCTCTCGGCGTGGTGGTCGACCCCCCGTCGGATGAACTCCAGCATCTCGGCTTCGAGCGACGACACGGTCTGTGAAATCTAGCGCTCGGCCTCGGGCGCCGCGAGCGTGGCCCCGTCCCGGGCGACCAGGGCCGCGTAGTACCCGCCGGCGTCGAGCAGCTCGTCATGGGTCCCCCGCTCGACGATCCGCCCGTGATCGAGCACGACGATCTGGTCGGCGTCTCTGACGGTCGACAGGCGGTGGGCGATCGTGATCGTCGTCCGTCCCTCCGACAGCCGGTCGAGAGCCTCCTGGACATTGCGCTCGGTCTGCGTGTCGAGCGCGCTCGTCGCCTCGTCGAGAACGAGCACCGGCGGGTTGCGCAGGACCGTCCGGGCAATCGCGATCCGCTGCTTCTCGCCACCCGAGAACCTGTAGCCCCGCTCGCCGACGACGGTGTCGTAACCCTCAGGGAGAGCGGCGATCATCTCGTGGATCGCGGCGACCCGGGCCGCCCGCTCGACCTCGTCGTCAGTCGCCTCCGGCTTGGCGAAGCGGAGATTCTCGCGGACGGTCGCGTGGAAGAGGTACGTCTCCTGGGAGACGACGCCGACCGTCGCCGCCAGCGACGCGAAGCTCGCCGCCCGGACGTCGACTCCGTCGATCGTCACGCTCCCCCGCTGTGGCTCGTACAGCCGGGCGACCAGGTAGCCGAGCGTCGTCTTGCCAGAGCCGGTCTCACCCACGACGGCCGTCCGCGTCCCCGCGGGGACGACCATGTTGATCCCATCGAGCGTCGGCGGGCCGTCCGGCGTGTAGCGGAATGCGACGTCCTCGAGACGGACCTCCCCGAGCAGCTCGTCCGTCCGCAGCTCGACCGGCTCCGCCGCTTCGGTGATGTCGACCGGCAGGTCGAGGTACTCGAAGATCCGGTCGAACAGCGCCCGCGCCGTCTGGATGCTGACGTTGACCGACAGGAGCTGGCCGATCGGGAAGAGCAGGCGCGTCTGCTGAGTGGCGATCGCCACCGCCGTACCGATCTGGATCGGATGCCCGAGGCTGATCGAATGCTGTCCGGCGAACCAGTAGACCAGCGGCGGCATGATCCCGAAGGTCATCTGGATCGACGACATCCGCCAACGTCCGGCCATCGTCGCCCGAACCTCGAGGTCGGCGACCTGCTTGGACTGGCCGGCGAACCGGTCGGTCAGGTCCTCGCCACGCCCCATCGTCTTCCCCAACAGCATTCCCGAGACCGACAGCGACTCCTCGACGAGCGACGACAGGTCGGCCAGCCGGCGCTGGCGCTGCTTGGTGATCTTCCGCCGCTCCTCCCCGACCCGACGGGTCATGAAGACGAAGAACGGGAGCAGGCAGAGCGAGAAGACGGCCAGCTGCCAACTCAGCAGGACCATCGCGACGACGGTCGCCACGACGGTCGTGACGTTCTGGGCGATCGACGTACCCGTGCTCGTGACGACGTTGTCGATCCCCCCGATGTCGTTGGAGATCCGCGACTGCACCTCGCCCGTCCGGTTGCGCGTGAAGAAGGCCAGCGACATCTGCTGGAGGTGGCGGTAGACCGACGCCCGCAGGTCGTGCATGACACGCTGGCCGACGACGTTAGACAGGTACGTCTGGGCGACCGTCAGGACGTTCGAGACGACCGCGATGCCGATCATCCCGAGCACGAGCAGCGTCAGCAGGCTCGTGTCGTGCTTCGGGTAAGCCGTATCGATCACCGACCGCAGGAGGAACGGCGAGATCGCGCTCAGGCCCGAAGAGATCAGGATCACGACCAGCACGAGTCCCAGCCTCCGGCGGTACGGCCAGAACAGCCCGATGATCCGCCCCCGCTGGAGCGGTCGCCCCGACTGGACGGTCGTCCACTCCGGCTGGACGGGTGGATCCAGCCTCATCGGCACTCCTCCGCGATCAGCCGCTCGAGGATCCCCGTCGCACGACCCAGCGTCGCCAGCTCGTCCGCGTCGAGCAGCTCGAGCCGCTCCGACAGGTACGCATCCTGCTGGCGGCGTGCAGAGATCAGGAGCTCGGCCCCCGGCTGGGTGACCGCCACCCGGTAGGACCGGCCGTCGTCCGGGTCGGCCGTCCGGCTGACGAGACCGGCGTGCTCGAGGCAGGCGATGAAGCGAGTCGCGGTCGGCCGCTTGACCCGCTCGTGGTCGGCCAGTTCGCTCGGCGTGAGTGGACCGTGTCGCCGGACGGCGACCAAGGCCGAGATCAGTGACGGCGACAGCTCGACATCCGAGCGCTGGCGCAGGCTTCGACTGAACCGCAGCAGGCTGATCCCCAGGCTTCGGGCCAGGTCCGTCGTCGACGGGATGTCTGCAGTCGTCGACGGGACGTCGGCAGGTGGTGAGGAGGCGGTGACGGTAGTTGGTGAGTGCATGTAATTAGGTTGGCTAACCATAGCAGACGACCGGCGGGCCCCGAAGGCTGTCGCGCGGCTCACCCGGGGGGCGGTGCGCCGGTGGCGTGTTCTGCGGCGAGCCGGACGTGACGGGTTCTTGCAGGTTTCAGGCTCGAGGCGGACGGCGTCGAGCGGCGGACGGCGTCGAGCGGTGGGAGGTGGGCGGTGGGCGGTGAGCGTGCGTCGAGCACGAAAAAGAACGCGAACGGTGTTCGGATGCGAACGGTGTTCGGATGCGAACGGTGTTCGCGTCGTCCACGACGTCGCAAGCGTGTAAGCCCCCGATCTCAGCGATCACGTCCGGCTCGCCGTGGGTCCGGGGCCGCCGTGGGTCCGGTGGCGACGTAGGTCCGGGCCCGCCATGGGTCCGGGGGCGCCACACGTCCGGCCCGCCACACGTCCGGCCCGCCAGCCGCTCAGACGTCGGCGAGCTCGTGCAAACTGCCGGAGCTCTCGATGACCGCCGACCAGAAGGGAACCGTCCGCCGCCGGTCGGTCGGAGTCGTCCAGGCCGGTCGGGGGGCGTCGAATTCGGCGGCGAGATAGTCGGCGAGGTCGTTGGCTCGGTAGACGGCGTCGATGATCTGCCAGAACGACAGGACCGGGTTGCCGGCGGCCGGGGGATCGCCGGGCAGGTAGTGGTTGGCGTAGACCGGGACGAGCACCGGAACCTTGCGGAACTCGTCAGCCGCCAGCGCCGCGGATCGGGCGTCCGTCTCGGGCCGGGGACCCCACCGGCCAAACCAGACGCCGTTGTTGAGGACATCGAACTCGATCGCCCGTCCGGATTTGCCCAACGCCCAACGAAGGTAGTCGTCCGCGTCGGGATCGCGCCAATTCGGCAGGTCCCGACCAGTCGGAAGGCCGTGCTGGAGGAGGGCCCTCAAGTCGGGCGGGAAACTCAGGCCGAACCGCTGCTGGGCGGCGGCGACCTCCAGATCCGACAGCCCTGGCTCGATCCCCGCACGATGTCGGGCTCGCCGCCGGCGGACGCCGACTTCAGCCGCCGCCCGTCGAGGCTCGCGCACACGGACTCGAGGTACCGCGGATCGGCCCAGGGCCGGTCGACGTCTCCGTGGCCGCGGCCGGCCATCGCCCCGTCGTGGTCCTCGCCCGCCACACGCAACCCGTGGTCCTCGCCGACCTCAGGCAACCCGTAGTCCTCGCCGACCTCAGGCAGCCCTTGGCCGCGCCGGCGGCGCGATCCCGGCCCGGTCGGCGACCGCGGCGGCAAGCCATTCGATCGTCGGCGCTGCGATCCCGTTGCGATCGGCAGCGCGCAGCACGGCGCCGGCGATCGCGTCGAGCTCCGGCTCCCGACCGGCCTCGATATCGCGGGCCATCGAGCTCGACAGCGTGGCGTGGGCCTCGCGGAGCTCGGCGACGACCTTGGCCGGGTCGAGCGGGGCACCCTCGGCCGTGGCGACGGCAACCGCCTCGTCGATCGCCGCGGTGAACCGCGGCCACCAGACCGGGTCGTCGCGGAGCTCGCCGAGGCGCAGGCCCGAGGCGCTTGTCGTGCAGGCGAGGGCGTTCAGGCGGACGAGCTTCGCCCACATGACGCGGGCCTCGGAATCGAGTACGGCCGCCTCGATGCCGGCTTGACCGCACCGCTGGGCAAACTCCTCCATCGGTCGTCGAAGGGCCGGGTCGGAGCTGGCCATCTCGAGGCGGAGGAAGTTGCTGTTGTGGACGATCACGCCCGGCGCGCGACGGTCCGCCTCGACACGGATCGTCGCGGCCACGGCACGCGTGCCGAACCGCTCGCGCAGGACCGGGAGGTGGTCGAGTCCGTTGAGCAGGGGAACGACGAGCGTCGGCCTACCGACGATCCGCTTGAGCCCGTCCTCCAGACCGTTGGCCTTGGTCGCGACGACGAGGACGTCGTGGTCGGCCTCGATTCGGGTGACAACCCTCGGGTTGGCGGCGAACTCGCCGAAGCGAACGCTGTTGACGGTGAAGCCCCGCCGGCGCAACACATCGGCCGTCTCTTCCCGGGCGACGACCGTAGCCGCGATTCCAGCCCGGTCGAACAGGGCTGCGACCAACCCGCCGACCCCGCCGGCGCCGAGCACGACAATCATTCGAGGATCCCATTGGACCAGCTCGACCGGGGGTTGATCGAGAACCGGTTCACGGCGAGCCAGGTTAACGACAGCCACTACCCTGTGCACCGTGACACCCCTCAAGCCCGGCATCCTGGCCCGCGGAGCGTGGGAGCTCGAAGCGGTCGAGGCCCACTGGCAGGAGGAGCCCTACGACCCGGCCCAGGCGGTCTCGGCGGCCGCCGACGCGGCGATCGCCGCCCTGATCGATCGGGGCTCGCCGGCCCATGACGGGATCGGGGCGCGGCTCGTCAGCCACACGCCGACGGACGGCGGCCTGCGGATGGAGATCCAGCCGATCCGCTGGGCCCTGCGCCTGGTCGCCGACGACGCGTCGCAGAGCATCGCCGCTCTCTGCGTCACCCGGTCGGCCGACGGCCGCTGGCTTGCCGGACGGCGGTCGGCCTGGCTCTCGACCTGGCCCGGACGGTGGGCGCTCGGCGCAGGCGGAGCGGTCGACGCGGGCGAGAACCCGGCTGCGACGCTGGTCCGCGAGCTGGACGAGGAATGGTCGGTCGCGCCCGAGCGAGTCACGGCGCAGGCGCTGGTCTGTCTGCCCCATCAACTCGTGATGTTCGTCGGAATGGCGTGGCTGCCCGACGGGGCGGAGGTCGTCCCCGACGACGAGCACGACGCCCACGCCTGGTGGCCGGCCGAGGTCGACCGGTGGCCGGCCGAGGCGGACGACGCGCTTCGGCGAATGGCGTCGCTCCTTGCCGCCTGAGCAATCCGGTCGGATGCTGACGTTCTCACGCCTGAAGTACGTCTCGTTCGTCCACTCGGTGATCTATGTCGGTCTCCTCTATGCGGCATTCGTCGCCGGCAATCCCCAACCCGAGACCTTTGTCCTCGGTCTGACGCACGGCCTGCTCTGGATCGGGATGTCGCTCGCCTGCCTGGCTGCCCTGCGCAAGCGCGTCATCCCCCTGTACCTGGCGGTCGCCGTCTGCGTGCTCGGCGGCCTCGGCCCGTTCGTCGGGAGCCTGGCGTTCATCCGCGAGGAGGGTCGTCGGGAGGCCGGGTCCCCGCCGCCGCCACAACCCAGCTCGGACCCGGCAAGCCCGGGAGCGAGCCTGCCGAGGCACTAGAGTCCATCGGCATGGCTGATATCGCCACGATTCACGTAGTAATGCCGCAGATGGGGGATTCGGTGTCCGAGGGAACCATCCTCGAGTGGCACAAGACGGCCGGCGACCGGGTCACGGCCGACGAGACGATCGTCGAGATCTCGACCGACAAGGTCGACGCCGAGGTTCCCGCCACAGCTACCGGCACGATCGTCCGCATCCATGGAGCCGAGGGCGACACGATCGGCGTCGGCGAGCTGCTCGCCGAGATCGCCGCCGATGGCGACGCGTCTGCGCAGGTCAGCGACGGGTCCAACGGAGGTCACGCCGGCCACGCTTCCAACGGCGCCGCGGCAGCGGCGAACGGCCACTCCGGCGTACCGACGCAGCCGGCCGCCTCGAGTCCTCCGACCGACGCGGCCGATCACCCAACCGCCGCGCCTCCACCCGACGACGGCCCGCGAGCCCACCAGCCGAACGCCTCGCCGGTCGCCCGACGGGTCGCGGCGGTCGAGCACGTCGACCTCTCCGGACTCGCAGGCACCGGAACGGCCGGCCGGATCACGAAGGCCGACGTCCTCGAGGCGCTCCGAGCGCCCGCGGGCACTCCGCCCCAGCCCGAGCGCCTCCCCCCACCCCAGCCCGAGCGCCTCCCTCCACCCCAGCCCGAGAGCCCATCCACCGCGCAGGCGAACCCCGCGCCACACGCGCCACCCGTCGCACCCGAAACTCCGATCGCCCCGGCCTCAGGCCCGCCGGGTCCGGTCGGCGGCACCGGCGAGGTCCAGCCACTGCGGGGTGCGGCGGCGATGTTGGCGCAGTACATGGACCAGAGCCGGGAGATCCCGACGGCGACGAGCATGCGGACGCTGACGGTGAGCGTGCTCGACTGGCGGCGCAACCAGCTCAAGGCCGTCGGCCGGCGGGTGTCGTACACCCACCTGATCGCGTACGCGATCGTCCGGGCGGCGACCGACATCCCGGGGATGGCACACCACTTCGCGCGGGTCGACGGGAAGCCGACGCGGATCGACGACGGGGCGGTCAACCTCGGACTGGCCGTGGACGTCGTCAAGAAGGACGGGTCGCGGACGCTGATGGTCCCGGTCGTCGCCGACGCGGGACGCCTGGACTTCGGGGAGTTCGTCGGGGCGTACGACCGGGTGGTCGAGAAGGCGAGGACGAACACGCTGGGAGCCGACGACCTTGTCGGGGCGAACATCACGCTGACCAATCCCGGAGGGCTGGGCACGGTCGCGTCGATCCCGCGGCTGATGGTGGGCCAGGGGACGATCGTCGCGACCGGGTCGATCGCGTACCCGGTCGGCCTGGGGGCGATCGGTGGGGAGATCGGGGCGGAGAAGGTGATGACGATGACGTCGACCTACGACCACCGGATCATCCAGGGGGCCGAGTCGGGGAGGTTCCTGGCACGGATCGAGGAGTACCTGCAAGACGAGCGGTCGTTCTACGAGGCCGTCTTCGGGTCGTTGGGCATCGAGCTGTCGACGCTGGCGCCACCCCCGGCGCCGGGCCTTCCGGCGGGACTCCGGCCGGCCGCGGACGGCGGAGCGGGCGAACTCGGCCAGCGGCGGATCCCGGGACAGCCGGCAGCCCACGAAGAGGAGCTCCTGGAAGCAGTCCAGGCGGGGGTCTCGCTGCTGCGGGCCCACAGGACGCACGGCCACCTGGCGGCGCGGCTGGATCCGCTGGGGCTCGAGCCGGAGGGCGACCCGTCGCTCGAGCCGGGGGGCTTGGGCCTGACGGACGAGCTGATGGCGAAGATCCCGGCGCGGATCCTGCGGATGCACGTGCCGGGCCAGACGCTTGCGGAGGCGCTGCCGCACCTGCGGGAGACGTACTGCGGGACGATGGCCTACGAGATCGAGCACATCGCGTCCCACCGGCAGCGGGTCTGGCTGCGGGAGAAGATCGAGTCGGGGACGTTCCGCCAGCCGCTGCGCAAGGAGGAGCGGACGACGCTGCTGCGACGACTGATCGAGGTCGACGCGATGGAGCGGTTCATGCACAAGGCCTACCTCGGGCAGAAGCAGTTCTCGATCGAGGGACTCGACATGACGGTGCCGATGCTCGACGAGCTGATCCAGCTGGCGGCGGGGACGGGAAGCCACGAGGTGGTGATCGGGATGGCGCATCGAGGCCGGCTGAACGTCCTGGCACACAACCTCGGCCGGCCTTACGAGACGATCTTCGCGGAGTTCGAGGGGGCGTCGACGCTGAAGGCGGTGACGACGATCCCGCAGGGGGGGACGGGCGACGTGAAGTACCACCACGGGGCCCAGGGTTCGTACGAGCTGCCGAACGGCGAGTCGATCCTCGTCAACCTCGAGTCGAACCCGTCGCACCTGGAGTTCGTGTCGCCGGTCGTCGTCGGAGCGACGCGGGCGGCTCAGACGACTCGGCTGGGGCGCCACACACGGCACAACACGGACGCGGCGTTCCCGATCGTGCTGCACGGGGACGCGGCGTTCCCGGCGCAGGGGGTGGTCGCCGAGACGCTGAACCTCCAGGCGCTCGACGGGTACAAGGTCGGCGGGACGATGCACCTGATCACCAACAACCAGGTCGGCTTCACGACCGACCCGGACGACGCCCGGTCGACGCGGTGGGCCTCAGACCTGGCGAAGGGCTTCGACGTGCCGATCATCCACGTCAACGCCGACGATGTCGCCGCGTGCGTCGCGGCCGTCCGCCTGGCCTTCGCCTTCCGGCAGTCGTTCGGCCACGACGTCCTGATCGACCTGATCGGGTACCGGCGGTTCGGGCACAACGAGGCCGACGAGCCGGCGTACACGCAGCCGGAGATGTACACGAAGATCAAGAACAAGAAGCGGGTCTGCGAGCTGTGGGCGGATCAGCTGATCGCCGAGGGGACGATCTCGGCGGCCGAGGTCGACCGGGAACGGCAGGAGATCTGGGACAACCTGACGAACCGCCACCAGGAGCTCAAACAGCGGATCGCCGATGCCCTGGCAGCGGGGAACGTCGAGCAGGTGACCGGCGAGTACACGCTCGACCGGACGCCGTCGCCCGAGGTCAGGACGGCGGTGTCGTCAGACCGGCTGGCGGCGCTCAACCACGAGCTGCTCCAGGTCCCGTCGGGCTTCACCGTCCACCCGAAGCTTGCCAGCCAACTCGAGCGGCGGCGGGAGGCGCTCGGTCCCGACGGGGGAATCGGGTGGGCGCACGCCGAGGCTCTGGCGTTCGCGTCGCTGTTGACCGAGGGGACGCCGATCCGCCTGACCGGTCAGGACGCCGAACGGGGGACGTTCAGCCAGCGGCATCTGGTCCTCCACGACGCGAAGACGGGGCAGACGGTCTGCCCGATCCAGAACCTGCCGGGGTCGCTGGCGCCTTTCGAGCTGCACAACAGCCCGCTGTCTGAGATTGGCTGCCTCGGCTTCGAGTACGGGTACAGCCAGGAGGCGCCGGAGACACTGGTCGTCTGGGAGGCGCAGTTCGGGGACTTCGTCAACGCGGCCCAGGTGATCGTCGACCAGTTCATCGTGTCGGGGCTGGCCAAGTGGGGACAGACGTCGCGGCTGACGCTGCTCCTCCCGCACGGATACGAGGGGTCCGGCCCGGAGCACAGCTCAGGCCGCCTGGAGCGGTTCCTCCAGTTGACGGCGGAGGGCAACATCCGGGTGGCGAACCTGACGACGCCGGCCCAGTACTTCCACCTCCTGCGCCGGCAGGCGAGGGTCGCCAAGCAGCGGCCGCTGATCGTGATGACGCCGAAGTCCCTGCTCCGGCTGACGCAGGCGACCAACCGGATCGAGCATCTCGCCGACGCGCGCTTCTTCCCCGTCCTCGGTGAGCCGCGGATCGAGCCGTCGAACGTCAGGCGGCTGGTCCTCTGCACGGGGAAGATCTACTACGACCTCGTCGGCCATCCCGAGCGAGCGGGGAACGACCAGGTCGCGATCGGCCGGGTCGAGCTGCTCTACCCGTTCCCCGAGGGCGAGCTGCTCGAGTTGATCGGCCGGTACCCGAAGCTCCGGGAGGTCGCCTGGTGCCAGGAGGAGCCGCGAAACATGGGGGCGAGAGCGCACATGTCGGCCAGACTGCGTCAGATCCTTCCGCGTCACCTGGCGTTCGGCTACGTCGGGCGGCCGGAGCGGGCCAGCCCGGGCGAGGGGTATCCGGCGTCGCACGCGGAGGAGCAGAGCCGGATCGTGCGGACCGCGCTCGACACGACCTGCCGGATCTCGCAGTTCCCGGTCAAGACGCCCGGCGAGCGCTAGCACCCGGACGTCGGGGATGTGGCTCCAGCGGGAGATCCGCCTGAGGCCGCGTGAGCGGGGGTTCCACCTCGTGACGCGGGAGGTTCTCGACGCCCTCCCGGAGGTGGCGTCGGTCTCGGTCGGCCTGCTGCACGTCCTGATCAGCCACACGTCGGCGTCGCTGGCGCTCAACGAGAACGCGAGCCCGGACGTCCGGCGCGACGTCGAGTCGTGGTTCACCGACGCGGTCCGGGAGAACTGGGCGTGGACGCACACCGACGAGGGAGCCGACGACATGCCGGCGCACGTCAAGGCGATCCTCGTCGGCCCGTCGCTGACCCTGCCGATCGGCGGGGGCCGGCTGCGGCTTGGGACGTGGCACGGGATCTACGTGTGCGAGCACCGCGACCGCGGCGGCCCGCGCACGCTGGTCGCGACGATCCACGGGGAGTAGCCGTGGTCGGGGGGATCGTCCTCGCGGGCGGTCGGTCGTCGCGGATGGGCGAGCCGAAGGCGTCCCTCGAATGGCATGGATCGACCCTCGTACGACGCGTCTCGGGCCTGGTCGAGCGGGCCGTCGAAGGACCGGTGGTGATCGTCAGATCCGTCGACCAGGAGCTCCCGCGGCTCCCGGAACGCTACGCGGTGGTCGAGGACGTCCACGGCGGACGGGGACCACTCGAGGGGCTTGCGGCCGGGCTGCGGGCGCTGGCCGGGCGGGCCGAGCTGGCATATGTGTCTTCGACGGACGTCCCCTTCCTACACACATCATTTGTCGGAGCGGTGGTCGGCGGGCTGGGCGACGGAGAGGAGATCTGCGTGCCGGTGGTCGGCCGGGGGTGGCAGCCGCTGGCCGCGGCGTACCGGACAAGCGTCCTGGCGGTCGTCGAGGAGCTCCTCGGGGCGGACGACCTGCGGGTGAGTCGGCTGTTCGATCGCTGCCGGGTCACGCGGCTCGACCGGGACGCCCTGCTCGCGGACGCGGGAGTCGCGAACGGCGACCCGGACCTCGAGTCGGTGGTCAACATCAACGACCCGGCGGCCTACGCGGCCGCTCGGGAGCGGCCGGCGCCGGCGATCTCGCTGCGATGGGGACGCCGTGGGGACGGGGAGCCGCAGGCCGGCAGACACGCGAGCACGGTGCGGGCGGCGACCCTCGGGGGCGTCGCGGACGTGCTCGAGATCGAGCTCGACGAGGTCAGCGCGAGCGTCAACGGAGTGGCGGCCGGCACGGACCGCGAGCTGCCCCTCGAGCGGGGCGACGCTGTGGTCTTCACAAGAATGATGCGGTGATGCGGTAGCATCGGTCGGGTGCGGACGACGCTCGAGCTCGATGACGACGTGGTCGCCGCGGCACGGGAGCTGGCTGCGGGGGAGCGCCGGTCGCTCGGCTCGGTGATATCCGAGCTGGCCCGTCGCGGGCTGACGCCGGGTCGCGTTGAGGTCGCCGGTGACCTGCCGGTGATCCGCGTGCCGAGCGGCGCGCCGCCGATCACGGCGGAGATGGTCCGCCGCGGGCTCGACGAGGACTGACGGCAGGGTTGGGGCTGCTCGACGTCAACGTGCTGGTCGCGCTCGCGTGGGACTCGCATGTCCACCACGTGCGGACAAGAGCCTGGTTTGCGGCCAACAGGTCGGACGGCTGGGCCACATGCCCGGTGACCGAGAGCGGCTTCGTGCGGATCTCGTCGAATTCCAGGGTCCTCCCCCACGCGATCGGAGTCGAAGCCGCGCGGGGCGTCCTGTCGGCGCTGCGGGCGTCCGGCGGCCATCGGTTCCTCGTCGACGACGTCTCGATCGCCGACGCCGACGTCCCTCGGATCGTGGGGCACCGTCAGGTCACCGACGCCCACCTGCTGACGCTGGCCCGCCGACGCGGAGTACGCGTCGTGACGTTCGACCGGGGCCTGCTCGCCCTGGCCGATGCCGACGACATCGAGCTGCTCACGATGTAGCCGGCCCGGACGGTGCCGGGCTCGCCGGTCAGGCGACGAACAGCTTGAGCTCGGGTTCGCGGCCGTCGCGCA
Source organism: Solirubrobacteraceae bacterium (assembly GCA_035553395.1). Taxonomy (GTDB): domain Bacteria; phylum Actinomycetota; class Thermoleophilia; order Solirubrobacterales; family Solirubrobacteraceae; genus Palsa-513. The sequence goes on along the minus strand of DASZKP010000031.1, from coordinate 23,860 downwards.
GGACGGCGAGGTCGACGTCGACGCAGGCGATTCCGCGGGCTTCGGCGAGGACGCGGGCCTGGGGCTTGAACTGCTGGGCGGCGAGGACCCCTCGGCAGGCGGCCATCGCCGGGTCGAGGCGGATCCGCTCGAGGTAGCGGGCGAGCTGCTCGACGGCGTCGATCGTCGCGACCCGCTTGATCTCGACGGCGATCCACTCGTCGGCCTCGTCACGGCACATCAGGTCGACCGGTCCGATGTCGGTCGGCCATTCCCGGCGCATCAGTCGGAAGCCGTCGCCGCACCAGGTCGGCCGGTCGGCGAGCAACTCCTGGAGGTGGCGCTCGACGCCGTCCTTCTCGAGTGCGGCGGCCTCGCCCATGTCGTGGGCGACGTCCCAGAGGACCTCGTCGATCAGGATGTCGAGGACCTCCTCGCCCTTGATCTTGCGAACGACGATCTGCGTCGGCGTCTCCTCGATCGCGGTCGGCGGGGTCATCCAGTTGGTCGGCTTGTAGCCGCCGGTGTCGGCATGGACGAGTACCGAGCCGTCGGCCTTGATCATCAGGAGACGGACGGCCATCGGCAGGACGGTCGAGAGGCGGCCGGAGTAGGTGACCTGGCAGCAGGCGACGATCAGGCGCATCGGGAGCGGAGACTACGCGGCCGGCCGGATCGCATGCCGACGACTGGATCCGAGACTCGCGGTCCGAGACGAGGACTCACTCGATCAGGAGCGGCGTGCCGAGGGGAACGAGCGTTGCGAGGCGCATGATGTCGACGTCGGGCATCGTGATGCACCCGGCCGAGGACGGACCGACGTGGGGGGTACTCGTGCCGTGGATCCCAACCACGCCGCCGCCGGGCCAGTCGGGAAACACGGAGTACGCGCTGGTGCCGAACGCGTACGGCCCGTACGCACCGACCGCCCGCTGGGCGACCGGAAAGGCCTCGCGGATCCAGAAGTGCCCGGCTGGGGTCGGCGCGGTCCGCCTACCGACCCCGATCGAGGTCTCGAAGATCGGCACGCCGGCGCGGTAGAGCCAAAGTCGGTGGGAGGCTCGGCTGACGACCAGCTCCGTGTTCACCCGCGTGTAGTCGCTGAGGGCGGACCGTGCGACCCAGCCCGTCTGACCGGGAGTCCGGGTCGGGAGCCGGATCTCCGCCCAGGTCTCCGGCGCACCGGTCCGACTGGGCGGGAGGACCTCGTCGCAGAGGACGACGTACACCTCGGGGAGACCGTCCTCGGTCACCGCGTGGAGGACGCCGACCGGGGATGCCTTCGACGACGGAGCGGCGCGAACGACGCTCGACGCGTCCGCGTAGGCCCAGGTCGTGAAGGTCTGCTCGTTCGACAGGACCTCGTCGCGATCGATCGGCGGACAGGCGCCGAGCGATGACTTGCAGCCGGCGCTCACACGGCCCGCCGCCCGTGCGGGTGCCGCGGCACCAAGGATCAACGGGACGCAGATAATGACACTTGACACAAGCTGCCTGGCTCTCGCCGTCAACTCGGCCCGACCTCGCCACGGCGTGGGTCGCCGGGGCGTGCGGAACTCGGCACTTAGAGTGAAACGTGACACGGACCCGGCCTTTCCTGGGACGATCGGGCAACTGCTGGCCGCGGCATGCGGAAGTCGCACCGCGCCCGCCGGAACTCGAGATCGTCCAAGCAAGGCTCACGCTGACAGCGTGTCCCGCACAGTCCCGATCCTGTTACTTATTGTCGCTGCCACGAACGCCCCCATAGGGCAGCGGGCGTCGCGTGGTTCACTTAATCGCGGTTGGCTTTGAGCCAACCGCGGCGACAGTATACGACGTAAGCTAATGGCTTCAAGCCCACGTGAGAATTCTCTCAGCGTCCGGATTATGGTGAACGCCGAGGTCCGCTCGAGTCGAGCAGCCTCGTCCCTGCCGGCGGGTCACCACCTCGGGTTGGTAACGGCAGTTCGCGCCGGCGCCGCTTCAGGCCGGCGTGATCGTCTCTGTCCTGGCCCCGGAGACGATCACGGGGTGACGAGCGCTGCCAGGGTCTCGCCGCCCGCCCGCCCGGCCGGGCGCCGGCGGGGCCGGTCGGCGAGCGTGGGGCTCAGCGGAGGCTGACGACGATCGTCGTCCTGGTGCTCGTGATGTCCGTCAGGGTGAACGTCCCCGTCCTGCCGGCGTAGCGTCCGGTCCCGCTGGTCACGGTGCCGTGGTTGACGTTCCCGCTCCCGACCGTAGCCTTGACGTGGAGGACGCCGGACGTGAAGAAGAACGTCCCGGTGCAGTGGAGGCTGTGTCCGACCTCGGTGCACGAGATCGAGTCGTGGCCGATCGTCCGCCCGGCGGAGATGAGGTGCTCCTGGAAGGAGACGACCTTCCCCTTCTGGGTCGCGTGGTACTGGATTGCCGTGAACTTGATCGTCGTCGGCGCGGCGGCCGCGCTCGCCGGCAGGGGACCGGCGGCGACGAGTGGGCCCGCGGCGAGGAGCGCCGCAAGGCGCAGTGTCTGCTTCATGATTCCCCCTGGTTGCGGATCTCCGGCGAGGCGCCCGGCCTGCCGTGCGGCCGACCTGCTGCCAGCGGCGAGTCTCCCATGCGCCGAGTCGGCGTGCAAGCGGCTCGGCCGGCGGCAGGACCGACGAGCAGGTCAGCGTGACGCTGACGGGGCCAGACCTCACCGAACCCGGCCGAGAAAGACAAACGCCCCCGGAGACGTGGGAGTGTCCGGGGGCGGTTGTCAGCTTGCCTGACTACGGAGAGAGTCTGCCCGACGAAAGGTACGCGGAGCGGCCCTTAGGGTCCAATATGAATTTGTCGCGTCTGTGGTTCGCAGGACGAATCACAGGATTCGAGGCGCCGTCGGCGACCGGGGTCTAGGCGGCGTCCGGCGTCTGCGGAAAGTCGGCGCCGACCGACGGGCGCAGGACGGTCACCGGCGGCGCGAGCGGCGGGACGGGAGCCGGCGGGCGCATCGCGATCGGCGGAGCCAGCGGGGGAACCGGGGCGAGCATCGGCGAGACCGCGACCGGAGCGAGCGGGGGGACCGGCGCGAGCGGTGACGCGACGGTTGGCGTCAGCGGCGCCGGTTCGTCCGGCGAGAAGGCCGGCGGGTCGCCGAGCGTGTGGTCGAGGCTCATCGTCTCGCGGAACTCCCGCATGCCGGTGCCGAGCGTCTTCGCGAGCTCGGGAAGCCGCTTCGGGCCGAGGAAGATCAACGCGATCATCGCGATGAAGGCAATGTGGAGTGGGTTCATTATTCCGGTCATGTAACAGTCTTCTACGCAGCCGGCGAGCCGCACGGATCATACGCCCGTCCGGCCGAACCCCCGGTTCGGCAGGCCGGGAGGCCGCGACTGTCGGTCAGGCCTGCGGCAGGACGCGCGGGACGGCCGCGCGCATCCGCCGGCGCAGCTCGCGGACCTCGTAGCCGGCACCGAGCGCGATCGCCCGGTCACACGCGTCGAGGCACTCGTGCTGGCGCTCGGTCCGCGCGAGGGCGTGCGCAAGCCGTGACGCGGCCTCGACCGACTCGGGGGCGAGCGAGACCGCCTGCTCGGAGGCCGACACCTCGCCGCCGACATCCCCGGCCAGCTGCCGGGCCAGGGCGAGGTCGAGCAGGCCGTCGACGCTCGGGCCGAGCGACGCCGCCCGCTCGAGGGCGTCGAGCGCGGCGTCACGCTGCATCAGGCGCAGGCGCAGGCGTCCGAGACGCTCCCACTCGCCGGCGTCCGCCGGAGCCCGCTCAGCTGCCCGCTGAGCGGCGTCGGCCGCAAGGTCGATCGCTCCGATGTCCTCGTAGATCCGCGCCGCGAACCGGTGCGCGGCCGGCCGGCTGGGCTCAACGCGGGCCCAGTCGCGCACGGCCCGGGCCGCGGCGTCGAGGTTGCCGGCCTGCCAGAAGGCCAGGGTCATCAGACGGAGGACCGCGACGTCGGCCGGGTCCGCGTCGCGGGCGTAGATCAGGCGCTTGGCGGCCAGGTCGTACTTGCCCTCGGCGAGGGCGTGCTGCGCGGCGACCATGAACCGCTGGACCCTCGCGGCGCCGGCGTCGGGCTTTGAGAAGTCGACGAACTGAAGGCTCCCGGCCGGCACGGTCCTGACCCCGTGACTGAACCCGACCCGCGCCCACTGCTGGATCTCGTCGCCCTCACCCGAGAAGTAGACGCCCGTGACCGAGCCGACGCCCCATTCCGGGTAGGACAGGCAGCGGGCATACCGGTGGACGACCGAGTGGTCTGGTGCCCGACTTCCGAACGGGTCGTGGACCTTGCGCTCGGTGTCGGCCTTCCGCGCGCGTTCCTGATCCTCGTACGCCCGCCGGCCAGCCTCCGCCCGGGCCGCTCGGGTCGCGGCTGCCGAGACCTTGACCGCGGTGCGCGTGACCTGGCCACCCCGCGACCCCTCCGCCAGCCGCTCGAGCTCGTCGGCGGCCTGGTTGATCGCCTGGAGGTGGCGCTGGTGCTCGACCTGGCGGCCCGGCGGCGCGATGTCGGGGTGCCACTGCTTGGCCATTCTCCGCCGAGCCAGCTGGACGGCCCGCTGGTCGAAGGGCGGCTCAAGCTCGAGGAGCAGGAGAGCCTGCTCGAGATCGAAGACGCTCGCCATTTCTCAGGTCACGTTAGCGAGCGACCGCCGGCGACCGGGGCGCGGCGCCCGACGGTCTATCCTCAGCTGTCCATGGCGCCCCAATACGTCTTCACGATGTACAAGCTGACGCGGTCCTTCCCGCCGGACAAGACCGTCCTCAAGGACATCACCCTGGCCTTCCTCCCCGGCGCGAAGATCGGCGTGCTCGGCTACAACGGGTCGGGCAAGTCGACGCTCCTGAAGATCATGGCCGGTCTCGACACCGACTACCGCGGCGACGCCGAGTTGGCCGCGGGTGCGACCGTCGGCCTGCTCGAGCAGGAGCCCCAGCTCGACCCGACCAAGGACGCCCGCGGCAACGTCCTCGAGGGCGTCGCCCACATCCACGCCCTCGTCGAGCGGTTCAACGAGATCGCCGCCAACTACACAGACGAGACGGCCGACGAGTTCGCCCGCCTCCAGGAGCAGATCGACGCGGCCGACGCGTGGAACCTCGACGGGATGATCGAGCACGCGATGGACGCCCTGCGCTGCCCGCCCCCCGACGCCGACGTCACGCTGCTCTCAGGCGGCGAGCGCCGCCGGATCGCGCTCTGCCGGCTGCTGCTCTCCCAGCCCGACCTGCTCCTGCTCGACGAGCCGACCAACCACCTCGACGCAGAGTCGGTCGACTGGCTCGAGCACCACCTGGCCGAGTACAAGGGCACCGTCGTCGCCGTGACCCACGACCGCTACTTCCTCGACAACGTCGCCGGCTGGATCCTCGAGCTCGACCGCGGACGGGGCATTCCCTACGAGGGCAACTACTCCGGCTGGCTCGAGCAGAAGCAGATCCGCCTCGCCCAGTCAGAGAAGCAGGAGGTCTCCCGCCAGCGGACGATCGCGTCCGAGCTCGAATGGGTCCGCAGCAACGCCAAGGGCCGCCGCAAGAAGGCCAAGGCCCGCCTGTCGAACTACGACGCCCTGCTCGCCCAGGAAGCCGACGTCAAGCTCGACCAGGTGCAGATCCACATCCCCGCCGGACCCCGGCTCGGCGATGTCGTCGTCGAGGCCGAGGGCCTGACCAAGGGATACACCGACCGCCTGTTGATCGAGTCGCTCTCCTTCTCCCTCCCCCGCGGCGGGATCGTCGGCGTGATCGGCCCCAACGGCGCCGGCAAGACGACCCTGTTCCGGATGATCACCGGCGACGAGCAGCCCGACGGCGGCGCCCTGCGGATCGGCGACACCGTCGATCTGGCCTACGTAGACCAGTCTCGCGACGCCCTCGACCCCGAGAAGAACGTCTGGGAGGAGATCTCCGGCGGCCTCGACCAGATCCAGGTCGGCGGCCAGTGGGTCAACTCCCGCCAGTACACGGCGTCCTTCAACTTCAAGGGCGGCGACCAGCAGACCAAGGTCGGCAAGCTCTCGGGCGGCGAGCGCAACCGCGTCCACCTGGCGAAGCTCCTGCGCCGCGGCGGGAACCTCCTGCTGCTCGACGAGCCGACCAACGATCTCGACGTCGACACGCTCCGCGCGCTCGAGGAGGCCCTCCTCTCGTTCGCCGGCTGCGCCGTCGTGATCTCCCACGACAGGTGGTTCCTCGACCGCGTGGCGACCCACGTGCTCGCCTTCGAGGGCGACAGCCAGGTCACGTGGTTCGAGGGGAACTTCGAGGCCTACGAGGAGCACCGCCGGGATCTGCTGGGCGCCGAGGCCGACCGGCCGAGACGCCTGACCTACAAGCGACTCGTCCGCGGCTAGGCCGCGTTCGGCCGCCGGTTTGCCCGACCGACGCGGTTGGGCCGCGTCCGGCCGCCGGTTTGCCCGACCGACGCGGTTAGGCCGCGTTCGGCGGCCGGTTTGCCCGACCGACGCGGTTGGGCCGCGTTCGGCCGCCGGCTTGCCCGACCGGCGCGATCAGATCGCGTCCGCCAGCGCCGGCTCGGCTGCGGCGTGCGGATGCAGGCCGGCCGACTGGATGTCGCGCTTGGTCGCAGCTACGTAGGCGACGAGGCCGATAAAGACGATCAGCGCGATCGCGCTGACCGGGCCGTCCCCGAGCCCGAGGCCGCCCAGATTGGGCTTGCTGAACCAGTCGGCGAACGACGCGCCCAGCGGCCTCGTGACGACATATGCGGCCCAGAACGCGACGATCGGGTTGAGCACGCCGCGCCACCAGAGGATCCCGGGGATCGCGATCACGACGGCAAACAGGCCGGCTGACGGGAGGAAGCCCCAGTTGAGCTGAATCGCCGTCAGGTCACCCGCAGCGGTCCCCAGGGCGAACGTCGCGAGGACCGCGGCCCAATAGAAGCGCTCGCGGCGGCGCGTCGTGATGCTGTGAATCGAGAGCGTGCCCTCACTCCGGTACCAGAAGTAGAACACCGCGGCGACGACAGCGGCGAAGAACGGGGTGGTCACGGTGTACGACAGGCTCGCCCCGTCGCGCAGTCCGTCGGCGATCATCGTCCCGAAGACGGCGACCATCATCACCGCGAACCAGTAGACGACCGCCCGGTACTCCGGCGTCCGCATCTGCTGGCGCAGGGCGAACCACACGCCGAAGATGCCGACGACGGCGGCGAGGGGCACGCTGTTCTGGCCGAGGAAGTCCGACATCGACTCGCCCATCCCGGTCGTGAGGACCTTGATCACCCAGAACAGGACCGTGATCTCGGGGACCTTGGCTGCGAGCGGGTCCCGGCGGGTAGGCCTGGGCTCTGCGATGGAAGCGCGCGGCATGCTGTCCTTTCGTCGCGGGCCGCCTTTCGAGGGCGCAGCCACAGGGTCTTCGGAGCCCGGGATCCTGACGGAGGGAGCTCAGGCCCGGCTTAATGGGAGGTTGCGGCTGCGTGTCGTTTCGTTGACCTCAGATTCGGCCGGTCCTAGTCGGCGGCCAGCAATTGGCGCAGGACGTACTGGAGGATGCCGCCGTGGCGGAAGTAGTCGGCTTCCTTGGGCGTGTCGATCCGCACCCTGACCGTGAACTCCTTCTCCCCGGCCCGGACGCTCGCGTGGACCGGGAGGCGTCCGGCGTTGAGCTCCTCGGCGATCCCCGTTATCGCGAACACCTCCTCGCCGGTCAAGCCGAGCGACGCCGCGTTCTCATCGTCGGAAAACTGGAGCGCGAGCACGCCCATGCCGACCAGGTTCGACCGGTGGATCCGCTCGAAGCTCTCGGCGATCACGGCGCGGATCCCCAGCAGGGCGGTCCCCTTGGCCGCCCAGTCCCGCGACGATCCCGACCCGTACTCCTTGCCACCGAGCACGATCAGCGGGACGCTCTCGGTCTGGTAGCGCATCGCCGCGTCGTAGATCGACATCGCCTCCCCGTCCGGCAGATGACGGGTCACGCCGCCCTCGGTGCCGGGCGCCAGCTGGTTGCGCAGGCGGATGTTGGCAAACGTCCCGCGCATCATCACCTCGTGGTTGCCCCGCCGCGACCCGTAGGAGTTGAACTCGCTCGGGATCACGCCGCGCGCCCGCAGGTAGGTCCCCGCCGGCCCGTCCTTCTGGATCGAGCCGGCCGGCGAGATGTGGTCGGTCGTCACCGAATCGCCCAGCACCGCGAGCGCCCGGGCGCCGGTGATCTCGGTGACCGGCTCGGCCTCCGGCAGGAGCGCCTCGAAGAAGGGCGGCTGGCGGACATAGGTCGAGCCGATGTTCCAGGCGAAGCGATCGCCGGTCGGCACGACGAGGCCCTTCCACCGCTCGTCGCCGTCGTAGACCTCGCCGTAGCTCTTGCGGAACATGTCCGAGTGGACCGCCTGCTCGACGGCTTCGGCGACCTCGCGCTCGGACGGCCAGATGTCCCGCAGGTAGACCGCGGACCCGTCCTCGGCGACGCCGAGCGGGTCGGCGACGATGTCGCAGTCCATCGACCCCGCGAGGGCATAGGCGACGCACAACGGCGGCGACGCGAGGTAGTTCATCTTCACGTCGGCGTTGATCCGGCCCTCGAAGTTGCGGTTCCCCGACAGCACCGAGACGACGGCGAGATCGTTGTCGTTGACGGCCTTCGAGATCTCCGGCGCGAGCGGGCCCGAGTTGCCGATGCACGTCGTGCAGCCGTAGCCGACGAGGTTGAAGCCCAGCGTCTCCAACGGCTCGGTCAGGCCGGCGCGGTCGAGGTATTCGGTGACGACCTTCGACCCCGGGGCCAGCGACGTCTTGACCCACGACCGCGTACGCAGGCCGCGGGCGACGGCGTTGCGCGCGAGGATGCCGGCGGCCATCATCACCGACGGATTCGACGTGTTCGTACAGCTCGTGATCGCCGCGATCACGACATGGCCGTGATTGAGCTCGCTGTCGCGGCCGTCGGCCAGCGTCAGGCGGACGCGAGTCGCGGCCGGCGGCGCTGCCGCAACGACCTCGACCGGGACGCCCAGCGCCTCGGCGGCAGCCCGCGCCATCGCCGCCGCGTGGGGGCCGGGGTCGGCGTTTGACGGCGGATCCGACGCAGGGAAGGACATCCAGGATCCCGTCTCCTGAGACGAGAACTTCCCAGCGTCCGGATGCTCGTCGCTCGGATCCGGGAGGTACTGCGCGAGCGCCCCCCGGAACGAGCCCTGTGCCTCCGTGAGCCGGACGAGATCCTGCGGCCGCTTCGGCCCGGCGATGCTCGGGACCACGCTGGCCAGGTCCAGCTCGAGGGTCTCCGAGTAGACCGGCGCGACGGAGTCCTCGTCGTGCCACAGACCCTGCGCCCGCGCGTACGCCTCGACGAGCTCGAGCCGCTCGACCGGGCGACCTGACAGCTCGAGGTAGCGGAGCGTCTCCCGGTCGATCGGAAAGATCGCGCAGGTCGACCCGAACTCCGGCGACATGTTGCCGATCGTCGCCCGGTCGGCCAGCGGCAGGTTGGCGAGACCGGCGCCGAAGAACTCGACGAACTTGCCGACGACCCCGTGTGCCCGCAGCTGCTGCGTGACGGTCAGCACGAGATCGGTCGCCGTCGCCCCCTCCGGGAGGCGGCCGTGCAGGCGGAAGCCGACGACCTGCGGGATCAGCATCGGCATCGGCTGACCGAGCATCGCCGCCTCCGCCTCGATCCCGCCGACCCCCCATCCGAGCACGCCGAGCCCGTTGACCATCGTCGTGTGCGAATCCGTCCCGACCACCGTGTCCGGGTAAGCCCGTCCGGTCGCATCGTCGACGAACACCACCCGGGCGAGGTACTCGAGGTTGACCTGATGGACGATTCCCGTATCCGGGGGGACGACCTGGAAGTGGCTGAACGCATCCTGGCCCCAGCGCAGAAACGCGTAGCGCTCCTCGTTGCGCTCGAATTCCCGCTCGGCGTTCGCCCTGAAGGCGTCCCGCGTGCCGGCGACGTCCACCTGGACGGAGTGGTCGATCACGAGCTCGGCCGGCACCAGGGGGTTGATCTTCGCCGGGTCGCCGCCGGCGGCTGCCATCGCGTCACGCATCGCCGCGAGATCGACGACCGCCGGCACGCCGGTGAAGTCCTGCATCAGGACACGCGCCGGCGTGAACGCGATCTCTTTGCTGGGCACCGCGGCCGGATCCCAGCCCGCCAAGGCCTCGATGTCGGCGGCCGACACCGACCCGTTGCCCTCGGTCCGCAGGAGGTTCTCGAGCAGGATCTTGAGCGAGAACGGAAGCCCTCCGACATCGAAACGGGGGGCCAACGCGTCGAGACGAAAGACCTCGAATGTCCGCTGACCGACCGCGAGCTCTGCACGGGCACCAAAGCTGTTCGTGGACATGAGCTCTCCTGGTCTCGGGGGGCGGCGACTCGCAAGTCTCGCAAATCGTGGTCGCGGAACACCGGGCGACGCGGTCTGGCGCCGCACCCGACCGACGCGCCCCGGAGACCCTCGTCGAGTCGCTGGACCCGACGCCGCCCCGTGAAGGCCGCTGGCGGGCGAGCGACTCATACGAAGGTCCAGGTTCGCATGGCCAAACCGATCACCCGGCCGGATGACCCCGATACCCAGACCAGTAGACCGGATTGTGAATTTCTCGGAGGCAAAAATGGCCCGCAAGTCGCCGGACGCAAAGATGAACAAGCTCGTCGCAATCGCAGCCAGCCTGTTGCTCGCGGGAGCCGCAGCCGCCAGCCCAGGGGTCGCGATCGCGAGCACCGGTACGGCTCACGCAGCGAAGGTGACACACCACAAGGTGATCGCCCGCGCGAAGAAGGCTCACAAGACCACGCCGGCAAAGCCCGCCCACAAGGTGGTCAAGGCCAAGAAGACGGCCAGCCGGATCACCCGCGCGACCCAGACCCCGGCGCCGACCGGCACGTCGACGAGCGCCGCGGACATCGCCGCCTGCGCGGACGGCAGCCTCGTCCCGACCTCCGCGAACCTCGACGTGGTCCGGGCCGCGACGCTCTGCCTGGTCAACCAGCAGCGGGCGCTCGCCGGGCTCGCGCCGCTGCGGGAGAACGCCGCGCTGGACGCCGCCGCGCAGGCCCACTCCGATGACATGGTCGCGAGCAACTACTTCGATCACGTCACACCGACCGGAACCGACGTCCTCAGCCGGGTCGTGGCCGCCGGCTTCGCGACGGTCGCGAGCGTCCTTGACCTTGGCGAGAACCTCGCCGCCGGCGGAGGCTCGCTCGCGACGCCGGCCGCGACGGTGACCCAGTGGATGAACTCGGCCCCGCACCGCGCCAACATCCTCGATCCGACCTTCCAGCAGACGGGGATCGGCGTGGCCCCCGCAGTGCCCGCGATGCTTGGGATCGGTACCTCGGGCGCCACCTACACCCAGGCCTTCGGCACCGCAAGCTAGAGCCGGCTCCGCCCCTCCCGGCTCAGGGCGACCGCCGCGACGACCGTCGTCGCGGCGGTCGTGACGCTTCGAGGGACCGCAACCGGCCGCACGAGGCGGACTCGCCGGCCGGCCGGCCCGCTACCGTGCAGCGGGCAGATGGCCAAGTCCGAGCTCAGACCCGACGACTCGGTCGACGCCGCCCAGGCCGAGCCGGACGAAACGCCGCCTTTCTCACTGGCACTGACACAGGACCAGAAGGACATCCGCGACTGGGTCCACGGCTTCGCCGCACAGGTGGTCCGTCCGGCCGCCGCCGAGTGGGACGAACGCGAAGAGGTTCCGTGGCCGATCATCGCCGAGGCGGCCAGGATCGGCCTGTACGGCTTCGAGTCGATCGCCCAGTTCTACGCCGACCCGTCCGGCCTGACCCTCCCGATCGTCAACGAGGAGCTGTTCTGGGGCGACGCCGGCATCGGCATGGCGATCATGGGGACCGGGCTCGCCGTCGCGGCGATCTTCGGCACCGGGACGCCCGAGCAGTTTCTCGAGTGGGCGCCCCAGTGCTTCGGCACGCCCGAGGACCCCAAGGTCGCGGCCTTCTGCGTCTCGGAGCCGGATGCCGGCTCGGACGTCTCCTCGCTGCGCACGCACGCCCACTACGACGAGGCGACCGGCGACTGGGTGATCAACGGCCAGAAGGCGTGGGCGACGAACGGCGGGATCGCCGGCGTCCACGTCGTGGTCGCGTCGGTCGACCGTGAGCTCGGCGCCCGCGGGCAGGCGTCCTTCGTGATCGGACCCGACGCCAAGGGCATCCAGATGGGGACGAAGGCACGTAAGCACGGCCTGCGGGCCTCGCACACGGCCGACGTCTTCCTCGACGACTGCCGCGTCCCCGCGAGCAGCCTGCTCGGTGGGAAGGATCGGCTCGACCGGAGGCTGGCCCGCGCCCGCGAAGGCCAGCGCTCGGGAGGCCAGGGCGCGATGGCGACGTTCGAGGCCTCGCGACCGACGGTCGGCGCGATGGCAGTCGGGATCGCCCGGGCAGCCTACGAGTTTGCGCTCGAGTACGCCGGGAACCGCCGGCAGTTCGGCCGGGCGATCATCGAGAACCAGTCGATCGCGTTCACGCTCGCAGACATGCGGATGGAGATCGACGCCGCCCGCCTGCTCGTCTGGCGGGCCTCCTGGATGGGACGCAATCAGATTCCGTTCGCCGCGGCCGAAGGCTCGATGAGCAAGCTCAAAGCCGGCGAGGTCGCAGTCTGGGCGACGGAGCGGGCGATGCAGATCCTCGGCGGCAACGGCTACACCCGCGACTACCCGGTCGAGCGCTGGCACCGCGACGCCAGGATCTACACGATCTTCGAAGGCACCAGCGAGATCCAGCGACTGGTGATCGCTCGGGCGATCTCCGGCCTCCACATCAGATGACCGACACGGCCCCGCGAACCAGTCGGCCCGGCGGCTGCGTCGCGCAACCCGGATGAACGCTCCGCACACGCGGCTCGACGCCGCCCGCAGGGGCGGGCGCCCGCGATCTGCCCGCCAGACACGGGCCTGGCTGCGCTCCCGGCCGTGGGCCGCGGCCGCGATTCCCAAAGCCGTCGCCGACGTCCCGACGATGCTGGGGACGCAGGAGCGGGCGCTCCTCCACGTCCTGGCTCGCGATCACGTCCGCGGCGACGGAGCGATCATCGACGCCGGCTGCTTCCTCGGCGGCTCGACGATCGCCCTGGCCTCCGGACTTGCCGAGAATCCCCGGGGGATGGGCTCCCGGCCGATCCAGACGTACGACCTCTTCACGCTCGAGCAGACCTATATCGACTCCTATCCCGGCCTCGTCGCCGGCATCCCGGCCGGCGACTCGATGCGCCCGCGCTTCGAGGAGCTACTCGGCCCGCTCCTCGAATACGTCGCCGTCAACGAGGGGGACATCTGCGACCGACGGTGGACCGGCGAACCAATAGAGGTCCTGTTCATCGACATCTGCAAGTCCTGGGCGATCAACGACCACGTCACCCGCGAGTTCTTTCCAGCCCTGATTCCCGGCCACAGCGTTGTCATCCAGCAGGACCTCGTCCACGAATGGCTCCCTTATCTCCACATCACGATGGGCCTCTTCGCTGACTCATTCGAGCTGATCGACTCAGTCCCCTTCTGCTCGGCCGTCTATCTCAGCACCCGGGCGATTTCGATCACGCGGATTCCCAACAGCCTCCGCGACGAGCTCTCGCCGCAGCGCAAGCTCGAGCTCTTCGACCGGGCGGTCGCTCCGTTCACCGGCGAGGACCGCGGCGTCATCGAGTGCTCTCGAGCCGTCCTCCTGTCCGACATCGGCCGGCAAGCCGATGCCGTCGCCCACCTCGACGCGATCGTCTCCCGGTACCCGGAGTTCGACCGTGTCCAGCACATCGGCCGCGATGTCGGCGGCTGGCTCAAGACCCAAACCGCAGCGAAGCCGCAGCGTCCTTGACTGGCCGTTACTCGGGCGCTAGCGTCAGCCCGTGGCGACCACCGTCATACCGATCGACGAGCCGGCGCATTCCGCTGCGCCGCTCGTCCGTCCGGAGTTCGAGATCGTGCCCCGCAGGAGCCTGATCGCCGTGGGCGTGATCTTCGTGGGTCTAGTCGCCGCGATCGCCTCCAACAAGGTCTGGCCGGTGACCTTCCTCCACGTCGCCGGCGGCGCGGTGTGGACGACGCTCGACCTCTTCCTCGGGTTCGTGCTCGGACCGATCATCGGTCGCATGTCCGTTCCCGCCCGCGTCGAGTTCACCACCCGACTGATGCCGAAGATGGTGCTGATAATGCCGACCGTCGTGGCTGTCACGCTCGCCGCCGGCTGGCAGTTGGCCAGCCGGACCGGAACGCTCCTGAGCGCATATCCGCTCCACGGCTGGGTCGTCGCCAGCTTCATCGTCGTCGGCGTGATGGCCGTGATCGCCCTCGGCCTGCTCGAGCCGGCCAACATCGCCGTGCTCGTCGAGCTCAAGAAGACCCGCCCGAATCCTGCGGTGATCGAGCGTCTGATGAAGCGCTTCCTCTACGCCGCCGGTGTCCTCGGCGCGATGCAGATCGCCACGCTCGTGATCATGACCAAGTTGTCCAGTGGATAGTCGCCGCCTCCCACCAGTCACCCAGCTCGGCATGGTTTCGCTCGCGTTGATCCTGGCGGGCGGGATCTACCTGTCGTCCCACATACCCGAGCACGTCTCGCTCGGTCCCGCCGCCGTCCTGCTGGCCGCCTCGGCGCTCCTGCTGGCCCTGAATCTCGCCCTGCTCGCACGAGTCGACGGCTTCGCCTGGGCGAAGTTCCTCGAAGTCGCCAAGTGGTCCCTGCTTGCCTACACGGCGATCGCCGGGCTGATCGAGTTCTCCTTCCTGCACAACCACGTCTCCGGCGGGCCGCTGGTCGTGCTGACCCTCTCACTCGTCGTGTTCGCCGTTCACGTCCCAGTCCTGATCGGGTTCACCGTCGCTCGCTACTGGGACGCCGAAGCGCCACCTGCCGACGCCGCAATCAAGACGGCCTCTACTGCTCGTGTCCTCCGACCGCAAGATCGTCCGCCCGGCCGCTGACCTGGGCCAACTCGCCCCGGGACGGCCAGGAGCCGGGGCGGGTCAGCCGAGCAGCGCCGAGATCAGCTCGTAATCCGACAGCGGCACGGTCCGCAGCTCACCCGTCGCCTCGGTCAGCTCGACCATCTCCGTCTTCGTTCCTCGCAGCGCCGCCATCTTGCCGAACTTGCCGGCGTGGATCGCGTCGATCGCCGTCGCACCAAGGCGTGTTCCCAGCACACGGTCGAACGCCGTCGGCGTACCGCCACGCTGGATGTACGCGAGCTGTGTGAGCCGTATCTCCGAGCCCGTGTGGTGGCCGAGCTGGCTCTCCAGCCACTGGCCGATCCCGCCGAGCTTGACGTGGCCGAACTCGTCGAGCTCGGTTGGCGCATCCGGCATCCCACCCTCCGGGAGCGCTCCCTCAGCACAAACGATCAGCGACGCCCGGCTGCCGCGATCCTGCCGCGCCTTCAATGTCGCCACGATCTCCGCGAGAACGAACGGCTTCTCCGGGATCAGGATGACGTCCGCGCCACCGGCGATCCCCCCGTGCAGGGCGATCCACCCGGCGTGACGACCCATCACCTCGACGAGCATCGTCCGGTGGTGGCTCTCGGCCGTCGTGTGCAGCCGGTCGCACGCCTCGCTGACGATCTGGATCGCCGTGTCGAAGCCGAATGTCTGGTCAGTGGCGCTCAGGTCGTTGTCGATCGTCTTCGGCACACCGACGACGTTGACGCCGTGCTCGGTGTAGAGGCGCGTCGCCACGCCCAGCGTGTCCTCGCCGCCGATCGCGATCAGCGCGTCGAGCTTGGCGAGGTTGCCGACCACGGCGGCGACGCTCTCCTCGCCCCGCTTGAAGGGGTTCGTCCGGCTGGACCCGAGAATCGTCCCCCCCCGCGGGAGAATCCCCCGGACCGCCTCGCGCGTCAGCGGAAAGCTGTCGTCCTCGAGCGGGCCGCGCCAGCCGTCCCGGAAGCCCACGAAAGTGTCGCCATAGGCGGCGATGCCCTTGCGGACCGCCGCCCGAATCACAGCGTTGAGGCCGGGACAGTCGCCCCCACCAGTGAGAATGCCTATTTTCATGCGCGGAAACATAGCCAGAGCGGCCGACCGATGCAACGAATGACCCGGGCCCAGCGGCTTGTCCTGATCGCCTGCGTGCTCGGGTCGGCCGTCGTCTTCGTCGACAGCACCGTCGTCAACATCGCCCTTCCCTCGCTCCGCGCCGATCTCGGCGCGAGCCTCGGCGACCAGCAGTGGGTGATCGACGCCTACCTGCTGACGCTCGGCTCGCTCGTCCTGCTCGGCGGGTCGCTCGGCGACCTGCTCGGACGACGGCGCATATTCGCGGTCGGCGTCGCCGGGTTCGGGGTCGCCTCGCTCTGCGCTGCCGCCGCCCCGACCGTCGCCGTCCTGATCGCGATGCGCGCCGTCCAGGGCGTCTTCGGCGCCCTGCTCGTCCCCAGCTCGCTCGCGATCATCACCGAGACCTTCCCTGCCGGTGTCCAGCGGGGCGCGGCGATCGGGACGTGGACGGCCGCGACGTCGGGGGCGATCGCCTTCGGCCCGCCGCTCGGCGGTGTCCTGATCGACGCCCTCTCGTGGCGTGCGGTCTTCGCGATCAACGTCCCCCTCGTCCTCGCGACCCTCGTCCTGATCCGGACCGCCGTGCCGTCGTTCCCCCGACATCCGAGCTCGCTCGACCTGTTCGGCGCCGGGCTCTGCGCCCTCGGCCTCGCCGGTCCCGTGCTCGGGCTGATCGAGGAGCCGACCCACGCCTGGGGCGACCCGCTCGTCTTCGGCCCGCTGATCGCCGGGGCCGCCCTGCTCGGCGCCTTCGTCGTCCACGAGCGCCGGGAGACCCGCCCGATGCTTCCGCTCTCACTGTTCGCCGTCCGCGACTTCACGGTCGCCAATGCCGCGACCGTGACGATCTACGCCGGCCTCGGCGCGCTGACCTTCCTCGTCGCGATCTACGTCCAGCAGGTCGCCGGGTACTCGGCCGCCAAGGCCGGGCTTACGCTGATGCCGGTCACGGTGATGTTGGTTGTCTTTTCGAAGCGGTTCGGGGCGCTCGCGGCGCACGTCGGTCCCCGCCTGCTGATGGGGTTCGGCCCGCTTGTCGCGGCCGTCGGTGCGGCGCTGTTCACGCGCCTCGGCCAGCACGTCTCGTACCTCAGCGAGCTGCTCCCCGCCGCGGCCATCTTCGGCCTCGGCATGTCGATGACGGTCTCCCCGCTGACGGCCACCGTGCTCGGTGCGGTCGCGCCCGCCCGCGCCGGCGTCGCCTCCGGCGTCAACAACGCGCTGGCCAGGATCGCCAGCCTCGTCGCGATCGCCCTCGTCGGCGTGCTCGTCTCCCTGCGCTTCGACACCGTCCTCGAGCATCGGGCGACCGCACCGGTGTTGCAGCAGGCGACCGCCGCCGCCCAGATCGTCCGCCTCGAGGCTCGGCCGTTGACCCGCCCGACCGGCGGCTCCGCCCCGCTCGACCGGGCGGCGCTCGCCGCGACGGTCAGCGCCTTCCGCTACGGGATCGGCGCGGCTGCCGTGCTGATCGCCTGCGGCGGCCTGCTCGCGTTCGCCGGGCTGTCGCGGCAGCCGCCGTCAGCTCCGGCGGGCGAGTGACCACCGATCGACCCGGCTACCCCAGCAGCTCGGAGATCGAGACGGCCGGGAGGTCGTCGAGCAGCGGCCTCACGGACTCCCCGTCGGCGTACGTCACGACCTCGTCGTATCCGCCGGCCAGCGGACGCCGATGCACGATCAGCCTGCGGGCCGCCAGGTCGACGATCCAGTAGTCCGGGACGTCGGCGCTCGCATAGTCGCGGGCCTTCTCCCGATCCCGCGCCTGCGATGTCTGCGCGACCTCAACGACCAGCAGGGCGCTGGTCGGCTGCCGCGACCGATGCAACGGCTCGACGACGATCAGGTCGGGCAGCAGATATCCGCCTTCGACCAGCAGCGTGCTCTGGATCCGCACCTCCCAGGCCGAGCTTCCGATCCGCGCGAAGCGCTTGGTGAGCCAAGCGACCGCCCCGTCGTGTTCGGCTCCGATCGGAACCATGTCGATCAGCACCCCCTGGACAAGCTCGATCCGGTCGTCCTCGTCGAGCACCCCCGCCTCCACCATCCGGTAGACGTCCTCGATCGAGAGGCGATGCACCGGAGCCGGACGCAGCGCGGAGGCCGTCGCGGGGACCATGTCTGAATCGTAGCCAGCCACCCCGCCGGGACCGTCGGCCGGGCCTACTCCGTGGCGATCTGCCGGACCCCGGCCCCCTGGGCCGAGCGTGCCGGCACGGTGCCGGCCGAGACCCAGGCGTGGACGTAGCCGACCCAGGTCAGCGTCGCCAGGCACACGTGCACCCAGACCAGTTCCGACGGCAGTGCCAGCTCGTACTGCGTGATCCCGATCACACCCTGCGCGAGCAGCAGGAGGCACAGCAGGCGCAACGTCCGCTCGAGGTCGGCCGTGCCCCGCCGCCGCGCAGCCCACCACGTCGCAAGCGTCGCCAGGCCCATCACGGTCACGAGGTATCCGTGCAGGTGGATCAGCCGCCGGACCGTGTCGCCGCCCCAGAACGTCAGCCGCTGGACGAGCTGACCAGTACCCGACGCCCCGGCGTGCGGACCGGCCGCCGTCGACGCGCTGCCCAGGAGGATCACGGCCACCGCGATCACCGTGATCAGCCGCACGGCGATCACTGTCGACCGATCCGCGCCCGACCGGCCGATCTCGTCAGGCTCGAGTCGTGAGCGCCACCACAGCTCGAACGCTGCGACGAGGATCAGCATCGAGAGCCAGTAGTGCGACATCACCCAGCCCGGCGAGAGCTTGTGCAGGACGGACTCGCCGCCGACGACCGCCTGCCCGATGACGCCGAGCGGGAGGAGCAGCGACAGGACCCTGAGGTCCAGCCGGCGTTCGATCGGCCGCCGTAGGAATGCTCCGATGACGGCCGCGAGGGCGGCCGCCGAGACGAAGAAGATCAGGACCCGGTTGGCGAACTCGATCAGCGCGTAGCTGTTGAGCTGCGGCTGGAGCGACGTCCGCGTGCATTTCGGCCACGACGGGCACCCGAGGCCCGACCCGGTCAGGCGAACGGCGGCGCCGGTGAGCACGACGAGGACCAGCGAGACGAGCGCCACCAGGGCGATCTTCTCGTAGGTCTCCGCACTGATGGGCCAGCGGTCCCGGGCTCGATCCAGCACGCCCCAAGGATGGCGCAAACGTCGCGGTCCTGTACCCGTGGCGGGCCGCCGAGCTCCGAAAGTCGGCCGGTTTCCGGGCTTCCAGGCGCCCGCGCGTCCGTCGAACCCGTTAGGTTTGACCTGAACATCTGAACTTTCGAGAGGAGCGTCATGACGAAGAACGAGCTCGCTGGCAAGGTCGCTGAGAGCGCCGGGATCGGCATCGGCCAGGCCAGAGACGCGGTTGACGCCGCATTTCAGGCGATCGCCGACCAGCTTGCCGACGGCGGCGAGGTTGCGGTTGCCGGATTCGGCAAGTTCAGCGTCAGCCACCGCGCTGCCCGCAGCGGTCGCAACCCGGCGAACGGCGAGACGATCCAGATCGCGGCGAGCAACGCCGCCAAGTTCTCGGCGGCTGCCGCGCTGAAGAAGCAGCTCAACTCCTAGTAGCGTCCGGGAGGGGGAAACCGGACGGCGTCGCCCGCTCCAAAGCCGGTGGCGCCGTCACTTCGGTCCGCTGGGGTGGGCTCCCCGCTCGGTGGTACCACCAGGCCGGCGGCCGTAAGCTAGGCGCCCGTGCGCGTCAAGCGAACCAAGCTCGACGGTCCGCTCCTCGTGGAGCCCGAGGTTCACGGAGACTCGCGAGGTTTCTTCGTCGAGACTTTCAGGTCCGACGACCTCGCAGCGCTTGGCCTCGGTGCTGGGGTCGACTTCGTCCAAGACAATCACTCCCGCTCCGACCGCGGCGTCGTCCGCGGCCTCCACTTCGCGGTCGGTGACGGCATCGCCAAGCTCGTGCGCTGCGCGCGCGGGACGATCGTTGACGTGATCGTCGACATCCGCCGCGGATCGCCGGACTTCGGCCGGTGGGCGGCGTTCACGCTGGACGATGAGCGACATGCCCAGCTGCTGGTCCCGGCCGGCTTCGCCCACGGCTTCTGCGTGACAAGCGACGTGGCCGACGTGTGTTACAAGCAGACCGCCTACTACGACCCGAGCACCGACCGCGGGATCGCCTACGACGATCCGGAGATCGGCATCGACTGGCCGATCGAGCAGGCCGAGCGGATCGTGTCGAAGCGCGATGCGCATGCGCCGACCCTGCGGACCGTCGCCAGCGACCTGCCGTTCGAATACACCCGCTGACGCTCGGCCCGCGTAGGCTAATCTGGCCGGCCGGCTGCCACCTTGCGGCCCGCGATCCGAGTATCCTCGGGCGCCTGTGCAGCCCGTAGGTCAAACGGTGCGCCGCTGCCGTCGGGGCGTTGCCAGGGTCGCATTCGAGCCCGGCGGAGGTGCGCTTGCCTACGCTGCGTCGCACGAGCCCAGGCCACCCGCCTGATGCGACGGATGCGCCAGCCAGGCCCCGTCCGCATCCGTGGCGAGATCCCAGCCACGGCCCTCCTGGTCGGTCTGCCGCTGCTGATCATCCTCCTCATCTGGGCCTGCTGGCCCCGCGACTACTACACCGGCACCGACAGCATCCGCACGCGGGGCTTCGTCGAGCCCGTCCCGGCCGGCCAGACGCTGTGTGTGACCGGTCTCAACGTCCCGGCCGGGACCGGCCGAGTCCAGTTCGAAGTGCTCACCGGCGGCCCGAGCCGCCCGGCGATGAACCTCGTCCTGCGGACGCCTGCGGGGGCCACGATGGCGACGGGGCAGCTGCCGTACCTCGCTGGCGACGGCCCCCAGACAAAGGTCGCCTTCCCGATCCCAGTCCGCGCGGACCGTCCGAGCAGCGTCCCGGCCAGCGCCTGCGTAACAGCGGATCGACTGATCAACTTCGGCGGCACGCTGAACATCGGCGGGCCCCCACCGACGCTCGACGGCCAACCGATCGGGCCCGCCCGGCTCGCCGTCTGGTTCCTCCCGCCCGCCGGGGCCAAGCGGAGCCTCGCGGCGCAGCTGCCGACGGTCTTCGATCGCGCCGCGCTGTTCCGCCCGTCTTGGGTTGGCGCCTGGACGTACTACGTCCTGCTCGGCATCCTCCTCCCTCTGGCCTTCGCGCTCGCGCTGTTCCTCCTGATCCGTGCGCAGACGCTGTCCTGGCCCCTCCTCGCCGCCGGGGTCTTCGCCGTCGCGGTCGCGATCACAGTGAGCTGGTCGCTCGTCACGCCGCCGTTCCAGGCACCCGACGAGCAGGATCACTTCGCCTACGTCCAGCAGCTCGCCGAGACCGGCAAGGCTCCGAGCCAGAGCGCCGCGTTACCGCCCTGGTCGTCGGCCCTGACGATCGCTCTCCAGTCGATCCGCTCGCTCGCCGCAAACGAGCAGGCCGACGGCCGCCCGCCGTGGCTGCCGCTCGACGTGCGCGCGTGGGCCGCCGCGAACAGACTCGACCCGTCGCGCAAGGACGGCGGGGGAATCACCACGGCAGCCACGCATGGGCCGATCTACTACGGCGTCGAGACGGTCGCCTACGACCTCGCCGGGACGTCGATCTGGTCGCAGCTCACGGCTACCAGGCTGATGTCAGGCCTGATTAGCGCGCTGGCCGTCGTCCTCGTGCTGCTCGCCGCGCGCGAGGTCGCCCCGACGCGGCACCTGTTCGCGGTCGGCGCCGCGCTCCTCGTCTGTCTCAACCCGATGTTCACATTCATCGGCGCATCGGTGAACAACGACGTCGGCGTGAACGCCGCTGCCGCCCTCTTCCTGTTTCTGATCGTGCGCGCCATCCGGCGCGGTCTGAGCCTGCCGCTGGCCGCGGCACTCGGTCTCACCCTCGGTGTCACTCCGATCATCAAGGGCACCAGCTACACGCTCTGGGTCGTCGCCGCCCTCGCGCTGCTCGCGCTACTGGCGCGCGAGCGCACTCGCACGGTGCTGGTCGGCGTCGTCGCGGCAACGCTCGCCCTCGTCTTGGTACAGCTCGCCTGGAGCGACGTGGCGGCGGACTTTGGTCGCACGACCTTCACAACGCCGGGTGGCGGGGCGCCGATCAGCGCCAGCCTATGGAGCACGGCCCGCCTGTCGCTCGGCTACCTCTGGCAGATCTTCCTACCGCCACTGCCTGGGATGGTCGACCACTATCCGCTCAGCAGCTGGCCGGCGTACACGATCTATGTCGTGCGGGGCTGGGCCTCCTTCGGCTGGTACGACATCATCTTTCCCCGGATCGTCTACGCCGTGATCATGGCTGGCATCGTCGCCACTGGGGTTGCCGGCGTCATCTTCGCCAGGCGCCACCGCGCCTGCGTGAAGGAGAACTGGGTCCTCATTCTGACGCTGACGGCCACACCCGTGATCGTCGTCGCCGGTGTCGAGCGCGCCTTCGCCACGCCGGGGCAGCGCGGGATCATCGCCGAGATGGGTCGCTACCTCTTCCCGGCGATCGGTGCCCTGGCGATCCTCGCGGTCGGCTCATTCCGGGCATGGGGAGACCTCTGGGCAACGAGAATCACGACCGGCGTCATCGTAAGCGCGATGATTCTCACCTACGCCTCGCAGCTGCTCACGCTTCGCGGCTTCTACACGTGAAATCGGCGACCCGTCGCCGTAGCGACGGATCGGAGCCGGTACCGTTTCACGAAGTGGCCCGCGTTGATGACGACCCGCTCGCGGCGTGCATGGTCCGAGCGCGCGATGCCGAGGAATTGACCGCCGTCACTTCACCGCAGGCCCGAAACGCGGCAGCGACCCGCGGCCTGCGACCTTCCTGTCAGCCGACCGCGAGAATGTCGTAGACGATGAGACGCTCCGTGGCACGCCCGACGGCGATTGACGACCAGGACACGCGTCTCGACACGTCCGTCGCCGCAATGCCGCACGGCCCGTTCGCGAACCTTCGCCGGCGGATCGTCCTGACCTACCGCTACCACGGCGCCCGCCAGGTCGCGTGGCGCGTCGTCACCTTCCCGATCCGCTTCACGCCGCTGCGCCACCGGCTGAAACTCGGCTCGCCGATCGAGACCGAGCAGCGGCGGGCGGCCTCCTGGTACCGCGAGAAGGGCCGCCCCGTGACGGTCGTGATCCCGACCTTCGGAGATCCGCGCCACGTCGGTGAGGCGGTCCGCAGCATCCGTCGAACGACGCGGGCCGAGCGCGTGAGGATCGTCGTCGCCGACGACGCGAGCGACGCGTCCGACGTCGCCGCGCTGAGGGCGATCGACGGCATCGACCGGCTGATCCTCGGCGAGCGCAACGTCGGCTTCGCGGCCAACGCAAATCGCGGTATCGCGGCGGCCGATCCTGCCACCGACGTCGTGCTGCTCAACGCCGACATCGTCGCCCGCGAAGCGTGGCTCGACTGCCTGCAGTACGCGGCCTACGCCTGCGACGACATCGGCATCGTCGGAGCGAAGCTGCTCTACCCGGACGGACGGATCCAGCACGCCGGCGTGCACCGCAACCTAGGACTGCCGATCTGGTTCGATCACCGTTTTCGCTTCAAGCCGGCCGACTACGGGCCGGCCAACGTGACGGCGCCGGTGCTCGCGGTCACAGGAGCGTGCATGTACGTCAAGCGTGCCGTTCTCGACGCCGTCGGCCTGCTCGACGAGCGCTATCCGATGGCCTACGAGGACGTCGACTGGTGCCTGCGGGCGTGGGAGGGTGGCTTCCGCGTCGTCTATTTCCCGCCGGCGACGCTCTACCACCTCGAGTCGGCGACGCGCGGAACAGAGGTCGGCGAGCGTGAGCTCGCGTCGCAGACGGCGTTCTGGGAGCGCTGGGGGGACTTCTTCGACGGCAGGGGACCCAGCGTGCGCAGTGCCGATGGGCATCTACGAGTGATCTACGTGACCGAGGACACCGGCGTCGGCGGCGGCCACCGCGACATCTTCGAACACCTCAACCGCCTCCAGGCGCGCGGCCA
>DASZKP010000030.1:0-20004 GCA_035553395.1 Solirubrobacteraceae bacterium | reverse complement strand
CGATCGTCAGGCGCAGCTGCTGCTCGACCTGGTTCATCGGGTCGTTGAAGAGGTCCGCGACGCGCGAGTGGACCCGCAGCACCGTCTGGGCGAGGCTGAGCTCGTACTCCCGCGGCGAGGTCTCGTAGTCGACGAACGTCGACGGCAGGTCAGGCTCGCCGTCGTGTCCGGCCGACAGCGCGATCGCCGCCTCGCCCTGCGCGTTCTGTGCGTGGAGCCCGCCGGCCAGCCGCGCCTGGATGTAGGACCGCAGGCCCTCCGAGCGCGACAGCGCCTCGCGGAATTCGTCCTTCGGCAGCGACAGTACCGTGCACCGAGTGACCGCCTTGACCGTGACGTCCCACTCCTGGTCCTCGTCGAGCATCGCCTGCTCGCCGAAGTACGACCCGTCGGCCAGCGTCGCGAGGACGGCCTCGTCGCCGTACTTCCCCTCGCCGATCCGGTTGACCTTGCCGTGGGCCAGCAGGTAGACGCGGTCGACCGGACTGCCGGCCTCGACGATCACCTCGCCGGCCTGGAACTCCGCCTGGACGAAGCGATCCGCCAGGCCGCTCAGGACGGCGAGCTCGTCGTAGCCTCGCAGCAGAGGCAGTTCACCGAGCTCGGCCGGGATCACCTTGACGCCGGCGCCGTTGCTCGTGAACGTCACGCGACCGTCGCCGACCGCGTAGCTCAGTCGCCGGTTCACCCGGTACGCGCCGGAGCTGACGTTGACCCACGGAAGCACCTTCAGCAGCCACCGTGACGAGATGCCCTGCATCTGCGGCACGGACTTGGTCGTCGTCGCCAGGTTCCGCGCCGCCGTGGTGCTCAGGCTCATCTGCGCCTGGCCGTTCGAGCTGGGGACAGGTGGGGCGAGGGTGCCGCCGCCGACGTCGGGGTCTACCGGATCCATTGCGCTACCGCCTCGTCTTGTTGTTCGTTGATGGGAACCGGCCCAGGCTCATGGCGCTCAGACCCGGTCGGCGACGATCATCAGATACTCGAAGCTCCCCTCCCGGTAGCCGGTCAGGAACGGGTCCTCGACACCGGTCGCCGGCGAGGACTCCGTCCGCAGCTCCCAGTACGGGATCGTCGCCGGCGTCAGGTCGACGACCGAGATCGGCACGAGGCCGTTGGCGGCCATCGCCTTGAAGTACTCGCTGCGCGGGTGGATGTTGCACGTGTAGTGGTCGTCGATCGCGGCCACCGCCTCCGACCGGCCGGTGACGTCGTTCGAGCAGCCCGTGATGCACACGTAACGACCGCCGAACTGCAGCAGGCGCGAGAACTCGGCGTACAGCTCGAAGAGGTCGACGTACATCGTCGTCTCGTTCGTCCAGATGCTCCGCCGGGAGCCCGTCTCGAAGCCCGTGTCGAGCATGTTGCGGAAGTGGAACCTCACCCGGTCGCTGACGCCCCGCTGGCGGGCCTGGTTGTTGGCGAAGTCGACCTGGTACTCCGAGATCGTCACGCCGTCGACGCTGCAGCCGAAGCGGGCATTGGCCATGAAGCTCGTCGCCCCGCGGCCCGACCCCGCATCCATCAGCAGGTCGTCCGGCCCGACGTCGCCGAGCTCGTCCAGGAGCAGATCGGCCTGGGCCGTCTCCAGTCGATGGAGCTCGGCGAGGATTCGGTCGTCACGAGTCTCGCCCGCACCCTCGAGCGCGGCGAAGTCGACGGCGCCGACCCCGTAGTGGTGGTGATAGAGGCCGTCGATCTCGCCGAGCAGCCAGTTGACGTCGTCCTGCCTGCTGGCCCCTCTGCTCCCCGTCGGAGCTGTCTCGTTCCAGTACGTAGCGACGGATCTCTGATACTCGCTGAGCAGGACTTCCGCGCTGGCGTTGCTCGTGGTCATGCGGCTGACTCCTCCTGGGGGGCGGGGTTGAGGATTCGGGTCTGTGGGCCGGCTGACGTCGGCGGGCGTGGCGTCATCGGCCACCGCCGGGCTGGTAGCGGTCGCTGGTGGCGTGCCATTCCCGGCTGCCGCCCAGCCAGGCCCAGGTGTCGACGAAGAAGCGCTGAAGCATCGGCGAGCCGGTGATGCTCAGGGCGAGCGCCTCCGCGACGAAGGTATGCATCAACTCGTTGTGGATCTCCACGGTCCGCCGGATCGCGTCCTCGTGCGAGCACTTCTCCTCGAGGACGATGACTCGCGGGAGGTTGAAGTCGGTGTCGGACTCGAACGCCGCCGAGTGCAGGTCGTTCAGCAGCACGTTGGCAAAGCCCGCCGTCGTGAACGCCCGTCGAACGCGGGGGTCGTAGAACTCGCTCGGCGGAAGCTCGTAGCCGGCGACCACATCGATCAGGATCATCGGCGGCAGATAGCTGTTGAGCTGGCGTTGCACGAGGTACTCCCAAACCGGTGGTGTGCGTCCGTTCCTGTGCCAGTCCGCCTCCTGGGTCCACGCCAGGAACAGCGTCGCCATCTGGTGCTGGAAGCGCCCGACCTGCGTCATCGACGCGTACTGGGCGAGGTGCTCCATGGCGCTGCGAAAAGCTCCGGCGATCGCCTCGTCCCGCCGGTAGTCCTCCAACTCGGGCGCATACTGGAGCGGCAGGTGGCGGGGATCCACGACCGCGGTGAGCAGCGACAGCCTCGACCCGACCACGCTCGGGTCGGCTCCCAGGTCCACCTCGTCGACGTAGTAGTCGTCGGTCGCCCACTCCGCGACGACGCATTTCGTGGCGGCCAGCAACCGGTCGGGGTCGTCCGACGCCGGATGGGTCAGCATGATCAGGCGCCCGAAGTTGTAGGACCGGAGCTTGTCGAGCCGTCCTTCGTAGATCCCGACCTCCTCGGCCCAGTCGACGAGCCGGTCGTTGACCTCCTCGCCGAGCGCAGGGTCGTCACGCATCGGACCCGGACAGAACAGCGCCGGCACCGACGTGTCGCCCGCCGGCTCGTCGTCCGCCGGCGGGGCCTCATCCACCGGAAGCCACCACGTCGAGGTCCCGAGGCCACTCGGACGGCCAGTGAAGCCCCGCGTCGCCGGCGGGGCGACGACCGGCCGGCCACTGTCACGCACAGACTGCGCGACCACGCGAGCGGCCGACGTGCCCAAACCCGTGGGGCCGGCGATGAGCGGCGGGCCGTCAGCAGCCGGCGCCGGTGTGCCATTCCCTCCTGGCGGATCGTCGCCCCCGGCCGCCGGCAGACCGTCCTCGCCGGGAGCGGGGAGCCGACCTGGATCGGGGCGTTGCGGGTTCGACAGTACCGCCGACACGACCTCCGCAAGGCTGGGGCTCCCGCTCGCGGCCGGCGGTGACACGTCTGGAAGCGGCACGGCAATCCCCTCGTCGCCTGCTCCTGGCCCAGGGGACGACACCACGACCTGCCCGATCAGCTCGTCGAGCTGAGTCACGGGTCATCCTCTCGATCGCCTCATGCGGCCTCACGTGTACATCACGCGGCCCAAGTGCGCCGCACTGTACCACGATGTACAGCGCACATGTCACGACTGCGTGATCTCATGCGACAGATCTGTCAAGCACTAGCCGGCCGTCTCCCCGGCCGATCCGACCGGCGGGCAAGTGCCCGCCGGCGTCCCTCATGGGGCAGACAGCACGCGTCCGGATATGGCACGACAGCCGTGCCGACATGTTCTGCCTGCTCTCGGGCCGATTCCCGAGCGGCCCTACGCGTCCC
This sequence comes from Solirubrobacteraceae bacterium, assembly GCA_035553395.1. Lineage (GTDB taxonomy): Bacteria > Actinomycetota > Thermoleophilia > Solirubrobacterales > Solirubrobacteraceae > Palsa-513. The sequence goes on along the minus strand of DASZKP010000030.1, from coordinate 16,376 downwards.
GCCGCCGCTGCCGCCCCGGCACGACACAATCGCCGGCTCCGCGGCGCATCCAGCGCGGCCTGGGGCGCCTCACACGGCCGGGACCGCCTACCGCGGGCGGGTCGCCCGGAAGCGTCCGGGCCGCGAGACGGATGTCAATGTGTCTGAGCGGTCAGAGAGTTAGTCAGTTCTCGAAGCACCGAGATCGACGGGCTGGTCTCGAGGCCCTCGACGGCTCCGGCCAACTCGCACAGTGCGCGCTCTCCGTGGAGCTCAGCCTGTCGCTGGGCGAACCTCGCGGCGTTGCAGGCGTCGAGGATGCCGCGGACCTCGAGCTCCTGGTCGCCGGTGAGCTCGGTCGAGAGCGAGCAGAGGTGCCGCAGCCGAGCACCCGCCTCGCCCCGCGCCTCGCCGAGAGCGAACACGACGGGCAGGCTCTCCGTGCGGCGTCGGATGTCACTCGGCACGTGCTCGCCGCCGGCCTCGCCGTCCCCCCAGATCGCCCGGATGTCATCGCGGATCCGCGACGCGAGGCCGAGCTGGCGCCCGAACTCCGCGTAGCACTTCGTCCGTCGGCGCGCGAGAAGGCTGCCGTCGCCCAGTGCGAGCAGCGCTCCGCCGTAGGCCGCACAGGACGCGAGCGCAGCCGACTTGCCCGCGATCATCAGCAGGTATGCCCCCCAATCGACATCGATCGCCTGCCCGCGCGAGATCGCTCGTCGCTGGCCGACCGTCAGACGCACCGTCGACTTTGCCAACGTCCCGATCAGGTCGCCGAGCAGGGCCGGCGAAGGACCGCGGACCGAGACTCCGGCGAGACACACGTGGGCAAGGGCATGTATGCAGTTCCCGACCTCCATCGCAGGCGATGCTCCGAGGACCGTCCACAGGGCCGGCCGGCCGCGTCGCACACGGCGACCGCCCTCGATGTCATCGTGGATCAGGCTGAAGTTGTGGACGAGCTCGACCGCGGCCGCGAATGCGACCACGTCGCCGAGGCCGGCGACTTCCGTGACGGGGCGGCCGGCGACCTCCGTGACGGGGCGGCCGGCGACTTCCGTGACGGGCAGGCCGGGCTCCGTCATGGCCAGCGCGCTTTGATGCGCGAGAATGGCGAGGAACGGTCGAAGCCGAGCACCGGAGACGCACCGGCGGCCGGGTGACACGGCCGTGAAATCCCGATCGGCCCAGCCGAGCTGATAGCTGATCGCTCCGCGCATCCAATCGTCGTCGACCGCCCGGTCGAGGACACCCTCGATCACGCCGTCGATCCGCGCGGAGCACTCACGCATCGGTCCGCCGAGCTCGAATGCCACTCGGCGAGGCTCGGATGCACTCCGCTCCCCGGCACCCAACGGTGCCTGCCCTTCGCTCATCGGGCGCCGACCGACGAAGGGTCGAGCTCACTTGTCACGACGTCATCGTCCCAGCTCGACACGTACCCAGTTGATACAGGGCCGAGCCCGACTGTACAGACACAGACCACATGTGTCAACCGATCACGCCTGTCCGGTCGGCCACCCGCCACCGGGCGTGCCATACACATCGCGGTGCGGTCGGCGGTGCCGCCGCTCACCCCGACGTCAGGCGTCTGGCCCGGAGGCCGGGCCCCCGCTCACCCCCGACCTCAGGCGTCTGGCGCGGAGGCGCCGTCGCCGTCGCCGTCGTCGGCGTCGGCCGTCCGCCGCAGCCAGTCGGTCAGCTGCTGGCCTGCGTCGCTGATCGAATCGCCGGCATCGCGGAACATCGTCTTGAAGCGGTCGGCGTAGTGGGCGGCTGCATCCGCGGCCTCGGCCCGCGGGCGAACCGGATCGTCGCGGGTGACGTATGAGCCGTCGACGATGCGGTCGTACTCGCCCGACTTGACCCACTCCATCAGGGCGTGGACCCGTCGGACCGGCATCGGGTGGGTGAGGTTGAGGTCGAGCAGGAGCCGTGACAGCCGTTCGAGGCCCGATCCCTTCTCGCGGTACTCGAGCCCCTGGGTCATGAAGACGTCGAGGTCCAGGCGCGAGGCCTCGGCCCCGGCGGCGATCGTCATCAGCACCCGGCAGACGCTGAGGGGGTCCCTCGTGACGAGGGCGGCCGCCCGGTCGCAGGTCAGCTCGGCTGCCCGCGACCACTCGAGGAGAGCGTGGCGCAGTGGGAACAGGGGCAGCGGGATCCCGGGGAGGCTTGTCAGGCGCATCAGGATGATCAGAGCCGTGCTGTACAGGACGTGGTCGGAGAGGACGTGACCGGCCTCGTGGCCGAACACCGCCCGGAGCTGCTCGATGTCGAGCAGGGCGACCATCGCCGACTGGACGACGACGATCGGGCGTCCCGAGCCGATCGTCATCGCGTTGGCGATCGGAAACTGGGTCAGGTAGAGGTCGGGGACGGTCTCGATGTCCAGGGTCGCGTAGGCCCTGTTGTGGGCCGCCCAGACGTCCGGGAGCTGCTGCTCGCCGAGTCGCACGGCCGACCCGAGATAGGCCTGGCGCAGCGCCCGCTCGTAGCCGAACTCGATCAGCTTGCGCACGACGGTGTCGAGGTGGGGAATCGCCTTGAGGGCGGCGGTCGCCGCCCGATCGGCCGGATGCTCATAGGCCTTCGACGAGATCCGTTTGAGCTTGTAGCCCTCGACCGGCAGGGTCATCGCGACTCCTTCGCAGTCCGGCGCCCACCGGCCGACCGGGATTCCGGCCGCCTCGGACGCAGGCCTCCACCGTAGCGCGCCGGAACCCAGCAGAGACGAGGCTGGACGAACCTCGGCGCCGACGACGTGTGTTGGGGGCTTCATTCGGAGCGTAGTTGCCTGAGTCAATGAGTTGGCAGCTACCTCTCCCGAGGACTCAGAGCCCCGCCTCGCGCCCGCCCCAACTCCCCCAAACCCCGCCCGACCCCCGCGCCGTCAGGTGCCGCGCTGCGCACAGTGGACCGGCCGATCGCGGTCGATCGACCAGACGCCGTGTGTCCAGCGGATCCGCGTCCCGTCGGCGAGGTGGACGACGACCCGGCCGAGCGGTGGCTCGCCCCACAGGGTCGCTTCGAGCGGCCGCTGGGCCTCGACGACGTCGCCCAACCCAGCGGCGACGTGATCCGCCGGGTAGGTGACGACGATCGACCCCCGCCGGACCCAGACGGGAACGCCGGCGAGCGGTGCCGGGGCGACCGTGTCGCCGCCGCCGACGACGAGCTTCCCCGACCAGGCCTCGATCCAGTCGCCGCGCGGGAGCGGAACCTCGCGCTCGCGGGCGCGGTCGTCGAGCACGGGGGCGACCCACAGCGAGGGGCCGTAGCCGTAGGCGTCGGTGATCGACCAGGCCCGCTCGTCGGCGGGGTCGGTCAGGCAGAGCGGGCGGATGATCGGCAGGCCGGTCGCCGCGGCGGTCCGAGCGGCGGCGCGGACGTAGGGGACGAGGCGCTCGTGAAGGATCACGTACGCGCGGTAGATGTCGAGCACGCGGTCGTCGTAGGTCCACGGCTCCTGGGGCTTCTGGCCATGTGCGTGCATCAGCGGCGTGAAGGCGCCGAACTGGGCCCAGCGGACGAGCAGCTCAGGCGGGCAGCGGTCGACGAGGCGGTGGCCGAGGTAGCCGCCGACGTCGTGCGACCAGTTCGAGATGCCGCTGGCGGCGGCGGCGAGCGTGGATACGACGAGCACGCGCAGCGACCACCAGTCGGACGCCTGGTCGCCGGCCCAGGTCATCCCGGCCGCCTGCTGTCCCGACCAGCCGCAGCGGCCGAAGAGCATCCCGTCGGCGGGGTGGACCTCGTCGAGTGCGCGCTGCATGCAGCGCCGATAGAGGCCCCCGGACGCCCAGGCGGCAGCCGCGCCGGTCCGCCCGTCGGCGAACTGGACGTCGTCGGGGAGGTAGTAGCCCTCGCCGTCGTCGGCCTTGATCCCGGCGACGCCGAGCCGCAGGACGGCCTTGGCCGATTCGCGCCACCATGCCTCGGCCGCGGGGTTGGTGAAGTCGACCGGCGAGCCGGTTCCCATCCACCACTGGGTCACGAACGGCTCGCCGTCGGCCCCGCGGATGAAGTGCCCGGCCTCGGCGGCGGGGGCGTAGTTGGGGGCCGGAGCCTGGTGGAGTCGCTCGGACTCCGGTTGCGGGGGGATCTGTCCGTCGGTCGAGTCGATGTTGACCCACGGCGTCGTCCAGACCACCGTCCTGACGCCTGCGGCCCGCAGCAGCGCGATCATCCCGGGGGCGTCGGGAAACTGGTGGGGGTTGAACTCCCAGGTGTTGTACTGGGTCTCCCAGGGCGAGTCGAGGACGATCGCGTCGAGCGGGATCCCGTGCCGGACGCAACCGTCGAGGTCGTCGATCACGTCGTCGCGATGCTCGTGGAAATCGCGACTCTTCCAGAACCCGTAGCCCCACTCGGGGAGGACGGGTGCGAACCCGGTCAGCCGGCAGTAGGCCCGCAGGCGAGCGGCCGGAGTCGGAGCGCAGAGCAGGTGGACGCGGAGGGGGCCGGCGGCCGCACGGGTCGAGACGCTGACCCGCTCGGCGCCCATCTCGAAACGCGTGCCGTTGGCGTGGGTCTCGGCCCAGACGGAGTAGCCGCGGCTCGACTGGAGCCACGGAGCGGGGGCGCAGTCGCCCTGGGGAATGCCACCCTGGGCGAGAAACTCGGGCGGGCAGTCGGGGCCGGTGTAGCGGCGGTCGGCCCCGAGCTGGACGGTCCGACCGGCCTGGTCGAAGGAGACGCAGTGGCGGGCGCCGAGCCCGACGAAGCGCTCGCGCGAACGGGTGTCCCAGTCGGCGCCGAGGCGCAGCGGATCGCCGTCGGCGGTCAACTCGAGCACGAGGCGGTCGGTCGCGGGGAGCAGGACGGCGAGCCGGGCCTGGCGTCCGCCGCGGAGGTGGAGGGTGAGCTGGACCCCGTCGGGAAGCTCGCGGGCGGGGGCGGCCCACAGCGCGCGCTCAGGGAGGCCGGCCTCCTCGTGGGCGATGACGCCTTCGGTCAGATGGACGAAGAGGTCCTCGACGCGGCCGTCCTGGACCCAGAAGCCGGCGTCGCGCAGGAGGCGGCGGTTGGCGCGCCGGAGGGTCAGGGAGAATGGGCGCAGCACGAGTTCCGTGCTGATCTGGCCGCGCTCCACGGTGATCCGGTCGCCGGCAGATCGGATCGTCACCGTCATTCGGGCATCGTTCTCGATCGCACGACCGGGTCCCGGCGACTTCACCAAAACGTCACCGGACGAGAGCGTCATCTTCACTCGGTGTGGCATTTGCAGCGGAATCATCCGACTACACGTCGCAAACCTACGACGGGGGTGTCAGATGACCGCCAGGATTACCGCCAGTTCGACTCGAGTCGACATGCACGTCCACTCGACCGCGTCGCAGTATTCGAAGCTGGGCGTACAGCGCTCGCTCGGCCTTCCCGAGTGTGCGACCCCGCCGGAGCAGGTCTATGAGCTGGCCAAGCGCCGGGGCATGGACTTCGTGACGATCACCGACCACGACACGATCGCCGGGTGCCTGAAGCTCGAGCATCTGGATGACACGTTCCTCTCCGAGGAGCTGACGGCGTGGTTTCGGGGCGAGCCGCAGGCCGTTCACGTGCTGTGCTACGGGATCACCCCGGCCGACCACGAATGGCTGCGGGCTCACAACGACGATGTCGAGGTCTGCGCGGCGTATCTCGCCGAGCACGACCTGACGTGCGCGCTGGCGCACCCGTTCTATGCGGTCGAGGCACCGCTCACACCGCGTCACCGGCGCCGCCTGGCCCAGCTGTTCCCGATCTGGGAGACGCGCAACGGGTCGCGGGCGAAGGAGCTCAACCTGCCGGCGTTCATCTACATCGAGACGCACGGCGGGACGGGGATCGGGGGGACCGACGACCACGCGGGGGTCGACATCGGCCGGACGTACACGCAGACGCCGCAGGCGTCCACGCCGGCCGACTTCCTGGCCCACGTCCGGGCCGGGCGGGCGAGCGGGCACGGCGAGCAGGGCAGCGCGGCGAAGTGGGCCCATTCGGCGATGGCGCTGGCGATCCGGTCGATCGGGCGGGGCGAGAGCGATGCGGCCAGCGATCCGGCGGCCGTGCTCGAGATCGTCGAGCGCCTGCTCCGGGAGGGCGACGTCCGCCACGGGGCGAGCGGTGGGGATCTCGGTCCCGACGATGCCCGCGGCCTGCTGCGGGCGTGGCTGTCGGGCGTCGAGCTCGACGTCACCGACGAGCATCAGCTGCTCGGGCTGATGCAGGGCGAGAGCTTCAGCCACGCCGATCTGGCGCGCCGGGCTCGGCGGCTGCACGAGCGCAGGCTGGCGGGTGTGGTGTCGGACGCCGTGCGGATGTTCGAGCCGGGCGGCAAGCTGGACGTCGAGGCTGCGGCGTTGGGCCTCCTCGATGCCTGCATGCCGGTGATCCCCTACGCGACGGCGACTGCGTTCCTCGGACGCGAGAAGTCGAAGCTGACGCGCAGCGAGGGCGACCGTCCGCGGATCGCCCTGGTCGCCGACGGGCTCGGCGGGATGCACGGGGTGACGCACACGCTGGACGAGATCCGCGAGCGCGGCGTCCCGGGCTTCGACGTCGAGGTGATCGGGACCGACGCGAACGTCGACCGGCGCCTCAGCGCGGTCGCCGAGGTCGAGATCCCCTACTACGCGGGCCTGGAGATCGGCGTGCCGAGCCTGCCGGCGATCGTCGAGACGCTGGCCGACGGGCGCTACGACCTCGTCCACGTGTGCTCGCCGGGGCCGTCGGGCGTCGCGGCGTGGCTGCTCGCGCGGGTCATGGGCGTCCCGGTGGTCGGCAGCTACCACACCGAGCTCGGCGCCTACGCCGGGCTGCGGTCGGGCGTTCCGGGACTCGCGACGATCACCGACATCGCGCTCGGGGCCTTCTACCGGGCGTGCGCGGTGACGCTGTCGCCGAGCCCGTCGTCCGATCTGCGGCTGGTCGAGTTGGGCGTGCCGGCCGAGCGGATCGCCCGGTGGGACCGGGGTGTCGACGTCGGGCGCTTCGACCCGGCCAAGCGGATCGCCGGCCTCCTGCCGGGGGAGGTCAACGTCCTCTACGCGGGGCGTCTGACCCGGGAGAAGGGGGTCGATCTGCTCGCCGAGTCGTTCCTCGCGGCCCGGGCGATCGACCCCCGGCTGCATCTGGTACTGGCGGGCGGCGGGCCGGAGGAGGGCCAGCTGCGCGAGCGGCTCGGCGAGCATGCGACCTTCCTGGGTTGGCTGTCAGGCGACCGGCTGGCCGAGGCCTATGCGAGCGCGGACGTCTTCCTGTTCGCCAGCCAGACGGACACGTTCGGCCAGGTCGTGCTCGAGGCCCAGGCGAGCGGTACGCCGGTCGTCGCGGTCGCCGCAGGCGGGCCGACGGGCCTGATCACCGACGGCGCGACCGGGATCCTGTGCCCGGCGTCGGCGCAGGCGCTTGCCGGGGCGGTCGTCGAGCTGGCCGGGAATCCACTGCTCAGAGGGCGGCTGGCCCGGGCGGCGCTCGCCGGGGTCCACGGCGCGACGTGGGAGGGGGCGCTGGGAAGGTTGGCCGACGGCTACCGGCTGGGGCTGGGCGAGCCGGTCGGCCGGCGGGATCTCGTGGCTGCGTGATGAGCGGGCAGGCGGCCCGGCTAGAGATCGGCTCCATAGGGCTGGGTGATCAACTCGAAGTGGTGGCCCGATGGGTCGTCGAAGTAGACACCGCGGCCGCCATGGTTGTGGTTGATCTCGCCGGGCGTGTGCCCGGGCCCCGCCGAATACGCGACGCCATCGGCCCTGATCCGGTCGAGCGCGTGGTCGAAGGTCTCGTCGGAGACGAGCAGCGCGTAGTGCTGCCCGGGGAACTCGATGCCTGGCTCGGCGTAGTCGAGATGGACACCGTCGTGGAGGTGGACGCTCAAGAACGGCCCCCAACTCGTCGGCTCGGGCAGGCCGAGCAGAGACGTCAGGAACGTGGCCGAGCGTTGCTTGTCGGTTGCGGCGATGGCGAGGTGGTCGAACTGAACAGACACGGAGCGACTCCAGTTGTACGGCACCTCCACGCGGTCGACCAGGCGTCGACCGCACGCGATGCTGCTCGGGATTAGATCAAGCCCGATCGCGACGTCGCCGCGGTCGACGAGCCCGGGTCGGCCCGTGGCGCCACGGCCTCCGGCCGTGCTCGGCTTCGCAGGCCGAAGGTCGGTCCGCACGAGTTCCTAGTAGTACTTTGGTAGGTTTCACTCGTGGCGTGTGACAGGATTCAGGACCAAGTCGTCGAGGTTGACCAGCTGCTGACAGGTGTGGCATTGGCCGTCCCAGCACTTGAACAGGGGCTGCAGGAGCAGCACGGCTTGTTCGAGTGTCAGATCGGCCGTCGGGCTTTTGGGCGCATCCTCTCCATGGTGAGGAAGCCGTGCGCGGCGGTCACGAGGGCGGTGTGGTGATACCAGCCGAGGTAGGAGCGGCCTTCGTAGTGGTCGAGGCCGAGTTGGCCTTTGAGCTGGCGGTAGTCCAGCTCGATTTTCCAGCGCAGTCTGGCGAGTCGCGCGAGGCGCTCAAGCGCGGTGTCCGCGGGGAGGTTCGAGATCCAGTAATCCAGCGGCTGGTCGCGGCCCTCAGGCCACTCGGCGATCAGCCATTCCTCGCGCGGCGCCTCGGTCTGGCCCGCGATCTCGTGGGCTGCCCGGACACGTACGAAGATGAACTGCGAGGTCATCGGCACGCCGTTGGGCCCGTCACGGAACGTCACGGTCTGCGCCGCAGCCTGGCCGAGGCTGGCGATCAGGTCCTTGATCGCGACGGGCTCCCGGTCGGCGCGCGGCCTCGTCGGCGGGCGACCCCCGCTGCCCTTACGCGCCGCGAGCTTGAACGTCGTCTCAGTGGCGTAGACGGTGGTCTGCGCGCCGATCGCCAGGACATACTCCCGGTGCGCGTGGTGCAGACGCTCGCGCAGCGCAGTGTTATCGCCATACGCCTCATCCCCCAGCACCGGGGCGGCGGGGACCTCCCACCACGCTGCCCGCTCGACCAGATCAACGCCAAGCTCGGGCTTCGTGCGAAACACGACATCGGGCGGGATCTTCGCCTTACGCCGCCGCTCGGGGTCCTCGCACCAGTCCTTCGGGAGATACAACTCCCACCCCAACGGCACCGTCCCAAGCGAGCCGACGGCGTGCAGCGAGACACCCAACTGGCAGTTACCGATCTTCCCAAGTGTCCCGGAATACTGGCGTTTGACGCCCGGCGAGCTCTTCCCGTCCTTCGGAAAGCCCGTGTCGTCAAGGACCCACGCCTGCACATCGATCACGGGCGCGACACGCTCCGCTACCGACCGCACGACATCCCCCGGATCCCACGGACTGGCAGCCAGAAAGTTCTGCATGCTCTCATACTCCGCATCGTCACCCAACCGCGCGACAAGCGGCTGCAGCGACTTCCTCGACCCCTGCTCGATCAACCCCCGCAGATACAGCCCGCCATTGACCAGTTGAACCGGCCGGTTCATCGCCCGCGCCAACACATCAGCCCCGAACGCCTCAAGCCGCGCCTTCACCACGGCCGGCCCGTCAACATCAAGATCCGCGTCCACGGCCGCCATCAGCTCCCTCAAGTTTCCCCCTCGCGTCAAATCCAGACACAAGAGGGATTCGCCGGGCCAGCCACGAATCCTACCTACGGGCTACCAAAGTACTACTAGAGCCCCTCCTTGACGACGATGATCAGCACGATCAGAGCAAAGACTCCGAAGATGCCGCCGACGATCACGACATTGAGCAGGAAGAAGACGGCGGCGATCAGGATGATCAGGCCCAGGACGATCCGTGCGTAGTTCAAGGCGACCCCTCGATTCCAGGTGGCTAGATTCGTTCGATCTTCGCCAACCACGCCGGTGCACCCTGCGCGCCGAACCTTGTCTGGATCCGATCCGGATTGACGGACGCAACGCTCCAGCCGCCGCTCCGTTTGAAGGCTGCCCTCAAATCCTCCTGACTGATCGGATGCGGGCCGGTATCAGGTCCGACGTCACTGAAGCACAGCACGAACAGGTTCCCGCCACAAGTCGTCACGCACGCCAGACCCGCCACGTAGTCGCGCCGCTCGTCGGTGTCGAACGTGTGGAGCAGCCCGCAGTCGAGCACCGTCTGGAACGCTCGGCCCAACCGCTCCAGGCGCAGGGCGTCGGCAACGACGAACTCGGCGTCGATGCCGCGGCGAGCGGCCTTCTCCCGCGCGATCGACACTGCCGTCTGCGCGACATCGATTCCCAGAACGTGAAGGCCGCGCGCGGCGACATGAAGGGCGTTCTCGCCTGTCCCGCATCCCGCGTCGAGAACTGCGCCGGCGAAGGCGCCTTCGCCCGCCAGACGCACTATCGCCGGTTGTGGTCCGACGTCCCAGGGCGCCGGACCGTCGACGTACGACGCATCCCACGGCAGACCCGCCCGCCGCTCGTGAGCTGTTGGTTGCCGGCCGCCGTAGGGATCGTCGGGTCGGACTCCGGTCGGCTCGGACATCTCCGTCCTTTCCGTGCGCTTCGTGTCGCTGCGCCTGATCGCCGTGTGCAGCGTCATTGTGGCAAGCCGTCCCGTGGCGCGACCACCCTGACGCGACCAGGCGGGCCCCGAGCGGCGGACCGCCGCGTTGCGCCGCGTCAGACGGGCGGGGTCGCCAGCCCGACGCGGAAGGCGTAGGCCACGGCCTGCGCCCGGTCGCGGAGGCCGGCCTTTGCGAAGAGATGGTTGATGTGTGATTTCACGGTGGTCGGACTGACGAACAGACGCTCTGCGATCTCGGTGTTGGTCAACCCGTCGGCGATCAACTCGAGGACCTCGGCCTCACGTGGCGTCAGACCATCCGGCAGCTCGACTTCCCCGCGGCAGGCGCCCGCGGGGGCGCCGCGTCCGGCCAGGGCCTCGACGACGTGATGCTGGACCGCCGGGTCGAGCGTTGCGTCCCCGGCCGCGACCGTGAGGATCGCCGCCTTGATGTCAGCGGCCCCGGCGTCCTTGGTCAGGTAGCCGCGGGCCCCGGCGCGGAGCGCGCCGAGCACGCTCTCGTCGTCGGCGAACGTCGTCAGGGCGATCACCCCCACGTCGGGAAGGCGCTCGCGCAGGAGCCGGGTCGCGGCGATCCCATCCATCCGGGGCATCCGCAGATCCATCAGCACGACCTGGGGTCTGTGCGCGATCGCCAGGGCGACCGCCTCCTCTCCGTCGCACGCGGCGGCGACGAGCTCGATCCCGCCGAGGAGACCGAGCAGCGTCGAGAGACTCTCGCGGACGAGGCGCTGATCGTCGGCCAGTAGGACCCGGACCCGCCCGCCGGCCCCCGGCGCGGGGTCGTTCATGCGGGCAACCACAGCTCGACGCGGAATCCGCCACGGGTCGGCTCGGCGACGAGGTGGCCGCCGGCGAGCTCGGCGCGCTCGCGCATCCCGGTCAGGCCGTACCCGACGCCGTGGACAGCGCCCGCCGGGCCGGCGGCGTCAGCGTGGGCGGCGGCGGGGTCGTGGGCCGCGACGAGGGCGCCGTGGTCCTCGATCACGAGCTCGACGGCGTCGTCGCGGTAGGCCAGGCGGAGCGCGACCCGGTCGGAGGCAGCGTGGCGGCGGATGTTCGTCAGCGCCTCCTGAGCGGTCCTGTAGACGGCCAGCCGAGCATCGGCGGGCAGCTGCCGCGGCTCACCTGTGACGTCGAACGCCACGGGCAGGCCGCTCTGCTCGGCGAATGCCTCGGCTAGGCGCTCGAGGCGCTCGGGCCCGGGCAGGACGTCACCACGGGCGGTCGAGATCGCGCGGCGGGCCTCTTCGAGTCCGCCGGCGGCGAGTCCGTGAGCCTGGTCGATCGCCCTCGAGACGTCGGTGTCGACGCCGCGGTCGTGGGCGAGCAGGCGGGTGCTCTCGAGCTGGAGGGCGAGCGCGGAGAGCGTGTGGGCGAGGACGTCGTGCATCTCGCGGGCCAGTCGACCGCGTTCGGCCGCGACGGCCGCGCGGGCCTCGGCCGCCTGCGAGGCCTCGAGCTCGATGTTCTGCTCGCGCATGCGTCGCATCTGGCGCATCACGAGGAACCACGGGACGGCGCCGATCACCGTGGAGACCGCACCGCCCCAATGGTTGTCGAAGGAGGCGACCACCCCAAGCGGGAGAATCGAGCAGCCGAGCGCCCAGATCGCGATCCGTCGGTCGAGTCGCATCGCGGCGACAATCCCCACGTAGTACGGCGTGACCTCCCAGATCCCGTCGGGCTGGACGGCGGCGAGGACGGTCGCGGCACCGACGACCGTGGCCAGCCAGATCAGCCGCGTCCGCGGCGAGACCGGCGACCGAGGGTTCGTCACGACGACCCCCAGGCAGAGCACGCAGAGCGCGGCGAGGACGGCCAGGCCGTCGCCGGCGAGCGACGGGCGCGGGTCGGCCGTCACCGTGCCGACGATCGTCAGGCCGAGGTAGCCGAGGCCGAGCATGCGCAGGAACACGATCTCCGGCGGCACCCGCTCGCCGGGCATCGTCCAAACGCCGCCGCTTGTGAAGTAGCCGAGGACGCGACGGCCGAAGGACCCGATCATCGGCCCAACGATAGGCGGCCCGGGCCGGCGTGTCATCGGCTCGCGGGTGGAGCCCGGCCGCGCCGTCTCCACCCGGAGGTGGAAGTCGAAGTTAGGCCCTGGAGCCGATGACGCGGCGCGGGTCGCGGCCTAGCCTGTCGAGCATGATCACCAACTCACTCGATGCCGCCGTCGCACAGCGCACCGCGGCCCAACCGGAGGGGTCCGCCGACGCCGTAATCTCGGTGCGCGGACTGCACAAACGCTACGGTACTCATGAGGCGGTCCGCGGGATCGACCTCGAGGTCGTGCGGGGCGAGATCTTCGCCTTCCTGGGCCCGAACGGCGCCGGCAAGACGACGACCGTGGAGATCCTCGAGGGTTTCCGCGACGCGACCGCGGGCAGTGTGCGCGTACTCGGGACCGACCCGTCCCGCGCGTCCCAGGCCTGGCGGGAGCGGATCGGCATCGTGCTCCAGGAATCGGCGGCCGAGCCGGGCGTGAGCGTCCGCGAGTGCCTCGAGCTGTACGCCGGCTACTACCGAGCGCCGCGGTCGGTCGACGACACGCTCGAGCTCGTCGGCCTGGCACGTGAGTCCGAGCACCGGGCGACGGCGCTCTCGGGCGGGCAGCGTCGCCGCCTCGATGTCGCGCTCGCGCTGATCGGCGATCCCGAGCTGATCTTCCTCGACGAGCCGACGACCGGCTTCGACCCGTCGGCCCGTCGGGCGGCCTGGAGCGTCATCGACGGCCTGCGGACGCTCGGTAAGACCGTCTTCCTGACGACGCACTACATGGAGGAGGCCGAGCGCCTGGCCGATCGGATCGCGATCATCGCCGGCGGCCGGATCATCGCCCAGGGCACGCCGCGGACGCTCGGAGGACGCGACCGGGCAGCGGCGCGGATGATCTTCACGCTGCCGGCGCACGTCGACGCACGCGACCTCCCGGGAACGCTTGCGCAGCGCGTCGAGGACCAGCCGGGTCGGCGGGTCGCGGTTGCGAGCGCCCGTGTCGCCGCCGACCTGCACAGCCTGTCGGGCTGGGCTCTCGAGAACGGCGTCGAGCTCGATGATCTCGAAGTCCGGCGGGCGACCCTCGAAGACGTCTACCTGGCTCTGACCGCAGAGCACGAAGGGAGCTGATCGTATGTTCCTCCTGTTTCGCTTCCTGCTGCGAGTCTGGCGGCGTCGCCAGGCCGCGACCGCAGGCGCCGCTGGCCGGCCGAGGGGAGGCTGACCGGATGTTCTTCCTCGTCCGTCGCCTCATCCGCTGGCTGAAGGGCGACCCCCGTGTCGCCGGGGCCGGGCCGCGTGCGGCCCGGCGCTCGGCAGCCGCGCGCGGCTCACTGGCGCTCCTCGCCCACCAGACGCGGCACGAACTGCTGGCGAGCGCCCGCAATCCGCGTGCACGGTTCTTCACGTTCGCGTTTCCGATCCTCCTGCTCGTGATCTTCGCGGGCGTCTTCGGCAAGGGGACGACAACGGTCGACGGCGTACACGTCAAGCTGGTGCAGTTCTACGTTCCCGGCATCATGGCGCTGTCGATCATCACGGCCGCGTACGCCGGCCTCGTGATCTCGGTCGCGGCGACCCGCGAATCGGGCGTCCTCAAGCGACGCCGTGCGACGCCGGTGCCGCCGGCGATCCTGATCGGTGGCCAGGCGATCTCGACGCTGATCACCGGGTTGATCATGTCGGCCCTGCTGCTCGTGATCGCGCGCCTCGGCTACGGGGTCAGCTTCTCGGCCGGGGCGCTCGGCGCGATCGCATGCGCCGTGGTCGTCGGCACGCTGACGTTCGCCTGCCTCGGCTACGCCGTGGCCGGCATGATCGGGTCGGCGGACGCGGCCCAGCCGATCGTCCAGGCGTCGCTGCTGCCGCTGTACTTCATCTCAGGCGTGTGGATCCCGACGTCGACACTTCCTCACGGTCTGCGGGACGTCGCCGAGGCCTTCCCGATCGAGCACCTGGCCAACGCGCTCCACGTCGCGTCGGTGCACGCGTCCTTCAGCGCAGCCCTCGCGCCCACGGACCTGCTCGCGCTCGCGGCGTGGGCGATCGCCGCGGCCGTGTTCGCCGTCCGCCGCTTCAGCTGGCTGCCCGCGACCGCGGGCGCCTGACAGGATGCCCCGCCTCTCAAATGGGACCTGGGTGACGGCGCAGCGGCTGTCATCGGCGGACTTCCCCTCTGGGGAAGGAGACCCTCCATGGGGAGGTCGTCATAGTCCCCGAATGCGGGCACTACCCAGCCTCGCAGCGCCCCGACCTGACGGCCGCGGCGGTGCTCCGATTCCTGGCGACGGTGAACAGCCGTGCCTAGGGCCGGGCTGACGGAGTCCAAGGTCGTCGACGAAGCCCAGCGCATCGCGGACGAGATCGGGCTTGCCAGCCTGACGCTGGCCGCGCTGGCCGGCCGCCTCGGAGTGCGACAGCCGTCCCTCTACAAGCACATCGACGGCATGGCCGGGCTCCAGCGCAGCCTCGCCGTGCGCGCCAAGAACGAGCTCGCCGACGTCCTCGCTCGCGCCGCCGTCGGGCGCGAGCGAGGCGACGCGATCTGCTCGATCTCAAGTGCGTACAGGCGCTGGGCGCTCGAGCACCCCGGCCGCTACGCCGCCGCCCAACGCGCGCGAGCGCCAGGGGACGCCGACGACACGGCCGCGAGCATGGCCGTCGTCGGTGTAGCCGCCGACGTCCTCGCCGGCTACGAGCTACGCGACAACGACGCGATCGACGCCACCCGCGCACTCCGCTCAGCCCTGCACGGATTCGTCACGCTCGAAGCCGGCGGCGGGTTCGGCCTGCCCGTCGACATCGACCGCAGCTTCGACCGGCTCGTCCGCGGCCTGACAACCGCCCTCGCCAACTGGGCCGCGGACACGGCGACGGGAGCCGAGGCCCGCTGATGGCAACCGCGGGACACGAGGCCTGGTGACTGGAGCTCGCCCACACCGGAACCGACCGCCTCCTCCCGCCGCCGGCGAACCTCAGGTCGGCGAGGACCGTAGTCCGAGCCGGGTCCGGCTCGAGCCGGCGGACCGACCTCGGGTGGACGGCGGCCGACGCCGAGCCGGGGATCAGTTGTCGCGGGCGAGATAGCCGTTGTTGATCAGCCACATCACGTTGTAGCCGCTCGTCGGCGCGCCCGAGACGAGCGTCGAGTTGAGCTGGATCTGAAGGCCGAATCCCGGCTGACCGAAGGCCGGGGCGATCACGCCCTCGTCAGCCTTGAAGGGCTTGATCACCCTGTACAGGTGGTAGTTGCATGTGTACGCCGGATCGAAGTTGTCCAGGCTCATCGGCGGCAGCGACCGCTGGGCGTACGGCGTGTCCTCGGGGGCGAGGAAGCTGCCGAACTCGCTGCCGAAGCGGTCGATCAACTCGCCTGTGGACAGCGTCCCGACGAACTCGATCGGCCTTCCGCCGATCAGGAGATATCCGTTGTCGGGCGGGTAGCGCCAGCCACCGGAGCCGCCGTTGGCCGTCGCATCCCAGTAGGTGGCGATGAACTGGGCGTCGGTCAGGCCGGCCGTACGGTTGTAGCCGAAGAGCATCGGCGCCACCATGCCGACGGTCTGGAACTGGGCCGGCCCGAGGCGGGAGTCGCCGTCGTAGTAGGCGTTCGAGCAGGTCCGGGTCAGGCCGGGGAGGAGCGAGAGCGCCGGCGGCTGAGCCGCGCTCGCCGCGCCGGCCGCTGAACTCGCGCCGAGCACGAGCAGGAAGCCGGTCGCGACGGCGGCCGTGAGATTCCGCAGACCGACTGCGCGGACGCGGCGGGGCGGCAGGCCGGTGTGTCGTGTGGTGCGGTCCCGGTCCATCTCGATCCTCACTCTCCTCAAGCGGCGAACGGATTTGCCGGAACACTATCCGCCCGTCCAGCGTGAGTGTGAGATATTCGGCCGGAGCCACGCGTGCG
>DASZKP010000029.1:0-26211 GCA_035553395.1 Solirubrobacteraceae bacterium | reverse complement strand
GCTACCCGCAGCCGGTGTTGTTCCCGCAGCTCCCGCACGTGTAGCAGGACCCGGTCCGCTGCATCATGCCGCCGCACTGGCCGCAGGCCGGACCGAGGTCGAAGCCCTTGAGTCGCGCGGGGACGACAGGCGGGGAGTCGGTCATCGCGGCGGTCGCCGGCTGGATCCGGCCGCGCCCGGCCTGTGGGCCGCCGCTCCCGCCGGTCTTGCCGCCGTTGCCGTGTCCGTTTCCGTTCCCGTGGCCGTTGCTCGCGCCGGGCTCATCGGCCTGGTGATCGGCGGGCGGTCCCGCTGTATCCGAGATCCTCGACGCCTGGGCCGCCTCCTCGGCCGCCTTGCGCGCCCGGACGGTCGGCGTGAGGATGCCGAACTCCTCCTGCTGGTCGGCGTCCAGCCACCGCGAAGCCAACCACCGCATGATGTAGTCGGGCATCGACTTCGCGAACGGGATCTCCGGGTTCTGGGTGATCCCCTCCGGCTCGAAGCGCATGAAGCTGAACTTCTGGACCAGCGTCTCCAGCGGCACCCCGTACTGGAGGGCGATCGAGATCGCCGTCGCGAACGAGTTCATCATCCCCCGCAGCGTCGACCCCTCCTTGCCGATGTCGGTCAGGAAGATCTCGCCGATCGTCCCGTCCTCGTACATCCCGGCCGTGATGTAACCCTCATGGCCGCCGATCGAGAACTTGTGCGTGATCGACTGGCGCTCCTGCGGCATCCGCCGCCGCTTCGGCCCGGCCTTCGCCAGGGCCTCGGCGATCGCCGCATCGACGTCGACCGGCTCCTCCACCGGCCGGCCCTCCTGCGCGTCGGTGCGCAGCGCCTGTGCCGTCTTCGACCCGTCCCGGTAGATCGCCAGCGCCTTGACCCCGAGCTCCCACGCCTGCGTGAACGCGTCGGCGATGTCCTCGACGGTCGCCGTCTGCGGCAGGTTCACGGTCTTCGAGATCGCCCCCGAGATGAACGGCTGGACTGCACCCATCATCTTGATGTGCCCCATGTGGGAGATCGCCCGCTCGCCGACCGCCACGTCGAACACCGGCAGGTGCTCCCTGGCCAGGCCCGGCGCCCCGACGATCGTCGCGTGCTCGTCGATGTGGCGCTCGATCTGGTCGATCTGCTCGTCTGAGTAGCCCAGCGTCGCCAGCGCCAGCGGCACCGTCCGGTTGACGATCGTCATCTGACCGCCGCCGACGAGCTCCTTGAACTTGACCAGCGAGAAGTCCGGCTCGACCCCGGTCGTGTCGCAGTCCATCAGGAACGAGATCGTCCCCGTCGGCGCGAGCACGGTTGCCTGGGCGTTGCGGTAGCCGAACCGCTCACCCAGTTCGAGCGCATCGTCCCACGAGCGCCGCGCCGCCGCCAGCAGGTTCTCGTCGACCTGCTCGGCGCCCGCGATCGCATAGGCCGCCTCCCGGTGCATCCGGACCACGTCGTTGTGGGCCTCCCGGTTGAGCTCGTAGTGCTCGTAGGAGCCGAGCCCCGCCGCGATCCGCGCCGACTGCGCGTACGCCCGGCCGGTCATCAGCGCCGTGATCGCCGCCGCCGCCGCCCGGCCGTTGTCCGAGTCGTAGGGCATCCCGTTGGACATCAGGAACGCCCCGAGGTTCGCGTAGCCCAGACCCAGCTGGCGGAACGCCCGCGCGTTGACGCCGATCCCCTCGGTCGGGTAGCTCGACGGCCCGACGATGATCTCCTGGGCCAGGAGCATGACGTCGACCACGTGCTCGAACGCCCCGACGTCGAAGCTGCCGTCCGCGAGGCGGAACTTCATCAGGTTCAGCGACGCCAGGTTGCACGCCGAGTCGTCGACGTGCATGTACTCCGAGCAGTTGGCCACGACCAGGCCATCGACGATGTAGGAGTGGTGGAGCGGCTCGGTCAGGTTGTAGACCTCCTCCTGCCCGTCGTCCTCACGCGTGACGAGAGCGGTGCCCGCCTTCGTGCGGTACAGCTCGCATTCGTCGATGATCGCATCGACCGCCGCCTGCTTGCGCGGCGCCGAGAACCCGACGTCCTGCGCGAAGCGGGCGAGATCGGATCCGGTGATCCGCAGGTCGAAGCCCTGACGTGATGTGTACTCGGCGACCGTGCCGTCCTTGCGCTCGGATGTGAACGAAGGCTTGATCGATCCGGTGATCCGGTGGATCCGTGACCGGATGCCCGACGCGCTCAACAGACGCTGAACATCCTTCAGCAGGGGCTCGCTCCGGCTGCCGAGGCCGACGTACCGGTTGGCCTCGCCGCCCGCGTCGACCCGCGAGACGCACCCGTCGGCCCCGAACAGGCCGCGCAGGAAGGCCGACTGGACCTCCGGCGGCGCCGTGAAGACCGCGGCCGGCACGCGCTTGCCGGGCGCCGTCGCCGAGCTCACTCCGATGCCCCGCAACAGCTCGCGCACAGCCTCGCTGCCAACACGGAGCTGGAGCGTTCCGTTGCCCATCTCCTGCCGCGAGACGCCGCCGACGAGCTCGGTCAAGAGGGCCGCGTGACTCGCGCTGAGACCGTCGTCGATGTCGTCCTGGCCGTAGACCCAGCCGGTCTGCACATCGGTCAGCCAGCCGTCCCCGATCAGGTGTCCGGTCAGCTCGGCGAGCCCCTCGGTCCACCGGTCCGGAAGCTCGTGGTGGACGACCGAGCCGCCACCGGCGACCGACCTCGCCGGCACCGTCGCCCTGACCGGCAGGCTCCAGCTCGCGTCCGCGGCCGGCGTCGGCGCATCGTTGAGCAGAACCCGATCATCCGGGGTCAGCTCCTGCGCCGGGACGTAGCCGCGGTTGATCGTCCAGATCCGGTGATTGGGCGTGCACCGCAGGTCCGCTCCGTTCGCGAACCGCAGCCGGATGATCGGCTTGACGCCGTTGCGCATGAATGCGACCGGCGTCGTCGCGGCCGCGCCCTGGCCCGGTTGCTCCGCCGTCGCCCGGTGGGTGTAGACACGGAAGTCCTCGCCGGCTTCGCCCCGGTCGACGAGCTCGCCGATCGGCAGCAGCCCGAGCGTCGTGTGGACGCGCGCATCCGCCGGGAAGCACGGGTTGGACGCGTTGATGCGTCCGCTGTTGGGCGACGTGTGCCACCTGTTGATCGTCGTGTCGAACTGGACTCCCGGATCCGCGCACCGATGGGCCGCCTCGGCGAGCTCGCGCATCAGCTCACGTGCCCGCAGCGGCTCGCCGACCGGGAGGCCGGTCACCCGGCTCGTCAGGTGCCATTCGCCGTCGTCGGCGACCGCCTTCATGAACTCGTCGGTCACGCGGACCGAGTTGTTCGCGTTCTGGTACTGGATCGAGTGGAACCCGTCCCCGTCGATCGACATGTCGAAGCCCGCGTCCCGCAGCGCCGCCGCCTTGTCCTCCTCGCGCGCCTTGCACCCGATGAACTCCCGGATGTCCGGGTGGTCGATGTTCAGCACGACCATCTTCGCCGCCCGCCGCGTCTTCCCGCCCGACTTGATCGTCCCCGCCCAGGCGTCGGCCCCCCGCATGAACGAGACCGGCCCCGACGCCGTGCCGCCCTTCGCCAGCGGCTCCATCGACCCGCGGATGTTCGACAGGTTGATCCCCGAGCCCGAACCCCCCCGGAAGATCATTCCCTCCTTCGTGTTCCACTCGAGGATCGACTCGATCGTGTCCTCGACCGACAGGATGAAGCACGCCGAGCACTGCGGGTTCTCCTCGAAGCCCACGTTGAACCAGACCGGCGAGTTGAAGGCCGCCAGCTGGTGGAGGAGGATGAAGGTCAGCTCGTCCTCGAACGCGTCGGCTGCCTCGTCGCTCGCGAAGTACCCCCGCGCCCGGCCCCACCCCGAGATCGTGCCGGCGACCCGGCCGATCATCTGCTTGACCGACCGCTCCCGCGTCGGCGAGCTCAGCTGACCCCGGAAGTACTTCTGCGCGACGATGTTCGTCGCGTTCTGTGACCACGTCTTCGGAAAGTCGACGTCGCACTGCTCGAACGCGATGCGGCCGCCATGGCCGATCCGCGCGTCCCGCCGCTCCCATTCGACCGTCTCGTACGGGTCGGACCCCGCCGTCGTGAAACGGCGGAGCACCGTCATCGCCTCACCCGGCGTGACGTCCTCGATCGGGGTCGGCTGCGGCGTGACATCCATCGAACTACTCCTCTACTTGCTTACCGAAAGCGGGCGGACGATGGTGGCGAATCGCTCGGACGGAACCGGTCCGGCGGACGCTCGATCAGCCGGTGCTTCCGACAATCACCCGGCCGACGCACACCTCAATCTAGCGTCGTCACGACCGCTCTACGTAGCCAAATTCTACCACTTTGCGGGGTCAAATTCGGCGTCTGGGCCGGGGACGCCGTGGACCGTGCAAGCCGGGCTCAGCGCCCGACCCGGGGACCCCGAAGCATGGCCGACCGCCCCAGCCGTCGACGCCCGAAACCGGGCTCAGCGCCCGACCCGGGGACCCCGAAGCATGGCCGACCGCCCGACCCGTCGACGCCCGAAGCCGCGCTCAGCGCCCGAGCCGAATCCAGTCGGCGAACTCCCGCAGGGCGCCGCCCGCCCGTAGCCGGACCTCGCCCAGCGCGTGACCCGCCGGTCCCATCCACGCCGGATCCCGGCCACGCAGCACGGCCACCGTCCACCAGACGGCCGCCGCCGCCAGTGCGGCCATCAGCGCCGCGACGACGATCAGCGCCACCTTCCCCGTTCCAGACCCCCCGCCCGTCGGCGCCGCGGCCGCCGCCGCCGCGATCGGCGAAGCCCCGGCCGCGACCGACCGACTCGGCGACGGGGTCACCCCGGCAGGGCTCGGCGGCGCCGGCCCCTTCGGCTTGGACGCGGCCCCCGACTTCGGCGCCGTCGCGCTCGCGCTGCCCGACCCGCCGCAGACACCCCGCGCGCGGGCCTGGAGGGCGGCCTGGAGGGCGGCCGGGAAGTCCGGCGCGTACTGCGCGATGTCCGGCGGGACCTCGCTCTCCGCGCTCTGGAGCTGGGCGACCGAGTACTTGCACGACGCGATCGCGCCGGTCTGCCGGTACGCGTTGAAGAGCGTCGTGAAGGCCGACGCCGCCGACGCCGGCGCGGCGATCGCCAAGCCACCGAGGAGGAGGGCGACCCAGCACTTCAGAAGACCCCTAATCGTGCCCATCTGCCGGCCAATGCTAGATGATGGCCGCTTGCTGCTCACCCGCCCCGCACCCCCGGCGGCCCCGCCCGCCGGCCCCGTGGCGCCCGCCAGGAGCGTCGCCGGCCCCCGCCTGCTCGTCGGGCTGATCCTCGCCTGCGCCTACGCCGCCTTCGCCCAGGGCGCGACCGCGCTCCCCCAGGAGACCCGCCTCCAGGTCCTCGTCGCCGGGCTCACCCTCGCCGGCGCGATCGCCTGGCTCGGCGGCGGGTCCGACCGCCCCCGCGCCTCGCGAGCCGCCCTGATCGGCGTCGCCCTGCTCGCCGCCTTCGCAGGCTGGTGCGGCCTCTCCCTGCTCTGGAGCGTCTCGCCCGCCGACACCTGGATCGAGCTCAACCGGTCGATCGACTACGCCCTCGTCGCCGCCCTCGCCCTCGCCGCCGCCTCCCGCGTCACCGCCCCCGCCGAGCTCGCCGCCCGCGGACTGCTCGCCGTCTGCCTCGCCGGCGCCCTCTACGCGCTCGGCGGAAAGGTCGTCCCGTGGGTCCACATCCCCGGCCTCTTCGACCTCAACCAGACCGCGATCTTCTCCCGCCTGCGAGCCCCCCTCGACTACTGGAACGCCCTCGGCCTGCTCTGCGTGCTCGGCGTCCCCCTGGCCCTGCGCCTGAGCACCGACGTCACCCGCCAGCCGAACGCCCGCGTCCGCTCGCTCCTCGGCCTAGCCCTCCTCCTCACCGTCCTCGGGATGACCTACTCCCGCGGCGGCGTGCTCGCCCTGCTCGTCGCGCTCGCCGCCACGACCTGGCTCGGCGGCCCCCGCCTCCGCGGCCTGCTCGCCTTCGCCCTCGCCGCGCTCGCCGCCGTCCCCCCGCTCGCCTTCGCCTTCGCCCGCAGCGCCCTGACCCACGACAACGTCCCCCTCCACGAACGCGTCGCCCCCGGTCTCGAGCTCGGCCTGGTGCTCGTCCTCTGCCTGCTCGCCCTCGCCTACGCCGGCCGCCGGCTGATCGCCACCGAGGCCTACTACCCCGAGGATCCGGTCCGCACGGCCCGCGTCTGGCGTGGGCTGCGCCGCGGCGGACTCGTCCTTGCCGCCCTCGTGCTGATCGGTCTGCTCGTCTCCTCCCGCGGCCTGTTCGGCGAGATCTCCCATCAGGTCGACTCCTTCGCCCAGGCCAAGGCCGTCCCCGTCTCCGACCCCGCCCGCCTGCTCTCGACGAACTCCGGCAACCGCTGGGTCTGGTGGAAGGAGGCCGCCGGCGCCTTCTCCGCCCGCCCGCTCGGCGGCTGGGGAGCCGGCAGCTTCCCGACCACCCACCTGCTCTACCGCAAGCCGCCCCCCCTCTCGGTCCGCCAGCCCCACAACGTCCCCCTCCAGCTGCTCGCCGAGACCGGCCTGATCGGCGCCCTGCTCGCCCTCGGTGGGATCGCCGCCCTGATCACCGCCGCCCTGCGCCGCGTCCGCCACGCCCCGCCCGGACGCGAGCAGGCCCTCGCGGCCGCGTGCCTCGCCGCCGCGATCGCCTGGCTCGTCCACGGCGTCTTCGACTGGGACTGGGACATCCCCGGCGTGACCCTCCCCGCCCTCGTCCTGCTCGCCGTGTCCGCCGCCGCCGCCAAGCCCCTCCGACCGCCCGACCCGCGTCCCGCCTCCGGACGCCCGCACACGGCCGCGCGGCTCGCCCTCGCCGGCCTCACGCTCGGCCTCGCGGCGATCTGCGGCTCGGCGATCCTTCCCGCCCTCTCCCAGTCCAAGGCCAACCAGGCCCTCGACCAAGCCGCTGCCACGACCACCCCCGCCGGGCTCCAGCAGGCCGCCGCCACCGCCGACCTCGCCGCCCGCCTCGACCCTCTCGACGACGTCCCGCTGATCGACGCCGGGATCATCGCCGACCGCCGCGGCCTCCTCCTGACCGAGCGGACCTACCTCCTGCGCGCTGCCGCCCGCAGCCCCTACGACGCCGCCCCATGGGTTCGCCTCGCCTACGTCGCTACCGAGCTCGGCGACCGCGCCGGCCTGCTCGCCGCATCCGCCCGCGCCCTCTCGCTCGACCCGATCGGCACGCCCTCGCTCGGCCTCGCGATCACCTCCGAGGCGTTCATCGCCCTCCCCCAGGACTCGGCCACCGCGACCGGCACCCCGCTCGCCCCGTAGACCCGTCGCCCAGCCGCCGCCGCCCGAGCACCGGCCGGCCTCCTGGCCGCCGCACCCCGCACCGACCCGCGACCGGCCATCAGCACCACATCGCGCTCAGCGAGCGGCCGCAGACATGACGTCTGAGAGCGCCGACAGCGCCAGCTCGAGCACCCGCTCGGCCGGTTCGCTCGCGTCGATCACCCGCACGCGGACCCGCTCGGCCCGGGCCAGCGCGTCGTAGCCCGCCGCGATCCGCTCGAAGAACTCCGCGCCCTCCAGCTCGAGCCGGTCCGGCGCCTGCGCCCGCTCGGCCGCCCGCGTCCGTCCCAGCGCCGGGTCGACCCGCAGCAGCAGCGTCCGGTCGGCCTCGAGGCCCACCGTAGCGAACAGGTTGATCGCCCGGACCGCCTCGATTCCCAGCGCCCGGCCAGCCCCCTGGTAGGCCAGCGACGAGTCGACGAAGCGGTCGAGCACGACCCACGTCCCCGCCTTCAGGAGCGGCACCAGCCGCTCGGCGACGAGCTGTGCCCGCGCGGCCGCGTAGAGCAGCGCCTCGGCCCGGTCGCACAGCTCGAGCCCCGGGTCCCTGACCAGCTCGCGGATCCGCTCGGACGCGACCACCCCGCCCGGCTCGCGCAGCAGCTCGACCTCGCCGACCCTGGCCCGCAGCGCCTCGACCAACCCGCTCGCGAGCGTCGTCTTCCCCGACCCGTCGATCCCCTCGATCGTGATCAGGCGTCCCCGCGGCGTCGGCATCGCCCGGACGGTAGCCCATAAGCTGGTCCAGACCGTGGCGCAGGCGATCGAACTTCCCGGCCTCGAGCACCATCCCCACGCCCGGGCCGTCCTCCTCCCCGCCCTTCCGCCCGACGGCTTCGCCTCCCACGCCTACCTCTTCCGCGGCCCCGCCGGCACCGGCAAGCGGACCGCCGCCCGGGCGTTCGCCGCCGCCCTGCTAGCCGACGGCTCGACCGATCCGGCCGGCGCCGCCGACCGCGTCATGCGCGGCTGTCATCCCGACCTCAGCTGGATCTCCCCCAGCGGCGCCGCCGAGATGCTCGTCTCGGACATCGACGAGCCCGTCGTCGCCGCAGCCGGCCGCACCCCGTTCGAGTCGCGCCGGCGGGTCTTCGTGATCGAGCGGGCCGAGACGATGAACGACGCGACCGCAAACAGGATGCTCAAGACGCTCGAGGAACCCCCCGCCTACGCCCACCTGATCCTGCTCACCGACCGCCCCGGAGAGCTGCTCCCGACGATCGGCTCCCGCTGTCAGCACGTCCGCTTCGACGCGCTTCCCGAGGCCGAGCTCGCCGCCCGCCTCGAGCGAGCCGGCGTCGCCGCGCAGACGGCGATCGCCTGCGCCCGGCTCTCGCTCGGCGACGGCCACCGCGCCCGGTCGCTGGCCGACGCCGACGGCGACCGGCTGCGCCGGGTGGCCGAGCAGTTCGCCTGCGCCGCACTGGCCGGCGACCTCTCCGGCCGGCCGTGGGTCGACCTGCTCGCGTTGACCGCGGCCCGCGGCGAAGCCGTCGCCGCCGAGCTCGCGCGGCGGGGCGCCGCCGAGCTCGAGCTGACCGGCCGGACCGACCGCCGCCGGGTCGAGCGCGAGCAGGCCGAACGGGCCAAGCGCGCCCACAGACGCGCCGCCACCGACGCCCTCGACATCGCCCTCTCGGTCGCCGGCCTCTGGTACCGCGACCTCGCCGTGATGCTCGACGGCGCCCCCGACCTGATCCACGCCGTCGATCGCCGTGCCGAGCTCACCGCCCAGGCGAGCGGCCGGGACCCAGCTGCCCTGCGGACCGCGCTCGACCTCGTCGACGAGACCCGCGCCCGGATGGCCCTCAACGTGACCGACGAGCTCGCGCTCGAGGCCCTCGCCTACCGGATCGCCGCGCTCGCCTCCGACGCCACCCGGTCGATCGGCCCCAGCCGCGGCTCGAGACCGTAGAGCTCGAACGCCCGGAAGCGGTCGAACCGCCGGTGGCCCGGCCCATGGAAGTCAGCCGACCCGGTGATCAGCAGCTCGAGCTCGCACGCTCGCTGGTGGAGCTCGCGCACCTGGTGGCGGGTGTGCGACGTGTAGAACCCCTCGACCCCGTCGATCCCGTCGCCCGCGAACCGCTCGAGCCGCCGCAGGACCTCCGCCGGTGCCGGGATGTCCCAGAACGGGTGCGCCCACACGGCGACGCCCCCGGCGTCGTGGATCATCTCGATCGCCTGGGACATCGTCGGCCGGCTCCGCCCGCTGAACGCCGGCCGTCCGGGGATCAGGTACGCCTCGAGAAAGGCCGACTGCTCTGTGCGCCCCTCCCGCTCGAGCCGCCACCGGTTGCCCGGATGGCCGACGACCGCGGCCGCCAGGTGCGGCCGGCCGAGCGACGCTCCCGCCTCGACGTGGCGGTCGAGCTCCTCCCGGTCGATCTCGAAGCCCAGCTCCTCGAGCTTGCCGATCATCCGTCCCGCCCGCTCCTCCCGGTCGGCCCGCGAGTCGGCCAAGCCCGCGAGCAGCCCCGGGTCGGTGTGGTCGACCTGATAGCCGAGGATGTGGAGGTCGTCGTCTCCGTCGAGCGCCGAGATCTCGGTCGCCGGGACCAGCTTGATCTCGTGCTCGGCCGCCGCGGCCAGCGCCTCCGGCACGCCGGAGACCGTGTCGTGGTCGGTCAGCGCCAGCAGGCGGACCCCCGCAGCCGCCGCCCGCCGCACGACCGCCGCAGGCTCAAGCTCGCCGTCCGAGCACGTCGAATGGGCCTGAAGATCGAAATCCGGGCTCGCAACCACCGTCGACCCAGGGTACCGACACGACCGGAGGGCCACGGCTTAGCCAATTCTTAGTCGGACATTACCCCCTCCACAAGCCCCCGCCATAGAACTAAGCCATGTCCGATCGACCACACGACCCCAACGCCCCGAGGGCTTCCAAGCGCCCCTCCGCCCAGCGCCTGCCCAAGGCACTGGCCGCCGGCCGCGGCCCTGCGATTCCGGTTCGCCGCGCTCGGCCGACCGGTGGGCGGGTCGTCGTTGCCGTGCTCGGGTCCGTCGCCGCGCTCGGCGCCTCGGCCGGGTCGGCTGCCGCCGCGACCACGCCGGCGCGGTCGGTCCAGCGGTCAACCGCGATCCGCGTCGCCCGGCGCGCCGATCCGGCTCCGGCCGGCGAGCTCGCCCTGCTCGGGCTGGTCTTCGCCGCACTCTCGGCCGCCGCCCCCGCGATCGCCCGTCCCCTGCTCGCCCGCGGCGTCGCCGACGAGACGATCACCGAGGCCGAGGCCGACGCCTTCATCGCCCGCCTGGTCGGCATCGACTCGACCGCTGCCACGGTCGAGATCGGTCCGTCGCGCCCGGCCGCCCGCGCCCTCCTCCAGGGCGTCTTCAACGCGATCCGCGCCCACCTCCCGGCGATCGCCGCGCCGCTCGCCCGCGACGCCGTCGCCGCCGGCTCGCTGACCCCCGCCCAGGCCGCCCGGATCGAGCAGCGGATCGCCGTCCGCGCCCAGCTCGGCCTCGACCTCGACGGGGCCGGGACCGGCGCGTCCCTGCGCCGCACCGAACCGCTCTTCACGGGACGCCTGCCGTAGACGCAGGCGTTGGGAGGCCAAGGGGTCCGTTCTCGTCCCCAGCTCGGCCATGGACGGCACCGTCCGCGACCGGGGGCGCCGGCTGGTGGGCGGCGCCCCCGGGGACGCCCTTGTCGGGTCGCGTGCCCCGCTGGCCGGGGCGGGCGCGGGGGGTCGTGTCGGGTGGGCGGCGGGTGGGGGGCGGGTTCGCGCGGGGCGGACGGCGGGTGGCGGGTGGCGGTGGGATCGAGGCGGGCGGGGGACGGCGGGGTGGCGGCGGGCCCGACGGCCGGCGACGTTGATCCAGCGGCAAGAAGTCCCGCGTAGTCTGGTGATATGTCCTCTTTGATGTCGCTCTTCAAGCTCAAGGGCAAGATGGTCGACCCCGCCCGGGCGCTCCCCGGCCGTGACCGGGCGATGCACCTCCCCGCGCGCCATGCCGTCCTGCGCAACCCGATCGGACCGCCTTTCCCGCACGGCCTCGAGCAGGCCGTCTTCGGACTCGGCTGCTTCTGGGGGGCCGAGCGGCTCTTCTGGCAGGCGCCGGGCGTCTACACGACGGCCGTCGGCTATGCCGGCGGGTTCACGCCGAACCCGACCTACCAGGAGGTGTGCAGCGGATCGACCGGCCACACCGAGGCCGTGCTCGTCGTCTTCGACCCCAAGCAGACCTCCTACGACGAGATGCTCCGCCTGTTCTGGGAGGGCCACAACCCGACCCAGGGCATGCGCCAGGGCAACGACTTCGGCACCCAATACCGCTCGGCGATCTACTGGAACGACGATTCCCAGCGCGAGGCCGCCGAGCGCTCACGCGACCTCTTCGCCGAACGCCTCGCCGACCAGGGCCACGGGGCGATCTCCACCGAGATCGCCAAGGCCGGGCCGTTCTACTACGCCGAGGAGTACCACCAGCAGTACCTCGAGAAGAACCCCGCCGGCTACTGCGGCCTCGGCGGGACCGGCGTGACCTGTCCGATCGGGCTGGCCGCCGCCAAGGGCTGAGTCGACGGCGGGGCCTCGAGCAGGAAGCTGCGCGTCGCTCCGTAGGGCTTGCCGGCCGAGTCGAAGACGCGCACGATCAGGTCGACCCGGAGCTGCGGCCCGCCCGCCAGGAGCCCGGCGAACGCCGGTCCGAGCTCGACCTTCACCGTCGTGACGGACCTCGCCGCGAGCAGGATGCACGCGCGTGCTGGCGCAGTCGCCCGGGCCGGCGGAGTCGACGCTGACGGGGTCGACGGACTCGGCGGCGGCACGGACGCCGGGAGGGCAGGGGGCTCGGGGAGAGCCGGGACGAACGGGGGCGCCGGGACGACCGGGGGCGCCGGGGGCCCCGGGCGGGGAGCGATCTCGACGCTGCCGGCGAGCGCAACCCGGCTCTGGCTGCCGATCCTGATGCTGACGGTCCGCCCGTCGGGCTGGGTCGGGAGCACGTCACCGCCCGCCGGAGACGCCGGCGCGAGCGTGATCACCGGGAGGGCGGGATTGATCGGGGAGAGCGGAGTCGGTGGGCGGGGGAGAGTCGGCGCACGGGTCGGACAAACGGTCGGAGTCGGAGTGGGCTTTGGCGCCGGCTTCGAGCCCGGCTTGGTCGGAGGCGCGTGGCCGGGCGGCGTCGCGAGCGGGAGCGCCCGGGCGAGCAGGGCGGCGAACGCGCGGGCGCCGGCGAAGGTCAGGTGGAGGCGGTCGGGCTGGAACCATGCGGGGTGCCCGGCGCTGTAGTCGACCCAGTCGAGCACGTGGACCCGGCCGGGGTGGCGACGGGCCTCGGCGCGGACTGTCACGGCGTCCGAACCCGAGCCGCCGCCGGCCTCCCGGGGGGTGACGAGGACGAGCACGCGCTTGTGACCGAGCACGACCAGTGCCTGACTGACGTAGGCGTCGGTCACCGATCCGTTGGCGCCGAGCGCGATCACGACGAGGTGGGCAGCGTGTGGGCGTGGCGCAGGCCGGTGAGGAGGGCGATCGCCTCGGGAAACTGGCGGCAGCCGCGGGCGTTCGCGTCGTATCCCTCGGCGGCCAGGCTGGGGAGCGCGAAGATCATCGTCGAGTCGCCGAGCGCGAGCGGCGGGAGATACGTCTTGGGCCGCTTGGAAGGCTTGGCGACCTGCACGCCGCCGCAGTCGGCCTGGGCGGACGGGGCGAGCATGAGGAGGGACAGCAGGAGGCCGACGGCGAGGCCGGCCGTGGCGCCGAGGCCGGTGAGTCGGTTGGCTGTGCGCCCGGCGGTCGTGAGGTGCGTGGCGATAGCCGCGCGTATTCTGCACACATGCGGGTGGTCAGGGGGGGACGCGGGCGCGGACGTCGGACGGCGCTCGGGCTCGCCGCGGTCCTCGCGGTCGGCTGCGGGGTGGCGCAGGGCGCCGCGAGCGGATCCTCGGAGTCGCCTGGGATGGCGGCGGCTGGGACGCGGTCGGACGGGAGGCTGACGGTCGGGGTCTGGCCGGCGCCGGCACGGCTGGGCGACGAAGCGGTCGTCGAGATCGGCGAGGCGGGGGCGAAGGCCGGAGCGGGGGTGCTCGAGTGCGTCACGGCGCCGGGCGGCGCGAAGACCCCGCACTGCTCGGAGGTCGTGCTCGGTGGCGGCGGCCGGGCGACGACGAGGTTCCTCGCGAAGCGGCTCGGTCGGTGGAGCGTGAGCGTGAGCGCGTCCGGCGAGCGGACGACCCGACCGGTGCAGGTCGTCGGCGGTCGGCTGCGGATGCTGGCGACGGGTGACTCGGAGATCCAGGAGCTCGACGACATGCTGGGGAGCCAGCTCGCCGGCAAGGGCGTCCAGGTGACCGGGGAGGCGCACATCAGCACGGGCATCTCGAAGCCGTTCATGTTCGACTGGGTCAAGCACGCCGCGGCCCAGGCGCAGCGCCTCCACCCGGACGTCACGGTCGTCTTCATCGGGGCCAACGACGGCTTCGCCCTGCCGGACGCGTCGGGTGCGACGACGTACTGCTGCGGGGATGCGTGGGTCCAGGCGTTCGCCAGGCGGACCGAGTCGATGATGCAGAGCTATCTGCGTGGCGGAGCCGGCCGGGTCTTCTGGTTCACGCTACCGACACCGCGAAACGCCGCGGCCCAGCCGGTCTTCCGGGCGATCAACCGGGCCTACGCGATCGCGGCGGCGGCGTCCGGCCCGGGCGTCGAGCTGATCGACCTGGTGCCCGTCTTCACGCCGGGCAATCGCTACCGCCAGGACATGACCTACCGGGGTCGGACGGTCGATGTCCGCGAGCCGGACGGCTATCACCTGTCACTCGGGGGTGACGCGATCGCCGCGGGGATCCTGATCGGCCGGCTGGAGGCTGACGGACTCGTTCGGTAGGTCGGCTCGGCTGGGCTCGGCTGGGTGAGGCGAGCGAGGGGCGAGGCGAGGCGAGGACACACGTGGACCCTTCAGAAGAGATAGTTGCTTGCCGCAAGCAACTATCTCTGCCGACACCCCAACACCCCTCTCCCAACCGGGACACCCCCAACACCCCTCCCAACCGGGACACCCCCAACGCGCCTCCCCCCACCCGGACACCGCGCCCAACACTCGCCTCCCGACCCCGAACAGCCCACCGGACGAGACGGTCGGCGTCCGGGAACACGGGAGGGGCGAGGTAGACTCGGCGGCTTCCGAACGCCCATGGCGATTTCTACGACAACCACGGCCGGGGGAGCGGGCGGCGACGACCCGGAGGCCCGCGCGACAGCGATCGCGGGAGAAGCCCCGCCGGCGGCCGATGCAGACCGGCTGACGATCGCCGACCGGACCGGACTGCTGCGGCGGATGCTCGAGATGCGGGGCATCGAGCAGCGGGCGATGACGCTCTACCGCCAGGGCCAGGTGCCGGGGTCGTTCTACGACGGCTTCGGGCAGGAGGCGGTCTCGGCGGGGGCGGCGTTCGCGATGGCGCCGGAGGATCGCCTGTGCATTCTCCACCGGGACCTCGCGGCCCACCTGATCCGGGGGGTCGAGCCGGAGCGGATCTTCGCCCAGTACATGGGCCGCATGAGCGGGCTGACCGACGGACGGGACGGCAACGTCCACTTCGGCGACCACCGGCTGGGCTGCGTGGGGATGGTCTCGATGCTCCCGGACATGATGCTCGTCGCGGTCGGCATGGCGATGGCGTTCCGGATGCGGGGTGAGCGGCGGTGCGCGCTGACGTGGCTGGGCGACGGGGCGACGTCGCGGGGGGACTGCCACGAGGCGATGAACTGGGCGGGCGTGCAGCGGCTGCCGGTGATCTTCGTGCTGGAGAACAACCAGTACGCGTACTCGACGCCGACCCGCCTGCAGTACGCGGTCGACCCGGTGGAGCGGGCCGCGGGCTACGGGTTCCCGGGGGTGAGCGTCGACGGCAACGACGTCGAGGCGATCTTCGCGGCGACCCTGGAGGCCCGGGAGCGGGCGATCGACGGGGGCGGGCCGACGCTGATCGAGGCGGTCACGATGCGGATGCACGGGCACGCGGCGCACGACGACATGGCCTACGTCCCGGACGAGCTGGTCGACCACTGGCGGGGCCGGGACCCGATCGAGCTCGAGGAGCGACGCCTCGTGGCAATCGGAGTCGATGTCGACAGCGTGCGGGCGGAGGTGGCGGCCGAGCTTGAGCAGGCTCTGGCGAGAGCGCGAGAGCACCCGATGCCGGCCGCCTCGACCGCCGGGGACGGGGTCTTCTGCGAAGGCAAGGCGCAGGCGCTGGGCGACGGGCTGGGGCCGTGGAGCGGATATGCGTGAGCGCCCGTACGAGGGGCGACATGCCTGAGATGACCTACCTCCAGGCGATCACCGACGCGCTGCGCGAGGAGATGCGCGGCGACGAGCGGGTCTTCGTGATGGGCGAGGACATCGCGACGTACGGGGGCGCGTTCAAGGTGACCGAGGGCCTCCTGGAGGAGTTCGGGTCCGACCGGGTGATGGACACGCCGATGGCCGAGGCGGCGATCGTCGGGACGGCGATCGGGGCGGCGGTGGTCGGGATGCGGCCGGTCTGCGAGATGCAGTTCTCGGACTTCGTGGCGTGCTGCTTCGATCAGTTGGTCAACGTGGCCGGGAAGATGCACTACCGCCAGGGGCTGGCCGTGCCGATCGTGATCCGGCTGCCGTCGGGCGGGGGCTTCTCGGGGGGTCCGTTCCACTCGCAGAACCCGGAGGCGTGGCTGATGCACGCGCCGGGCCTGAAGGTGGTGGCGCCGTCGACGGCGGCCGACGCGAAGGGACTGCTGATCGCGGCGATCCGCGACCCGAACCCGGTCTGCTTCCTTGAGCACAAGAACCTCTACCGGCGGATCAGGGGCGATGTCCCGAGCGGTGCGTACGAGACGCCGATGACAGCACGTGTCGCGCGGGAGGGGGATGACATGGTGGTGATCACCTACGGAGGGATGGTGTGGAGCGCACTGGAGGCGACCGAGGACCTCGAGGGGGCGAGCATCAGGGTGCTCGACCTGCGGTCGCTGGTCCCGCTCGACGAGGAGGCGATCCTCGAGGCGGTCCGGGAGTGCGGAAAGGTCGTCGTCGTCGACGAGGCGAACGCGACGTGCGCGGCTGGGGCGCAGGTGTCGTCGGTGATCGCCGACCGCGGCTTCGAGTTCCTCGACGGGCCGATCCGTCGGGTGGCGACACCGGACGTGCCGGTCGCCTTTTCGCCGTCGCTGGAGCGGGCGCTCCTACCGCAGGTGGAGGACATCCGGGAGACGTGCCGTGAGCTCCTCGCGTACTGAGGCAGCGGGCCGGATCGTCGAGGTGACGATGCCGCAGATGGGCGTCTCGGTCGTCGAGGGAACGCTTGCCGCATGGCACAAGGCCGTCGGCGACCGGATCCTGGCGGACGAGACGATCTGCGAGATCTCGACCGACAAGATCGACACTGACATCCCGTCGCCGGCCGACGGACGGGTGCTCGAGCTGGCGGTGGCCGAGGGGGAGACGGTGGTCGTAGGGACCGTCCTGGCAAGGCTTGCGGTCGGTGCCTCGGCGGATGGTGATGATCTGGGCGACATGGACCCGGTGGCGCCAGCCGGCGTGGATCCCGCGCCGACCGTGGCGGCGCCAGCGGGCGACGGGGAGTCGAGACGAAACCACTCGCCGGTCGTCCTGCGAATGGCCGAGCTGCAGGGGATCGACCTGAGCGAGGTCGCCGGGACAGGTCGCAACGGGCGGATCAGCAAGCAGGACATCGAGGCGTACCTGGCGCAGCGTCCACCGGCCGGGCCCGGGCCGCGGGGGGCCGAGATCGAGGCGGTGGGGGTCGACGGGTCGGAGCGGGCGACGGTGAGCGAGCCGCTGTCGCGGATGCGGCTGGCGATCGCCGAGCACATGACGCGGTCGCTGGGGACGGCTGCGCACTGCACGACGGTGATCGAGGTCGACATGTCGGCGATCGTGCGGGCGCGGAGGGCGGCTGGGCTGGGCCTGCTGCCGTACGTGGCGCGGTGCGTGGCGGAGAGCCTGTGCGTGTTCGGGACGATGAACGCGACGCTCGAGGGCGACATCGTGACCCGGCACGGGAGCGTCAACCTGGGGATCGCGGTGTCACTGGGCGAGCGGGGGCTGATCGTGCCGGTGATCGAGCGGGCGCAGACGCTGGGGGTGGCCGAGCTCGCGGAGCGGATCCTCGACCTGGGCGAGCGGGCCCGGCTGGGCCGACTGGCGCCGGACGAGGTTCGGGGTGGAACGTTCACGATCACGAACCCGGGTCGGTGGGGGACGACGGGGGGGACGCCGATCATCAACCAGCCGCAGGTCGGGATCCTCGACCTCGAGGCGGTCGTCGACCGGGTCGTCGTGCTCGACGGTCAGTCGATCGGGATCAGGCCGATGGCGAACCTGTGCCTGTCGTTCGACCACCGGGCGATGGACGGGAACCTGGCGGCGGAGTTCCTCGGGGACGTGCGGTCGCGCATCGAGGGGTGGCAGGAATGACAGGGTCGGAGTCGGGCGAGCGCAGATGAAGGGGTTCACGTCAGAGCTGGCGGAGTCGCTGGCCGAGGATGTGCTGGAGCGGTTGGTCCGGTACGCGCGGATCGACACGCAGGCCCAGCGCGACCGGAAGGGGAGCCCGAGCACGCCGGGACAGCTGGACCTCGCGCGGCTGCTGGTTGCCGAGCTGCGAGAGATCGGCCTGGGTGACGCAACGCTCGACGACGACGGGTACGTGACGGCGACGCTGCCACCGAGCCCGCGTGCGGGAACGCGAGCGCTCGGCGCGGATCCTGAGGTGGCGCCGGTGATCGGCCTGCTGGCTCACGTCGACGTGAGCCCGGATGCGCCGGCGGCCGGCGTCGAGCCGATCGTCCACCGAGACTACGACGGCGGGGTCATCAGCCTGCCGCGTGCAGGGACGGTGCTCGACCCGCAGACGATGGTCGAGCTGCGCGACAAGGCGGGCGAGGATCTCGTGACCTCGAGCGGAGACACGCTGCTCGGTGCGGACGACAAGGCGGGGATCGCAGAGATCATGGCGGCCGTCGCGCACCTCGTGGACCATCCGGAGCTGGGGCGCCCGACGGTGAGGATCGGCTTCACGCCGGACGAGGAGATCGGCATGGGGGCGGAGCTGTTCGACGTCGAGGCGTTCGGGGCGAAGTGCGCGTACACGCTGGACGGGTCGACGATCGGCGAGCTCCAGGACGAGACGTTCTCGGCCGTGGAGGTCCGGATCCGGATCCAGGGAGTCGATGTCCACCCCGGGTTCGCGACCGGCAAGCTGGTCAACGCGGCGCGGCTGGCGGCGAGGGTTGTCGCGGGGCTTCCGCAGGCGACGCTGACGCCGGAGACGACGTCGGGGCGGGAGGGCTTCATCCACGTCTACGAGCTCGGGGGTTCGGCGGCGCAGGCGGAGATCCGGGCGATCGTGCGGGATTTCGACGACGATCTGCTGGCCGACCACGTGAGGGTGTTGCGGGAGATCGCCGAGGACGTGGTGGGGAGTGAGCCGACGGCGTCGATGGAGCTCGACGTGACACCGCAGTACCCGAACATGCGCCGCTATCTGGAGGACTTCCCGGAGATCGTCGAGGTCGCGGAGGCGGCGATCCGGGCGGAGGGGATCGAGCCGATCAGGATGCCGATCCGCGGAGGGACGGACGGGTCGCGGCTGAGCGCGATGGGCCTGCCGGCGCCGAACATCTTCGCGGGGGGCCACGAGTTCCACTCGGTCAGGGAGTGGGTGTCGGTCAGGGACATGGCCGCGGCGGCCGCGGTGATCGTCCGGCTGGCGGGGATCTGGGCCGAGCTATAGGCCGGGTTCCCGCCTGACGGGAACGGAACGCCGTCCGGTCGGACGCGTTTACTGCTTGGTCGATGAGCTTCCATGCGGCGCTGGCCCTGGTTCTCGCGAGCGTCCTCGCGGCCGGCGGCGTCGCCAAGCTCGCGGCGCCGGCCCGCAGCGCGGCCGGGCTGTCGACCTTCGGCCTGCGCACGCGACGCGGGCAGACGGCCGGGGTTGCCGGACTGATCGCGCTGGAGCTCGGCCTGGCCGCCGCGGTGGCGAGCGGGAGTCGGGTGGCCGGGTACGCGGCGGCGGTGACGATGGCGGCGTTCGCGGTCTCGCTTGGGGTGGTCCTCCACCGCGGCGGAGCGGGAGCGCCGTGCGCGTGTTTCGGTGGGCGGAGCACGGTCGGCCGAGGGTCGGTGGCACGCAACGTCGGGCTCGGTCTGGCGTACGTCGGCTTGGCGCAGGTCCCGGACGCGCGGGTCTCGGCGGTCGGGTGGCTGACGGCCGGACTCGTGCTCGCACTCGTCGGCCTGAGCGCCCTCGGCTTGGCGAGCGTGGCTCTGGCTCGAGAGATCGGCGTCCTGCGGCTGCGCCTCGGCCCGCAGCTCGCGCTCGAGCTGGCCGACGAGGGGCCGGAGCTGAACGATTCGGCCGGGCTGATCGACCGGTTTGCGCTCGATGCGGACGCCCGCCTCGCGCTGGCCGTGTTCTCGTCCGAGGGCTGCCCGATGTGCCGGGCGCTCGGGCCGGCGATCGACTGGCTGAGCGGGGATCCGTTCGTATCGGTGGTGAGCTTCGACGAGCAGGCCGACGCGGACGTCTGGGAGGCGCTGGGGATTCCTGGCAGCCCGTATGCGGTTGTCCTCGACCGGTCGGGGACGGTCCTGGCCAAGGGGACCTTCAACTCGGGCGGCCAGCTCGAGGGCATGCTCGCGAGCGCCGAGCGCCGGGCGGGTCCGCTTCATGCCAGCGGTGAGCTGGGCGTCATGCCAGGCGATCAGCAGGGCCATGCCGGACGGTGAGCGGGGCGGCCGGCCGCCCGAGCTCGGGCTGCGCGTCGCCCGGGCGACGTCGCGCCGGGGGTTCGTCGCCCGCCTCGGCGGGGCGATCGTCGCGGCCGCGGGCGGGCGAGCCCTGGTCGGCGCCGAGCCGGCGGAGGCGTTTCACTTCTGCGGGCACATCTACACGACGGCGAGCTGCCCACATCCGACGGGCCTGCCGCGCGTGGACTCGCGAGGCTTCCCGCTGCGGGCGGTCGACGGACACCCGGTCGACGACCTCGGACGTCCGATCGACGCTGCCGGGCACCCGGTCGACGCGGCCGGCCACGTGCTTCTGGACGCCGACGGCCGGCCGCTGCCACCGGCGCCGCGCAGCCGGGTCTGCCTCGACGCGATCCCCGACCGCTTCCACTTCAAGACCTACGTCGACGGGTCGTGGTACCGGTGCTGTGGCGGCCGGGTCCGGCGGCTGCTGGACTGCTGCGCGTACTCCTCGGATCGGATCAACGGCGACGCCGCACTGACCGGCTACTGCTATGCCGGGCGAACGGTCTTCTGCACGTACTTCTACGAGACCGACGTGAAGTGCTAACGACGATCCTGCTCGCGGCGACGGGGCTCGCGGCCGGCATCACGGGGACGTGGTCGCCGTGCGGCTTCTCGATGCTGAGCACGCTCGGGCCGACCGGCCACATGGGCGGGCGGAGGACGACGTTCGCGGCGTGCACGACATTCGCGGTCGGCGCGCTCGCTGGCGGCGCCGCGACCTTCACCGCCCTGTCCTATCTCGGCCGGGCACTCGGCGGCGGGGGATCCGGGCTTGCGGCGGTCGGCGCGGTCGTGGTCGCCGCGGGTGCGGCGGTCGGCGAAGCGCGCGGCGTGCGCGTGCTTCCCCAGGTCCGCCGGCAGGTCCCGGAGCACTGGCGGCGGGTGATGCCGATGGCGGTCGCGGGCGGGCTGTACGGCGTCCTCTTGGGGCTGGGGTTCACGACGTTCGTCCTCACGCTGGCCGTCTGGGCGCTCGCGGCGATCAGCGTCGCGCTCGGAGATCCGCTCGTGGGCCTGGCGGTCGGGCTCGCGTTCGGTGCGGGCCGGGCGCTGCCGGTGGTCGCGCTCGCGCCGTGGATCGACGGGCCGCGCGGAGTGCGGTACGCCGAGCTGATGGCCGAGCGACCAGGAGTCCTGCGGTCACTGCGCCGGGTCGACGGGCTGCTGCTCTTCTCCAGCGCGCTCGCCCTGC
Organism: Solirubrobacteraceae bacterium; assembly: GCA_035553395.1. Classification (GTDB taxonomy): domain Bacteria; phylum Actinomycetota; class Thermoleophilia; order Solirubrobacterales; family Solirubrobacteraceae; genus Palsa-513. Next base: position 4,976 of record DASZKP010000029.1, on the reverse strand, counting down.
TCGCCGGCGTCGGACCACAGACGGCTGCGGCGGTCGGTCGACGCTCCCCGGTCGCGAGCGCTGCGGCCGCGCGACCGCCATCCGTGGTCGCGACCGCTGGGGCCGCGCGCTCACCAGTCGTCGTCGCGACGGCGGCGACCGACCCGAGCGCAAGCGGATCGACGCTGGCCTGGTCGACGCCGGGCGGGGTCGGCATGTCGCTCGACACCCAGTCGGCGGGCGCCGGGGCGCAGCCTCTGGCAGGGGCGGATCCGTCGGTCGGCGGGGGCAACCTCGCCGTCGACAACGGCCCTGACGTAACCGTCACGGCCGGCGAGACGACGGTCGGCCAGGTCACGATCCCCGGGGTTGTCCAACTCGCCGTCTCGGGCACGTGGCTCGTGGGCCGGGCCCTCGACGCGACGGGTCGCGTCGAGCTCTACGCGATGCCGGTCCCGGCGCTCGCGCCGGTCACCCTGATCGCGGCTGAGCCGTCGGGGGTCGACGTGGGCCGCCCGGCGATCGACGGCAACCGCGTCGTCGTCGCGATCAACGCGCCACGAAACAGCCGGATCGTCGAGTTCGATCTGGCCGGCGGGGGTCCTCGGGTCCTGCGCTCGTCGCGCGAGCTCCAGCTGCTGAACCCGTCGGTGGTCGGCGACCGGCTGCTGTACGTGCAGGCGACCTACTGCGACCAGCGGCTGATCCTCGGGACGACGGGGACGAGATCGGGAGACCGCACGCTGCTGCGGATCGGCGGCGTCGCGTCCCGGGATTCCGGCCACGAGCCGGGCTACTCGACCCAGGGAAGCGAGCCGAGCCGGTGCCCGGCGCCGCAGGCGCCGAGGACGCACGTCAGCCTGTGGACGACGGCACTCGGAGACCTGACGGCCTACGTGACCGAGCTGACGCCACACGCGGCGGGGCCTGCGTCGGCAACCATCGTCGAGGTCCCGCTTAACTGAGAGCGAAAATCGGAGTCCGGACCCGCGCCAGCGCAACCGTCGCGTTTCCCCGGCCGGGATCGGAGCGTTCGGTCGGGGCGCCGGGGGGGCATCCGCCGACCGGGGGGACCACGGGCGACGTACCGTCGAGCCCGGGTATCCTGCGTGCTCGCGCCGACGTAGCTCAGCTGGTAGAGCACTTCACTCGTAATGAAGGGGTCCGGGGTTCGAGTCCCCGCGTCGGCTCTCTGTCAAAATACTGCGACGCTCTGCGTTCCGCGTTCTGCCGCGGATTAGTGTTCGAGCCGAGGGAGCCGACGGAGCCGACGACAGACGCGACGGCATCAACGCTTGGGGCGTCTGTCGCGCAGGCGCCGAGAAGAGTACGGTGCGGCGCGGATGTCTGACGCATTGGCAGATCTCGTGGCGGGGATGCAGGACGGCGCCTCGTGGGACCTCATGGGTCGGTCCGACGCAGTGAGGGAACGGCTTGACGCCGTCTTCGCCGAGCGCATTCACGCTAACGACCGCGGCCGCTACCAGCTGCGCGTCAACCTGCAAACGAAGACCGACGTAGCCTCCTACGCAGGGTTCATCGTCGAGGAGGGCAACCCGCCCTCCGGCCCGTATCAGGGGACCTCCTTCGTCTGGTTCCCCGGCGAGGGTGGGAGCGTGGCAGCCCTTGGGATCGGCACGGATGGCTTTGGAGCGGACACCGCGATCCTGGGCCGGCCCGGCCACGGGCGGCGACTGCGCGCGCTCTCACGTCTGCACGGTGGTCGGCTGTGGGTGAAGCCCGATCTGCTCGACATCGCGACGGAGCTGCCGGGCTCCGTCAGCGCGAACTGGCCGGCGATCGACGCGGCGATGAAGGCCTACTCGCGGGTGCTGTACGCCGCAACGCCGGTCAGGGCCGGGGACCACGATGCCGCCCAGGTCGTCGCCGACCTGCTCGACCTCTTCTTCTACGAGCATCGCAGTCGTCACAAGGGACCCGCGCAGACCGCCTGGCAGGAGCGTCTGGCCGCGGTGCACGCGCATGTCTTCCCGGCCACGGACGCCGCGACGGTCGCCTCGCTACTCCAAGAGCGCCGCTTCGTGATCCTCGAGGGCCCGCCTGGCACGGGCAAGACGCGTCTTGCGCTCGAGGTCGGCAGGGCGATCGGATCGTACGAGATGGTCCAGTTCCACCCCGCCCGAACTTATGAGGACTTCGTTGTGGGTCTGTACCCTCGCGCCACGGGAGGGCAGCTCGCCTTCGAGGTCCGCCCGGGCGACCTGCTGCGGGCCAACGCGTCGGCCAGCGGCAACCCCCACGTGCTGGTCATCGACGAGATCAACCGCGCCGACCTCGGCCGGGTACTCGGGGAGGCGGTCAGCCTCTTCGAGCCGGGCGAGCCGGACCGCAGGGTCCGCCTGCCACACACGGCTGAAGGCTTCTCGGCCGAGCTGCAGCTCTCGCCACACCTGTATGTGCTCGGCACACGGAACACTGCCGATCGCTCGATCGCGCGGATCGACCTCGCCATCCGCCGCCGGTTCGCGTTCGTGGACGTGTGGCCCGAGCTGTCCGTCGTCGAGGCCCAGGGGGACGAGCTCGCGGCCGAGCTATTCGGCGAAGTACTCGCGACGTTCACGGAGTTCGCCGACGACGACGCCCTGCGCCTGGTGCCGGGCCACGCCTACTTCCTCGACCCGAGGCCCGATCTGCCATCGGACACGCGTGGGGATCGAATCCGCCGACGCGTCGGCCGCGAGCTCCTGCCCCTGCTGCGCGACTACGTGTCCGAGCGGCTGGCCGGGCCAGCCACGCTCGAGGTGGCCGGCCTCGCCGATCGCATCGAAGCCCGGCTGCAGGAACACTGAAGGTGCCGCGGGGCCGGACGGCGAGCGGACGGGCTCGCGCAACCGCGCGTGCTCAACCCCCGGCCGCGATACCCCTTCTGCGCACCACCGATGAAGGCAGGCCGATCAGGCTTGACGGGAAGGTCCTTCAGGCCAACAACGATCGCTGGGTCGATCCCTTCCTCGCGGCGAACCGCCCGGCGCTGGATCGGCTCGGCCTGGCTCCCGAGGTGCACACCAGCAGCGGGCTGCACATGCTGCTGCGTCCCTCGGGACGGATCGGCGCCGTCCCGCTCCTCACGCCCACCAGCCGAAAGGTCGTCGCCGGCGTGCTCGTCAGCCCGCGATTCCGCTGGAGCGCGCTCGGCGAGGTGCTGTCGGGCGTCGGGTTCGCGGTCGCGCCCACGCTTGGTGGCGGCGCGCTCGTACCGGGGTCGGCGCGCGAGGTCCCCTCGTGGTTGATCGCCGGCCCGGTCATCCGCCGTCTTGAGACGCTCCTGGCCCGCCGCCGCAGCGCGTTCATCCCCTACCGCGAAGACCGCGCTGCGCCGCGCGGCCGCGTCGACTGGGGCGCCTGGGCGCGCGAGCGCATCCCCGTGGGTCGCTGGACCGCACTGCCCTGCGAGTTCTCAGACCTCGCCGACGATCCCAACCTAATGGCGGCAGTCCGCTGGACCCTGGCCCGCCTGACGGATGATCTGCGCCCGTACTCTGCGACGGTTCCCGGGCGGCTCCTCACCGAGCGTGTTCGCACTCTCCAATACGACGTCGGCGAGGGCGCGATGCGCCGGCCCACCTCAGGGTCCGCTCCGGCGCTCGATTCTTTCCTCGCCGATGCGCTCGAAGCGATGGGCTGGGTGGCTGACGAACGTGGTCTCGGCGGCGCAAGAGCGCTCGACGGGCTGGCATGGGATCTCGAGGTCGCCCGCGTCTGGGAGGCGTGGGTGCGGGCGTTCGCCCGCCGGCTCGCTCCACAGCTCGGGCTGCGACCGCCAGGGCCGGGTGAGGCACGACGCCCGTTGCGCTGGCACGGCAGCTTCTCCTCGATGGGTTCGCTCGCTCCGGACATGGGGCTGGTCGGTGACGGCCGCGTGGTCTGGATCGACGCGAAGTACAAGTCGCACCTCTCGCTCTTGGCCCGCCACGGCTGGCCAGGCGTGACCGAGCTCGTCCGCGAAGCGCACCGCGCCGATCTGCATCAGGCGCTCGCGTACGCCGCCCTCATCGACGTCGAACGGGTCGATACCGTGCTCATGTACCCCTCCCTTGGCGATACCGACGTGCCGGCGCCCACCGCGGTCGCCACTATGGCCGCCGGTCGTCGCCGAGTACGCCTCGTGTTGGGGGCGATCCCGTTTGGGTTCAAGACGCCTTCGCGGGCAGACGCGGCCGTCAGGGCGTGGCGCGGCCTCCTCGCTGCGTGAACCGCGCAAGCCATGAATCCCGTAGGAACAACCGACAATCTGCTTTTCTGACCGGAGAACCTCGTCCACCGTGGCTGGAGTCGACGACCCCGAGCTCGTGATCGAGGCTAGCGTCACCCTCGCGTCCGACCTGCTGTGGTGACAATCCGCCTCTTCGAGCGCTACGGCGTCAGATCCGAGCACCTTTTCGCCCGTTGCACGTCTCGCACCGAAGTTCGATGTTACGGGTGGTGTTCGATCCCCCGCGGCTTACCGGGATGATGTGATCGAACTCGAGGTTCTCGCGGCTCTGGCAGTCGACACAGCGTCCTTGATCGCGTCGCCACACCTCGTGTCGCGTGCGCTCCGGGATCGCCCGGCGCGCGGGCGTGGCTGGGGCTGACGGCAAAGCGAACTGGGCGGCAAGAGCGGCAAGAGCGGCAACACCCGACCCGGGGTTGCGTCTGGACCTCCCCCGCTTCGGCAGACACCTTAGGGCTTGCGGGATAGTGGTAGTCTAACACATTAATGACGATGGTGTAGACACTCTTTCGGGAGGACACCAGAGAGACCAGCCCACGAGAAATGTCTCTCCTAAACTGTTGTGGCGGTCTTAGCCAGTAAACCTTGGTCAGCGTCTACCAACTGTTGTGAGTGGTAAGCAGCTTCGTGATCTGCTGGCGAGTAGTGAGCAAGTGTGGAGTGTCTCCTTCGAGTGTTGTAGAACCCCTCGATGTACTCAAACGTAGCAGTGCGCAGCTCGTCACGCGTTGGCCATGACCGCCGCTTGACACACTCACGTTTT
>DASZKP010000028.1:0-12252 GCA_035553395.1 Solirubrobacteraceae bacterium | reverse complement strand
ACAAAGTCGCCACCCCCGCCCAATGGCAACCCGGCGACGACGTCATCATCGCCGGCAGCGTCACCAACGAACAAGCCGCCGAGCAATACCCCGACGGCTGGGAAACCCCCAAGCCCTACATCCGCATCGTCAAGCAGCCCGCCTGACGATCCGACGCCCCGCGAGCCCGGCCGGCGCCACCGGCGCCGGCCGGCCGCTGCCGCTCGTGGATAGTTCTGCCACTCAGGCGGACGTCGACCCCGCCGCTCGTGGGCGGACGTCGGGCCGGCGATCGTCAGGCGGCGACGGGCGTCCACAGGGCGTCGATCGCTCGCTCGGCGGCGGCCAGGCTCTCCGCGGCAAGCGGCCGCAGCTCGGCCATCGCGGGATTCACATCCGCGAGGGTCAGCTCGGCGACGATGAAACGGGGCTCGAGGCCGGTCATGCTCAGACCGTGCGGCAGCCACGCCTCGGCGTGGTCCCAACCCGCCCGCGGCGTTCCGGCGCCGTAGCCGCCGCCGCGCGCGGCGAGGACGATCAGCTCGCGTCCACCGAGCAGTCCCCCGCCGGTCGCCGGATCGATCGACAGCCCGCGCGCGACGAGGTGGTCGACCCACGACTTGATCGAGCTCGGCGGTCCGAAGTTGTAGAGCGGCAGGCCGAGCAGGATCGTGTCGGCCGCGAGGATCTCCCCGACCAGTTCCTCCGACAGCGCCCACGACGCGGCCTGGGCCGGCGTGTGCTGGTCGGGCGCGACCATCCGCGCGAGGCCGCCGTCCGCGTCGAGGTGCGGGAGCGGGTTGGCGCCGAGGTCGCGGCGGGTCACCGTCCCGCCGGGGTTCGCGACGAGCCAGACAGCCGCCGCCCGATCGGTCAGTCGCCGGCTCACCGACCGTTCGCCCTGGATGCTCGAGTCGATCTGAAGCAGCTTGGACATTGCGTTATCCTCCACAACTGATTGATGGTTCGCAAACTAATCTGAGGATAGCGCAGCGGACCGGCCGGCATACACTCAGTAGATCGCCTCGACAGCCCCCACGACCTCGCCGCCAAGCCCCGGCGGGCCCGTCGCAGCCTCGGCCAGCCCCGCGCCGTCAGCGGACGGGGCTAGCGCCGCGCCGGGAGCGCACCGGGCGTCGGCCCTGCTCGACCACCTCGCCCGGCTGACCCGGCTCCGCTCGGAGGCCGCGCTGACGCCGCTCGGCCTCCGTCCGCGCCACCTCGTCGCCCTGACCCTGCTCCGCGATCACGGCGACAGCACGCAGCAGGCGCTCGCGGGCGCGCTCCACATCGATCGGACGAACCTCGTCGGCCTGCTCAACGAGCTCGAGGCCGACCGCCTCGTCGCCCGGCGGCGGTCGGCCGACGACCGCCGCCGCCACTTCGTCGAGCTCACCGACCGGGGAGTCCGCCGACTGACCCAGGCCGAGTCGGCCCTGGCCGCCGCCGAGGACGACGTCCTCGGGGGCCTGGACGCCGACGAACGCGAGACGCTCTATCGCCTGCTCCAGCGGGCGACCGCCGGCCACGTGCTCGACTGCGCAGCGCCGTCCGCGGCTTCGACCGTCGCCTGCGGCCTCCCGGCGGCCCCGCCGCTCGACTGCGACCCCCCGGCCGGCCCCGGCCCCGGCCCCGGCCCCCGCCCCGGCCCCGGCCCCGGCTCCGTCCCGGCCGGCTGAGCGCAACTGGTCGGGCCAGGCGGCCCGACCGTGCTTTCGGGTTCGGCGACCGCAGGCGCCTACACTCGCCGGGTGCTGGTTCTCGTCGTCGACGATGACGTCCCGGTCCGCCGGATGCTCGAGCGAACGCTCGGTGCCGAGGGCAACGACGTCCGCAGCGTGGCCGACGGGCCCCAGGCCCTGGTCGAGATCGAGCGGCGGATCCCCGACCTGGTGATCCTCGATGTCGCGATGCCAGGCATGGATGGCCTGTCGGTCTGCCGCCGGCTGCGGGCCAAGGGCGTCGTCACGCCGATCCTCCTGCTCACCGCCCGCGACGCGATCGCCGACCGGGTCGCCGGCCTCGACGCCGGGGCCGACGACTATCTCGTCAAGCCGTTCGCCCCGTCCGAGCTGGCCGCCCGCGTCCGCGCGCTGACGCGGCGCCATGGGGGGCAGACGCTGGCCTACGAGGATCTCACGCTCGACCCGGAGACGCGGATCGCGACCCGCCGGGGAGACGCGATCGAGCTGACGGCCCGGGAGGCTCAGCTGCTCGAACTCCTGCTGCGCAACGCCCGCGCCGTCGTCTCCCGCGATCTCGCGATCGAAGAGGTCTGGCGGGGCGCGGCGGTCGAGAACGTCGTCGACCGGTACGTCGGATACCTCCGCCGCAAGCTCGGCGACCCCCAGCTGATCCGGACGATCCGCGGCGTCGGCTTCATGCTCGGCCGGTGAACCCGACCCGACGCGTCCCGCGGACCGGGCAGCCCCGCGAGACCGGGGAGGCCGGGCCGACCGGCGTCGTCCCGCGGGCCGGGAGGCCCCCACTGCGGGCGCGGCTGTCGCTGCGGGCCAGGCTGATCGCGGCGGCCACGGCCGCGACGATCGGCGCGGTCGCCGTGCTCGGCGTCAGCGTGCTCCTGCTCGTCAACCACGAGCTCCACAGCTCGCTCGACTCGACGCTGCGCTCCCGCGCGGCGGATGTCGCCCGGCTCGCCGTCGAGGCGCCGGCCGTCCTGACCTCGCCCGGCGCCCTCGAGGCACCGTTCGGCGGCCGCGACCTCTCGGTCGAGGTCGTCGACCACCTCGGCCGGATCTACGCCCGGTCGCTCTCGCTCGGCGGTCGCGTCCTCCCCGGGGCGAGCGCCCTGACGGCCGCGCTGGCCGACGGACGCGGCAGCTTCCGGGACACGGTCCTCTCGGGCGAGTCGCTGCGCGAGTACGTCGCCCCGATCGCCGACGCCGGCGGCCCGGTCAGCGGCGGGGCCGTGCTCGTCGGGTCAAGCACCGCCGAGATCGACGAGACCCTCCGCCGCCTGCGGGCCCTCGTCGCGTTCAGCACGCTCGCGGCCGGCCTGCTCGGCGCGGCCGGTGCGGCCCTGCTCACCCAGCGGGGTCTGCGGCCGCTGCGCCGGCTGGCCGACGGAGCCCGTGAGATCGCCGACACCCACGACGCGTCCCGCCGGTTGCCGATCGGCTCGCAGGGCGGTGAGCTGGCCGAGCTCGCACGGACGCTGAACCGGATGCTCGACTCGCTCGAGCGCGCCCGGGCGACCGAGCGGCGCTTCCTGGCCGATGCGTCCCACGAGCTGCGGACGCCGCTGACCTCGCTCCGCGGGAACGCCGCCTACGTCGCCCGCCACGGGGCCGACGCCGAAGCCCTCCGCGACATCGAGGACGACGTCGTCCGGCTCGCCCGTCTGCTCGACGACCTGCTGGCCCTCGAGCGCGAGGACGGCGCGACCCGCCCGATCGAGCTCGTCCGTCTCAGCGAGGTCGTCGACGCCGTCTGCGACGGGCTGGCCCTCGTCGAGGTGACGATCGACGACGACGTGACGGTTCGCGGCGAACCCGGCGCCCTCGAGCGGGCCCTGCGGAACCTCGTCGACAACGCCCGCCTCCACGGCCCGCCCGGCCAGCCGATCTCCGTCAGCCTGACGCGCGTCGGGGACAACGCCCGGCTGACGGTGTCCGACCGCGGCCGCGGCCTGCACCCGACCCAGGTCGAGCTGGCCTTCCGCCGGTTCTGGCGGGGGCCGGAGACCGGCGGGCCGGGCTCGGGCCTCGGCCTGTCGATCGTCGGGGCGACCGCCCAGCGCCACGGCGGTCGAGTGCTCGTCAACGGCGCCCGCTTCACGCTCGAGCTACCGGCTGTCAGGGGATTGTCAGACAGCCGACCTACGCTGGAGGAGCACCCGGATCAGGAAGGCCCAACGTGAACAGACTTCGTCGTCTCCCCACTCGCAAGCTCCTTGCCGTACTCGCCGGCGTCGTTGTCGGCGGCGGTTCGGTGACCGCGGTCGCCGTCGCCGCGCTCGGCGGGAGCGGCCCGATTCCGGCCGCCAAGACGCTGGCGGCCGCGATCCACGACGCGCTCAACGGGCCGAAGATCGAAGGCGTGACGGCGCAGATCCAGTTCACCGACAACCTGGTCGACACGTCGAGCATTCCCGACGCCGGGCCCCTCCTGAGCGGCGCGAGCGGTCGTCTGTGGGCGGACGGCAGCGGTGACATCCGGCTCGAGCTCCAGGCATCGACCGGCGACACGGAGATCTCGCTGACGCCGGGGGCCTTCCAGGTCTACGACGTCGCCAGCAACACCGTCTACCGGGGCACCCTGCCGGCCGACAAGTCCTCGGGAGCCGAGCCGGCGCACCAGACGCCGACCCTGCAGACGATCACGGACGCGCTCAACAACCTGATGGACAAGGTCGGCGTCTCCGGCGCCGACCCGACCGACGTCGGCGGCGCGCCGGCGTACTCGGTGACCTTCTCGCCCAAGCACGACGGCGGCCTTCTCGGATCGGCCGAGCTGGCCTTCGACGCGGCCAACGGGGCTCCCCTGCGCTTCTCGGTCTACGCCCAGGGCGACAGCTCGCCGGTGATCGAGCTGACGGCGACGCAGGTGTCCTTCGGGCCGGTCTCGTCGTCCGACGCGACCGTCACACCGCCGACCAACGCGAAGATCACCGAGCTGACGGCGCCGACGGCAAAGGCCGTCGGAGCCCACGCGAAGGCGACCTCGCTGAGCGGGGCGGCGGCCGTCGCAGCGGCGCTCCCGTTCAAGCTCGACGCGCCGGCCGCGCTGGCCGGGCTCCCCCAGACGTCGGTCAAGCTGATCACGGCCGCCGGCCGGACGGCCGCGCTGGTCGCCTACGGCCAGCACCTCGGCGCGATCCTCGTGATCGAGCGCCAGGCGAAGACGGCGACGACGACGCCCGCGTCACCCAGCTCGTCGTCCTCGCCGGGCGGCCTGCCGACGGTGACGATCAACGGAGCGACCGGCACCGAGCTGGCCACGGCGCTCGGGACGCTGGTCCGCTTCGAGAAGGGCGGGATCGACTACACCGTGCTCGGGTCGATCCCCCCGGCCGCGGCCGAGGCGGCGGCTCGCGGATTGTGAGCTCGGGAGGAGGCGGACCGGCGGCCGACGCGCCGCCGGTCCGCGCGCTCGGGCTCGTCAAGCGTTACGGGGAGATCGTCGCCGTCGACCACGTCGACCTCAACGTCGCGGTCGGCGACATCTACGGCTACCTCGGACCGAACGGGGCCGGCAAGACGACGTCGCTGCGGATGCTGCTGGGCCTGATCCGTCCCGACGAGGGCGAGGTCGAGCTGTTCGGCCGGGACGCGCTGTTCGCCGGCGCGAGGGCGCTCGACGGAGTCGCGGGGTTCGTCGAGGCGCCGCGGTTCTATCCGTACATGACCGGCCGGCGCAACCTCGACCTGCTCGCGGCGTTCGATGGCGACGGAGCGGCCGGGCGGATCGACGCGTCGCTGCGGGCGGTCGACCTCGACAAGCGCGACGGCGACAAGGTCGGCGGCTACTCCCACGGGATGCGCCAGCGCCTCGGGATCGCGGCGGCCCTGCTCCGCGCACCACGGCTGCTCCTGCTCGACGAGCCGGCGACCGGCCTTGACCCGGCCGGGCTGCGCGACATGCGCTCGCTGATCCGCCGGCTCGCCGGAGACGGCATCACCGTGATGCTCTCGAGCCACCAGCTCGCCGAGGTCGAGGAGCTGTGCAACCGGGTCGCGATCATCCGCAAGGGCCGCGTCGCCTACGAGGGCGAGCTGGCCGAGCTGAAGCGGACGGCGGCCGCCGAGTACCGCCTGCGGACGACCGACGATCCCGCGGCGGTGGCGGTCAGCCGGGCCCAGCCGGAGATCTTCGACATCCGCCTGCTCGACGACGAGATCCGCCTCCGGGCCGAGGAGTCGGCCATTGCCCGGCTGTCGATCGCGCTCGGCGAGGCCGGGATCGGACTGAAGCTGCTGGCCAACGAGCAGGCCACGCTCGAGGACCTCTTCTTCCGCCTCACCGAGGGCGACCCGGTCGTCGTCGAGGCGGTCGCATGAGGCGGCCGGGGACATTCACCGTCTACGTCTGGGAGCTGCGCAAGCTCCGCTCGCAGAAGCGGACGTACCTCGGCCTGGGGATCGTCACGGCCGTCCCGCTGATCTTCGTGATCTCACTCGGCCTGCGGTCGGGCGGACCGGATGGGGTGGCCTTCGGCCGCTACGTCCACCAGTCGGGACTGGCGATCCCGCTCGTGATCCTGATCTTCGCGTCAGCCTTCCTGCTCCCCTTGGCGACGGCCCTCGTCGCGGGTGACATCGTCGCGGCCGAGGACCACAACGGCACGTTGAAGACGATCCTCACCCGCTCGCTCGACCGCGGCCAGATCTTCGCGGGGAAGATGCTCGCGGCGCTGACCTACGCCCTGGTCGCCCTCCTCCTGATGGGCACGGTGGCGACCGTCGCCGGTTCGCTCGAGTCCGGGTTCAATGGGCTCGTCTCCCTCTCGGGAACGCACATCTCCGCGCCGAAGGCACTCGAGCTGGTCTATGCGAGCTTCGGCATCTACCTTCTTCCCCTGCTGGCGATCGCCGCGCTCGGCGTGCTCCTGTCGACGACGACGCGCAACAGCGCGGGCGCGGTCGTCGGCACGGTGATGGCCGTCCTGATGCTCAACCTGCTGAACATCGTCCCCGGCCTCGGCGGCCTCCACAACTACCTCCTGCCCAACCAGTTCGACGCGTGGATGGGCTTCCTGCGCACGCCGATCGACTGGTCGCCGATCGTCAGGGCGGCCTGGGTCAGCGCGATCTACGCGATCCCCTGCGGCTTCGCCGCCTACCTCGTCTTCCTGCGCCGCGACGTCACCGGCGGCTGACGCCCGCCGCAGCCGGCCGAGAGTGGCCGGGTCAGCTTTCCCGCCAGTCGACCGTAGTGACGATCCCGCCCCGGATCATCACATCGGTCTCGCGAATGGTGTCGTGCGTGAGCAGCGTGTAGCTCCCCTCGCGCAACCCGCCGAAGACCGCCGCGTACATCGTCTGGCCGCCGATCGGCCGCTCGAGGATGTGCTGGTGCTCGCGCTTGCCCGATTCCTCGCCCGACCGGCAGATCTCGATCTGGAGGTCGTGCTGGTCGGGGTCGGCATGCACGACGAGGGCGCCGATCTCCCCGCCGAGCTCGAGCACGACGTGCTCGGGATGCGGCCGGGCGACCGGTTCCTCGGACATCGAGCCCGGCGGCTCAGGCCGCGGGGACGTCGTACCCGGCGTACGGCGTACCGAGGTACGGGAAGTGCGCGAGGTAGTTGTTGAAGGTCAGCCCGTCGGTCACGACCGATGCGGCACCGTCGGGTGTGAACGACGAGTCGACGAGCGGGATCGTGACCCCGGCGATCGCCCGCAGCTCGATCGTGAAGACGTCGTCGAAGACCCGCCGGCCGTTCGGGAAGCCTGCGATGTCACCGCCGAGCACGCCGAGCACGTTCGGGCTGACCGATGGCTTGATCGACGTGTTCAGGCGGAGCATGTCGGCCTGGATCGTCCCGGTGAACGTCGTGTACGTCGGCGAGACGACGCCGGCCGGGATCCCGGTCAGGAGGATCGCCGCGAGGTCGGCCCGCGGCTTGGTGTAGGCCGCGAGGTTGGGGAAGATGCCGGGGTAGAGGACGTTCAGCAGGCCGGCCAGCTCGGGGTGGAGGACGCCGTTCGCGTAGAGGGCGTCGAGCGCCGGTGGAGTCGAGTTCCACTGATCCTTCTTGCCGAGCGGGACGAGGACCTCGTTGAAGAGGGGGTTGCCGAGCCGGGAGACCTGCACCCACGGACCGGTCTCGATCGCCGGGAAGCCGCGCAGCTGAACCTTCGACCGGCTGGCCGTCGCCCAGACGCCGATCGTCGGCGACGCGCCGACGAGGTCGGTGATCGGGACCTTGAGGGCGATCGTGTGGACGTTGACCTGCGCGGTCGCGTTGACACCGTTCCGTGTCGGCAGGCTGCCGAACGCATGGAGCTGCTCGAATGGCCGCAGGTCGCCGAGGTCGAAGACGGCGCCGAGATCGACGTAGAAGCCCTCGGCCCGCTGCCCGGCGAAGACCGTCCGGCCGCCGGGAAGTGTGTGGATCGCGGACGCGGCGAGGCCCGCGTAGTTCGGCGTCGAGAGCGGCCCGATGTTGCACGGCGGCGACGCCAGACCGGTCCCGAGGACGGTCGACGTACCCCCGGCGGTACGTGTCACGCTGTACGTCTGGCGCTTGTTGAAGTGCGGGTCGGTCAGACCGGAGATCGGCCCGGTGTTGTAGAGGAAGGTGTTCGGGTTGACGATCTGCGTCTGGAACTGGAAGTCATACGTGATGTCAGGCTGGGCGGTGCCCTTGTTGGCGATGTGCAGTGAGTAGAGGACGTCGTCGCCGAACTCGTAGAAGTTCGGCCCAGCGGCCGGCCCCTCGAGGGGGATGTAGTTGCAGATCAGTGTGACGGTGGTCGGATCGTCGGGGCTGACGAACGCGTAGACGTCGGTGCTGTCGGCGACCGGGTCCTGACTGGTTCCGGGGGCTTCGCGGTGGGAGGACATCTACTTGGCCTCCATGCTCGACGGCTTGGCCGCGGCGAGCAGTCTTTTGACGAGGACCGCGTCCCGGAAGGTGCGCTCGCCCTTCCCGGAGACGATCGTCACCTCGCCTCGGGCGGCGTCGTGGATATACGCGACGATCGGGTCGGCCGGGATCGGAGTCTGCGGGGTCGCGACGGGGATCGACGGGGTCTCGTGGAGACCCATGCCGACCGCGGCCGCCGGCGAGACGACTGTCACGGCGGCGGTCGTGGCCACGCCGGCTGACGTCGCGATCAGCGAACGCCGGCTGATCCCGCCCGGCTTGGACTGTGCATCCCGGCGGTCTCTGGCCATGCTCGATGTCTCCTTCTGGTTTCGTCCGATACCACGGGTACGCCCGGCTCGTGCGACCGGATCACGCCGGCCGGCGTGCGCATGCCGGTGTGTCGTCAGACGTCGCCGTCGACGATCAGCCGGGCCGCGCTGGCCGGGTCGAGGCGGCGGGCGACGACCTCGTCGAGCATGCCCTGGAAGTCGGGGTCGCCAGCCAGCCGGACTTCGAGCGCCCGGCGCATCCGCGTCGTCGCGAGCGCGAGCACCTCCGCGCGGAGGTTGCGCCGCCGGCGGTCGCCGAGCGTTCCCTCGGCCTCGATGTACGCCCGGTGCTCTTCGAGCTTGGCGACCAGCTCGGCCGTCCCGACGCCGGTCAGCGCCTGGGTCTTGACGATCGGCACGCGCCAGCCTCGCTGGGGCGCGAGCGAGAGGACGCCGCGAATCTCGCGGATCATCGTGTCGGTCAGGGGGTGGTCGGACTTGTTGACGACGATCACGTCGGGGATCTCCATCACGCCAGCCTTCAGCGCCTGGATCGAATCCCCGGACCCGGGGATCAGGACGAGGACGACGGTGTCGGCGTGGTCGATGATGTCGACCTCGGCCTGGCCGACGCCGACCGTCTCGACGAAGACGTCGTCGTTGCCGGCCGCGTCCATCAGCAGTGCCGTCTGCAGGGCGGCCTCCGAGAGCCCGCCGAGGGCGCCGCGATTGGCCATCGACCGGATGAAGACGCCGGCGTCGAGGAAGTGGTCGGTCAGGCGGATCCGATCGCCGAGCACGGCGCCGCCGGTGAACGGGGACGACGGATCGATCGAGAGCACGGCAACCCGCCGGCCGGCGGCCCGCCGCGCGCCGACGAGAGATCCGATCAGGGTCGACTTCCCGCTCCCGGGCGGCCCGGTCAGGCCGAAGACGGCTGCCGTGCCGGTGTGCGGGTAGACCTCGCGGACGAGCTCCCATCCCGCGGGGTCGTTGTTCTGGACGAGCGTGATCGCCCGCGCCAGGGCGCGGCGGTCTCCGTCGAGCAGGCGTCGGGCGAGGGCGTCGGGAGTCATCGGTCGGGAATCATCCCACCGGACGAGGCGGCGACTGATCTACGATTCGCCCGCGATGGACCAGCGGCTCGCCGATCCCCCGCTCGCACCGCTCGATCCGGTGGTGTTCGGTCCACCCCCGCCGCTGCGGCACAACCCGGTCGAGCTGGTCCGGTTCATGCGCGCCCACCGGATGCTCAACCACCGCTACGCCGCACTCCTCGTCCGGCTCGGCTGGGCCAAGCTCCGCCTCGGCGACCGGCTCCAGCTCGACGGGATCGCCTTCATCCGCCCGGGCGTCCACCTCGAGATCGCCCCCGGCGCCCGGCTGGTGCTCGGCCGGTGGTCGTGGCTGGGCGACAACTCGAAGGTCCGCGTCCACGAGGGGATCGCCGAGATCGGGGCGAAGAGCGTGCTCGGCCAGGAGTGCACGATCACGTGCTTTCGGCAGATCAGGATCGGCCGGGAATGCATCATCGCCGACAAGGTCATGATGATCGACTTCGACCACGGCGTCGTCGACGTCGACCGGCCGATCCGGGCCCAGGGGATCTACAAGCGGCCGGTCGAGATCGGCCACAACTGCTGGATCGGCTACGGCGCGTCGATCCTCCGGGGCGTCCGGGTCGGCCAGAACTGCGTGATCGGGACGAACTCGGTCGTCACCAAGGACATCCCCGACAACGCCGTGGCCGGCGGGATCCCAGCCCGCGTGCTGCGGATGCGCAAGGCTCCACGGGCGATGCGCTTCGACTGACGCCGCGCTCGCACGGGTTCCGGCTGGGCGATCGAACCGTCCGGTCCCACCCGGCGGCGGATTCAGCTGGGCGACTTCTCGTGCTTGACGAGGTAGTCGACGTACAGCGGCCTGAGGGCGTCGTCGAGGGCGGCGTCGGCGTGCCTGAAGTCGAACAGCCAGTTCGACGCCCGCTGGACGTCCGCCTCGTCGAGCTCGCCGGCGATCGCCCGGGCCTCGGGGATCGATTCGAACAGCTTCCAGAAGAAGCGGACGTCGAGGCGGTGCTTGGCCAGGCCGACCGCCCGCTCATGGAGCTCGGCCGACGTGAGGGCGTCGAGTTCTTCGGGGCCGGTCATCTGACGACAGCGTAGTCGGCGGGGGGCTTCGCGGGTGGCCTCGACCACGTCGGGGTTCACCCCGCGCGATGAGTCTCCGCCACGTCGGCGTTCACCCCGCGCGCTGCGGGCTGTGGACGGGGACTACCGGGATGTTGCCGTTGACCTGGTTGCCGCCGACCTTGACGCCGTGGGCGTTGTTGTCGAGCGTGAGCGAGCCGCCGATGTAGTTGCCGGTGCATTGGTCGAGTGGATCGCCGATGATCACGGAGCCGGTGGCGCCGCTGACGGAGACGGAGCTCTGGACGTGCGCGCGGCAGAGCTGGATGCTGCTGGGCGCGTCGGCGACGATCGACCCGAGGATCGTCGAGCTCGTGACGTGGAGGGCGGCGCCCGGCCGGACGTCGATGCTCCCGTTGAGGAGAGCGCCGATCAGGCAGGTCGCGCCGGACGCGACGGTGAGCGTCCCGGTGTGGCTGCCGGTGATCGTGGTCGTGCAGACGAAGACGCCCGGCGTCGTGATCGCGACTGCCACGCCGCGAAGGGACGAGTCCGAGTGGTGATCGCTGGTGCCGACGGCCTCGCAGGAGACGGTTGTCGCGGGGCATGTCACTCCCTGGAGGGACGTGTCCAGAGGCGGTTGGGGCATCGTCACGCTCGGCGGGATCTGGCGCGCGGCCAGTGGGATGCCGCCAGTGATCGGCACGACGAGGCCGACGCTGGACGCGGCTGACGAGCTCGCGCCGACCGCGTCGCAGTCGGCGCGCGAGCGACACGCCACGCCGCCGAGGGTCGACGTCCCGGCGACCGGACTGGCTGGGCGGGGATTGCCGGCGACGATCGATACGACCAGGCCGCGCTGGGGCTTGGTCGTGGTGAACCCGACCGCGCGACAGGTTTCGGCGTCGGGACAGGCGACTCCGTCGAGGAACTCCGACCCGGCGACGGCGCGGGCGATCCCCGGGATGCCGTGGGTGATCGCGACGACGACCCCCTGGTTTGCCGGATTGGAGCCGACGGCTTCGCAGATCCCGGGAGTGACGCAGGCGACCCCGTCGAGATCGAACGTGCCCTGGGCAACCTGTGCGGGACCGGCGGCGCCGCCGGTCAGGGCGACGACGACGCCCTGGCCGGTCGAGTTGTAGCCGACCGCCTCACACAAGCCGACGCCTCCGCAGGCGACGCCGGTCAGGAACTCGGCGCCGGGAACGACCTCAGCGGCGCCGACCGTCGGGCCGTCGATTGGGACGACGACGGCCTGACTCAGGGAGTCCTGGCCGACCGCCCAGCAGGCTGTCGTGCCGTCGCAGGCGACCGCGTC
>DASZKP010000027.1:0-43334 GCA_035553395.1 Solirubrobacteraceae bacterium | reverse complement strand
TGTTGCGGGCGTCCATCCGCGCGACCAACCGGTGCAGTCCCAGGCCGTCGCAACGGTCGAACGCGAGCTTCAGTACCGCCGCGCACGCCTCGGCGGCGTACCCCCGGCCGGCGACGTCGGGGTGGAAGACGTAGCCGATCTCGCCTGCGGCGTGCTCGGCCGACCGGAAGAACAGCACGACGTCACCCACCAGCCGCCCGCTCCCGGCCAGCTCCACGCCGAGCGTCAATCCCTGCCCCTCGGCGGTGATCTCCCGGCGGCCCAGGTCGCCGCCCAGCCGTGCGGTCAGGCCCGGCTCGTCCATCGGCTCGAACGGCAGGTAGCGGCACACGTCGGCGCGGCCGCGGTAGGCCAGCAGGTCCTCGATGTCCTCGACGCCGAGTGGCCGCAGCTTGAGTCGCACCGTGTCGATCGGGTACGACGGCCGCAGCTCCATCGGCGGATTGTCCTGGAACCCGGCGCCCTCGGCGACGTATTCAGCGGATCCCGGCCAGCCCACCCGACGGTCGTCGTCCGTGCGGCGGTCGCGCCCGGCCGGCCCGATACCCTTGGCCACCACGTGACGATCGGCTTCATCGGCGGCGGGAACATGGCACGGGCCCTCGCCCGTGGCCTCGGCCAGCCCGTCTTCGCGACCGACGGCGGCTCCGGCCGGGCCGCCGCACTCGTCGCCGAGCTCGGCGGCGAGGCCTGCTCGACGAACGCCAAGCTCGCCGACCGGGTCGAGATCGTGATCCTCGCCCACAAGCCCGCCCAGCTCGACGCCGTCGCCGCCGAGGTAGGCGATCGTGCCGGACGTGTGATCTCCCTGCTCGGCTCGACCTCTCTCGAGCGCCTGCGGGCCGCCTACCCGGCGGCCGACGTCGTCCGCGCGATGCCCAACACCGCGGTCGAGATCCGCGAGGGCGTGACCTGCCTGTCGGTCGACGGCGCGCCCCAGCTCGCCGCGACCGCCCGCGAGCTGTTCGAGCGGGTCGGACTCGTCGTCGAGCTTCCCGAGCGCCTGATCGACGTCGCGACCGCCGTCAGCGGCGTCGCGCCCGCGTATGTCGCGCTGATCGCCGAGGCCTGGATCGACGCCGCGATCCGCCACGGCCTGCCGCCCGGACCCGCGGCCGAGCTGGTCGGCGCTTCGCTGCGGGGATCCGCAGCGCTTCTCCAGGCCCGGTCGATGGACACGCTCACCGTCCGCCGCGAGGTCACCTCACCCGGCGGCATGACCGCCCGCGGCCTCCAGGCCCTGGAGCGCTCCGGACTGCGGGCGGCCTTCGCCCGGGCGACCGAGGACGTCCTCGGATGAGCGTCTACGTCCCCCTTCTGACGGTCCGCTCGCAGATCGCCGACTACGTCGACACGTTGATCTACGTCTACCTGCTCGTGATCTTCGCCTACATCGTCTCGACCTGGGTCTTCGCGATGGGCCTGCGAATCCCATACTCCCGGTACACCGACGCCGTCCTCGGCTTCCTCCGCGACGTGACCGAGCCGTACCTGCGCCTGTTCCGCAACATCCTCCCCAGATTCGGTCCGATGGACCTCAGCCCGATCGCCGCGATCCTCGTGCTCTACGTCGTGCGTGCCGTCGTCGTGCCCCTGATCCGCGGCTGACCGTGGCCGGCTCGACCCGCAGGGCCTGGTCGTCCGCCGTGCTCGTCGCCGCCGTCGTCGTCGCCGTCGACCAGCTGACCAAGCACCTGATCATCGACTCGATCGCCGACGGCGACCACCGCGACCTGATCCCCGGCCTCCAGCTCGTACACGCCACCAACCACGGTGTCGCCTTCAGCGTCTCGGCCGGCGGGCCGACGCTCGTCCTCGTCGTGATCGGCGTCGCCGTCGCCGCGATCATCGGCTACTTCGCGACCCATCACGACCGGCCGCTGATCTGGCTGCCGACCGGCATGATGGTCGGCGGCGCCGTCGGCAACCTCGTCGACCGGATTCGCCTCGGTGCGGTCACCGACTTCATCAAGCTCCCCCACTGGCCGGCCTTCAACCTCGCCGACACGTCGATCACGCTCGGCGTCGTCGCTCTCCTCCTCGTGCTCAGGGACGATGGAACTCCAAGTACCCGCTGACGCCGACGGCGACCGGCTCGACAGCTTCCTCGGCACCCGGGTCGGCTCCCGCGCCCAGGCCCAGCGCCTGGTCGAGGACGGTCGCGTCAGCGTCGCCGGCCGCCGGGTCCCCAAGCGCCACCGGCTGACCGCCGGTGAGACGATCGCCGTCGACGAGTCGACCGACCCAGTGGGCGAGGACTCCCCGACGCATCTCGCCGACTCGGTCGGCGAGGCCGTGTTCGGCGTCCCCTACGAGGACGACGACCTCCTCGTCGTCGAGAAGCCCGCCGGCATCGTCGCCCACCCGTCGCGAGGCCACCACGCCGGAACCCTCTCCCAAGCCCTCGCCGCCCGCGGCGCGGCCGGCGGGGAGCCATGGCGGGCGGGCATCGTCCACCGCCTCGACAAGGACACGTCCGGCCTGCTGGTCGTCGCCAAGCACACCGAGGCCCACCGCCGTCTGAAGGCCGCTCTCGCGGCTCGGCGAATCACACGCGAGTACCTCGTCCTCGTCGACGGCCGCCCACCCGCCCGGACCGGGACGATCGACGCCCCGCTCGGCCGCGACCGACGCGTCCGGACCCACATCTCCACCGACACCGACGATCCCCGCGAAGCCCGCACCCACTTCGAGCTCGAGCAGGCCTTCCCCGCGTCCACCCTCCTTCGGGCCCGTCTCGACACCGGTCGCACGCACCAGATCCGCGCCCACTTCCTCGCGATCGGCCACCCCGTCTGCGGCGATCCCGAGTACGGGCGACCCGGCGCCTACGGCCTTGACCGCCAGTTCCTCCACGCCACCCGCCTGCGCTTCGACCAGCCGTTCACCGGCGTCCCGGTCGACATCGTCTCGCCGCTCCCCGACGACCTAAAGGCCGCCCTGGACCTCGCCGGCCGCGGGTAGGCGGTCAGAGTGTCCCACGTGGGGCGAGCCAGACGCTCTCGAAGTCGAGGTCGGTCTTCGTCGTGAGGATGTCGTAGTCGCCGTCGTAGTGGAGGACGCCGACCTGGTGGCGCTCGGCGACGGCCGCAAGGATCAGGTCCACCGGGGGCATACGGTGATGTCCGGCGCGTGCGAGTTGGGTCTGCGCGTCGATCGCTCTGCGCTCGATGCCCTCTTCGATCGCAAGCCCCGGCAGAGCCAGGAGCTCCCGGATCAACTCGCCGCGGCCGGCGGCGTCGCGGGCGCTGTAGCCGGCTTCGAGGACGAACGGCAGGCAGACGGCGATCCGCTGGTCTTCGAGCGAGCTCGCGATCTCGTCGACGCGCTCGGGCTTGAGCGAGGGGTGGTGGAGTCTCGCCCAGGCGGAGTTGTCGAGCAGCAGCTCGGCGCTCACCCGCCCGCCCAACCCGAACGGCGAACCCGCGCTCATCGCGTATCCTCAACAACAACCCCAAACCCAGATCCGCTCGGAACAGCGGGTCGCGGCCCTGCCCGGACCATCGAGTCCGGGTCCGCGGCTCGAGCCGGGCGGCAGTCGTCCAAACAAATCAAGGGAGTACTCGTGGCTCAAGTAGGCATCAAGGAGCTGCTGGAGGCCGGCGTTCACTTCGGCCACCAGACGCGCCGCTGGAATCCAAAGATGCGCCGCTTCATTCATGGCGAGCGGGCCGGCATCTACCTGATCGATCTCCTCAAGACGCAGAAGCTGCTCGACGACGCGCAGCTGTTCGCCGGGACGGTCGCCCACCGCGGCGGAACCGTCCTCTTCGTCGGCACCAAGAAGCAGGCTCGCGACTCGATCAAGGAAGTCGCCGAAGCCGCCGGCATGCCGTACGTCAACCACCGCTGGCTGGGTGGCCTGCTGACCAACTTCCAGACGATCAGCCAGCGGATCAAGCGCCTCCACGATCTCGAGCGCTACGACGCCGAGGGCCAGCTCGCCCTCCTGCCGACCCGCGAGCGCCTCGCCGCCCAGGCCGACCTGGCCAAGCTGCGGGCCAACCTCGGCGGCGTCAAGAACATGAAGGGCGTCCCGTCGGCGATCTTCATCGTCGATCTCAAGACCGAGGCGATCGCCGTCGCCGAGGCCCAGCGCCTGCGGATCCCGATCATCGGCCTCGTCGACACCAACTGCGACCCCGACGGGATCGAGTACGTGATCCCCGGCAACGACGACGCGATCCGCTCGTGTGCGGCGATCACCCGCGCGATCGGCGACGTCGTCGCCCAGGGATCAAGCGCCCACCGCGCCGAACAGGAGCGGATCCGCCAGGAGGCCGAGGAGCGCGCCCGCCGCGAAGCCGAGGAGCGCGCCCGCCGCGAGGCCGAGGCGATCGCCAAGCGCGAGGCCGAGGAGCAGGCCGCCCGCGAGGCGATCGCCCAGGCCCAGGCCGCCGAGCAGGCCGCCGCCGCCGCGCTCGCCGCCAAGGCCGCCCAGCAGGAGGCCGCGGTCGCCGCGGTCCAGGCTGGTGCCGCCGCCCGCGGCGCCGCCGCTGCCGCAGCCGCCAAGGCCGCCGCCGAGCAGGCCGCAGCCGCGGCGCCCGCCGACGCCGCGCCCCCCGCCGACGCGACACCCCCAGCCGCGGCAGCCCCGCCCGAGACCCCGCCGGCCGCGACGGCCCCCCCGGAGGCGCAGGCGCCGAGCCCGGCCACGACAAGCGAGACAGAGACGCCCGTGGCAGCGGCCCCGCCGTCCGCCGAGCCGAGCGCGGGCGTGGTGAGCTCCGAGACCACTCCAGAAGAGGTGACCCCCAAATGAGTCCGATCAAGGCTTCGGAGGTCAAGGCCCTCCGCGACCGGACCGGCGCCGGCATGATGGATTGCAAGAAGGCTCTGACCGAGGCCGACGGAGACGTCGACCGGGCGATCGAGATCCTCCGCGTCAAGCAGGGCAAGCGGATCCAGGATCGCGGCGAGCGGACCGCCGCCGAGGGGACGATCCAGTCCTACATCCACTCCAACGCCAAGGTCGGCGCCCTCGTCGAGGTCAACTGCGAGACCGACTTCGTCGCCCGCAACGACGACTTCGTCGCCTTCGCCAAGGACGTCGCCCTCCACGTCGTCGCAGCCGCCCCCCTGTATCTGACCGAGGAGGACGTCCCCGACGAGGCCAGGGCCGCCGAGCTCCGCGTCTTCGAGCAGGAGGCCGCCGACAAGCCCGAGGCGATCCGCGCGAAGATCGCCGCCGGCAAGCTCGCCAAGTGGTACGAGACCGTCGTCCTGCTCAAGCAGCCCCACGTCAACGCCGACAAGCACGACGGCAAGACGATCGGCGAACTCCAGAACGAGATCGCCGCGAAGACCGGCGAGAACGTCCTGATCCGCCGCTTCCAGCGTTTCGCGATCGGAGCCTAGGACCGTGCCACGGCCCGGTCGGACCCTCCGGGTCAACGAATAGCATGCCCCGCCGTGGGTGAACCCGTCTTCAAGCGCGTCCTCCTCAAACTGTCCGGCGAGGCCCTGATGGGCCAGCTCGACTACGGCGTCGATCCCGACCGGATCAAGGCGATCGCCGGACAGGTCAAGGTCGTCGTCGACTCCGGCGTCCAGCTCGCGATCGTCGTCGGCGCCGGCAACATCTACCGCGGGATGAAGGGCGCGGCCGCCGGGATGGACCGGGCCACGGCCGACTACATGGGGATGCTCGCGACCGTCCTCAACGCCCTCGCCCTCCAGGACGCCTGCGAGAAGCAGGGCATCCACACCCGCGTCCAGTCGGCGATCACCGTCCAGGAGGTCGCCGAGCCGTACATCCGCCGCCGGGCGATGCGCCATCTCGAGAAGGGCCGCGTCGTGATCTTCGCCGCCGGCACCGGCAACCCGTTCTTCACGACCGACACGGCCGCCGCCCTGCGGGCGTCGGAGATCCACGCCGAGGCGATCCTGATGGCTAAGAACGGCGTCGAGGGCGTCTTCACGGCAGACCCCGCCCTCCACCCCGACGCCGTCTTCATCCCCGAGATCACCCACATGGACGCGATCCAGCAACGACTCGGTGTGATGGATGCGACGGCCCTGACACTCTGCATGGAGAGCGAGCTTCCCCTCCACGTCTTCAACATGGACGACGAGCGGAACATCTCCCGAATACTGTCCGGCGAGAGGGTGGGAACCTTGGTGGCGACATGATCGAAGACCTGCTGGAAGACGCCCGCGAACGGATGGAGAAGTCCGTCGAGGCGTTCAATCACGAACTCGCCTCCGTCCGCACCGGCCGGGCCAGCCCGGCCCTGCTCGACCGGGTCGTCGTCGACTACTACGGCGCGATCACGCCCCTGCGCCAGATGGCCACGATCTCCGCGCCCGAGCCCCGCATGCTGACCGTCCAGCCGTACGACAAGTCGGCGATGAAGCTGATCGAGAAGGCGATCTCCAACTCCGACCTCGGACTCAACCCGTCCAACGACGGCGTGATGATGCGTCTCTCGATCCCCGAGCTCAACGAGGAGCGCCGGCGGGACCTCGTCAAGGTCGCCCGGCACATCGCCGAGGACGGGAGGATCTCGATCCGCAACGTCCGCCGCGACGTCAAGCAGGACCTTCGCGAGCTCAAGGATGCCGGCGAGGTCGGCGAGGACGACGAGCGCCGGGCCGAGGCCGAGCTCCAGAAGCTGACCGACGGGCGGATCGCCGAGCTCGACGTTCTCCTGAAGGCCAAGGAAGAAGAGATCCTCGAGGTCTGATGAGCGACGGCCCTCGGTACGTCGCGATCATCACCGACGGCAACGGGCGTTGGGCCAAGCGGCAGGGGGTCTCGGTCGCCGCCGGACACCAGGCGGGCGCCGACATCGTCAAGGCCCGCCTGCGCGACGCCGTCGACCTCGGCGTCAAGGAGCTCACCGTCTACTCGTTCTCCACCGAGAACTGGTCCCGCCCGCGGACCGAGGTCCGCGCCCTGATGCGGATGTTCAGCCAGCGGATCATCGCCGAGACGCCCGAGCTCCACGACGAGGGCGTCCGCCTGCGCTTCATCGGCCGTCGCGACGGCGTCTCCGCCTCGCTCGCCGACCAGATGGACTGGGCCCAGGACCTGACCGACGCGAACGACCGGATCACGCTCTTCGTCGCCTTCAACTACGGCGGCCGCGCCGAGATCCTCGACGCCGCCGCCCGCTTCGACGGCGGTGAGGAGGCGGACTTCCGCGCCCTGCTCTACGCCCCCGAGATGCACGACCCCGACCTGATCATCCGCACCAGCGGCGAGAAGCGCCTCTCGAACTACCTCCTCTGGCAGTCGGCCTACGCCGAGTTCGTCTTCCGCGACGAGCTCTGGCCCGACTTCACCCGCGACGTATTCCAGCAGTCGCTCGCCGAGTTCACCGCCCGCCGGCGTCGCTTCGGCGGCCGGAAATGAAGCCCGCCGACGAGGGTCGCTAGGTGGCTGCCGGGCGCACGCCTCCGGGCCGCCCGGGCCGCCCGGGTCGGGGGCGGCGGACCGGCCGCGGGTCGGGCGGGGCTGGTGACGATGGCCGGTCCGCGCCGGGCGGCGGCGACCGGCGCCGGCGGACGGTTGGGCGGGGTTCGGGCGGGGGGAGCCGGGGCGGCCCGGGACGGCGAGGTTCGCGCGGCGAGCCGGAGCCGCGGGCGGAGCGCTCGGAGCTCAGCCGGCGGATCATCGTCGCCCTCCCGGCGCTCGTCGTCGCGATCCTGATCGTCGACCAGGGCGGCCTGATCTTCACGGTGGCGATGATCGTCGTCGGCTGGGCCTGCATGGACGAGCTCTACCGGATCTTCGGCCACCTCCAGCCGCTGCGCCTGGCCGGGCTGCTCGGGCTCGTCGGCCTCCTGCTGGCCGCCCACTTCGGCGACCAGCTCCAGATCCTGATGGTCGCCGTCGCCGTCCTACCGGTCTGCTTCGCGCTCGCCGTGATCGCCCCTCGGGGGACCACGATCGGGATCGCGGTGACGCTGCTCGGCGTCTGGTGGATCGGCTTCGCCCTGGCCCACGCCGTGCTGCTGCGGGACCTGCCGCACGGCGAGGGCGTGATCATCGACATCCTCGTCGGGACGTTCGCCGGCGACACCGGCGCCTACCTCGGCGGGCGGATGTTCGGACGGCGCAAGCTGGCCCCGCGGATCTCGCCGAACAAGACGCTCGAGGGTCTGGCGATCGGCTTCGTCGTCGCGGTCGGCTCGGTCTGGTTCGCCAGCCTCTACCAGGACTGGATGCACAAGGGGAATGCCCTCCTGCTCGGTGTCGGCGTCGCGATCGCCGCCCCGATCGGCGACCTCTTCGAGTCCTACGTCAAGCGGGAGGCCGGGACCAAGGACACCGGCCGCCTGTTCGGGCCCCACGGCGGCGCGTTGGATCGGCTCGACGCCGCCCTGTTCGCCGTGGTCGTCGGCTACTACTGCTGGCACGCGATGCTCTAGAAGGGCCGGATCCCGCCAGGCAGTGTCACAAGTCGGCCCGCTTGCGCAACGGTATGGGTGATGGCCGACCCTCCCGAGCGTGACGCCGAACTCCTCGCCCGGATCGGCCGCGGCGATCAGGAGGCCTTCGCGATCTTCTATCGAGCCCATCTCGACGGGGTCGTCGCCTTCCTCGCCCGCCGCGTCCCCGGCCGCGAACAGGCCTTCGACCTCGCTGCGGAGACCTTCGCAGCGGTCGTCGTCGGCGCCCGTTCCTACGCCGCCGACGGACCCGTCGCCGCCTGGCTCTACGGGATCGCGCGCAACAAGCTCCGCGAGAGCCTCCGCCGCGGCAGGGTCGAGGATGCCGCGCGCCGCCGGCTCGGCATGGAGCCCGTCGTGCTCGACGACGCCGATCTCGACGCGGTCGGCCAGCGGGCCGGCGCCGGCGGCGAGCTGCTCGACGCGGCCCTCGAAGCCCTGCCCGAGCTGACCCGACGCGCGTTGGTCGCCCGTGTCGTCGACGAGCGCGACTACCGCGAGATCGCCCGCGACCTCGACTGCTCTGAGCAGGTCGTGCGCCAACGGGTCCACCGGGGACTCGCCCGCCTGCGAACCGGACTGGAGGAAGCCTGAATGACCGATGCCTTCGATCGGCTGGAGGCCGAGCTCCGCCGGGCCGTGACTCGCCTCGACCCGGCGGCGCCCGACACCGGTCGGCAGTCGTCTGCGATGCGCCGTCGGCGCGCCCCCAGGGCTCCGCGGACGTGGCGGCCGGTCACGGTCGGCCTGCTCCTCTCGCTCCTCGTCCTGACCAGCGCCGCCTGGGGGCTCGCGAGACTGATCTCCTCCGGCTCGCCCGTCGCCTACCGCTTCGGTCGGCCGGTGGCCGGCGACGGCCTCGGCGTCCCGCTGCCGGCGACCGTCGAGCTTCTCCCGCTGCGTGTGCAGGACCCGGCCGGCGGCCCACCCTGGGGCATCCGCGTGTTCCACACCTCCCGCGGGTTCGGCTGCCTCCAGGTCGGCCGGATCGTGTCCGGTGAGCTGGGCGTGCTCGGGACCGACGGCGCCTTCGCCGACGACGGCCGCTTCCACGAGCTGCGGCCCGGGGTCGTCCTCGACCGCGACGACTGCGTCCCGCTCGACGGGTCCGGCCATCCACACATCGCGATCCACGACGGGATGTTCCCGGCCGGCGGCCTGCTGGCCGGCTGCCAGCCGCCCGGCACGCTTGGTCTGCGCCCCGGACACACCTGTCCGGCGGCCGACCTTCGTTCGCTCGACTTCGGCTTCGCCGGCCCGGACGCGACGACGATCGAGTACGCGACGGGTGCTGCCACCGCGACGGTCCAGGCGAGCCCTCCCGACGGCGCCTATCTGATCGTCGGGCGACCCGGCGAGCCGGTTGCGCCCGTCCGACCCCCCGCTGCCCGGGTTGCGCCCGTCCGCCCCCCCGCTGCCCGGCCCGTCCCCGGAGCCGTGCGCCGCCCGGTGGGGCCGCCGCTCGGCGGACTCGTCCCGTACACCGCGACGCAGACGCCCGTCGGCCCGGTCGTCGTCCGCGTCGACTACCGGGACGGGACGTCGTGTCTCGTGCGCGCGTCGACGAAGCCGGCCGGCGGCTGTCCGGCCCACGGCCCGGTCGCCGTCTCCCAGCCGCTCCCGAGCCCGGCCGCGGTCACGACGCCGCTGCACGTCACGCTCACCGGGCGCGACAAGACCGCCGTCCTCCACCTGAGCTTCCGCGCGCGGGTCGGCGTCCAGAGCGAGCGGACCGGCTACAGCTTCCTGATCGCCCTGCCCGACTGGCGCCACGGCCCGCCGCGTCCCGGGCGCCTGCGCTGCGCGACGCAGCTCGGCCTAGACCTCGACCGGGACGTCCGCGCCGGACAGACCGTGCACTTCGCCGCCCCGCTCTCCGGCGAGTACTGCACCGGCACTTACCGCATCCAGCTCCTCTACCGCGTCCAGCCGCCACACCCGAGCCCCGGCGGCGCGATCAACCTCTCCTATCCGGGACGCCTGGTCGGCGCCGCCAGCCTGACGATTCCCTGAGCACGCCCTGTTCGCCCGACTTCTGCCACGCTTGCCGGGTGTCCGGCCGTCGCGTCCTCCTGCTCGGCTCGACCGGGTCGATCGGCGTCCAGGCGATCGACGTCATCGATCGCTCGGAAGGTGAGCTCGAGCTCGTCGGCCTGTCGGCCCAGTCCTCGTGGGAGACGCTCGTCGAGCAGGCCCGCGACCACCACGTCGGCCGGATCGCCCTGACCGACGACGACGCCGCCGAGCAGGCGGCCCGGGCCTGGCCCGACGGCGAGGTCCTGCGCGGGGCGGCCGGCCTGGTCCGGCTGATCGTCGAGTCCGACGCCGACCTCGTCCTCAACGGCCTGATCGGCTCGGCCGGGCTCGGCCCGACCGTCGCCGCGCTCGGCGAGGGGATCGACCTCGCGCTCGCCAACAAGGAGTCCCTCGTCGTCGGCGGCGAGCTCGTCATGGCTCTCGCCGAGGCCACCGGAGCCCAGATCATCCCGGTCGACTCCGAGCACTCGGCGATCCACCAGCTGATCTCCGGCGAGGGCCCCGGCGTTGTCGAGCGGCTCGTGATCACCGCGTCCGGCGGCCCGTTCCGCGGCTGGAGCTCCGAAGCGCTCGAGTCGGTGACCGTTGCCCAGGCCCTGCGCCACCCGACCTGGGAGATGGGCGGCAAGATCACGATCGACTCGGCGACGCTGATGAACAAGGGACTCGAGGTGATCGAGGCCCACCACCTGTTCGGAACGCCGTACGACCGGATCGATGTCGTCGTCCATCCCCAGTCGATCATCCACAGCATGGTCCACCTCTGCGACGGCGCGTCGCTCGCCCACCTCGGCTACCCCGACATGCGCGTCCCGATCTCCTACGCCCTCCACCACCCCGCCCGCGTCGCGCTCCCCGTCGCCCCGCTCGACCTGATCGCGCTCGGCAGCCTGACCTTCGAGGCCGTCGACGCCGACGCCTTCCCGTGTCTGCGGCTCGCCCGCGAGGCCGCGCTCGCCGGCGGGAGCGCCCCGTGTGTGCTCAACGCGGCCAACGAGATCGCCGTCCACGCCTTCCTCGC
Source organism: Solirubrobacteraceae bacterium (assembly GCA_035553395.1). GTDB lineage: Bacteria > Actinomycetota > Thermoleophilia > Solirubrobacterales > Solirubrobacteraceae > Palsa-513. Next base: position 31,879 of record DASZKP010000027.1, on the reverse strand, counting down.
CGGCCGGCTCGCATTCCTCGCGATCGCCGAGATCATCGACGCCGTCCTCGACGAGCTCGGCTCCCAGCCGGTCCGGGCCTTCGAGACGCTCTTCGAAGTCGACCGCCGCGCCCGCGACCTGGCGCGCGATCGGCTCGAGCAGCTCACGATCTCTTAAGGCGAGCCTGCGAGACTCAGGCTGTGTCCCTGCTTCTCGCGCTGGTCGGTCTCGCCGTCCTGATCGTCCTCCACGAGCTCGGACACTTCGCCGTCGCCAAGGCTGTCGGGATGCGGGTCGAGCGGGCATCCCTGTTCTTCCCGCCGATGCTCTTCAAGGTTCGCCGCGGCGAGACGGAATACGGGATCGGCGCGATCCCGCTCGGCGGCTACGTGAAGATCACCGGCATGAATCCCCAGGAGATCGACGGCCTCGAGCCCGACGTCGCCGCCCGCGCGTACTACAACCAGCCGGCCTGGAAGCGGGTCGCCGTGATCTTCGCCGGGCCGGCCGTCAACTTCCTGATCGCCTTCCTGATCTTCTGGGTCCTCCTGCTCGCCGGGAGCACCGGGGCCGAGAACACGCTCGGTTACCTCGCGCCTTCGGTGCCGACCCTCGTCCCGACCACGAAGGTCGCCGAGATCGAGAAGACCGCCCCGGCCGACGGCGTCCTGCGGCTCGGTGACAAGATCCTCGCCGTCGACGGCCACGGCGGATCCGTCGCCCAGATCACGAGGACGATCGCGGCCGACACGTGTGTCGGAGCCCAGACGTCCGGCTGCACCGGTCGCGCCCCGCTCGCCCTGACCGTCCTGCGTGCCGGCCGGCGGGTGACGCTCACCGTCCGTCCGCGCTACGACGCGACCGCCAAGCGGATGCTCGTCGGCTTCGGCTTCGGACTCGTCTCCAAGTCCTTCGGCCCGATCGGCGCGGCGAGCACCGCCGTCGCCGAGATGTGGAACATCACCGAGCAGACCGTGACCAACATCGGCCACGCCTTCACCAGCTCGAAGGCCCGCCACCAGATCTCGAGCATCGTCGGCGTCACCCAGGTCGCCCAGGAGGCCGTCGCCAACGGGGCTCAGTACGGCCTCGTGATCCTCGGCTTCATCTCCCTCAGCCTCGCCGTGATCAACCTCTTCCCGTTCCTCCCGCTCGACGGCGGCCACATCCTCTGGGCCGTCGGCGAGAAGATTCGCGGCAGGCGGATCTCCGCGGCCGCGATGATCCGCTTCAGTACCGTCCCCCTCGTCCTGCTCGGATTCCTCGTCTTCAGCGGATTGAGCAACGACATCTCCCGGCTCAGCTCCGGCGCCTAGCCCAGGCGCGCCCGCCCGGGCGGCTCGGCGGCCGGGCTGGGTGGGCGCACGCTGATCCAGCTCTTCGTCAGCGGCCCGAACCGCTCGGGGATCGCCGGTCCGAAGAGGCCTTCGAGCTCCTCCCGGCGCAGCAGCCTGACGTCCTCCCAGTGGCCGGCCGCCCCCAGCCGCCAGTAGAGCCGCCGCAGCCCCGGCGCCAGCCAGTGCGCTCCCGGCAGCAGCGAATGCGGCTCGACCGGGAAGGAGACCGCCGGCGTCTGCACGTACCACCCGCGACCGACCCGCCGGCACTCGGCCGCGAAGGCGGCCCGACGGTCGGGAGGGACGTGCTCGATCACGCTGTTGCAGTAGACGAGGTCGAACTCACCGTCGTCGAACGGCAGCCCGTCGGCCGCGTCCGCGACGACCAGGAGCCCCGGGTATCCCGGCCGCTGTGCAAGGTCGACGCCCGTGACGTCGAGGTCCGCCGCCCGGCCGGCCAGCCCGACGCTCCCGCAGCCGACGTCGAGGATTCGCGTCGAGCGGTCGACTCCGGCCAGGGCGAGGAACTCGGCATGGCGACGGCTTCGCGCCCGGCCGGCGAACGGCTCGGCGAGGCGGGGGAGAGGACCCCGGGCCGTCTCGTAGATCCGGCGACCGGTCACCGCATGACACCTCGACCGCTCACGGATGGAAGTCGACACCGGTCACGTTCGTGAGCGTACCGTTACCCCGGTTGGGGTCAGGCGTCGCGCTGCGTACAATTCGGCGATGGCTTCCAAACGGCAGATCCACGTTGGTGGTGTACCGATCGGAGGCGGCGCCCCGGTCGTGGTCCAGACGATGACCAAGACCGAGACCGCCAATCTCACCGCGACGATGGATCAGATCCGTCGGGTCGCCGAGGCCGGTGCCGACATCGTGCGGGTCGCCGTTCCCCGCGAGAGGGACGTCGAAGCCCTGCGGACGATCGTCCGCGAGTCGCCGATTCCCGTGATCGCCGACATCCACTTCAACCACACGCTCGCGCTCAAGGCGATCGACGCCGGGGCCCACTGCGTCCGTCTGAACCCCGGCAACATCGGCGGACCAGACAAGGTCGCCGAGGTCGTCGCACGGGCGCGGGCCGCCGGCACGCCGATGCGGATCGGCGTCAACTCCGGCTCCCTGCCCAAGCACCTCCACGACCTCGAGACGCGCAGTCCGGTCGAGGCCCTCGTCGCGGCCGCCGTCGAGTTCGTCGAGCTGATGGAAAGACTCCGCTTCGACGACTTCAAGGTGTCGATCAAGTCGACCAACGTCCCCAACACGATCGCCTCGAACCGACTGCTCAGCGAGCGGATCGACCATCCCCTGCACCTGGGGATAACCGAGGCCGGTACGAAGTGGTCGGGCTCGCTCAAATCGGCCGTCGGTCTGGGCACGCTCCTCGCCGATGGGATCGGCGACACGATCCGGATCTCGCTCTCGACGTTCCACGCCGAGGAGGAGGTCAAGGTCGCCTGGGAGATCCTCAAGGCCCTCAAGCTCCGCGAGCGCGGCCCGGTCCTGATCGCCTGCCCGACCTGCGGGCGCCTCCAGTTCGACATGGACACCGTCGTCGCCGAGGTCGAGCGCCGACTCGAGGCATACCCCGACGCGATCGAGGTATCCGTGCTCGGGTGCGCCGTCAACGGGATCGGCGAGGCCAAGTCCGCTGACTTCGGGATCACCGGCGCCAAGGACATGGGGATGATCTACTCGCGCGGCGAGCCCCTCAAGAAGGTTCCGACCGGCGAGCTCGTGGACGAGCTGTTCAAGGAGATCGACCGCTTCTACGCCGCCGGGAAGACCGTCGTCCGCGACGAACGGCAGGCGTCCGACGCACGCGAATGGCTGGCCGAGAACGAGGACGCGACCGCGATGACCCCCGAGCGCCTCGCCGCTCTCGAGGCCAAGGCGGCCGCCGACGAGCAGGCCGACTCCGATCTGGTCGCCGCGCTCGGCACCGGCACGCCGATCGCGCCGCTCGACGAGGCCACCTCGCCGGTTGACGGCCGCCGCTTCAGCCGCACCTGAACGCAAGCACCCTGCCGGTGCTGAGCGCACCGATCGACGTGTACGTCCGCGCGGCCGTCGCGCGGTGGGACGCGATCCGGCGCGCCGGCCAGATCGCGGTCGACGAACCCGGCGTGCGCGGTCTGCTCGCCCGCGCCGAAGATCCCCGCCTCCGGCTGCTGGTGACCGACGACCGGGCCCATGAAGTCCTCACCGTCCTGCTGGCGGACGCCCCGGCCGGGATGATCAAGGTCTTCGCGGCGGCCGCACGAGCGCGCCGAGCTCGTCGGCCGCCGCTCCGCGTGGACGGCGCAGTCCGCCACGGCGATGATCTGTCGCGACCTGGACAGCCTGCCCGCGGTCCCGCTCCCGAGCGAGCTGACACTGCGACGCGTCCGGCGGCTCCCCGACGACGCGCCCGACGGCGTGCCGCTGTGCCGTTGCCCGGACGACGCGCTTCGTCGCGGCCAGCTGAGCGCCCGTCGTGTCGGTCCGCCGCTGGAGAGTGCGCGAGAGCTAATTCAGGCCGGGTGTACCCGGGTTGGGCACCGGCGCGGCCCGGCTGGCCTCGCGATACGGGGGCATGTGAGCCGCCCACGTCGCCTCGATCGCCCCGGGTCCCGGGTATGGAACCGTGCCCGTGAAGAAGTCGTGGCCGTTGGTCACCGACACCGGCGCCCCGAGCGGCACCCACGTCGTCGTGTGGATCGCCTCGAACATCAGCTGCACCGTCTGCGGCGTCGTCAGGTCCGAGAACGAGTGCGGCAGGTATCGCAGCTGTCCCCAGAAGCCGGTCAACGGACTCCCGGTCGTCGGGTCGGTCCCTCCGCTGTAGATCACCAGCGGCAGCATGTATGCGTGGAACGACGGCTTCTGGTGCCCGGCCGCCGTCTCCAATCCGGCCTGGTATGTGTCCCAGTACGCCTTCGAGCTCGCCGGGTGCTTCTTGTCGGGTCCGGCGTCCACGAGCTGGAACTGCGTCATCCCGACGACCCGGGGATCCGTGTACGCCAGGAAGTCGCCCTCGTTGATCCACGCCGCCTGGTTGGTCAGTGACGTCCCGTTGAACGGGTCCGGTGGGTTCGACTCGTAGCCGAACTCCGACAGCACGACCGACAGGTTCGAGCTGATGTGGCCGGTGACGACCGCCAGGTTGTCGAGCATCGCCGTCAGATCCCCGAGGTTCGAGATCGTGATGTCGCCGGCCGGGGCCGGCGTCTCCGGCGGAACGGCCTTCGTGTAAGGGTGATGCCCCCACGCGCTCGCCTTGATCGGTCCGTACTTCGAGAACTCCGAGCAGTCGCGGGCGGCCGCCGCCGATCCCGTGAATGGGACGTTCGCGCCGTTGACGCACAGCATCTCCTGGATGAACTCCTTCGGTGCAAGTGGGTCGTTGACCGACGCCGGGCCCCGCCCGGCAGGCGCGGTCTCGCCCGCGACGATGAAGTCCTTGTCGTGCCCCGTCGCCGTCAGCGCCTGGCGGCCGAGCAGGTAGAGCAGGCGGTACGCGCTCGGCGCGTACGGAATCATCTTGTGGGTCACCGGGCTCGGATACGACTGCGGCGCCAGCCACCCGGCCTGGTTCGGCTCGTTCCACAGCGACCAGAAGCTGACCCTCGGGAGCAGCTGGTGGGACCCCGTCTCCTTGTGGTAGGTCCCCGAGTACCGCTTGCCGACCGCGTAGACGAAGCGGTAGAACTGCGTCGCGTTCGGCATCCACGCGGCGTTGTACTTGCTGTCGGCCTTCGGCGCCTTCGTGTGTGTGAAGCTCGGCCCCGGCCCCGTGACGTCGAGGTAGACGCCGATCCCGTCGTTGTTCGCGTTCTGCACCAGGTTGTCGTACCGGTCCCAGTTCGCGTGCGGGTAGTCGGCCGGGTTCTTCGCGTTGAAGCCCTTCCCCGGCTTGACCCCCCGGGCCACGTTGCTCCACAGGACGGTGACCCGGACGTACTCGACGCCGAGGCTGGCCATCACCCGCAGGGCGTGGTCGGCCCGCGTCGCGCTTCCGTTGACCAGCTGATCGTCGTCCTGCATGATCGAGATCTGGTTCGGACTGGCCTGCGCGGTGCTCGCGCCGCAGGCGGCGATCGGGAGGGTCAGCACGACCCCAAGCAGGAGCGGCAGCAGCCTAGTGCGGTTCATGGGCCTCGTGGCGTCGATTTGACCGGACAGACGGAGAAGGGAGGACGCAAGCCTGCGTCCTCCCCAATACGAACGAGGTTAGCGACCCGAAAGTCGCGGTGCTCCGATCAGCCGAGCGCCGAGAAGCGGGTTGCGACGGCCGACCAGTTGACCGTGTTCCACCACGCGTCGATGTAGTCCGGACGGCGGTTCTGGTAGTTGAGGTAGTACGCGTGCTCCCAGACGTCGACGCCCAGCAGCGGCGTCTGGCCGCTCGAGACCGGGTTGTCCTGGTTGGCCGTCGAGACGACCGCCAAGCCTGACCCATCGTGGACCAGCCAGGCCCAGCCCGACCCGAACTGGCCGAGGCCGGCAGCCTTCAGCTTGCCCTGGAAGTCGGCGAACGACCCGAACGTCGCGTCGATCGCCTCGCCGAGGGCGCCATCCGGCGACCCGCCGCCGGCCGGGCTCATGCTCTCCCAGAACAGCGTGTGGTTGTAGTGGCCGCCCCCGTTGTTGCGCACCGGCTTCTGCTTGTCCGCAGGCAGCGAGTCGAGCGACTTGAGGAGATCCTCGATCGGCTTGCCGTCGAGATCGGTCCCCTCGATCGCGGCGTTGACGTTGGTCACGTACGTCGCGTGGTGCTTGTCGTGATGGATCGACATCGTCTTCGCGTCGATGTGCGGCTCGAGCGCCTCGGGCGCGTACGGCAGGTCCGGTAGGGAGTAGCCCATCTCGTCTCCTTCTCGAAGGTCAGAAAAGTTCGGTCGTCGGCTGCCACAGTATCTAGCCGGCGGATCATCCGACCCCTTGCTGTCAGGGCCGCGGCGACCTCGACCACTAGGCTTGGGGAAATGACCCGCCTCGCCGGCTATCTCCTACCCACCGAGAAGCAGGCCCCAACCGACGCCGAGGCGATCTCCCACAAGTTGATGGTCCGGGCCGGCCTGATCCGGCAGGTCGGCAGCGGCCTGTGGAGCTGGCTGCCGGCCGGTTGGCGGGTCCACCGGAAGGTCTCGGAGATCATCCGCCAGGAGATGGACGCGATCGGCTCGCAGGAGATGCTGATGCCCGTCCTCCAGCCGGCCGAGCTCTGGAAGAAGACTGGCCGGGCGGGGATCCCCGAGCTGTTCAAGCTCCACGATCGCAAGCAGGCCGAGCTGGTCCTCGCGATGACCAACGAGGAGGTCGTCACCTCCCACGTCGCCCAGGTCGTCCGCTCGTACCGCGACCTCCCGCTGATGCTCTACCACATCCAGGTCAAGGAGCGCGACGAGCCGCGTCCGCGGGCCGGCGTCCTGCGCACCCGCGAGTTCATCATGAAGGACTCCTACAGCTTCGATCGCGACCCGGCCGGACTCGACGAGAGCTACGAGAAGCACACCGTCGCCTACGGCCGGATCTTCGAGCGCAGCGGTCTGCGCTGGTACCGGGTCGAGTCCGACGTCGGCATGATGGGCGGCACCGACGCCCACGAGTACATGGCCCCGTGTCCGGCCGGCGAGGACGAGGTCGCCCTCGCGCCGGGCTACGCCGCCAACGTCGAAGTCGCCGCCGCCGACCCCCAGCCCGTCGACCTGCCCGAGCCGCTCGCCGCGCCGCAACCGGTCTCGACACCTGGTCTGCGGACCGTCGCCCAGGTCTCAGCCGCACTCGGCGTCCCCGCCGGCGCCCTGCTCAAGGCTTTCCCCGTGATCGCCGAGCACCGCGGCCTCGTAGTCGTACTCGTGCGAGGCGATCACCGCGTCAACGAGATCAAGCTGACCAACGCTCTCGGTGAGACCTGGCGGCCCGCCTCCGAGGCCGAGATCGCCGACCGGATCGGCCCTGTCGGCTTCATCGGACCGGTCGGCATCGACGTGCCGATCCTGCTCGACGACGCCGTCGCCCCCGGCGGCTACGTGACCGGGGCCAACCTGCCCGACACCCACCTGACCGGTGTCCAGCCGGACCGCGACTTCGGTTGTGAGCGGTCAGACATACGATCGGTCGAACCGGGCGATCTCGTGCATGGCAACCCGATTCGCATCGAGCCGGCGATCGAGGTCGGCAACATCTTCAAGCTCGGCAGCCGCTACTCCGAGCCGCTCGGCGCCTCGTATCTCGACGAGCACGGCCACGAGCAGTTCGTCTGCATGGGCTGCTACGGGATCGGCCCCGCCCGGATCGTCGCCGCCGCCGTCGAGCAGTTCGCCGACGACCGGGGGATCTCCTGGCCTCGCGCGATCGCCCCGTTCGACGTGCATCTCGTCGCCGTCGGCAAGACCGGCACTCCCGAGCGTGAGCTAGCCGAGACGACCTACGCCGCCCTTCGGGACGCCGGGCTCGACGTCGTCTTCGACGACCGGGAGATCGGACCCGGCCAGAAGTTCGCCGACGCCGACCTGCTCGGGTGTCCGCTGCGCCTGACGGTCGGCAGGCGCTCGCTCGAGAGCGGTCTGATCGAGGTGCTCCGCCGCCGCGGCCAGGAGGCGCTCGCCGCACTCCCGATCGAAGGTCTCGGCCCGGCGGTGAGAGAGCTGTGGCTGACCGCGCCCTGACCAAGAAGCGGCTGTTCGGCATCGACCGCTCCGGTCCTCCGCCGGCAGCGACCCAGGCCGGCGCGCCCTGGAACCCGTGGACGATCCCCAACGCGATCGGCTTCGTCCGGGCCGCCCTGATCCCGATCTTCCTCGTCCTCGAGTTCAGCTCGAAGGACGGCATCGTCCCGCTCGCGGCGACGCTCTACTTCATCTCCGGCGTGACCGACTACGCCGACGGGATCGCCGCTCGCATCACCGGCCAGTACAGCCGCCTCGGCGCGATGCTCGACCCCCTGATCGACCGGACGCTCGTGCTCAGCGGCGTGATCGTCTGCTGGCACTTCAGCCTGCTCCCCCGCTGGGTGATCGGCGTCCTTCTCGCCCGCGAGGTCCTGATGCTCGCGGTCGGTCCGATCTGGGTTCGACAGGGCCTCGAGCTGAAGATCAACTGGCCCGGGCGGATCGCCGTCGGCCCGACGATGCTCGGCGTGTTCCTCGCGATGGCCGGCGCCCGCGCCGTCGGCGAGGGGTTCCTGTACTTCGGCCTCGTGCTCGCCTACCTCGCGACCGCGCTCTACGTCCGCGACGGCATCCGTCAGCTCCGCCACAGGGCCGCGGGCCCGTCGCCCGAGCCGGCGCCGCCGACGCCGGCCGCCTGACCGATTCGGCTCGAACATCCGTCCGTCAGTCTCAAGCTCAGCTTGAACGTACAGGCGGCCGGGCTATACTGGCGATCCCCATCCGCCCGGAGGAGAACATGGACACCTTTCCCGACCTCGGCTCGCTGACGGATCCCGAGCTCAAGGACCTCATTCACCAGCTCAGCGAAGAGGAGGTCGAGATCTCCTACCGGCGTCGACTCCTGCACGGCAAGATCGACATCCTCCGCGCCGAGCTCGTCAATCGACTCCGCCAGAAGCACGAGGGTGGCGGCGAGATCATCAGCGGCGCGGATGTCGAGCGCCTCTCGGACATCCTCTCCGGTCGCACGTCCGCCGGCCCGATGCCCGGCGGTGCGTAGGCCGGCCGGATCAGTCAGAGGATCGGCCAGACAGTGGCACTGCACTGTGCGGAGTGCGGCTTCGTCAATGCCGAAGCCGCCAACTTCTGCCAGAAGTGCGGCGCGCCGATCGTCCACGACACCGGCCTCGAGCCGTCGACGGCGACCTATCGCCTCGGCGAGACCGGCGAGTTCATTCCGGTCGACCTCGAGGAGGTCGTCTCCCACGGCGCCGCCCTCGTGATCCGCTCGGGCGGCGGCCGGGTCGGCGAGAGCATCTCCCTGGCCGGCGGCCGGATGACGATCGGCCGGCGACCCGACTCCGACCTCTTCCTCGACGACGTCACCGTCTCCCGCGACCACGCCCTCCTGATCCGCCGCGGCCACGAGTGGTTTCTCGACGATTGCGGCTCGCTCAACGGCACCTACGTCAACCGCGCACGGATCGACTCCCACCGGCTCGCCGACGGAGATGAGCTCCAGGTGGGCAAGTACAAACTCGCCTACCGCGCCCGATGACCACACCAGATATCGAGCTCCCGGACCCCGCCCGGCCGGCGGCCCCCGCCCACAAGTCGATCACGATCGGCGCCGTCTGCAAGAGCCTGCGACAGGACTTTCCGGACATCTCGATCTCCAAGATCCGCTACCTCGAGGATCAGAAGCTGCTCACGCCCCGCCGGACGACGGGTGGCTACCGCCTCTACAGCCCGACCGACGTCGCCCGCCTGCGGACGATTCTCCGCCTCCAGCGCGACGAGTTCCTCCCACTCCGCGTGATCCGCCAGGAGCTCGCCGCCGGCCGCGGCGCGGAGCCCGACCTCGCGCCGGCCGCCGCCGCCGCCCCGACCGACGGCCGCAGGCGCTGGCGGCCGACCGTCGCGGTCACCGAGGCCGCCGCCTACTACACGATCGCCGACGTCGTCGAGGCCACCCAGGCCGACCCCAGGCTGATCGCCGAGCTCGAGGACTACGGGGTGATCAAGGGGGAGAAGCGCGCCGGTGTGCTCTGCTACGACGACACCGAACGCGAGATCATCCGCGCCGTGACCGAGCTCGCCAGGTACGGGGTCGGTGGCCGCAACCTGCGTGTCTTCCGCTCGTCGGCCGATCGCGAGGCCAGCCTCCTCCAGCAGATCCTCGAGCCCGCGCTCCGCTCGCGCAACCCCCAACGCCGGCGGGAGGCCGTCGAGGCGCTCGAGAACCTCGCGGCCGTCGCCACCCACCTCAAGCACCTCCTCCTGATCCGCGACCTCCGGAAGCTCGCCAACTGAGGTGGCCGTCGACCTCCGGTCCTTCATCCGCGCGATCCCAGACTTCCCGCGCCCGGGGATCCTCTTCCGCGACATCACGCCCCTGCTCGCCGACGCCGCCGCCCTCCAGAGCGCGATCGACGGCCTCGCCGGGTGCGTCGCCGCCCCCGACGTCGACCTGGTGATCGGCGCCGAGGCCCGCGGGTTCATCCTCGGCCCGGCGCTCGCCGTCCGGCTCGGCGCGGGGTTCGTCCCCGCCCGCAAGCCCGGCCGGCTCCCGTACGAGGCGGTCAGCGCGAGCTACGAGCTCGAGTACGCCGACGCGACCCTCGAGCTCCATACCGATCCCGTGCTCGACGGGTTCGACGTCCTCGTCCACGACGACCTCCTCGCGACCGGCGGCACCGCCGCAGCGCTCTGCGAGCTGGTCACCCGGCTCGGCGGGAACGTCGTCGGCGCCGTCTTCCTGATCGAGCTCGCCGACCTCGGCGGCCGCAGCCGACTCACCTGTCCGGTCGAGGCGCTGATCACCTACGGCGGCTGACCCGGGCTTGGCCGGCGATCGTGACACGGCTCTGGCCTCGGAGGACATGCGCTGGTGGGGGTGGGGTGACCCCGACCACCCGCCGGCCCTGCCGGCCCACGCGATCGACCTGCTCCGCGACGAGGTCGGCATCGCCGACCACCCGCGGCTTCCCGTCGAGCTCGAGCACGTCAGGCTGCCGCCCCCGGTGCTCGGCCGAGCCGCGCTCCGCGGCCTGACCGAGGCCGTCGGCCCGGCTCGGATCCACACCGACCACCAGGTCCGGGTCGTCCACGCCGCCGGCAAGAGCTATCCCGACCTCGTCCGTCAACGGGTCGGCGCCCCCGAGTCGGCGCCCGACGCGGTCGTCTTCCCCGAGTCGCACGACCAGGTCGCCGCCCTGCTGGCCGTCTGCGCCCGCCTGCGGGTTGCCGTCGTCCCGTTCGGTGGCGGGACCACCGTCGTCGGCGGGGTCGCCCCCCTCCGCGGCCGCCACCCGACCGTGATCTCGCTCGACCTGCGCCACCTCCGCGGCCTGGTCGACGTCGATCGCGAGTCCCTGCTCGTCCGGGTCGCCGCCGGGACCCGCGGCCCGGCGCTCGAGGCCGCACTCGCGGCCCACGGCCTGACGCTCGGCCATTTCCCCCAGAGCTTCGAGTACGTGACGATCGGCGGCTGCGCCGCGACCCGCTCGGCCGGACAGGCCTCGAACGGATACGGACGGATCGACGAGCTCGTCCGCGGTCTGCGGCTGGCCGCTCCGTCCGGGGTGCTCGACGTCACCGCTCACCCGGCGAGCGCCGCCGGGCCCGACCTCGGCCAGCTGATCATCGGCTCGGAGGGGACGCTCGGCGTGATCACCGAGCTCACGCTCGGCGTCCGGCCGCGGCCGGCGCAGACCCACTACGAGGCGACGTTCTTCGAGACCTTCGAACAGGGCGCCCAGGCCATGCGCCTGCTCGCTCAGGAGCGACGCGCCCCGGACATCGCCCGGCTCTCCGACGAGGAGGAGACCCGCCTGACGCTGGCGATGGCCGGCGACGGCGGACTCAAGGGGAGGGTCGGGCGGGGGTACATCCGCGCCCGCGGGTACTCCGGTGGATGCCTCGGGATCTTCGGCTGGGAGGGCGCCGAGGACGACGTCAGGCAGCGCTCCGGCGACTCGATCGCCCTCCTGCGCCGGGCCGGCGGCCTCCCGCTCGGCGGCTCGCCCGGTCGGGCCTGGGCGGTCGGGCGGTTCGCTGCGGGCTACATCCGCGACGACATGCTCTCACTCGGCGTGATGGTCGACACGATCGAGACCGCCGGCCGTTGGTCGGGCCTGCTCGCCCTCCGCGACCTGATCACCGCGGCCCTGCGCCAGAGCCTCGGCGACCGGGGGACGCAGCCGCTCGTGATGTGTCATATCTCCCATCTCTACGAGTCCGGCGCGTCGCTCTACTTCACCGTGATCGCCCGTCAGCAGGAAGGCCAGGAGATCGACCAGTGGTATGCGGCGAAGGCGGCCGCGACCGACGCGATCATCGCCGGCGGCGGCACGCTGACGCACCACCACGGCGTCGGCCGTGATCACGCGGCCTGGCTCGCGCAGGAGATCGGCATGCCCGGCCTCGAGCTGCTCCGAGCCGCGAAGTCCCGGCTCGACCCCGGCGGCGTGATGAACCCCGGGAAGCTGGTCGGATAGGGACAAGGCGCTCGGGGTCGCCACGCGCCGGCTGGCGGTGTCGTCAGCTGCACGGAGAGCCTGGGTGCAGCGAACGCCGCGCCGCTGTCAGCGATCCACCTGCGCGCAAGGACCCGTAATCGCAATGACCTCTACCGGGCCGACGACCCGAGTCGCCGGATTGAGTGACCGGGCACGCAGGCCGGTCGCGAAACGGCGACGTCCGCATCGCTGGGTCCTGTAATCGCCGCCGGAAGCGAGTGTGGCCGCCACGCAACGGGGGCACCTCCTGTCGCGGAGGCGAAGCTAGCGCGCGAGCGTCTGCGTCTGGCGGATCGCGTGTCTTCGTGCCCGGGACAGCGGAGGGTGCTCGCTTGTCCAACGCTGAGAGCGCGTCTACGCTGAGCGAATGTCTGTGCTGGGCACCAAGCTCCACCTTCCCTCGCCACGGCACCGGCTGGTGCAGCGGCCCCGCCTGACCGATCAGCTGCGCGCCGACGGGGACGAAGGGCCGCGGCTGGTCCTGGTCGCGGCGCCGGCCGGGTTCGGCAAGACGACATTTCTCGCGCAGTGGCTGGCGGCGGAGAGGCCGCGGCGCAGAGTGGTGTGGTTGGCTCTCGACACGGGCGACGCAGATCTCCGCATGTTCCTGACCCACCTCGTAGTCGCGATTCAGACTGCCGAGCCCGAAGCTGGTGTCGACGCGCTCGCCGTCCTGGAGGCCGGCGGTACCACGCCAACCGAGGCCGTCCTGGTCAGCTTGATCAACGATCTCGACGTGCTTGCCGGCCCGATGGTGGTGGCGCTCGACGACTACCACGCGATCGACGGGGCCGCCGTGCATGAGGCGGTGACCTTCCTCCTGGAGAACCTGCCTGCGCAGGTCACGCTGGCGGTGAGCACCCGGGCCGACCCGCCGCTCCCGCTGTCGCGTCTGCGTGCGCGTGGCGAGCTCGTGGAGGTGCGGGCGGCGGACCTCAGGTTCACCACCGATGAAGCGGAGGTGTTCCTCAACGAGGTGATGGGGCTTCAGCTGGAGCCCGCACTCGTGGCCGCGCTTGAGGCGCGCACGGAGGGGTGGGCGGCTGGGCTGCAGCTGGCGGCGCTGTCGGCCCGGACCCATGCGGCGTCTGGAGACGTCGCTGGGTTTGTCCAGGCCTTCTCTGGAAGCCATCGGTTCGTCCTCGACTACCTTGTCGAGGAGGTTCTCAGCCGGCAGGCGGACGACGTACGCGCCTTCCTGCTCGACACCTCCGTACTCGACCAGATGACCGCCGGGCTCTGCGATGCAGTGACTGGGCGCCCTGGCAGTCAGCTGTTGCTGGAGACGCTCGAGCGCGAGAACCTGTTCGTCGTCCCGCTCGACGACGAGCGTCGGTGGTATCGCTACCACCACCTGTTCGCCGACGCATTGCGCGCCCGTGTGGCTGCCCGGCACGCCGACCGGGTCGGCGAGCTGCACGCCGGGGCCAGCCGATGGCTCGCCGACAACGGGCTGCTGGGCGATGCCGTGCGGCACGCGATCGCCGGCGGCGACCACGAACACACGGCCGACCTTGTCGAGCTGACCCTGGCCGACATGCGCCGGCGCCGCCAGGACCGCACCTTTCGTGACTGGCTGGTCACGCTGCCCGACGACGTCGTACGTCGCCGACCCCTGCTCGCCACCTACATGGCGTGGAGCCGGCTCTCCGAGGGCGACATCGACGGGGTCGAGGCCTGGCTCGACGCCGCCGAGGCGGGTCTCGATACCACGGCGCCATCGATCCCGACGGCGGACTCGCTGGCCGAGGCTGCCCGGGACCGGGATGACGAGGTCCGGTCCCTCCCGGCCATGACCGCGGTCTACCGCGCCTCGGTGGCCCAGGCCCGAGGCGACGTCGACGGCACGGTCGCGCATGCACGCCGGGCCCTCGCGCTCGCCGGACCGCAGGACCACTTCCCGCGCGGTGCCGCCGCCGGCTTCGTCGGCCTCGCGGCATGGGCAGCCGGCGACCTCGGCACCGCGGTGGATACGTTCAGCGAGGCGGTCGCCAGCTTGCACGCGGCCGGCATGGTCGCGGACGAGCTGGGCGCCGTCGTCGTGCTGGCGAACATGTGGCTTGCGCGCGGGCGCCCCGGCGAAGCGCGGCGCCTTTACGAACGCGCGCTGGCCGTGGCCGAGAGCCACCGCGGCCCGGTGCTCTCCAGCACAGGCGACCTACACGTCGGCCTAGCGGACGTCCTGCGCGAGCAGGGCAACCTCGACGGGGCCGCGGAGCACCTCGAGATCGCCCGCGAACTCGGCGACCGCGGGTCGCTGCTGGAGAACCGGCACCGCTGGTACAGCGCCACGGCCGCGCTGCTGCAGGCGAGAGGCGACCTCGACGGCGCGATCGCGATGCTCGACCGGGCCGAGCCGCTGTTCCTGCCCGGCTACTTCCCGGACGTGCGGCCGATCGCGTCGATCACGGCGCGTGCGCGGATCCTCCAGAACCGCCTCGACGACGCCCGGGGGTGGGCGCGCGAGCGCGGCGTCGCGCCGACAGATCCGCCGACCTACCTGGACGAGCACGACCAGATGACCCTCGTGCGCCTGCTCGTCGCCGAGGGTCATGCGCGCGACGCGCTCGGGCTGGTCGACCGCGTTCTGGACAGCGCGCGGGCGGCGGGCCGCGACGGCAGCCTGATCGAGGCTTGCCTGGTGCGGGCGCTCGCCCACCACGCGAACGGCGACGCTGACGCGGCCGCGGCCGACCTCGCTGCCGCCCTCACCGCCGGCGTGCCGGCAGGCTACTGCCGACTCTTCCTCGACGAGGGCCAGCCGATGGCGGAACTGCTCGAGCGGGCAGCCCGCGCCGCGGCGCCTGACGTGCGGACCCACGCCGACCATCTGCGGGCCGCCGCACAGAGACCCTCGGCACCCGCACCCGCCGGTCGCACCTCTCAGGAAGGGCTCAGCGAGCGCGAGCGTCAGGTGCTGCGCCTGCTGTCGACCGAGCTCAGCGGGCCGGAGATCGCCGGAGAGCTGTTCGTCTCGGTGAACACGCTGCGCACGCACACCAAGCACATCTTCAGCAAGCTCGACGTGAAGACCCGCCGCGCCGCCGTACTTCGAGCTGCGGACCTCGGCCTGCTCTGAGCTTCGCCCCGGACCGAATCACCACCCCAAGATCACATCACATGGTGATGTGCGCTCACCACCCCGATTCCTAACGTCCCGGACACATCGCCGGACACCTCGCCCGGCACCGGAACAAAGGAGTCAGACGTGAACATCACCACCAACCGCCTCACCGCGACCGCCGGCCTGTGCGCCGCGGCCGCCGGCGCCATCTTCATCGGCGTCCAGGTCAACCACCCGCCGGCCGACGTCGCGCACCTTCTCACCACCGAGATGACGCTCCGCGAGACCGCAAAGGTCCTGATGGCCGTCCTGGCCCTGGCCGGCTTCACCGGCATGTTCGCCCACCACCGCGGCCAGCTCGGGCGCCTCGGGCGCGCCGGATTCGGGCTGCTGACCGCCGGCTACGTCGCGATGTTCGCCGCCGAGTGCATCATCGGCTACTACCTCCCGACGGTGGCCCATTCGAACCCCGGCTACGTCCAGCACGTCATCGACGCGGCCATGGGTCACGGCCCGAGCGGCGGCATCGGCCCGATGCGCGAGCTGCTCATCGTCGTGGGCATCGGCTATTCACTCGGTGGTCTGCTGTTCGGCATCGCGCTGTTCCGCGCCGGCGTCCTTGCCCGCTGGGCCTCCCTGCTGCTCGCCTACGGCACGACCTCCGCGCTCGCGCTGTCGGTGCTGCCGGAGTCCTTCAGCCGCCCGTTCGCGGTGCCCACCGGCGTCGCCCTGATCGGCCTCGGCGTCTCGCTGTGGCGAGGCCAGCGCAGGCAGGCCGAGACCGTCGGCGCGCCGGCCACGACGTGGGTCGCGCAGCCGGTGACCCGATGAGCACCCGGGAGCGGAGCTGGCCCCTGCCGGTGGCGCTGATCGCGCTCAGCGCGATCCCGCTGACGGCCGGCACGCTGCGACTGATCCAGCTCGCCGGCGGACCGGCCGTCATTCCCGCCGACCACCGGTTCGCCAGCTTCCCGCTCCCACTCGTGGTGCATATCGTCGGCGCGACGGCGTACGCCCTCCTCGGGATCCTGCAGTTCCTGCCAAGGTTCCGCCGCCGGCACCCGGCCTGGCACCGTCGTGCCGGCCGGGTGCTCGCCGTGGCCGGCATCCTGGTGGCGGTCTCAGCTATCTGGATGACGCTGTTCTACGAGGCGCAGCCTGGCACCGGCGACCTGCTCTACATGCTCCGCCTGATCTTCGCGTCCGCGATGGCCGTCTGCCTCGTGCGCGGCGTCGCCGCCGCACGTCACCGCGACATCGCTGCCCACCGGGCATGGATGATCCGGGCGTACGCGATCGGCCTGGCCGCCGGCACCCAGGTCTTCACCGATGGCATCGGGGGCACGATCCTCGGCACCGGCGTGCTCGCCGCCGATCTCGCCAAGGGCGCCGGCTGGGCGATCAATCTGGCCATCGCCGAGTCGGCCATCCGCCGCTGCGCCAGTCACCGGCCCGCCCTCCCCGCAAGTCCTCAGCAAGCTGGAGCGCTCTCATGACCACCTCCACCACGACATACGCGATCCGCGTCGACGGCCACCTCGACGACCACTGGTCGGCATGGCTCGGAGACCTCGACATGACGCGCGACGACGACGGCGCCACCACCATCACAGTCTCGGTCGCCGACCAAGCGCAGCTCCACGGCGTACTCGCCCGCCTGCGCGACATCGGCGCCGTCATCAGCGAGCTCCGCACCGCCGTCGCGCCGATCCTCAAACCGCCGGCCGGTGCCTGAGCGCCCGCAGCACACCGAGCGGCTCAGACTCCCTCCCGCGACCGCTGGCGACGCCGACCTCACCTGGAGGTTCCGCCAGCTGGAGCCGGTCAACGAGCGGCTCACTGGCGCCCGCGCCGACCTCGACGCCTACGCACGCCGTCCTCGGACACAGCGCGTCTCACGACCGCCGTCATCCTCACCCTCGACCACGACGCCACGGCCCCACTGATCGCCGACTTCATGCCCTTCTCCTGAGACCCAGCCGACGCGACGCCGCTACGTCCGCGGCAGCGAACTGTACTCTGCCGAGGTTTGCCCCGTGCACCACGCATCGCCACGCTCGCGTGGTGAAACCTCGCCAGCGTCCAGAGTCGAGCCTCGGAAGGGTCCGCGATCGCCCAGTCGTGGTCGCCAGGGATCGTCATCGAAGGTGGTCGTGGTGCGCCGAGATGAGAGTATGTCCCGCATGCGCAAAGCCAATATCTACACGGACGCCTGCGAATTCGACGAGGCCGACCCCGACGGCTACAGATCGGCCCAGGCCCGCGTCGGTGCGGCGGTCGGCGGCGAGGCCTTGACGGTCAAGGTCTACGAGGTCCCCGCCGGCCAGAGCCTCTGTCCGTACCACTACGAGTACGAGGAGGAGTGGCTCGTCGTGCTCGACGGCGCCGTCGTCCTCCGCACGCCGGAAGGGGAGACGGAGCTCGCGCGCGGCGAGATCGTCTGCTTCCCGGTTGGGCCCGCCGGTGCTCACAAGGCGACCAACCGCGAGGCGGCCACGGCCCGGCTGATGATGTTCTCGAGCTCACGCGAGCCGTCCGTCGCCGTCTATCCCGACAGCGACAAGATCGGCCTCTGGCCGGGCAACTCGCAGGACACGGTGATGCTGCGGCGATCCGACGGCGCCGCCGGCTACTACGACGGCGAGTTGTAGGCGACCGGTCCCTGGTCGGGCGGCTTCGCGGGCTGGCCTCGCGGCCGGCTCGCGGGCTGGGCTGAGCTTCCGGGCTGCTGACCACGGCCGTGTCGCCCGCTCCCGTAACCGGGACGTCGGGGCCTCAGGATGGCCTCGCCGGCGAGCTGCGGCGGCCGTCGGCCGAGCGCGCGCGGGCAGCGTGGGGTGGGCCGGGCAGGTACCCCAGCGCCGCTGATAGAGGAACTCGATCAGCGAGCGCGTCGCCTTGGCCCGGTTGCACCGCTCGCACGCCGCGGTGAAGTTCAGCCAGCTGTGGGCTCCTCCGAGACCGTTGGCGGTTCGTGACCTCGGCTCGACATGATCGAGCGTGCCGGCCGCGGCCTGGCAGTATGCGCACGGGTCGCCGCGGACGATCGCCATCCAGCCGGCCCGGTGGCTCTCGCCGTCGGCTCGCTGGGGCGCCCCCGACGGCATCCCGCGGCCGAGTGGGTAGCCGGGATCGTCGCGCGTGAACTCGCGCTCGAGCACGACGATCATCGGATCCGCTCCTGCCAGGAGATCGCCGCCGACGCGACCTCGCCGAGCGCGGCGCTCAGCCCGACCGGGCTGTTCGTGGTCCGCGCCCGGGCCAGCGACTTGAGGGCGGCCGCGAGCACCGATGGTCCCGACGGGCCCGTTCGGCGCAACTGCGCCAGCTCGCCGGCGCTCAGCCGTCGCTGGTCGCCGGTCACAGCACCGGCGAGCTCCCGGTACTCGCGCTCGGCGCGGGCCGCACGCAGCTGTGCCTGTTCCGCGGCTTTGCGGGCGACGGCCTCCGCCCCGCGGGCGGCGGCCACCAGCCCCGGGTCGGGGCCGGAGTTGGTGCGAGTGCCGTCGGTCTCGGCGGCCCGCACGAGCGCGGCCTCGGCGGTCTGGGCCCGCGCAGCGGCCTGGGCGAGCTCGGCCCGAGCGTCATCGAGCAGGCGTGCGGTCGCGATCGCACGGTCCGCGGCCGCGTCGCGCTCGCGTGTGCGCTCACGACGGTCGGCGCGGACTTCGGCGATCGTCGCCTCGGCACGCTCGAGCCTGGCGGCCAGCCGCGTCGCCATCCGGCGAGCCTCCCTCGCGTCGGCCCGCGCACCAGCAAGCTCCGCCCGTGCGGCGTTCGTGTTCGTCGATGTGCGGCGCCGGCTTGTGCCCGCAGCCGCTACGCTCGCCCGCCTTGCGGCGGCCAGGTCCCGGTCGACACGGGCCGCCCGCTCCCGAGCCGCGTCGAGCTGACGCTCGCGGGCGTCGGCGCGCAACCGCTCTTGCCGGGCGCTCGCCAGGGCGCCACCGAGCAGCGCCCGGACTTCCGGGCGCATCTCGAGCTCGGCCGCGCGCTCGGGCGCCAGCGACCCCCGCCGCTTGGGGCCGGGGCGAGCCGGCTCGTAGCCGGCCGCGACGATGGCGGCGGTCAGCGACCCGCCGAAGTGACGCTTGGCGGCGTTGAGCGACGGCCACGGCTCGCCGGACGCCGGGTCACCGGCGTGGTAGCGCGCGATCCGGTAGGTCTGAGCAGCCCATTTCGCGCTCGACGGGTTCCAGTCGGCGGCACGCGGCGGCTCGCCGTAGAGCTCGGTCCAACGGCGGATCTTCTCGATGATGGTCTCGCGGGTCCACTTCGCCTCCCGACCCCCATGGGTCCGAGGCGCTGCCCCCGCGACACTCGCGGGGGTCATCTGATGACCTCCCGCTAGGCGCCGTGAAAGGCGTCGAGTGGTGTGCGCTCGCCGGTCGGATTCAGGCATGGCGAGCTGGACGCGGCGGCATACCGCGCAATCTGGGACGAGCCGCTCGGGCGTCTGAGGTCGACCATCGGTGACCGACGTTAGCGCAACATCCGGGCCCGCACAACACCCGCCCGCTCTCGAGCGGACTCGAACCTGGTGAGCCGGGTCGGCCGGATCGGCGGGTGGCGGGGGTGGGTGTCGGCCCGGCTTGCGGCTGGCCTCACGGGACGCTACCTTCGAGGGGACGGGCGTTCTGGAACAGGCCCGCGCCGACGAGGAGGGGGGCCGAAAGCCATGAAGTTGGGAGAGGCGCTCGCCCGGCGCGCCGACCTGCAGCGCCGGATCGCCGGGGTGCGCGACCGTCTGCGCGTCAGTGCGCTCGTACAGGAGGGGGACACACCGCCCGAGGATCCGGTGCGCCTGCTGGCCGAGCTGGACGAGATCGCCGACGAGCTCGAGCTGCTGATCGCTGCGATCAACGTCACGAACGTCCAGACTCGACTCGCGTCCGGCGCGACACTGACCGACGCTCTGGCTCGGCGCGACGTGCTGGGGCTGCGCCACGGAGCCCTGAAGGCCGCAGCCGATGCGACCGCGCAGCAGCATGCGCGATACAGCCGGTCGGAGATTCGCATGGTCAGAACATTCGACGTCGCCGAGGTCCGCCGGCGCGTTGACGGGCTTGCGCGCGACCAGCGCGAGCTCGACGTGGAGATCCAGGCGGCGAACTGGACGGTGGATCTGATCGAGCGACACGATTAGCACGAGTCGGTAGCCGCGCCGGAAGCGGCGAGTGCCAGGGCGGCAACTGCCCGGAAGTTGCATGCCGCCGCGAGGCGGCTCTTGGAGGCGCGAGGGCAGCGCCGGCGGGTTCGATCCCCGCATTGCACCGATACGCCCAGCACGGTCACATCCGCACCGCGCACGCAGACGACGCACGACCACGGCACTGAGCTTCCATGGCGGTGAGGGCGGGAGAGGGGATCTCGTGCAGTCCGCGGCGTCCGTCGCGGGAATTTCGGCGGCCTGTCGAAATCGTCGCTCGGCCCGCGTCGTAGTTGTAGATGCCGGCGACTGGCGCCGGCCGCAACGAGGGACGGTGTCCGATGAAGTACCTGTTTCTGCTGTACGCCGACGAGACCGGGTTTCCACCAATGGATTCGCCCGAGGCGCAGGCCGTGTTCGCGGCCTACGGGGCGTTCTTCGAGGAGGTGAATGCCAGCGGGGCCTTGCAGGCCGGCGATCCCGTCGAGGCATCGTCGACGGCCAAGACGGTGACGGTCCGCGACGGGGCGACCTCGGCCACCGACGGTCCGGCGGGCCCCGGCGGCGAGCAGATCATCGGGTTCTACGTGCTCGATGTCGCCGACGAGGCCGAGGCGGTCGCGCTCGCGGCGAAGATCCCAGCCGCTGCTCACGGACGAGTCGAGGCCAGGCCGATCCGCGTCATGTAGGAGCGCCCGGTCGCGGCGCCGTCCTCGGGGCGGCGCCGCGCCGTGTCGTGCCGGCTCGCAGCCGGACTCGGGCCGTTGTTACTTACTTGCCGGTCGTGCGGTGCATCGCCACACGCGTGTGGCCCGCGTCGCGCCGGCTGGCGCCAGGGCCGCTGCGGTCCGCCGACCGGGCCGGTGGCGGCGTCCGCTTGATCAGTAGGCGGAGCGCCGGATCGTGCGGGCCGTCATCCGGCCGAGGCGTCAGCGCGTTCGGGTGAACGGTCCGGAAGACCGGTCCCCGGCCCGAGTCGACCACGGCGACGACGACCTTGGTCCGGCTCGGCGTGTCGAAGACGATCCCGTCCAGCGCGGGGCCGGTGCCGGCGACCTTGACGAGTGCTCCAGCGTGTGTCGTGTCCATGCCAGTCAGGGTACTCGGCCCGGCGGGGAACCCACGACCCGGGAGGCAGGGGACGGCTGGGCCCTCGGACCAACGGGGTCACGCGCTCTCGTCTACGCTTGGCGGCGAGCCCGCGTGGGGCCCTGTGATGGTCCGGCGCCGCCGCGAAGAGCGTCAACATATGCCCAGAAGCAGATCAGGAGGACGTCGCCTCCCGGCGCGATGAGCGCCACGAAGTCCCGGCCCCGCGACGTGAGCCGTGTACGCCGGCGATCGAAGCCGTCGTGTTGGGATCATCTCGTGATCGCCCCGCTGTGGGTTGCCTACGAGGCGAACCTCGGGACCCTGCTGAGGTCGTGCGATGCCGTCGGTGCGTGCATGGCCGTCCCGGACTCGCCGCACTACAGACAGGCCCTGACGCGTGGGGACACGACCGGTCGGGTCGGCCCGCGGCCATGCATCCACTGGGTTGCGCTCGGCAAGGATCGGTGGATCGACCGGCAGCGGGAAGCGGGCTGGCGAATCGTCGCGGTCGAGTTGGCGGAGAACGCGACGATGCTCCCGAGACTCGAGCCGGCCCGGCAGCCGACGGTCGTCCTGTTGGGACACGAGACCGAGGGCATCCCGGACGATGTCGTCGCCGAGGCGGACGAATGCGTCGAGATTCCGATGGTCGGGCGTGGCGCCAGCCTCAACGTCGCCGTGGCCGGCAGCCTCGTCCTCTACCGCCTGGCCGGCCTCGCGTGATCGGGCAGAACGCAGGAGGACCCCGGCGGGTGCCGGGGCCCTCGGCTGCATCACCCGATCGAGTTCCTACGTGCGGGCCGGGCTGCGCTCCCCGCCGTCGGGCACGGCCGGCGATCCGGGTTCGACCTGGCCGGGAGCCTCGCGAGGCTCGCTGTGCTCGTCGTAGGAGCGGGCCGGCGGCAGCAGCGACCAACCGGTGCGCCCGTGCGCGTCTGGCGTGCGGTCGGCGGTCCGGCCGGCGCGGGTGGGCGCGGCGCTCGCCGGAGCGTCGGCCTCGGTGGGGAGGGTCCGCCGCTGGGGAATCGCGGCCTGGACGATCGCCGGGGCCGCGAACCGGGCCTCCACGGACTCGGCCCGGGGTGCCGCGACCGGGGCCGGGCGCGTCTCACCCGAGCGCGGCCAGGCCCGGCCGTTGAGGGTAGCTGCCTGGTTGGCGATGATCGCGCGGGCTCGGGCGCGCTCGGCCGAGGCCGCCGTCTCGGCGGCGTGGCGGGCTGCCCTCGACGGCACATCCACCGAGGCGCGCTTTACGGGGGCCCGATTCTTCGGCGCGGCGATCTTGTACGGCTCGTAGGTCGAGCTCGTCGCCACGCCCGGGGCGTCGGATCCGCCACGGAGCTCGCCGCGGTCGATCGGCTGGGCGACGGTCGACCGTTGCGCTGGGGCCGGGGCCGGGGCCGGGCGCCGGGGGAGTGGACCGCCGTCGTAGATGAGCTCGATCCTCCGCGGGCCGGCCGGCGGCTCGTGCGCCACAACGGCGGATGGGGACAGCGCCGGGGAGGGGGAAGCCGCGCTCGGCGCGAAGGAGCCGGTGTCGAGCAGCGACGACTCCTTGAGCGCCGCCGTCAACTCCTGATCGAAGTCGGCTCCGGGATCGGCTGAGGCGGTGTCGGTGTGGTAGTCGAGCCAGGACTGGCCGAGTTCACTCGAGAGCTGCGGACTGTTGGCGAGGCTGGTCTCGAGCATCGTCTTCAGCACGCGGAGATCGCGCTCGCTGGCGTCCCGGCGGTTGAGGACGCAGGCGCCGGTGTAGCCGTCCCAGACGGCCGCGAAGAGATCGGCCATCGGCCCCGACTCGAAGGCGTTGCGGTCGGCTGCGACCATCGGGCAGACGCCGCCGCGCCGGTCGGTGTTCGCGCCTGTGATGATGCGGTTCCGCTCGAGGCCGTCGAGCATCGCTCGCTTGGTCTCGTGGGGGAGAAAGTCGACTGTGGCTCTAAGCCGGTCGGCACGCTGCGTCTTCATCTGGCGCTCACCTCGTCGCTCCGGGGTAGATGCAAAGCTGTCCGGGCAAGAGCGTAGGGTGGCCCATCGGCAAGCGCAAGCGTGGTCCTTCTGCTGCACGCAGACTTGCACCCAACGTTGCAGACGCCTCGCGGGACGCCTCGCGGCGCCCGTCGCCGGCCTCGGAAAGGCCCCGTCGGGGATCGCATAGGCTGAGCGCAATGGAGCCGCCGCCGAGCACGTCGTTCGTCCCGCGGGGGTTCGACGCGCTCTACGGTCTGGAGCTGATCCAGGTCGGGACCGACGAGGTTCGCGCCCGGGTCGCCGTCCGCGACGAGGTCCGCCAGCCGTTCGGGCTGGTCCACGGGGGCGTGTATGCGTCGATCGCCGAGTCGCTCGCGTCGATCGGCACGGCTGTCGAGGTCCTCAAGCAGGGCCTGACGGCGATGGGCATGTCCAACAACACGACGTTCCTGCGGTCGATCTCGACCGGCACGGTTCACGCGGTCGCCCGGCCCCTCCATCAGGGCCGCACGACGTGGGTCTGGGACGTCGAGATACACGACGACGACGAGCGGTTGTGCGCGACGTCCCGCGTGACGATCGCCGTCCGGCCACCCCGATAGGAGCCCGGGGGCCGGCGGCCGAGCTCTCGCCGACCTGGAAGCCTGCTAGTCGATCTCGATCACCTGGCCGCCGAGCCGGAGGTGATCGCCCGGGCGCAGCCGGCAGCGCCCGACCCTGACCCCGTTGACGGCGGTCCCGTTCAGGGAGCCGAGATCCTCGACGATCCAGGCGCCGTCGCGGAAGTGGAGCCTCGCGTGGCGGCGGGAGACCCCGGCGTCGGCAAGCGGGATGTCGCAGACGTCGTCGCGGCCGATGACCAGTTCCTCGTCGCCGCGCACCCAGTCGAGCGCGAGCACCAGCGAGGGGACCCCGTCCGCCGCCGGCCATTCGACGAACCACCGGCACGCGGCGAACACGGCCGCGAGCACGGGCGGCCAGACCCACTGCCGGTCACGGCCGCGGGCCGACAGGTCGCCGACCACGCCGTCGGGATCGACGAGGCGCTGGCCGAACAACAGACCGAGGCGGTGGGTGAACGTGTGCTCGCTGAGCAGGCCGTCGGCGAAAGCCGCGCCGAGGATCCCGGCGAGCCGATCACGCGAGGCCCCGGCGTTGACCATCCCGACAGTGTGCACGGTTCGAGTGCTCCCAGCAGGGATCGCGACAATCCTCTCGGGAGAGTCAGTCGCGGCCACGTGGCACTGGAAGGCGATCCCCAACCGAAACCGACGCATCGGCTCGCGGCGAGGCGCCGAGTGGGGAGGCGGCGGCACGCACATCGAGATCACACCGCCGCCGACCCGTCGGGCGACCACGTCGAGCGCACTCTCGAGGCGGCCCGGGCCCGCCCAACGGGGGGCAGCCGGAGCCAGAGCGCCGGCCGGTCGGGTCAGCCGCGGTAGCGGTTGGTGATCGGCATCCGCCGGTCACGCCCGAAGGCCCGCTCGGTGATCTTGATCCCGGGGGGTGCCTGGCGGCGCTTGTACTCGGCGGCGTCGACCAGCCGGATTACCTGGTCGACGTCGACCGCGGGCAGGCCGCGCTTGATCAGCTCGTCGCGCCCGAGGACCTCCTCGACGTAGCCGCGGAGGATCGCGTCGAGGATGTCGTAGCCGGGGAGGGTGTCGTCGTCGCGCTGGTCGGTCCGCAGCTCGGCCGACGGAGGCCGGTCGAGGATCGCGTGGGGGATCCCGCCACGGTGGTGGGCGAGACGGTAGACGAGCGTCTTCTCGCAGTCCTTGATCACGGCGAACCCGCCGGCGGAGTCACCGTAGAGGGTCGAGTATCCGACCGACATCTCCGACTTGTTGCCGGTCGTCAGAACCAGCCAGCCGAACTTGTTGGAGAGGGCCATCAGGAGGTTCCCGCGGATCCGCGCCTGGATGTTCTCCTCGGCGAGGTCGGCGGGCCGGCCGGCGAAGATCGCGGCGAGCGTCTGGTCGTAGACGGCCATCGCCGGGGCGATCTCCAGCTCGAGCAGCTCGACCCCAAGCGATCCGGCGAGCGTCCGGGCGTCGGCCTGGGTCTCGGTCGAGGAGTACGGGGACGGCATCACGACACAGGTGACCCGGTCGGCGCCGAGCGCGTCGACGGCGATGCAGGCGACGAGGGCCGAGTCGACGCCTCCGGACAGGCCGAGCACGACATGGAGGAAGCCGTTCTTCTCGACGTAGTCGCGCAGGCCGAGGGCCAGGGCGGCGTAGATCTCGGCCTCGATCGGCTCGTCGATCTCGACTTTTCGGAGCGCCGGCGGCGGGCCGACCGTGGCGGGTAGGTCGAGCACGGCGAGGAGGTCGGCCGGGCCCGGTGGCTCGCCGGCCCGCGGTCGGCGGGGGGGCGGCTCGCCGCCGACCGGTGGGTCGTCTTCGCGGGGGCGGAGATCGAGCTCGCAGACGAGCAGCTCCTCGACGAACTGGCCCGCCCGGGCGAGGACGTGGCCGTCGGAGTCGAGGACGAACGAGTGGCCGTCGAAGACGAGCTCGTCCTGGCCGCCGACCAGTCCGCAGAAGGCGAATGCCGCGCGGTCCTCGCGGGCCCGATGGCCGAACATCAGCTCCCGCTGGACGCCCTTGCCGGCGTGGTAGGGCGAGGCCGAGAGGTTGACGATCAGGCGGGCGCCGCCGAGCGCCTGCGTGCTCGCCGGGGGGCCGGGCTGCCAGACGTCCTCGCAGACGGTCAGTCCGATCCGGTGGGGACCGAGGTCGATCAGGCTGGTCTGGGAGCCGGGCGCGAAGTACCGGCGCTCGTCGAAGACGCCGTAGTTCGGGAGGTGGACCTTGCGGTGGACGGCCTGCCGGCTGCCGTCGGCGAGCACGGCGGCGGAGTTGTAGACGGCGTCGGCCCGCTCGGGGAAGCCGACCACGGCGACGATCCCGTCGGCGAGCAGGGCGAGGCGGTCGAGCGCGACGGCGGCGTCGCGGAGGAAGTGGTCCTTGAGCAGGAGGTCCTCCGGCGGGTAGCCGGTGATCGCAAGTTCGGGGAACACGACGAGCTGGGCTCCGGCGTCCCGGGCCCGCTCGATCCCGGCGGCGATCTTCCGCTCGTTTCCGGCGATGTCGCCGACCGTCGCGTTCATCTGGCAGAGGGCGAGGCGGAGCACCCGGTCGTCTGACATCCCTGTGATTATGAGCCGACCGGCCACCGGCGGCCGGGACGCCGGGCCCGGCCGAGCGGGTTCGCGCGGGTAATACCAGTACGATGGGCGCGAACAACTGTTCGACACGCCTAGTCACGCCGGCACAAAGCCGGCATGGACGGGGGACCCACTTGCTCGGTTCGGCGGCTGATCCGCCGTCGCCGGGCTGGGGCGAATCGGCCGCTGATGCGGTCGTAGCGACGAGGACGCCGAGCTCTGGACGAGCCCGGGGGACTCGGTCGCGAGCCCGACAGCTAACCCCGGAGGCCGCGTAGCAAGGAGAATCGATGAGGAGACAACTTGACCTGCGTTCTGGACGTGTGACACTCCTCGCGCTCGGGACGCTCGGACTCGGCGGGGTGGCCGGTACTGCGGCCCTCGCGCCGCCCCCGGCCCAGGCGTCGACCGGTGGGGCGAGCTCCGACGGGGCGTCGGAGGCTCAGCGGGCGGGTGCCGCGGTTGTGATCACCGACTCCGTCGGGACCGCCGCCGCCGCGCTGGCGCCGAGCCGACCGCTCGCCGCCGCGCCGACGGTGACCGCGACCGAGACCGGACGGAACGTGCTGATCGGCGAAAGCGTGTCGGTGCGCGGCGCGGTCGCCCCGGCGTCCGCGGCCGATCGCACGGTCGCGCTCGAGGAGCGGCGAGGTGACCGGTGGCTGACCGTCGCCCACGCCCGCACCCACCGGCACGGCCGGTACCGCCTGCGCTTCCGGCCGGACGCGCCGGGCACCGTGAGGCTCCGCGTCCTCGTCCCGGGTGCCGGCGCTGATCTGCGGGCCCGGCGGACGCTCGGGTCGGTCAACGTGTACCGCAAGGCGTTCGCGTCGTGGTACGGCGGCAGCGGGCCACTCGCGTGTGGCGGCACGCTCACCGCCTCGACGATGGGCGTCGCGTCGAAGACGCTCCCGTGCGGGACGATGGTCGGCCTGCGGCTGGGTCGCAGGTCGGTGCGCGTTCCCGTCGTAGACCGCGGACCGTATGTCGCCGGTCGGGAGTTCGACCTGACGGCTGCGACCAAGCGGGCGCTCGGGTTCGGAGATCTCGGGACGATCTGGGTCACGAGCTAGACCGGCCGGCTGTCGGGCACCCGGGTCGTCGGCCGCCGAGCGTGGGGCGACCCGGGTCACCGCCGGGAGGCGACTACGATCCCCGTCGATGAAGCTCGGCATCCTCACCGGCTCGGGGACCTACGCGCTCGACGAGCTCGAGCGGCCGGCGGCCCGCGAGATCCGCACGCGCTTCGGCGGCGTGATCGTCACCGAGGGACGCCTCGCCGGGGTCGACATCGTGCATGTCTCACGCCACGGCCAGGGTCACGTCCGCCTGTCGAGCCACGTCAACCACCGGGCGAACATCGTGGCCCTCAGGGAGGCCGGGGTCGACGGGATCCTCGGGGTGACCGTCTGCGGGGCGGTCGATCCCGAGCTCGAGCTAGGCGGGCTGATCGTTTTCGACGACCTCCACTTCCTCGTCAACCGGCTGCCGGACGGGTCGATCTGCTCGCTCTACGCGGAAGGTGAGCCCGGCCGGGGCCACTGGATCTTCGAGCGTCCGTTCAGCCCGCCGCTGCGGGAGGCGCTGCTCGCGGGCGCGGCGCAGGGCGGACTTCGGGCTCGCGACGGCGGCTGCTATGGCCACGTCGACGGGCCGCGCTTCAACTCGCGGACCGAGATTCGGATGCTCGCCCAGTGCGGCGTGACCGCGGTCAGCCAGACGGCGGGGCCGGAGACCGTGCTGGCCGGCGAAGCTGAAATTCCGTACGCGCTGGTCGGCTACGCGACCGACTACGCCAACGGCGTGGTGGCGGAGCCGACTCCCGTCGCCGAGCTCGTCCGCCTGATCGAGGCCAGCACCGACGCCTTCGGCCGGACGCTGGCCGCAGCCGTGCCCAGGCTCGCCGGCGTGCAGCTCGATCCGACGGGATCGCACTTCCGCTTCGACTGAGCCCGCCCCCGCCCCCGGCCGACTGGCTCGCCGCCGGCCGGCCGACTGAGCTCGCCGGCGCCCGGCCCGAGTGAGCCCGCCTCCGCCGACCCGGCGCAGACCCGCCGTCCGCTGGGGGAGACCCCGGCCGCCGGGACGGTCCGGCGCCGTCGTCGTGTGACCGCTCGCCGAGTCGGCCAGCTGTCAATATCCACGCGATGTCCGACCCGATCCGCGAGATCATGGCCGACCTGCCGCTGGCGTCGATGAACCACCGCCCGGAGGGGATGTTGGCGATCCGCCGGTCAGAGGTGCCCGAGGCCTACCAGCCGGCGGTCGATGCGTGGGTGGAGGCGCACGGTGGGCGGATCGCGTCGGACGCGCTGTTCAAGGTGCACAACGGAAAGACCCCGGAGCTCCCGGGCGGGGACGATTTCTACGTCCTGCCGCCGAGCGCGTTCACCGCGTCCTGACGCGCGGGCCGCCGCCAGCGAGGCCGTCGCCCGGCGTCCGGCTGGTCGGGAAGAATCAACTCTGGATGGATTCGCGGACGATCGCTCACCTCGATATGGACGCGTTCTACGCGTCGGTCGAGCTGCGCCGCCGGCCGGAGCTGCGCGGCAAGCCGATCGTCGTCGCCGGGTCAGGGCCGCGGGCGGTCGTCACGACCGCGTCCTACGAGGCCCGCGCGGCCCACGGGATCGGCTCGGCGATGCCGCTCTCCAGGGCCCTGCGGCTCTGCCCCGACCTGATCGTCGTGCCGCCCGACTTCGACGCCTACCGGGCGGTGTCGCGTCAGGTCATGGGGATCCTCCGGGCGAACATCGAGACGGTCGAGGTCGTCGGCCTCGACGAGGCCTACCTCGACCTGACGGGCTACCTCACACCGAACGCGTCGATGCAGCGGGTCCGCGCCGAGATCGCCGCCGAGACGGGTTTGACCTGCTCGATCGGTCGGGGGCCGAACAAGCTGCTCGCCAAGATCGCGAGCGGTCTGCGCAAGCCGGGCGGGACGGTCACCCTGACGATCGAGGAGGCCGGCCGTCGGTTCGCCGACGCGTCTCCGCGGATCATCCCCGGGATCGGTCCGAAGACGGCCGAGCGGCTCCTGGCGATGGGGATCAGGACGATCGCCGACCTGCGCAGCCAGCCGAGCGAACGGCTGCGGGCGGCGTTCGGCGAGCACCACGGATCGTCGCTGGCCCGCCGGTCGCGCTTCGAGGACGACGCGGTGCTCGAACCGGTCCGCGACGCGAAATCCCAGTCGACGGAGACGACGTTCGACTACGACCTCGTCGACCGTGACCGCCAGCTCGCGGCGGTCGACGCCCTCGCCGCCGAGTTGTGCCGGCGCCTCCAGGTCAAGAACGTAAGTGGCCGCAACATCGCGATCAAGGTCCGCCTCGACGACTGGACCACGGTCACGCGGGCGAGGACCGTCGACCAGGCGACCAACGACCCGACCGTCGTCGGCCGCGTCGCCTGCGACCTGCTGCGCGCCTACGATCCGATCCGGCCGGTCCGCCTGCTCGGGGTCCGCCTCGGCGTGCTCCAGACCGAGCTTCGACCGGCGGCCGACGGATCGCCCGGCAGCGATCCCCAGCTCGAGCTGCCGGTCGCCTGAGCGGTCGAGCCGCCTAGAAGGCCCCTGAAGAAGTGGGCTTTGGAGCGACCACTCGGATCGTGAGACCGCCCGTATGGGGTGTCTGTGGCGATGCCGCCGTGCTCTCCAGGTCGCTGGCCGCTCGCGGACGGGGTACCTGACCGGTTCAGCGGGCTGCCTGAGCGGCCCGTGGGCCCTGGGTCGTCGGCCCCTTCCTCCGCTAGTCAGCCGCGATCGCGAGCTGTCGACCGATCGGGTTGAGGTTCACCAGCGCAGCAGCCCAACTGGCCTGCAACGTGGCCTTCGGAGTTCCGATGTAGCGGCTCTTGCGCGCGCCGTAGCGACAAGCGAGCAGCCCGAGTAGCCGCTCGATCCTGGGGCGGGTGTGTCGCAGATGCTTCGCGGTGTCGGGGTCCGCGAGTGCTTGGCGCGCGGCGATCATCAACTCTTCGTGCTCGCCGAGCGCGATCTGCCGGCTCGGTCGCCCCGGGCAGCACTGGTCCTTCAGCGGACACGCCCCGCACAACGCTCGCGAGATCCGCGCGGTCCGCACACCCTTCTTCGAGGTAGTGATCATCGCGGTGTTCCCCGCTGGGCAGGTGACCGTCCCCCCAGCTGGATCGATCGTGAAGTCGCGCTTGCCGACACGGTCCTCCATGACGGCACCCTCGGGGACCGGTGCGAGCACCTCGACGTCACGCTCGGCAAGCTCAGCGCGCACGACACCGTTGCCATAGGCGGTATCGCCAAGGATCCGCTCGGGCCGCCGCTCAGACGGCTGCGCGTCGATCAGATGCTTGGCTTGGGGGCCGTCGCTCTCCCCGCCCGGCGCGACATGCACCGCCATGATCAGCGGGTCGCTGCTGTTGGTGACCGCCGCGGACAGCTTGTAGCCGTCAAAACGCGACTGGGAGCTCTTGCGACCATGCTGCATCTCCGGATCGACTGTCGAGATGATCCGGCGCGGCCTGGTTCCCCGATGCAGCCGCGGAACGCCGTCCTGGTCGACATCGAAGTCCTGGCCGATCAACTCGCTCAACAGCTCATAGGCCGTCTTGACCTGCTCGTCATCGAGCAGCCCGTCAGCCTGCTCGACCGCAAGCAGCGCCCGCTGCGCGTCTTGAGCAACCCGCGTCAGCATCCGGTCGCGCTCGGCCTTCAACCGCCACTGACAATCCGGTTTGACGCCCGGCTGCCGATAGTCGAACACGAGACCGCCAGCCAGCGCCTCACTCGCCTCCAGATCGGCTGCCTTGACCGCGTCGATCAGCTTGCGCACCCCGAAGCGCACCAGCCGGACCGTGTCCTGCGTCGCGGCTGCGCCGAGCATCGGCGTCGAATCCACGATCTGCTCAAGCGGCCCGTCCAGCAACCCCAACTCCTGGGCGAGCCGCAGCGTGTTCTCCAACGCGATCCCGTCCTTCTTATGCAGCAACAACCGGGCGCGGAACTTCGTCAAC
>DASZKP010000026.1:0-20057 GCA_035553395.1 Solirubrobacteraceae bacterium | reverse complement strand
TGGGCGAAGGTCCGGCTCGACAGCCTGGAGGAGGTCCGCGGCCTGCTGTTCACGATCGCGCGCCGCCAGCTGGGACGGTACGTGCGGCGGGGCCGTGTCGAGCGTCGGGCGCTCGAGCGCGTCGGTCTCGACGTTCCGCTGCTGGGCGACGAGGACGTCGCCGAGATCGAGCGCGCAGCCGACCTCGCCGAGTTGCGCGGCAGGTTGAGCGCAGGACTCGGCCGACTGCCGGATGCGCAGCGCGACGCGGTGCGCCTGAGGGTCGTCGACGAGCTGGCCTATCCGGATCTGGCGCGCCGCCTCGGGATCTCCGAGCCGACCGCGCGGGCGAGGGTCTCGCGGGGACTGCGGGCGCTCGCCACGGCGCTTGACGCCGCGGCGGCGAGCACCGGGGCGTCGCGTGAACCAGCGCCTGCGAGTCCTTCGGGATCTCGGCGTCCAGATCGAGCGGCTCGCCGTCGAGGCGCCGGCCCACCGGCGGGGTCGACGCCGGCTACCGGTGCTCGTGGTCGCACTCGTGCTGCTCGCGTTCGCCGCGGCCGCCCTCGCCGCCACCGGCGTCCTGCGGACGGGCGCGCCGGTTCGCGCGGGGACCGGCGATCTCCGAGACCCGCGCAGCGGCGACGGAGCCGTGCGCACGGGAGGCGTCAGCGGAGTCCTCGCGCAGACGCCGGACCCAGCGGGCGGGCCGCCGTGGGGCATGCGCCTGATCGGCACGACCCGCGGGCTGGCGTGCCTTCAGGTGGGCCGAGTGGTGGACGGTCGACTCGGCGTCCTCGGGGAGGACGGGCTGTTCCACGACGATGGGCGCTTCCACGCGCTGCCGGCCGCCGTCAACACGCCGTCGCCGTTCTGCTATCCGCCGGACGCAGACGGCGATCTCTACGTCGCGACCGGGTACGCGCCGATCACGGCGGGCGGCTACGTGGAGAAGGACGCCTCCCGCGGGGGCGGCGTCAGCGTCGCGGCACCCGGGGGCTGCTCCGACGGGACGCGCACGCCGGCGTTGACGGCGGCCTGTCCGCCGCAGGACGAGCGCGCCCTCTACTTCGGGATGCTCGGGCCGCACGCCGCGAGCATCACCTATGACGCCGGCGGGGGGAGACGGACGGTCGCGACGGGTCGGGGCGGCGCGTATCTGATCGTGCTGCGCACACCCGACCGGCTGACCGCCGCGACGTCCAGCCTGACGCCGGCGCCGGGCGGACAGCCGGTTCGCGAGATCGCCTACCGCGACGGGTCGACCTGCGAAGTGCCGGTCCAGGCCAATGGGAGGGCGTGCCCGGCAGTCGGCTACCTGCGCCCGCGCGTGCCGCGGCAGAGCCAGGTGGTCGCGACGCTCCACGTCACGCACCCGCTCCGCGCCACGCCCGGCCCGGGCGGCCCGCTCCGCGACGATCTCGAGGTCGAGTTCACCGCGCGCGTCGCGGTCACGAGCGCCGCGGCCGGCTACGAGCTCGTCGTCGGGCGGTGCGTCGGCGGAGAGTTCGCGACCGGCACCCACACCGACATCGCCGCGGGGACCCGGGTCAGGCTGAGGATCGACGGAAACGCGATCGGCGCGTGCGCGCAGGGCAGAGCGACGGCCACCGTGTACTACGAGCAGAGCACGCCTTCAGGGGCGCCGCCGGCGATCGTCCCGGCGGGCCCGGCCAGGCGTCGCGACCCGTTCGGCGTCGACATCCCGGTCGGTCGGTCCTCGTTCACGCGGCCGTGAACCGGCGGCCTACAGACCGACGTGCAGGTCGATCGGACCCGGTCGCTGGGGACTGACCAGGAGCCAGCCACCGCTGGCCTCGGCGATCGTTGCGTCGCCGCGGGTGACGCGCCAGGTGCCGACATACCGTTCGCGGACCGTGATCGGAGCGGTACCGGTCGCCTGGAGTGCGACGTCGGCGCCGCCGGCGCTGAGGAGGACCGCGGGGCCGCTGACGAGGCCGGGGGCCCCCTGAACGGCGTAGACGCGCCAGTCGGCGTTGCGCCAGACGAGACTCAGGCCGGCCGCCTGAGCGCGGACGAGGCCGGCCTCGGCGAACGCGGAGTAGTCGAGGCTGACGTCGGCGAGCGCCACGAAACGCACGCCGTTGGCGAGCAGCCAGGCCCGGTAGGCGGCCGGCGTGAGCGGGTGCGATCCGTAGAAGAGGGCGTTGTTGGCAACATCGAGCTGGCGCTCCCAGCCGCGGGCGAGCGGCAGGTACGGTGCGACGAAGGCCGCCTCCCAGTGCAGCGCGGTCGGCACGACCTCGACGCGGCCAAGCGGCTGGTCGGCTTGGCGGAGATAGGTCAGCAGGGGGTGGAAGTACGTGGCGCTCGTCGACGGATCCGCGGCTCCGCTGAGCGCCTGCTCGGCCGGCAGCCACTGGGCGAGGGCGAACGGCACGGCGGCGATCGCGAGGAGCCTGCGGCCGGGGACGCGGCTCGAGGCGAGGGTCGCGGCGAGCGCGACACCGAAGCAGGCGCCCAGCCGGGTGATGTTGTCGCCGAGGGCGCTGGGAACGAAGAACGCGAAGGCGACCGTCGCCGCGTAGAGGAGCACGCCGCTGGCGATCGCGCGATCGACCCGGGCGGCGACGATCCCGAGTGGCAGCAGAGCGCCGAGCATGCCGACGAACTCCAGCGTGGCGAATGGCATCGTCCCCTGCCCGGGGAAGAGGACCTGGAGCAGGATCAGGGGGACAGCCGCGGCGCCGGCAACCGACGCGGCGACGCCCCGTCGTGCCGGCCAGCGGCCGACCAGCCAGGCCGCCGAGGCGATCGCGAGGAATGCGCCGGCCAGCGGGCTCGCGAATGGGCAGGCGAGCGCGAGGGCGAGCGCCAGCGGCAGGCGTCCCTCGTTCGCGGCGACGAGGGCGACCAGGCCGAACGTCTCGCCGAGCAGGTAAGGCTCCTGCCCGATCGCGACCTGGACGACGGTGCCGACCGCGAACACGGCGGCGCCGAGGCGGCCGGCCCGACCGAACCGGGGAACCGCGAGTCGGTCGAAGGCCCAGGCGGCGAGCGCCGAACAAGCGATGTCCATCAGGGGAATCCCGGCGAGCCAGCCGATCGGCGCGAACAGTACGGAGTAGCTGAACGTCCAATGACCTCCGTACCACTGGCTGTCCCAGACCGTCAGTCCGTTCTGCCCGAACATCTCGACGCGATACGTGGCAGCCGCGAGGTCGACGCCGCGCGCGCCGGTCACGAGGACGAGCAGGGCCAGCGAGGCCGCGACGAGCGGGGCGGCCCGTGCGGCCCGCGGCGCGGTCGCGATCCGCTCGAACCGCGAACCGATCGCCTGGGCGGTCACCGACGTGTCTCGG
This sequence comes from Solirubrobacteraceae bacterium, assembly GCA_035553395.1. Classification (GTDB taxonomy): domain Bacteria; phylum Actinomycetota; class Thermoleophilia; order Solirubrobacterales; family Solirubrobacteraceae; genus Palsa-513. The sequence continues at coordinate 16,755 of DASZKP010000026.1, read as the reverse complement.
TCAAGGCCCGACGAGGCGAGTCGGCTCGGTCATGCACGAACAACTCCCGCGAGTTCCTGGTCCGGACACGATCGGCCCGTGTGAATCACGTCAGTGATCGCCGCTGACGATCGACGGCGTGCGCGCATCCTTCGCTTACGACACCCCAGAGAGTACCGCCTGGCGGCCGGCGGGGTCGCGGGTCAGCATCCAGGGCGGGGCTCAGGTAACTGCCAGCATCTTCTGAGGATCCTCGCAGGCCGGCAGTCGATCGTGGGTGCATGAGATCGGCGAACGACGGAGACATCCAACCATGAAGATCGACCAGCACTTCACGCGCCGGCAGGCGATCCGCGCCGCGGGCGTGGCCGGCGCGGCCTACGTCCTGGCGCCGGCCCTGACCGGCGTCGGGCAGGGAACCGCGATCGCGGCGAGCAGCTGCGCGAAGCTGACGCCCGAGCTGACCGAGGGGCCCTACTGGGTCAACAGCATGCTCCACCGCTCGGATGTCCGCGCGAACTCGAAGGGCGGCGGGCTGCAGGCCGGTGTGCCGGTCGACCTGTACATCAACGTCGTCGACTCGACCGAGAGCTGCAGGGCGCTCGACGGGGTTGCGGTCGACATCTGGCATGCGAATGCCCACGGCCTGTACTCCGACGAGTCCTCGCAGGCCGCCGGGGGCGGGACGAGCTCGGCGGCGGGGGACACGATCGGCGACGACTGGCTGCGCGGGTACCAGGTGACCGGCAGGGACCGTGGTCTGCGCCACAAGGCGGTCCACGGTCAGGTGAGCTTCAAGACGATCTGGCCGGGCTGGTACACCGGCCGGGCGATCCACATCCACGTCCGCGTGCGCAGGCTCACGGCCGGCGGCGCGACGATCGCCGGATACACGACGCAGATCTTCTTCTCCGACGCCGACAACGCCCGCGTCCTCACCGGGGCGGCGCCGTATGACGCCCGCTCGCCCCGGAGGGACCCGACGACCGACGAGAACGACAGCGTCCTGAGCAGCACCGACGACGCCACGAACATCGTGGCCGTGAGAGGCAGCATCGCCAAGGGCTTCTCGGCCACGTTCAACATCGCGCTCGACGATGCCGAGGTCGACGCCACAGGAAGCCTGGCACGCCCGAGCGGTGGCGGCGGGGGAGGAGGCGCGGGAGGAGGCGGCGCCGGCCCCGGAGGTCCACCGCCGGGCGCGTAGCGCCTGGGGGCGAGGCGAGGCGATCCCAGGCGCTTCAGGCGTCAGGCGGACTTGCGTCCGAGCGGTCGTTCGTCGCGGAACATCGCCAGCGCGTGCCGGCCGGCCGGGTGGGCTCTGAGCTCGTGGACGACCTCGGCGGCAGCCGGCGGCAGCTCGTCGGGCGGCGGCAGTTCGACGCCGTACCCGGGTGGCATGATGACGGCGGCAGCGAGGGCCGAGAAGGTCAGATCGGCGGCGGTGAACCCGTCGCCGCAGAGGTGGCTGCGCCCGTCGGACAGGCGGGCTCCGACCTCGTCGAAGACCGCGCGGACCTCGTCGATCGACTGGTCGGACGTGTCCTGGGTGATCTCGAGGTGACGGTCGATCCACGCGTAGACGGCGGGGTAGACGACGGGGAGCATGACCCGTTCGAACGTCGGGACCCCGGCCGTCCCGTAACGGCTGGCGAGGTCGCTGCGCCGGCGGAGGAGGTGGTACATCCAGCGCCGGCCGTGCGGTCCGAGGCGGTCGTCGAACTCCCGCTCGAGGCCGCGGATCTCGGCGACGGCCGCCGGGTCGTCGGGGTAGATCCTGCGGTCGGCGGGTGAATGGGCGTCGGCGTAGTCGAGGATGTCGGCCGACTCGGTGAGGGCGCCTTCCGGGGAGACGAAGACGGGCACCGTCGTCCCGCCGCCTGCGCGGCGGGCGGCGAAGCGGTGGACGAACTGGAGGTGGGCGTGCTCGACGTAGGGGACTCCCGACCGGTCGAGCGCCCACCGGGCCTTCTCGCAGTAGTGGCTGATCGGGATCGTGACGAGGATGTTCGGGCGCGTGCGTGCCATCAGCGGGATGCCTCGTGGGGGCCGGCCGGCCACCCTGATCCCTTGCTGCTCTGCTGCGCCACGGCTGGTCTCCCTCTGGATCGCTTTTGAAGAGCAACATACGCGGAAAGCCCCGTTCCATCCAGTTCGCGCGGCCTGGCCGGCGGCCGGGTCGCCGGCTTGCTCGTAGGGTGCAGCCGCGTGGAGCTCCGCCAACTCGAGTATTTCGTCGCCGTCGCCCGCCACGGCCAGTTCACGCGGGCGGCCGATGCCCTCTGGGTCACGCAGCCGGCGCTGTCTCAGCAGATTCGCCGGCTCGAGGCCGAGTTGGGCGTCGTGCTCCTGCGTCGGACGTCGCGCGGGGTGCGGCTGACGGCCGCGGGGGAGGACCTCTTCGCGCACGCGCAGGTCGTGCTTGGGGAGCTCGCGCGCGCTCGCGAGGCGATCGGGCGCCATGCCGGGGTCACGCGCGGTCGGGTTCGGGTGGCGGCGACGACGATCGACACCCCCCGGCTCCCCGGTGCGCTGGCGGCGTTCCATCGCGAGCACCCCGGCCTTCAGGTGGCACTTCGGCATGCGTCGACGGCAGAGATCGTCGCGCTCGTCGCGACCGGCGAGGTCGATGTCGGGGTCGCCGGACCGGGCGGCGACGTCCCGGCCGGTCTGACCACCGAGCAGCTCTCCGACGAGCCGCTGCGCGCGATGCTGCCGGCCGGCGATCCGCTCGCCCGAGAGTCCGAGATCGCGCTCTCGGACCTCGCCGGCCGAGCGTTCATCCTCGCCGAGCCGGGCAGCGGTCTGCGCGAGGCCGTCGTCGCGGCGTGCCAGCGCGCCGGTTTCAGCCCGGTCCCGTTGTTCGAGATCTCCGATTCGGCGACCGTTCGTCACCTCGTCGAGGCCGGCCTCGGGATCAGCGTCGCGCCGAGCTCGTGGTTCGAGGTTCCGGGACCCGAGGTGGTCGCAGGGCGATTGGCGCGACCGGCGCCGCGCCATCGGGTGAGCGCGTTGACGCTGGCTACGGGACGCTCGCCGGCGGCCGACCTGCTCGTCGCCGCCCTACAGGCCGTGTTCGGCTAGCTCGCGGGCCAGCTTCGCCTTCGGCCGCGCGCCGATCAGGCGGAGGATCGGCCGGCCGTCGCGAAAGAGGATGAACGTCGGCATCGAGAGCACTCCGTAGGAGATCGCCGTCTGCTGGTTGGCATCGACGTCCAGCTCGGCCACCCGGAGCCCGGGACGCTCGGCGGCCAGGCCGGCGAGGACCGGCTTCATCGCTCGGCACGGCGGGCACCAGGCGGCGGTGAAGTCGACCAGGACGGGGCGGTCGGCGTCGAGGACATCGGCTTGGAAGGAGTCGTCGGTCACGGAGTTGATCGTGGTTGTCGTCATGGCAGGCAGGATCGCCGACACCGGCCTGCCACACCAGTCGAATCCGTGATGGGGTCCATAAGCCGCGGGGCGTGGTCAGCCGAGTGCGTCGGCGACCCGACGGAGGCCGTGGGCCTCGCACAGTCGAGAGATCGTCTGCTTGGCGGCCGGGCCGTTGTAGGGGAGGGCCTCGAGGGCATGGAGTCCCAGCCGGAGGTCCTCGAGTCGGGCGGACGGCCGCTCGAGGGCGAAGCGTGCGAGCCAGCGGGTCGCCGCGCGGTCATATCGCTCGTCGTCGTCCGAGCTCATCAGCAGGACGATCGACAGGGCGTCGACGAGGTCCACCTGGGGGAGCTCGAGCGCGGCCGCGTGGACCTGGTTGAGGTTGCCGGCGCGCAGTGCGCGGCGAAAGCGACCGTAGGCTGATCCCTGGCTCGTCATTGCGAACATATGTTCCCATGGTGGTCAAGGCTGGTCGCCCGAGTCGCGACGATCACCCGCGCTGCCGGAACGATCTCCCCGGACCGCGAGGATCGCGCCGGCGGCCTAGGCTGGACGGGTGCTGCCGGAGGCCGACGCGGGCGGACACCGCCGCCACCTGGTGATGGCGCTCGTGGCCAACGCGTCGTCGGCCGCGGTCAAGCTGGCCGCCTTCGCGGTCACCGGGGCGTCGGTCCTCCTCTCGGAGGGGCTCCACTCGATCGCAGACTGCGGCAACCAGGCGGCCCTGATGTTCGGCCACCGAAGGGCGGCGGCTCCGCCGTCGGCCGTCCACCCGCTCGGGCGGGGCCGGGCCCGTTATCTCTGGGCCTTCCTCGTCGCCGTGGTCGTCTTCGGCGGTGGGGCGGTCGGCTCGTTCGTCGAGGCGACGCACCGTCTGCTCAATCCGGGGGAACATCCCGAGATCGGCCTGACGCTTGCCGCGCTCGTCGTGACCGGCGTGATCGAGGGCGTGTCGTTCGCGTCGCTGGTCCGTGCGGCGAGCGTGACGCGGCGGGCCGGCGAGCCGTGGGTCGGCTTCGTCTCCCGCAGCCGGGACCCCGACCTGCCGGTCCTGCTCGTCGAGGACGTCTCCGACCTCGTCGGTCTCGGACTCGCGCTGACCGGCACGGTGCTGGCGGACGTGACCGGAATCGCCGTGCTCGACGTGGTTGCGAGCTACCTGATCGCCGCGCTGCTCGCTTGCAACGCGGTGTTCCTCGGCCGCGAGATGGCATCGCTCGTGTTGGGCGAGGCTCCCGAGCACGCGGTCGAGCAGGCGGTTCTCGCGGCGGTCAACTCGCAGGACGGGGCATGGTGCGCGACGCGGGTCGAGGCGGTCCATCTCGGGCCGGACGAGCTGCTCGTGATCGTCGGCCTGGATGGCCTGGACGGCGGGGGCGACGCGGTCGAGGCCGGTCCGGTCCACTGGCTGCTGGGGGCCCAGGGGCGGGCGATCGCGGCGGCGAGGCCGTTGAGCGCCCGCGTGGTGTTCGACGTCAGCCCCGACCTGCCGCTTCTGCGTCAGCCCCCGGGGCCCCGCGAGGATGGTGGCTTGGCCGACGGCGGAGGGTAGCGGCGGGCTGGTGGATCGAGCATGGCCCGAGCTGGGCGAGCGATTCTCGGGGCCGGGTCGCCGAGGAGCCGCGCGGAGCGGGGGCTTTCCGACGCGGCGGGCGATCGACTTGATCGCTGCGATCGAGGACCTCATCTCCCCACGAACAAGAACACGAACACCGTTCGCATCCGAACACCGTTCGCATCCGAACACCGTTCGCATCCGAACACCGTTCGAGTGGACCGTGAAGAAGTCCGACAACGCTCTCTCGAGCAAGTCAGTCGGGGCTCGGCAGCGCCCGGAAGCAGCCAATCAGAACCAAAGCGAGACAGAGGACGTGGCCCTCAACCCCACCGCGTCGAGCGTCTCGGCGGCCGCGGCTAAGGGCGTCCGCCGGGCAGTTCACGGCCGCGCCGTTATCCTCAGGGGTGTGTCAGGCGGCCCCGCTCCCACCTTGCGGCGCACGCCGCTGTTCGAGTCGCACCGGGCGGCCGGCGCGCGGCTGATCGACTTTGCCGGCTGGGAGATGCCGGTCCAGTACGGCGGCGTGATCGAGGAGCATCTGGCGGTGCGGAGCGCGGCGGGGATCTTCGACGTGTCGCACATGGGCGAGATCGAGACGAGCGGGCCGGATGCACTGGACTTCCTCCAGCGGATCCTCTCGAACGACGTGGCGAAGCTGGGGGTCGGCGGGGCCCAGTACAGCGTGCTGTGCCGGGAGGACGGGGGGATCATCGACGATCTCTTCAGCTACCGCCTCGAGCCGGAACGCTTCCTGACCGTGACGAACGCGTCCAACCACGCGGCCGATCTCGCGTGGTTCCAGGAGCAGGCCGAGGGCTTCGAGGTCGTGATCACCGATCGGATCGACGACTACGCGATGCTCGCCGTCCAGGGACCGATCGCCAGGGAGCTGGTCCAGGCGATCTCGGACGCGCCCCTGCCGCCGCGGATGACAACGGGGCGGCGGGTTCTCGCCGGGCACGAGACGCTCGTCTGCGGGACGGGCTACACGGGCGAGGACGGCGTCGAACTGCTGCTCGCGCCGGAACACGCGACCGAGATCTGGGACGAGCTCCTTCGGCGTGGTGCACAGCCGGCCGGGCTCGGGGCGCGGGACACGCTGCGGCTCGAGGTCTGCTATCCGCTCTACGGCAATGAGCTCAGCCTCGACCGCGGACCGATCGAGGCCGGACTCGGGTGGTGCGCGAAGGAGGCGACCGGGTTCATCGGGTCGCAGGCCGTCGGCCTGGTGAGGGAGGCCGGGCCTGTGGAAAAGCTGATCCCGTTCAAGCTGACCGGACCCGGCGTCCCGCGACCCGGCTGCGAGGTCGTCGGTGGGGGCGTGGTGACGAGCGGGACGTACTCGCCGAGCCTCGAGATCGGTATCGGGATGGCGTATGTCGGGCCCGACCGGGCGGCTGCGGGGACGCCGCTCGCGATCGACGTGCGGGGTCGGGAGCGACCGGCGGTCGTCGCGACGCGGCCGCTCTTCTCGCGCGACTGAGCCGGGATCTCGACCGGACCGGGCTGCGTGGAGGCCGGACGCTAGAATCGGTCCTCCGCACAAAGCTCGGAGGAAACGGACTACATGGCGCAGGAGACCTATCCCGCGGATCTGCTGTACCACGCGGAGCACGACTGGGCGCGGATCGAAGGCGACGTCGCGACGCTCGGGATCACCTGGCACGCGCAGGACGCGCTCGGTGAGATCGTCTTCTTCGAGCCGCCGGAGCCGGGCTCGCAGATCACGCAGAACGAGCCGTACACCGAGGTCGAATCGGTCAAGGCCGTCTCCGACGTGATCGCGCCGGTGTCGGGCGAGATCATCGAGGTCAACGGCGGTCTGGTCGACTCTCCCGAGGCGCTCAACGAGGATCCGTACGGGGATGGGTGGCTCGTGAAGGTCCGGATCAGCGATCCATCCGAGCAGGACGGCCTGATGGATCAGGCGGCCTACGTGGCGTCGCTCGAGTCCGGGGCTTAGTGGCACGCGGCGGCGACACGGCGGCCGGTCGGGGGAGTGGCCCGGCATGAGTCGCTACACGGCCGTGACCGAGGCCGACCTGGCGGTGATGCTCGAGACGATCGGGGTCGAGTCGATCGAGGAGCTGTTCTCGAGCATTCCGGCGGCGCTCCGGCTGGATCGGGAGATCGACCTTCCGGACGGGCTCAGCGAGGGGGAGGTATACGCGCACCTACGGGATCTGGCGGCGAAGAACGTGTCCGCGGAGGACGAGGTGTCGTTCCTCGGGGCGGGGATGTACGACCACTACGTGCCGGCGATGATCGACATGCTGCTGGGTCGGTCGGAGTTCCTGACGCCTTACACGCCCTACCAGCCCGAGGTCTCACAGGGCGGATTGCAGGTGATGTTCGAGTTCCAGACGGCGATCTGCGAGCTGACCGGGCTCGACGTGTCGAACGCCTCGGTCTACGAAGGCCCGTCCGCGCTGGCGGCGGCCGGATACCTGGCGAAGCTGACCAACAAACGGGGGCGGTTCGTGATCTCGCGAGGGATCCATCCACACGCTCGCGAGACGCTGCGGACGCTGTCGGCGGGCTACGGCATGACGGTCGACGAGGTCCCCCTGGTCGACGGCGTCACGGACCCCGAGGCGTGGGCGGCGGCGATCGACGAGACGGTGAGTGCGGTGTTCGTCGGCCAGCCGAACTTCCTCGGCGCGGTCGAGGACGTCGGTGCGCTGGCGGGGGTGGCGCGGGAGCGCGGGGCGCTCGTGGTGTGCTCGGCCGACCCGCTGACGCTGGGGATCCTGGAGGCGCCGGGCGAGCTGGGCGTCGACGTGTGCGTGGGGGAGGGCCAGAGCCTGGGCAACCGGCTCGACTTCGGCGGACCGTCGTTCGGCTTCTTCTCTGCTCGTTCGGAGCACGTTCGGCGGATGCCGGGTCGGATCGCGGGAGAGACCGTCGATGCGGACGGCCGGCGGGGGTTCGTCCTGACACTGCAGACGCGGGAGCAGCACATCCGGCGGGAGAAGGCGACTTCGAACATCTGCACGGCGCAGGCGCTCAACGCCCTCGCCGGTGTGGTCTACCTCTGCTGGCTGGGACGGCGGGGCCTGGTCGAGCTGGGCGAGCTGATGGTCCAGCGGACGGCCTACGCCCGGGACGTGCTGGCGGGGCTCGACGGGGTCGAGGCGATCCATTCCCAGCCGGTCGTCAGGGAGTTCGCGGTCTCACTGGACGTCGACGGCCTCGACGGTGTGCTGCGGGTGCTGGACCGGTGTGCGGCCGAGGGAGTGAATCCGGGGTATCCGCTTGGTCGGACATATCCGGAGTACGGGAACGGCCTGCTCGTGGCGATCACCGAGCAGCGCTCGCGGGCCGACATCGACCGTCTCGCGGCCGTCCTCGGCAGGGCGCTGGCGGCCGAGCGCGACGTCGTCGGAGCGACGGCATGAGCTCGGGGAACGGAGCCGTCGTCGCGACGGGAGCCGGCGTCCAGGGCGGCGGGAGCACGGAGACGGCGATGCAGCGTGCGCGGGCGGAGACGATCTTCGCAAAGGGCGCACCGGGCCGACGGGCGTTTGTCGCGCCGGCGATGGACGTGCCGGTCCGGCCGCTCGACGAGCTGATCCCGGCCCGCCTGCGGCGTGCGCGCGAGCCCCGCCTGCCGGAGATCTCAGAGCCCGAGCTCGTCCGCCACTACGTCAACCTGTCGCGGCGGAACTTCGACCTGGATTCGGGCTTCTACCCGCTGGGGTCGTGCACGATGAAGCACAACCCGCGGCTTCACGAGCGGGTCGCCGGCCTGCCGGGCCACGCCCGCCTGCATCCGTTCCAGGAGCCGGCGCGAGCGCAGGGTGCCCTTGAGCTGATGTGGAACCTCGAGCGGGCGCTCAGCGAGATCGCCGGGCTGCCGCATGTCTCACTCCAGCCGAGCGCCGGGTCTCACGGCGAGCTGGCGGGGGTCCTGTTGACGCGGGCGTATCACGACGCGCGGGGCGAGCAGCGGACGAAGGTGCTGACCCCGGACACGGCTCACGGGACGAACCCGGCGACGGTCACGATGGCCGGATACGACGTCGTCAAGGTCGGGATCGACGCGAACGGCGGCGTCGACATCGAGGATCTGCGGGCGAAGGCGGACACCGACGTCGCGTGTCTGATGCTGACGAACCCGAGCACGCTCGGGCTGTTCGACGAGAACATCGAGGAGATCGCGCGGATCGTCCACGACGTGGGGGCGACGCTGTACTACGACGGGGCGAACCTCAATGCGGTGATGGGCAAGTCGCGGCCGGGGGACATGGGCTTCGACATCGTCCACTTCAACCTCCACAAGACGTTCACCCAGCCGCACGGGGGAGGTGGTCCGGGGTCTGGTCCGATCGCCGTCTCCGACCGGGTCGAGCCGTTCCTCCCGCACCCGGTGATCACCCGAAGTCAAGTGGGTGACGGCGAGGCCGTCTTCGATCTCGACCACGACCGGCCGGAGTCGATCGGGCGGCTGCGGGGCTTCCAGGGCAACTACGGGTGCTTCGTCCGCTCGTACGCGTACATCTGCTCGCTGGGGGCGGCCGGCCTGCGAGATGTGTCGGAGGTCGCCGTGCTGAACGCCAACTACCTGCTCGCGAAGCTCGGCGAGCTCGGCGTGCTCGATCTCCTGACGCCGGCGTACGGCCGGGTGGCCGGGGCCGAGGAGGACGCGAAGCGGCAGTGGGGTTGCATGCACGAGTTTGTCCTTTCGGGGGCGCCGATGAAGCGGGAGCTGAAGATCAAGACGCTGGACCTGGCCAAGCGGCTGCTCGACCACGGCGTGCACCCGCCGACGGTCTACTTCCCGCTCGTCGTCGAGGAGGCTCTGCTGATCGAGCCGACGGAGACCGAGACGCGGGAGACACTCGACCGGTTCGCCGAGTCGATCGCCGAGATCCTCCGTGAGGCGCGCGAGGATCCGGAGATCGCCCGGGGAGCGCCGTACTCGACGCCGGTCCGCCGGCTCGACGAGGGCGCCGCCGCGAAGCGCCCGGTTCTGCGCGAGGCGCTCTAGGCGATCAAGCCGCGGCGCCGGCGGTCTGCATCGCCGACGTCGAGTCGACGTACCATGCCGCACCCGGCTGGGGGATCACCGGGAGGCTCGTCGAGTCAGGGTAGGCCGGGGCCGCGTCGAAGTCGATCTCGTCGAGGTCGACCTTCGTGAGGATCCCGCTGAAGGCCGACACGAAGTAGTAGTTGCGGTTGGTGTGGTCGCGGACGCTCGTCCACATCGTGTAGTCGCCGATCGTCGGTGGCTCGTGGTGGCCGCCCGGCTGGAGCAGCATCCCGTAGGGCGTGCCCATGCAGATCTGGACGAGTTGCATGGCGACGACCACCGCGGTCTGCTCGGGATCGGCGAACCCGGGCGGGTTGGCGCCCGACCCGCCGGGTGCGGGCAGCCAGTTCGTCCCGTCGGCCGGGAGCTGGCCGAAGCCCTGGGAGAGGTACCAGGCCTTGATGAAGCGGGACGCGGAGAGCGAGTCGCCGGGCAGGCCGAGCATGCTGCTGCCGAGTGGCGGGCCGTTCCCGGTCGTCGACGTCGCCCCGCCGATCAGGCTGAGGTTCGCGTAGTTATCGACGTTGGTCCGCTGCCAGTCATAGGTGGGCGCGTTCGCGAGGACGGCGTTCGGGCTGTCGTGGACGTGGACCACACCCTTGACGAACTCGATCACGATGCTCTGGCCGGTCGCGTCGGTGACGACGTAGTGGAGCGGAACGAAGTACTCCTGCCAGGGGCCGGAACTGGTCGGCCCGACGACCGTGATCGCCGTGGGCGTGTCGGTATCGAGCAGGGCCTGCTTGACGTCGTCGACCGTCGAGAACTGTCCAAGGATCCAGGCGGGGAGCTCGAGGAACGCCACCTGGTTGCGGCCGGCGCCCGGGTACTCGGTGCCCGGCTCGAGCCAGAGCGCGGCGACCGACAGGCCGGCGGTGTTCAGTCCGTCGTTGAAGCTCGGCGTCCGCTGCCAGGCCGAGCCAGACGGGGCGATCCCGACGAAGTCGATCGTGCTGGTCCAGGTCGTGGGGTTGAGCACGAAGGGAACGTCGCCGATCGGGAAGCTCTGGCCCTTGGGCATGACATAGACGTTCGAGTCGCTGACGCCGGGCAGCTCCATGCACCTCGAGCTGACGTAGAGCGGCGGGGAGCCGTCTGTCCCGAGCTGGGATGGGACCTTGAGCATCAGGTTCGTGCACATGAGCGCCTCCGGGATCGTGTCATCCGAGTGTGCGGCGGCCGAGTGTCGTGGGGCTCGTCCGAGCGCGAATCTACCACTTGGTGGGCGTGACATGTCGATCCATCTCGAGGGCCTGCCGAGAGGCCCGGGCCGGCCGGGCCACGACGACACGACACGACATGCCGCGTGTCGGCCGGGCCCGCGACGCGCCGGTCGCGGCGCGACAGCGGTCCCCGCTCAGGGTCAGACGGCGTTCGCGAGAGGCGCCCCGGTCAGATTGCAGCGGCGCTCGCGACGGCCGCGGGTCCGGGGCCGGGGCGAGCAGGTCGCCGAGGGGGCGCATCGCGTCCGCGTTGGCCGGCCGCAGAATCCAGGCCGCGGCGCGGCCAGCGGGGGATCGCCAGGCGACCAGACTCCGCCGATCTCCGTCGCCGACGTCGCGCAGGCGCTGACGGCGATGAACTCCGGCTTCGTCCTGGATCGCGTAGCCCGCGACCCGGCCGTCGCCACGGACACGGCGCTCGAGGCGCCCTGGATGCGGACAACCCGGCCGCCGCGGGACAGCAGCCGGGAGCGGGCGCAACTTGGACGAGCGCAACGCGTTACAAATGACACCACGAGCCAACCCGGCTCGTTCCAACGACGCTCGGAGGTCACGATGACCAGGTCCTGGAGATCCGTCTGCTCGGCGAGTCTGGCAACCCTGGCCGTGGTCGCCCTGCCGACCGCGGCGGACGCCGCCACGACGAGGTCGGCGGTCCCGGAGAACTGTCCGTCGAAGTGGGTCGCCCCGTCGACGCAGACTCCCGTCACGGCCGGTCCGGTGCTGTCGGCCGGCGTCACGGCGATTCGCCTGTGTCGCTACGGACCGCTGCCCAGGCTGCGTCTCGAGGCCGTGCACCTGACGCGGAGCGCGTCGGTCATCGGCCGAATCGTCAAGCAGCTCAACGGGCTCGGATCGATGCCGGCGGGGACATACAACTGTCCGGCGGACACCGGCGCGGAGGTCGCGCTTCTGGTCCGCTACCGAAGCGGAGCCAGCGCGACGGTGACCGTGGATCTCGGCGGCTGCAGGGACGTCACACGGGGCCCGGTCCGTCGTTGGGCCGAGCCGAGCCCGGGCGGTCCAGCCCTCCTCGCGGATCTCGTCCGGCTGACTCCGTGACGGTGCGACGCATGCCGCAGCGCGGCCAGGCGTCCAGGCCTCGGGCCGACTCGGCCTCGCGACGCCGGCGCAGTCCGCGGGTCAGGTCGTTGTCGTCGAGGATCCCGAAGCCAAGCCGGTGGTCTCAATCAGTAGTGCAGGCCGGAGGGGATCGCCGCGCACTGGGCGGGCACGGCGCCGTGTCCGTAGCCGGAGCTGATGTTCTCGTGTCCGTCGGGCTCCATCACGTCCTGCGGGTCGTACCAGGTCGCCAGGTTCTGCTCCTTGAAGCCGAGCAGGTTGCCGATCTCGTGGGTGACGTCGGTGCAGAAGGCGGCCCAGCTGTTGCCGGTGAAGCCGTAGGTCGAGTTCATCACGATCGCGCAGTAGCGGTAGGTCGTCGAGTTGTAGAGCTGCGTGTAGGTGAACGTGGCTTCGGTCGCCGTGGTCAGGTTGCGCATGTTCTGCTGGGGGACCCAGACCGTCGAGAACCAGGTCCCGCCACACATGCTCGACGCGCCGAGGCCGGGGATGTTGTGCTCCCAGTAGGCGAGGCCGTCGGCCACGGCGAAGGGGACAGCGTTCGAATTGGACGAGAAGACGTTCGCGGCGTCGGCCGCCGGCGCCAAGCCGGCGATGCCGATCAGGGCAGCGACGATTGTGCTCAGCAGGGCTCGATACATCGGATCCTCCGTGTCGTCGGTCGAGTACGCGACCAGCGGCGCGGCGGCTTTGGGCAGGCGAATCACGCGCGTCGCCGGCGACCTTGCTGCGGTCGCCGACCCGTCGCGTGGAACCCCCGTCACCTGGCGTGTCGTCCGGCGCTCGCCGGACGCGCCCGAGCTCACCTGCTCGCTGGCACCGGCCCTCCTGGCTTCATTGCCCGGCGGCTCTCGGTAAGACCATTAACGGAGGCGTTCGGGCTCGACTTGAGCGCCTGGCCGAATTGCTGAGGCCGGCCGGCGCGAGGCCGGCCGGCGGGGGCGAGTAGCCTCCGGCGCCGTGCGAATCTTCTCGGGAATCCAGCCGACCGGGCGCAAGCACCTCGGCAACTACGTCGGTGCGATCGCCCAGTACGTGATCGGCCAGGACCGGGGCGAGGCGATCTACTGCATCGTCGATCTCCACGCGATCACGGTGCCTCACGACCCGGTCGAGCTCCGCACCCGGGTGCTCGACACGACGGCGATCCTGCTCGCGGCCGGCGTCGATCCGAGTCGTTGCATCCTGTTCAGGCAGAGCGACGTCCCCGCGCACACCGAGCTGACCTGGCTGCTGTGCGCCGTGACCGCTCACGGCGACCTCAACCGGATGAACCAGTTCCGCGAGAAGTCGGCCGCCCAGCGGGAGCTCGTCTCGGCCGGGCTGTTCCTCTACCCGGTGCTCCAGGCCGCTGACGTCCTCGTCTACCGAGCGGACGAGGTCCCCGTCGGCGACGACCAGCGCCAGCACATCGAGCTGATGCGGGACGTCGCGATCCGCTTCAACGCGCGTTTCCCGGACCCGCGCACCGGCGGCGAGATCCTCGTCGTGCCCGAGCACAGGATCCCCGAGGTCGGGGCCCGGATCATGGACCTGCAGCGGCCGGAGTCGAAGATGTCGACGTCGAACGCGAGCGTCGAGGGCACGATCTACGTGCTCGACGAGCCGGCGGCGATCGAGAAGAAGTTCAAGCGGGCGGTGACCGACTCGGGGAGCGAGATCCGGCGCGACCCGGCCAAGCCGGGGATCAGCAACCTGATCGACCTGCTCGCCGCGATCCGCGGCGTCGGGCACGGCGAGATCGAGCAGGAGTACGCGACCGCGCGCTACGGCGATTTCAAGGGTTTGGTCGCGGTCGCCGTGATCGACTATCTCGCGCCCGTCCGCGAGCGGTACGCCGCGCTGCGGGCCGACGAGGCCGGGCTCGAGGCGACGCTGGAGGAGGGCGCCGAGCGGGCCCGGCAGATCGCCGGGCCGACGCTCGCCGACGTCCGGCGGGCGATGGGCTTCGGCAGGCCCCGTTAGCCTTGGCCGGAATGCTGCTGGCCGAGCTCGAGCTCGATCTGGAGGTCTTCAGCGGACCGTTCGACCTGCTGTTGACGCTCGTCCTGCGCGACGTCGTCGACCTGCTCGAGCTCCAGCTGGCCGAGGTCGTCGTCACCTATCTCGACTTCCTCCAGGCCCGCGGCGAGCTCGACCTCGAGGCGGCGACGGAGTTCATCGTCCTCGTCGCCGCGCTGCTCGAGCTGAAGTCGCGGCTGATGCTGGCCGGCGAGGACGACGAGCTGTTCGAGTTCGAGCCGGGCGAGGCGGCCGAGGAGCTCCTCGCGCGGATGCTCGAGGCTCGCCGCTACCGGGGGGCGGCTGACTACCTCGAGGGGCGCCTGGCCGACCAGCCGGAGGTTCGCTACCGCCAGGCGGCGCTGCCGGTCAGTCTTCGCCGGCGGTCGCTGGAGGACGTCGACGGCGCGATCTGGAACCCCGCGTCGCTCGGGCGGGCGCTCGGCGGTCTGCTGGCGATGCCGGCGAAGCTCGATCTCCGCCACATCGGCTCGTCGCGGGTGACGGTCGGCGAGCGCCTGCTCCATCTCCGGGACCTGCTCCGGCGGGTCAGCGCCCTGGACTTCGACGACGCCGTCCGCGGGGCCGACCGGATGACGGTCGCGATGACCGTCTTCGCCCTGCTCGAGCTGTACAAGCGGGGCGAGGCCACGTGGACCCAGGACGAGCCGTTCAGCCAGATCACGATCCGCCCGGCCGCGTCGCCCGCGGCGACCGGCTGATGGAGGACCAGGCCAGGATCGAGGTGCGTCCACTCGACGAGCTCGCCCGCGTCGTCGAGGCGCTGCTGTTCCTCTCCGGCGAGCCGGTCGGACCCGGCGAGCTCGCCGAGGCGTGCGAGGAGCCGGTCGAGGCGGTCGAACGGGCGCTGGGCGAGCTGCGCGAGCAGTACGTCACCGGCGCCCGCGGCCTTGTCCTGCGCGAGGTCGCCGGCGGTTGGACACTGGCCAGCGATCCCGTCGCCGAGCCGGCGGCCCGCCGTCTGCTCGCCAAGCCGCGCCTGGCGGCCCTGACTCCAGCCCAGCTCGAGACGCTCGCGATCGTCGCCTACCTGCAGCCGGTCTCCCGGCCGGAGATCGCCCGCATCCGCGGGGTCGACGCCGACTCACCGGTCGCCAGCCTGCTCGATCGCGGCCTGATCGAGGAGAGCGGACGCTCGCAGTTCGGAGCCGCCGTCTACCGGACGACGACGCTCTTCCTCAAGCTCTTCGGGCTCCAGTCGACCGATGGGCTTCCCGAGGTGAGCCAATGGGATCCGAGCCCCGAAGAGATAGAGACGCTTCGGGATCGCCTGCTCCGGGCAGGAGAGGCCAGGGCGTCGGGTGCACCCCGCGACGACGCCGACTCAAACCGGTTGACCTGACCGGCATCCCGGCCCCTCGAGGGGGCTTGTTGTTTGCGCAACTATCTGTTATTCTGGTGGACGGCGACGTGAAGGCACCCCGCCGGCTCTCGGGATCGCCCCCCGTCGAGACGCAGTCCAGGCCCCCCAGGCACGGACCTGGGTCGACGGCAGGGCTCGCGCGAGCACGCCGCCACGACACGGCAGAAAGGCAAGACATGGCCAGGACAGCATCAACATCCACCGCCCGCCCGCGCGGCGAGCACACAACCCCCGCGACCAAGCGGCCGCGGCGACCGAACACGGCCACCGAGACCGCCCGCGCAGAGCGGCGGGCACAGACCGAGTCGGCGACCGACTCGCTTCAGGTATTCCTCAACCAGGCGTCACGCTACAGCCTGCTCACCGGGCCCGAGGAGATCGAGCTCGCCAAGCGGATCGAGCGGGGCGACATCGAGGCCAAGGACCGCCTGATCAACTCCAACCTGCGCCTCGTCGTCTCGCAGGCGCGCCGCTACCAGGGACTAGGACTGTCCCTCGGCGACCTCGTCCAGGAGGGCACGCTCGGCCTGATCCGGGCAGCCGAGAAGTTCGACTGGCGCAAGGGCTTCAAGTTCTCGACCTACGCGACCCTCTGGATCCGTCAGAGCATCCAGCGCGGCCTGGGCAACACGTCGCGGACGATCCGGCTTCCCGTCCACATCGAGCAGCGCGAGCGTCGGCTGGCTCGAGTCGAGCGTGAACTGACGGCCAAGCTCTCCCAGGACCCGACCGACGAAGAGGTCGCGGCGGCCGCGGAGATGACGGTCGCCGACGTACTCGCCCTACGCGACGCCCGTCGCGCGGTGACGAGCCTTGACGTGCCGATCGGCGAGGACGCCGAGAGCACGCTGGGTGACATCGTCGCAAGCGACGCGCCGGATCCGAGCGAGTTGGCCGAGGCGACCGAGATGGAGGAGACCGTCCAACGAGCCCTTGGGCGCCTGCCGGCACCCGAGCGGCGGATGGTCGAGCTCCGCTTCGGCCTCAGCGACGGCCGGGCACGGACGATCGAGGCGGCCAGCCGCGAGCTCGGCCTGACCCGGGAACGGGCCCGCCAGCTCGAGGAGGCCGCGCTCCGCAGCCTCAGCGACGAGCCGGCGCTCGCCGGCCTGCGCGAAGC
>DASZKP010000025.1:0-23686 GCA_035553395.1 Solirubrobacteraceae bacterium | reverse complement strand
GGGCTGCCCGGCGCGAGGATCTGCGTCCTTGCGGGGACGGCCGGCGGCGCCGGGGCAGACCGCGGCCTGCCCCGGCGCATAGGAGAACGTCGCGACTCTGTTCTGCAACAAGCTGCCTGAGGCATCGCCAACAGCGAGCCGGGCCAGCCGATCCCCTGCTCGCCCGGCACGCTTCCGCGACGACAGTTAGGCAACCCTAAGAAGTGGTAGCCTCCGGCGCCGAAACGCCGACCCGGCGATCAGCATGTGGGAGGAGCAGGCGAGTGGAGGGGACGGGCGCGACCAGCAGCGGGCGGCGACGACCTCGCCCCGGCTGGAGCGCGGCGGCGATGCTCCCGGCCGGCGTGCTCGGCGTCCACGAGCTCCGCTACCTCCTGGCATACGGGGCTCACGCCGGACGCGCCCTGACCGACCACGGAGACTCGTACGTCGGGACCGCGAACCTGCTCGCCGGCGTCCTGCTCGTGCTGCCGGCCGCCGCGCTCGCCGTCGGCGTGATCGGAGCCCGACGCGGCCGCGCCGCCGGGCGGCCGGCCGCGCTCGGACCGTGGCAGACGTGGCTGGCCTGGACGACCCTCCTGATCGTCGGGTTCTGCGCGACCGAGGCCGTCGAGATGGTCTTCGAGTCAGCCCACCCCGACGGCCTCGCCGGTGTCTTCGGTGGCGGCGGCTGGTGGGCGCTGCCGGCCGCCGTCGCCGTGGCCGCGCTGTTCACGCTCATCACGCGAGGCGCCCGGGCACTCGTCCGACGGGTCGCCGCCCGCCAGAGCGGTGGCGACCGCTGGGGCCCGGCCCCCACGTCGTTGAGCTCGACACGGCCGGTCCGCCTCGGACGAACGCCGGGTCTCGCACCGCTGGCCGATCGCGCGGCCGGTCGGGCGCCGCCGTCCCGGCCGTCCCTCGCTCGCCCGTCGCGCTGAGCAGAGATCCGCCAGAGGGCCACCGCCGACGCGGCGCCCGGTCGGGTCCTCGGTCCTCGGGCGAGGCACACGGAGTCCGTGACCGCAGCAGGGCCGCCCCGGGCCACCGGCGCCGGGCGCCGCCCGCGGTCGCCCCAACCCAAAACCGGAGAAGAACGCCATGGCGAGCAACGCCCCCGAGCCCCACCCCCAAGACCCGACCCGCCCGCCGCACGACCCGACCCGCCGGCCGGACGACCCGACCCGCCGGCCGCACGACCCGTCCCGCCTGTCGCGGCGCTCGCTGCTTGGCGCGGCGGCAGCCGGCGGCGCCCTCAGCGGCCTCGGGAGGGTCGTTCCGAGCGCGCTGGCGTCGTCAATCGCCCCGGCGCCCGCGCCCCCGCCCGCACCGGCCCGAGCGGACGCCCGACACCGGGAGTTCTGGCTGTCGGTCGAGGCCTTCGAGCAGAACCTCGTGCCGACCGGCTTCGATCAGATGATGGGCACGACGGTCGGTGGGGCGAGCTTCGCGGCGCTCGGCTTCCGCGGCTACACCCCCGGCTTCGGCCGGCTCCTCCCGCAGGACGAGAGCCCGACCGGGATCGGCCTCAACAGCGGCATCCCGGGCCCACTGCTGAGAGCCCGGGTCGGCGACAGGGTGACGGTACACCTGCGCAACAACGACCACGAGTTCAAGTGGCCGCACTCGTTCCACGTCCACGGATGGCGCTACGGGCCCGAGAGCGACGGATCGTGGACCTACGGGACACGGGCGGACGCCGTCGGCGACGGGGCGGCCGTGCCGTACGGGGAGACGTACGCCTACCAGTACACGGTGCCCGAGACGGCAGTCGGGACCTGGCCCTACCACGACCACTCGGTGCCGCAGATCTACCCCGGAGCCGACCCGGACGTGGCCAACCCGATGGAGATGAACGCCCAACTCGGACTGTTCGGGATCATCGCCGTGACCGACGCCCACACGCCGGTCGTCGATCGGGAGTTCTATCTCTTCTTCCACGATCTCTACCAGGAC
The DNA here is from genome assembly GCA_035553395.1 of Solirubrobacteraceae bacterium. Taxonomy (GTDB): domain Bacteria; phylum Actinomycetota; class Thermoleophilia; order Solirubrobacterales; family Solirubrobacteraceae; genus Palsa-513. Next base: position 21,751 of record DASZKP010000025.1, on the reverse strand, counting down.
GACGTCCCGGTCCTCTCGCAGGACTTCGACTGCTTCAACGGACACGCCTACCTCGGCAACACGCCGGTCTTCTCGGCCCGCGTCGGCGAGCGCGTACGCTGGCGGATCGCCGCGCTCGGCAAGGAGTTCCACGTCTTCCACCTCCACGGCCACCGGTGGTTCAACGGCATCTACCACACCGACTCGCAGATCATCGGCCCGTCGACGACGGCGACGATCGAGTACACCGAGGACAACGCCGGGGACTGGCTCTACCACTGCCACGTGACCGACCACATGCAGGGCGGGATGATGGGCCGCTACGAGGTCACCCGCTGAGCCCGACGCCGGCGGCGCTGGTCGCCAACCTGCCGACCTGGCAGACTCGGCGGCTGCCGGGGCGCGCTCTCGCCAGCGCGCCCCGGCTTCACCTGGCTCAGAAGAACGGCGACGACGGCTTGCGCGACTCGGGCTTGAGCGGCGCCGGCTGGTGGATCTGCTGGATCTGACACGGGATGGCGACCGTGCACGTCGGGTCGGTCTCGTCGGTCGGCGTTGCCGCCTCGACCACGTAGAACGTGCTCCCGTCCTCGGCCACGCCGAGCGTGATGCCCGGCAGGTTGGCGTAGGTCCCGTTTCCGCCGACGGTCGTCTTCATCTGGGCGAACACGCTGTTGAAGACGTAGCAGTCGGCCTCGAGCGCGACAAGGCTGACCGTGTAGCCGTCGAGGACCGGCGGCGACGGGGCGGCGAGATCCTCGCTGCCGGTGCAGACCTCGCCGGCGAAGCCGCTGCTGACGAGCGTGCTGTGGCCGGTGGCGACGTTGTCGGCCCGCACCTCCCAGCCGCCGTCGCCGATCACGCCGGGGGCGCTCGGCTCCCAGAGGAAGCTGACGAGTCGGCCATCGTAGCTGAGTCCCTCGACGACCCCGGACCGCGTCATCCCGGCGCAGCCTCCCTGATACGGACAGTCGGTCGGGATTGCGCCGTGCGCGAGCGTCCGCAGCGTCCGGTGGCCGGGCGTCCAGAGCATCACCTGCTGGACCTGCTGATGGTGGGCTGGGTCGAGCCGGCCGAAGGCGACCCGCCCGTGCCACATCGATGGCGTCGTGTCCGAAGTCCCGCTCGGGTGCGGGATCGCAGCCACGGTCTCGGCGAGGGTCTTCAGGTTGAGCACGTGGATCCGGCAGCCGCTGCCCGACAGCGGGGCGATCTCCCCGAAGAAGGCCGACGTCGGGGTCTTCGTGCAACGGGAGAAGGTGACGACGGGTGCGCCGGTCGCGGTGGTCCCGACGTTGACGTCGAACGGCTGCGGCCGCGGGGCGACATCAAGCGGTCGGGCCACACCCGCGTGGGATCCCTCGAGGGCCCAGCCGCCGCTGACCGGGACGCTCCAGACGACCCATCCGCCGCCGGCCGCGATCGGAACGTCCGCGTTGAGCGACGCGACCACGGGACCCGCCGCGAACGGACCGCTCATCCCGGTCGTCCCAGACGCCCCGGTCGGTCCGGTGGCGCCGGTCGTTCCAGCTGTGCTCACGGGCACTCCGGTGGATGTCGCTCCAAGGGCACCACTCACACCGCCGGCGAGCATCGTCAGTCCGCCGAGCGTGGCTGCAATCGCTGTCACTGCGCGTGGTCGTCTCATACATCACGTAACGCCGGCCACCCACCAATGTTGCGGTCACCGACCCTACCGTCGGTGCGTCGACACGCCGACCGCCGCATCGTTGCCCACGCATGCCTCCCACGCCACGAGCGGCGTCCCGTCGGCGGTGAACTCGGCGAGCGGGAAGTCGCCGGACGCCCCGCTGAGCGTGACGCCCCTCGGCGCGACCGTGTCACCTGGTGGGACGAGGATCGCGTGGACCGGGCCTGACGTGGAGTTGACCTGTGTGATCGCGACCCACGTGATCAGGGCCTCCCCGTCCGGCCGGACGGCGATCGTGCCGGGGTTGCCGTTCGCGGCGAGCGCAATGATCGGTCCGAACCCGCGACCCGCCGGAGCGATCGCCGCGCGCACGACCGAGTCGGGATCTTCGTTGGTCCCGACCGAGTTGTTCCATTCTACGATCGCCGTGCCGTCGGCGGCGATCGCCGCCTGCGGGCCGTCGAGGTCGCCGTTCTCGAGCTGACCCGGGTCGATCACCTGGCGCGCGCCGAACGGCGCGTCGTCCGCGCCGCGCACCGACGCCAGGACGGCGAGCGGGCTGCCGGGCTCGGTCGAGCCGCTCTGGCTGTTCCACGCGATCACGGCCCGGCCGTTCGGCGCCTCGCCGAGCGCTACGGAGCAGTTCTCGTTGCAGGGCCCGATCACTTGGCGCTCTCCCGGGGAGCCATCCGGGTCGAGTGTCTCGGCGAAGACCTCGCTGTCGGTCGTGTAGGTCACGAGCGCGCGACCAGCGCCGTCGATCCCCACGGCGACGCTTCCCAGTCCGAGCGAAAGCCCCTCCGGCGACCGCTCCTGCGCCAGCCGGATCGGGCCGCGGGTCGACGATCCGGCCGTCCGGATCGCGATCCACAGGGTGTCGAGGGCTTCGACCTGTGCGCCCGACGATTCGATCCACGCGGCCGCGACGTCCCCGCGCGCATCAGCTGCGATCGCCGCGCCGAGGACCTCGACGTTCCTCGCGAGCTGGGCGAAGGGGACGACGCCGCCTGGCGTCAGTCCGGCGAGCTCGAGGTTCTCGCTGGTCGAACAGTCGGCGTCGAGCCCGAGCGGCGCGCTGAGAAGCGCTGCGGCTCCGCCACCGATGGTCACCGGCCCGGCGTCGATGTCGACGCCGAGCGCTCGCGCGGCCGGGAGCGCTGCGACCGCAGTCGTCGAGCCCGCTCCGGACGCGGTTGTCCCGACCGCGTTCGTCGCACCGGTTGCCGCGGCGGTCGTCGGGCCCGGGAGCGGCGCGATCAGCAGGCTGCCACTGGCGGTGGGCGCGTGGAGGCACGAAACGGCACTCCCGCGGTCGCTCAGGCCGATCAGCGCACCGCCGAGTACAGGTGCGGCCCCGGTCGGGTCGGCCGAGACCGGCGGCGAGAACACGGTGCTCCAGCCTCCGCTGCTCGACGGTCCGCGGACCGGCGCCGTGCTGGAGCGAGCCTGAGCCGAAGACCGGCTGGCCGGGCGCGCCCGCGCGCCCGAGCTCCCGGTGCTCGCGCCCCGCCCGCCTCCCGCCGACGAGCAGCCGGCGGCGAGGATCGCGGCGAGCGCGAGCCCCCCGCCGCTCAGCGCAGATCGCCGGTCGATACCGGCCCAACGGTTCATACGCGGGCCGCGCCAGGCCCGGCGCCCTGGCAGCTCCGAGCGCATCCCCACCCACGCGGAACGGTCATCGACGGAAACTACCGCTACCCTGGCGCCGGCATGGCTCACCACATCGTCACGCTCCCCGGCGACGGGATCGGCCCGGAGATCATGGGCCCGACGCTCGAGCTCCTGCGCCGCGTGATCGACTTCGAGGCGCAGGAGCACGTCTTCGGCGGCGCGTCGATCGACGCCCACGGCGTCGGGCTGACCGACGACGTGCTCGACGCGTGCCGCACGGCCGACGCCGTCCTCCTGGCGGCGGTCGGCGGGCCGAAGTGGGACACGACCGATCCGGACAAGCCGCGGCCCGAGCAGGGCCTGCTCGGCCTGCGCAAGGGGCTCGGCCTGTTCGCCAACCTACGCCCGGTCCGCCCGCTCCCGGCGCTGTACGAGTCGAGCCCGCTGCGGCGCGAGCGGATCGAGGGGACCGATCTGCTGGTCGTTCGCGAGCTGACCGGGGGCATCTACTTCGGCGAGAAGACACGGACGGCCGATTCCGCCAGCGACCTCTGTGCGTACAGCACGACCGAAGTCGAGCGGATCGTCCGCGTCGCGTTCGGGGCGGCCCGTCGGAAGGTGACGAGCGTCGACAAGGCCAACGTCCTCGAGACGTCCCGCCTGTGGCGGGAGGTCGCAGGGAGGGTCGGCCGGGACGAGTTCCCAGACGTGCCGCTGGAGAACCTGCTGGTCGACAACGCGGCGATGCAGCTCGTGTCGAACCCGGCGGACTTCGACGTGATCGTCACGGAGAACATGTTCGGCGACATCCTCAGCGACGAGGCCGCGATGATCACCGGGTCGATCGGGATGCTCCCGAGCGCGTCGCTCGGCGACGGCGGCCCCGGCGTCTTCGAGCCGGTCCACGGGTCGGCGCCGGACATCGCCGGCCTTGGGATCGCCAACCCGCTCGCGATGTTCCTCTCCGCGGCAATGCTGCTCCGCCACGGGCTCGGCTTGGAAGCCGAGGCGGCGGCGGTAGAATCAGCCGTGGACCTCGCCCTCCAGGGCGGTCTGCGGACCCGCGACCTTGGTGGTCGGGCGACCACCGCAGAAGCTCTGGGGGCCGTGCTCGGCCATCTACCGGCGTAGGAGAGACTGACGTGAACCAAGCGGACCTCATCTGGCTGAACGGGGAGTTCGTCGCCTGGGAGGACGCGAAGGTCCACGTCCTGACGCACGGCCTCCACTACGGGACGGGTGTGTTCGAGGGGATCCGCTGCTACGACACCGACCACGGGCCGGCGATCTTCCGCCACCGGGACCACCTCAACCGGCTCGAGCGGTCGGCCAAGCTCTACTACATGCCGATGCCGTACTCGACCGACCAGCTCCGGGAGATCACCCACGAGCTGATCGTCCGCAACGGCCTGCGGTCGTGCTACATCCGCCCGCTCGTCTACCGCGGGTACGGCCAGATGGGCCTCAACCCGCTGGACGTCCCGGTCGAGGCGACGATCGCCCTCTGGGAGTGGGGGGCCTACCTCGGTGAGGAGGGCAAGCGATCGGGGATCCGCGCGAAAGTCTCCTCGTGGCGGCGAATCTCACCGGAGTCCCTGATCCCGCACGCGAAGGCGTCGGGTCAGTACCTCAACAGCGTGCTGGCGAAGGTCGAGTCGGTCAAGGCCGGCTATGACGAGGCGATCCTCCTCGACGACCACGGCCGGGTCTGCGAGGGGTCGGGCGAGAACATCTACGTCGTCCGCGACGGTCAGGTCATCACGCCGCCGCAGACGGCGTCGATCCTCGACGGGATCAACCGGAAGTCCCTGCTGGCGATCGCCCGCGACCTCGGCTACGACGTGCTCGAGCGCGACCTCGCCCGGGCGGAGCTCTACATGGCCGACGAGGTCTTCATGAGCGGGACGGCGGCCGAGCTGGTCCCCGTCCGCGAGATCGACGACCACGAGATCGGGACGGGGAAGCCTGGGGAGATCACGATGGTCCTCCAGCGGGCGTTCGAGGACGCCCTCCACGGGCGCTCGGAGCGCTACCTCGAGTGGCTGGACATCGTCGACTTCCCGGCGGCCGTGCCCGTCGAGCATGGGGCGGCCCCGACGACGGGGGACGCGGCCGCGCGGGTCGCCGGCAGCGCGTCGGCCGAGCTCAGGATCGCGAGCGCCTGATGAGGCTCCCGGCCGGCGGCGATCGGCGAATTACGCGGGCGGCCGGCTAGCGGAAGTCCGCGCCGGGCCGCACGCCGCACTCGCCTGTCGATCGCCCCACAACACTTTCGACGCACTAGGAGCCACCTTGAAGACGATCCAGCTGTATGACGCGACCCTGCGCGACGGTATGCAGGGCGAGGGGATGTCCCTCTCGGCCCACGAGCAGGTCCGCGTGGCCCACAAGCTCGACGAGCTCGGCATCCACCTGATCGAGGCCGGCTTCCCGGCGTCGAACCCCAAGGAGCGGGAGCTCTTCGAGCTGCTGGCCGGCGAGCGCTTCGAGCAGGCGGAGATCGCCGCGTTCGGGATGACCCGGCGGCGCGACACCCGGGCCGACGACGATCCGGGACTGCGGCTGCTGGCGCAATGCGATGCCCGAGTCTGCACGCTCGTCGGCAAGACCTGGGGCCTGCACCTTCAGAAGGTGGTCAAAGTCGACCGTGCAGAGAACCTCAGGATGATCTCCGAGTCGATCGGGTTTCTCGTCCGGGAGGGGAAGCGGGTGATCTACGACGCCGAGCACTTCTTCGACGCCTGGCGTGACGACGCCAACTACGCCCGGGCCTGCGTGCGGGCGGCTGCCGGGGCGGGAGCCGAGACGATCGTGCTGTGCGACACGAACGGGTCGTCGCTGCCGTCGCAGGTCGCCCTGGCGACGCGGGAGGCGCTCGGGACGCTCGACGGGAGCGTGCGGGTGGGCATCCACTGCCACAACGACGCCGAGTGCGGCGTCGCGAACTCGCTCGCGGCCGTCGAGGTCGGGGCGACCCAGGTCCAGGGGACGATCAACGGGTGCGGCGAGCGGACCGGCAACGCGAACCTCGTCTCGATCATCGCGAACCTCCAGCTCAAGCTCGGCAGGCCGTGCCTGACAGAAGTGCAGCTCGCGAACCTGACGGAAACGGCCCACTTCGTCGACGAGCTGCTGAACATCACGCCGGACCCCAACCAGGCCTACGTCGGGAAGAACGCGTTCGCCCACAAGGGCGGGATGCACGTCGCCGGGGTCAGCGCGGACGCGGCCACGTTCGAGCACATCGACCCGGCGGTCGTCGGCAACGAGCGCCGGCTGGTGATGAGCGAGCTGGCCGGGCGGCAGACGGTGATCGAGAAGGCCCGGGCGGCGGGACTCGAGATCGACGAGGACGCGGCGAGTCGGCTGCTCGACCGGATCAAGCTGCTCGAGCATGGGGGCTACCAGTTCGAGGCGGCCGACGCGTCGCTCGAGCTGCTCCTGCGCAAGGAGTCGGGCGACTACGAGCCGCTCTTCCGCCTCGACTCGTGGCGCGTGATCGTCGAGAAGTCGGCGGCCGGGACGGTTGCCACCGAGGCCACCGTCCGGGTCTGGGTCGGCGACGAGCGGATCGTCTGCACGGCGGAGGGCGGAGGCCCGGTCAACGCCCTGGACAAGGCCCTGCGGGCGGCGGTCGGCGACGCGCACCCCCACCTCCACGACATCGATCTCGTCAACTACAAGGTGCGGATCCTCGACCAGGCGAAGGGCACCGACGCGGTCACCCGCGTCCTGATCGACGCGTCCGACGGCCACGACGTGTGGGGGTCGATCGGCGTGTCGGAGAACATCATCGAGGCGTCGTGGGAGGCCCTCGTCGACTCGATCGAGCATGGCATGCAGCCGGGCCGGGCGCCGGCCGGGCACGCCGCGCGTGAGCGCTGAGGACGGGCCGATCCCGCTGGCGCGGCCGGTGATCGGCCCGCCGGAGGAGGCGGCGGTGCTAGCGGTCCTGCGGTCAGGTCAGCTGTCACTCGGCCCGCGTCTCGCCGCTTTCGAGGAGCGGTTCTGTGTGTCAGTCGGCGCACGGCATGCGAGTGCGGTCTCGAGCGGCACGGCCGGGCTTCACCTTGCGCTGCGGGCGGCGGGGGTGACCGACGGGGACGAGGTCGTGACGAGTCCGTTCTCGTTCGTCGCGTCGGCCAACGTCGTCGTCTTCGAACGGGCGCGGCCGGTCTTCGCCGACATCGACCCGGTCACGCTGACGCTCGACCCGGCGGCTGCGGCCGCGGCGGTCACGGAGCGCACGACGGCGATCCTGCCGGTTCACATCTTCGGCTGGCCGTGCGAGATGGAGCCGCTCGAGGCGTTGGGGCTGCCCCTCGTCGAGGACGCCTGCGAGGCGCTGGGTGCGTTTCATCCAGATGGGGTCGCGGTCGGCGCGCGCGGCCACCCGGCGGTGTTCGCGTTCTACGCGAACAAGCAGCTGACGACAGGCGAGGGGGGGATGGTCACGACGGGCGACGAGGCCGTCAAGGTGCGGATCGACTCGGAGCGCAACCAGGGCCGGGCTCCCGACATGAGCTGGCTCGATCACGACCGGCTGGGCTTCAACTACCGCCTGTCGGACATCGCCTGCGCCCTCGGCCTCGCCCAGCTCGACCGCCTCGACCAGATGCTCGCCGGCCGGGCGCGGGTCGCCGGCCACTACCGGGAGCGGCTGGCCGACCTCGAGGGCGTCGAGCTGCCCTGTCCAGATGTCGGCGGGGCTGTGCGGGGGTGGTTCGTGTTCGTCGTCCAGCTGCCCCGCGGAGTCGACCGGGACGCGACGATCCGGGCGCTCGGGGAGCGGGGCATCCAGTCGAAGCCGTACCTTCCGGCGATCCACCTGATGAGCTACTACCGGGAGACGTTCGGCCACCGGGAGGGCGAGTTCCCGGTCTGCGAGGACGTCGCCGCCCGGTCGGTCGCCCTGCCGTTCTTCCCGGAGATGTCCGAGGGCCAGGTCGTGCGGGTCGCCCGCGAGCTCGGAGCCGTGCTCGGACGCGGGTAGCCGTCGTCGCCGGCCTTGACAGCCGGGCGGGCAGGGCGGGAGGATTGGCCGGGTGACGCGGCGGGGAAGGGGGCTCCGGCGGAGGGGGCGAAAACTGGTCGACGGGTTCGTCCGCGCGATGGTGCGGACGACGGGAATCCCGGTCGTCGGGATCGGCATCCTCGTCTGCGCGATCGCCGCGCCGCTCGTGGCCCAGCGGGCGGCCGTCTGGTCGACGCGGGCGGGCGACGCCGACCAGAACCAGCTGGAGAACCAGGCGCTGCGGGAGGAGCACTTCTCGCGGGATCTGGCGACCGTCAACCAGGACGCGCGGACGTTCGGGTACTTCGCGGAGTACGAGAGCACGTCGCTCGTCGCGGCCCACCAGGCGACGGCGCAGCGGTCGGTCTCACCGGGGCTCGCCCTCTCGCTCCTGCGCTCGGCCCAGCTCGACCGGAGCCTTGCGGCGGGCTACCGCCAGGCACTCCAGTCATCCGGCTACCGGGCGGGCCCGCCCCTGCACTTCGACTTCCGGGCGGCGCTGGACTCGGTCACCGCGGACGATCCGGACCTCCAGGAGCAGCAGGCCGGCGCGGACTCGGCGGCGGCGGCCGCCGGCCACCGGAAGGCGATCGACTACACGGGGATCGCGACGTTGTGGACGGCCGGCCTGTTCTTCTGCACGTTGGCCGAGGTCGCCCGACGCAGGAGCCGGGCGCGGCGGGTCTTCGCGTGCTCGGCCGGCGCCGTCGTCCTCGCGGCAGTCGTCCTGACGATCCCGGTCTGGCTGTAGATGGCCGACACGGCGGTGCCGACCGAGGCCGACCGGCGGCGGCGCAGGCGCCGCTTCGAGGATCGGATGTCCGTCGCGGCGGTCCTCGCGACGCTGCTCGGGGCGATCGTCGCGTTCGTCCAGAGCGAGGCTGTCAGGACGTCGGCGGCCTGGGGAATCCAGGCCCAGAGCCTGGGTGTCGAGGCGGTGCAGGCGAGGTCGGCGGCGAGCGACGCGGCCGAGCTCCAGTACAGCCGCTTCCTGCTGCTCGACGCGGAGCGACGGCGGCTGGGTAATTCGTGGGAGGCCTACCTGCTCGGGGATCACACGACGCTGCTCGGAATCGGCCGGCTGGAGGCGGTCACCGGGCAGACGCTGACCGCGACGAACATCCTCGCGGCCGGCCAGACGAGCGCGCTGGGCGCGGCGGGGGTCAACGGCGCGGAGGGGTCGCTGCTCGGGCGGCGGCTGTGTCCGATCACGCCGACCGACTCGACGCCGCCGGCCGGGTGCGCGAACGCGCGGGACGGGCCGGACCAGGACCTCGCCTTCCCGCGGAGCTATTTCGCCGACGCGAGCTGGAACGCCGAGCGGCTGACGGCGCTGCGGGACGCGGCCCTCCAGCGGAGCTCGGATCGGGAGGGACAGAGCGTCGCGTACACGATCACGCTGACGATGTTCGGCGTCGCGATCTTCCTGTTCGGCTTCACGCTGACGCCGCAGGCCCGCGAGCGGGCGAGGCTGTTCTCGTCGGCGGCGATCGGGATGGTCGGGTTCGCGCTGATCTACGGGGCCTACGAGGGACTCCACGTGCGGGCGCACGCGCACGACCAGGCGGCGGCCGTCCACTACGCCGACGGGGTCGTCGCGCTCGGCAAGGCCGACTACCCGACCGCCGTCCGAGAGCTGTCGGAGACGATCCGCCTGCGTCCGGACTTCGCCCGGCCGTACTACGAGCGGGCGCTCGCCGAGCTGGCGCGTGACGCGCCGCCGGTCAGCCGGGACAACCCGTTCGGCCTGGTCGGTACGTCCACCCTGCGGGCGGCGATCGGCGACCTGGGGGAGGCCGCGGATCGCGGGCTGAGCCTGGTCGACGCGTCCAACCGGCGGGCGGGGAGCCTCGCCCAGCTCGGGATCATGACGCGGTCGCGTGGGGACCTGGCGCAGAGCGCGGCGCTCGCGAGCCAGACGGCCGGGGGAGACCCGGGCGACCCGACGCCGGGCCTCGTCCGCGGGCTTTCACTCCTCGGGCTGGGCGACTTGCGCGACGCCGCCGTGGCCTACCGTACGGGGATCGCCGACGCGGGCCGGGGCCGGCTGAGTCCGGCCGAGCGGGAGCGGGTGGTAGCGGGGGCGCTGACGGGGCTCGATCTGCTCGGGCAGGGGGCGGATCGACGCGTCGCTGGGGAGGTCGCGCACTTCAAGGCGCTCGTCGTCGGTCTCGGAGCGCCGGTCGCCGGGGCGGCTCGGAGCCGGGGGATCGGCGGCGTGTCGATCACCGTCAACCCGGGCACGGTCGGCCTGACGATCACCGGGCCTGCGAAGTTGACCGCGGCCGACCAGGTCTCGGCCCAGTGGTACTACGAGGCGCCGGGTGCGACCGGCTGGAGCGTGGTCCCGGCGATCTCGGGGCCGGTCTCCCTGGCCGGGGACTCCCGCGGGCGGCTGGGGCTGTCGCGGTCGTTCCTGGCCGTGACGACGAAGGGGTCGGCGTCGGGCTGTCTCCAGCCGGGCGGCTACCGGCTCGAGCTGTACGTCGACGGCCGGCTGGCCGGGCAGGCCGAGACCCGGCTGGGGCTGCCGGCGCTGAGGCCGGCATTCGACCGGGAGATGAACGTGGCGGTCTGCCTGCCGCCCGGGTGGGCGCCGATCGACCGGGTCCCGGGAATTCCCTTCGGCCTGGCCGAGTTCCCGGCGCAGATCGCCGCGTGGCGGAGCCCGGACGGGTCGCAGGGGGCTGTGATGATGCGCGTCAACGGGCAGTTCAGCCTGGCCGACGCCGGCGGCAACGAGTCGGCTGGGACGACCGCGTCGGTCGCCGTCAAGGCGGTCCGCCTGTGGGGTGGGGTGTTCCCGGCGAGCCCCGTCCCGAGTCGGTACTGGACGCCGGGCTCGCTGTCGATCGGGTTCGCGAAGGGCCCGGGGATCAGCCGGACGTTCGCCTACGGGGTCGCCGGCCGGCCGCCGTCGGCGTCGGGGGTGATCCGGGCGCAGGCGGCGTTCAACCGCAACGACCTCGCCGTCGTCGTCGCGTCGTTCGGCCCGCGGAGCGCCGGCGGGCTGAGCCGGACGATCCTCGGGTCGGTGACCAACGCCCTGACCTGAGCCGGCCGACGCCCTGACCTGAGCCAGCCGACGCTCACCGGCCTGCGTGGGTCCAGGGGCCGTGACACGCCCGCACGTTGGGCTCGTCCAGGGCGGTCCGGCCGAGGGTGTTGGGCTCGTCTAGACTAGGCGATCCGGCCGAGGGTGTTGGGCTCGTCTAGGCGATCCGGCAGAGGGCGTAGATGTGGCCGCGGGCGCCGTCGGCCGTGACGTGGGGAGGCGTGTAGAAGTGGACCTTGATCGTCTCGTGGTAGTACCCGGTGCCGTGGGCGAGGGCCAGACCGACCTTCGACGGATCTGGCAGGGCGAGTCCGATCTGGGTTCCGCGTGGCCCGCAGCTGAGCGTGACCGCGGCGTTGCTGGCGCCGTGCATCGTGACCAGCCACCGGCGGAGCTCGGTGCCCTCGCGGATCGTCGCTCCCTGGTGGAGGTGGTTGCCGGCGACGTCGACGGGCGTCCGGTGACCGGCCGTGATGATCGTCACCGGGCCGAGCGTGGGTGGCGGGGCGGCGGCCGCGCCGGTTGCCGCGGGCGCGAGGGCGAGCGCGGCGACCGTACCGATGGTCAAGATCCTGGGCGACATTGCGTGTCCTTGTGATCGTGGGTCGAGCCGGATCCTGCGGGCCGCCGATCGACGGTGCTCACGTCGCGTTGGTCGGGTGGGTCTGGGCCGGATGGTGCGTCCGGCGGCCGGCCGGGGTCGGGGCTGGATGGTGCGTCCGGCGGCCGGCCGGGGTCGGGGCTGCATGGTGCGTCCGGCGGCCGGCCGGGGTCGGGTGGACGCGAGGACGCGTCGGCGAGGTCGCGGTCCTCCGGGTCGCGCCGGTCGTCGGCGTGCGCGGCCGGTTGAGTGTCGCGGAGCCGGTCGCGCGCTCGCCGACCTCACGGATCCTGGCGGCGAGCCCGGATCCCCGGCGGCGCGGGCTGGTGAGGGTCGTGCCGCCGCCGGCGGCCGCCGCCGTGGGGGTGGCTGTCGTCCTCCGGGCAGCCGGGGTCTTCTCTGAGGCCGGGGTCGTCCGCGTCGCGGTCGTCCGGATCGTGGGAGCTAGGAGCGTGCCGGTCCGCGTGGTTCGCGTGCCGGCGACTCCTGTGAGGGCGGCCTGTGCCTGGGCTCGCCGGGTGTCGGCGGCCGTCGTCCGCGCCAGCGCCCTGCGGGCGGCCGTCGTCTGGGCCAGCGCGGTGCCGGCGGCCGTCGTCTGGGCCAGGGCCGTGCGGGCGGCCGAGGAGCGTGCCGCCTGCTCGCGCGCGGTGCGCCTGCGTCGGGTCGCGGCCTTCGCGGAGCCGGCGGCCGAGGCCTTCGAGTGGGATGCCGGCAGGCTGAGCGCCAGAGCCAGCTTGGTTGACCGCCCAGCCACGCGGGGCTTCCGAGTGCCGCGGGACCGGAGCGCGTGTCGGGTCGTCGACGCGGCCCGCGTCGTCCGGGGTGCCCGCCGGAGGGTGGCCGCGGCGCCGGCGGACGCGAGCACCGCGATCATGCCGCCGATCGCCAGCTTCGCCGCAAGGCCGCCGCCCACCGCGAGGCCTGTCCCGCCGGCCGCGCCGAGCCCGGCCGCCCCGGCCGCTCCGGCCGCGAGCCCACCGCCGGCTGCTCCGGCCGCGAGCCCGGTGCCGGCCGCCGTGGCCGCAAGTCCGGTGCCGGCCGCTCCGCCCGCGAGTCCGGTGCCGGCTGCTCCGGCTGCTCCGGCCGCGAGTCCGGTGCCGGCTGCTCCTACCGCGAGTCCACTGCCGGCCGCTCCGGCTGCTCCGGCCGCGAGTCCACCACCGGCTGCTCCGGTCGCCCCGGACACGACGCTGGCCGTCGCGACGACGGGTACGCTCGACGACCCTGCGGCGAGCACACCGGTCGCCCCGGCCCCTGACGTCGTCGCGGTGGCAAGGACCGTGGTCGGCGGACCCGCGGCGGCGAATCCGGCACCTGCGGCGTGGCCCGTCGCGATCGCGCCGAGTCCGCCTGCGCCGGCCGACCCGGCGGCCCCGGTGGCCACGTGTCCCAGCACCCTGGCGGCCAGGCCGGCGGTTGGCAGGACGGGCAGGACGACGGCGAGCGAGCTGCGCTGCGCGCGGACGGCGGCCGCGTAGTCCCGGCACCCGGCGCAGACCTTCAGGTGACGGCGGAGCGGACCCCGCCTGAGCTCACCGGCCCGGGCGACGGAGAGCTGCACGCGAATCTCGTCGCACGGGGCCGCCCGGGCCTCCCGCTGGGCGATCAAGGTCGTCCGGGCCTGATGGATGAGCGCCTTGACCTTCCTCGGTTCGCATCCGACCACCCCGGCGATCTCGTCGTGGGCGAGATCGCCGAGCTCGGCCAGCAGGAGGGCGCTCCGCTGGTCCTCGGGAAGCGCGTGGAGATCGCCGACCAGCTCGCGGAGGTCCGCGCGGTCTCGGACGACGTCCGACAGTCCGGCGACCGACGCCTCGTGGTCCTCGAGATCGGCGGTCGGCCGGCGGGAGGCGATCGCCGAGTGGCAGCAGTTGCGGGCGATCGTGTAGAGCCACGGACGCAGGTCGCGTGGCGGCGAGTCCCCGACCAGTCCGCGGTGCGCGCGGATGAACGTCTGCTGGAGAGCGTCCTCGGCCTCGTCCCGATCCCCGAGCATGTGCCGGCAGTAGGACAGCAGCGGCGGCTGGTAGCGCCGGAAGATCGTCTCGAAGGCCGTCGGGTCGCCGCCGCGCACGCGTGAGACGAGGACCGGGTCGTCCCGGTGTCGCCCGGAGCCCGCGGCCGGCCCGGAGCCCCGGCTCTCGGCGTCCGAGATCGACCGGCGAACGGCTGCCGGCCACGACGTGCGCGATCGTTCCAGGCCATGTGTGGACATGACCTCACCAACCCGCCGGGGGTTGGCAGGTTGCGGAAAAACGTCGGCCTGGCCTCCGGAGATCACTCCGGGCGGCCTACACTGGCGGCGCGATGAGCCGCTTCACCGAACCCCAGCACGCCGACTTCCAGGCGATGAACACGTCGCTCGGCTTCGACCGCCGCCTCTGGCCCTACGACGTCGCCCAGTCCCGGGCCCACGCGAGGATGCTCGCGGCCGGATCGATCATCGCCGAAGACGCCCGCGACGAGCTGCTCGCCGGACTCGATGCGGTCGAGGCCGAACTCGCAGGGGGAACCTTCCCGTTCCGCGACGACGACGAGGACATCCACATGGCGATCGAACGTCGCCTGACCGAGCTGGCCGGACCGGTCGGCGGACGTCTGCACACGGCTCGGTCGCGCAACGACCAGGTCGCGACCGACGTCGTTCTCTACACGCGCGATCAGGCTGCCCGCGCCCGCGACCGCCTCGGCCGCCTGATGGAGACGCTGCTGACCGTCGCCGAGCGACACATCGACTGGCCGATGCCCGGCTACACCCACCTCCAGCGGGCCCAGCCCGTCTACCTCGGCCACCACCTGCTCGCCTACTTCTGGATGGCGCTTCGCGACCGTCGCCGCTTCGACCACGTCCTCGAGGCCTGCGAGCTCCTCCCGCTCGGCGCCGGCGCCCTCGCCGGCGTGAACTTCCCGACCGACCGCGACCTCGTCGCCCGCGAGCTCGGATTCGCCGGCGTCGCCCCCAACTCGATCGACGCAGTCGCAAACCGCGACTTCGTGCTCGACTATCTCGCAGCCGCCGCGACCGCGACGACCCATCTCTCACGGCTGGGCGCCGAGCTCGTCCTCTGGTCGACCGCCGAGTTCGGCTTCTGCGCCCTGCCCGACGCCTGGAGCTCCGGCTCGTCGATCATGCCCCAGAAGCGCAACCCCGACGCGGCCGAGCTGCTCCGGGCCAAGGCGCCCCGCGTCTCCGGCCATCTGCTCGCCATGCACGGCCTCCTCCACGGCCTCCCGCTGACCTACAACAAGGACCTCCAGGAGGACAAGGAGCACCTCTTCGACGCCGCCGACACCCTCGACCTCTGCCTCGTCGCCGCCCGCGGCATGTTCGACGGCGTCGTCTTCGACCGCGACCGACTGGCCGCCGCCGCATCTGACGAGATGATCGCCGCCGTCGACGTCGCCGACCTCCTCGTCCGCCGGGGGATGCCCTTCCGCGAGGCGCACGGCATCGTCGGCAGCCTCGTCCGCCTGGCCGAGGACACCGGACGCTGCCTTTCCGAGCTCACACCCGACGAGCTCCGATCCCGCTCAGAAAAACTCGACGACGAGTACTACTCGGTTCTTTCGGAGAGCTCCTGGCTCGAGTCGAAGATCTCCGTCGGCGGGACGGCCGGCGTCCGCGTCCGCGAGCAGCTCGCCGCCGCCCGTCGGGCGCTCGCCGCCGGGGCGTGACGCGGGACTTCTACGCTCGCGGCGTGCTTGAAGTCGCCCGCGACCTGATCGGCTGCGTCGTGCGCTTCGGGCCGGCCGCCGGCGTGATCGTCGAGACCGAGGCCTACCACGACTCCGAGCCAGCGTGCCATGCGTTCGTCGGGCTGACGCCCCGCACGCGGGTCCTCTTCGGCCCGCCCGGGATCGCGTACGTCTACCGCTCGTACGGGATCCACGCCCTCCTCAACGCGGTCGCCGAGCCCGAGGGCATCGGCGCCGCCGCCCTGATCCGGGCGCTCGAGCCCGTCGACGGCCTCGACGAGATGCGCGCCCGGCGCGGCGTCGATCGGCTCGACGAGCTCTGCTCCGGGCCGGGCAAGCTGACGCAGGCATTTGGTATCGGCCTCGAGCACAACGGCGTCGATCTCGACTCCGGTCCGCTCACGATCGAGCCACGCCCGCAGGCCTGGCGCGACCCGCCGATCACGACTTCGACGAGGATCGGGATCACCAAGGCGATCGAGCTTCCCTGGCGCTTCTGCGCCGACGGCAATCCCCACGTCTCGCGCCCCCGCCCGCCAGGTTGGCGGCTA
Source organism: Solirubrobacteraceae bacterium (assembly GCA_035553395.1). Taxonomy (GTDB): domain Bacteria; phylum Actinomycetota; class Thermoleophilia; order Solirubrobacterales; family Solirubrobacteraceae; genus Palsa-513. The sequence goes on along the minus strand of DASZKP010000025.1, from coordinate 5,593 downwards.
GCCGCTCGGCGCTGAGGCGCCGCCGCTGGCCCCGGCGCTCGGGTTGGGAGCCCCGGTCGGCGCCGTCGCCGGTGTCGGCGTGGTCGGAGTTGGGGTCGGGGTCGGCGTCGGCGAGCCCGCGCCGGTCGGGTTCTGGGTCCCGGTCCCGTTCACCTGTCCGGTCGGCGTGGCCGTCCCGTTGCCGGCGCCGGTCTGGTTCGTCGGGGCCGTCTGGTTGCCCGTCGCATTACCGGTGCCGGTGGCGTTGCCCGTACCCGTGGCGTTGCCGTTGCCGTTGCCGTTGGCGTTGGCGTTGCCGGTGGCGTTGGCGCCATTCGCCGCAGCTCCGCCCTGCCCGCCTGCGCCGGTCGGCCCGGTGTTGCTCGGCTGGCTGGCGGTCTGGGTGGGCGACAACTGAACGGTGGACGTGTCGCCCGTCGTGCCCTTGCCGTTCTTCGCCGCGGCCGCGATCGCCCGGGCGTTGAAGATCGTGTACGCGCGCACCATGAAGTCCTTCCAGATCAAGGCGGGAATCGTCCCGCCGAGGACGGGCCCGCCCTGGAAGTCCGTGTTCATGGCCTCGAGCCGCGTCGGGTAGCCGACCCAGACCGCGACGGTCATCTTGCTCGTGAAGCCATCGAACCAGGCATCCACGTAATTGGATGTCGTTCCGGTCTTGCCCGCCGCGTAGACGCCGAACTGGGCGGCCGTGCCGGTGCCCTGCGTCAGCACCGTGTGCATGATCGCGTCCTCCGTGGTCGCGACGTTGGCCGGGATCACCTGCTTGCGCTCGATCCTGTTGACCTGCGTCGGCTGGCCGGGAATCTCAACCGACCGGATGCCGACCGGCCCGTTGCGGTCAGTGCCCAGCGAGCCGGTGATCCGCCGGCCGTCCTCGGCGAGCGTCTCGTAGGCATGAGCCATGTCGATCGGCGTGACGCCGATCGTCAGGCCACCGATCGTCATCGCATCGTTCGTGGATATCGGCGTGCGGATCCCTGCGGCCTTGGCCACCGCCGCGACCCGCTTCGTCCCGGCCTGGATTCCGACCGCCGCGAAGACGGAGTTGTCGGAGTACGTCAGGGCGTCGGCCAACGTCCGCGACCCCGCGTAGTTCGACTCGTCGTTGTTGACGACGAACTTCTCCCGGCCGCCGGTGCCCTTGACGATGAACGTTCGCTTCTCCGACGGCCAGACCGAGTACTGCGAGATCCCCTCCTTGAGGGCCTGGGCGAGGACGAAGGGCTTGAATGCCGAACCGGGCTGGCGCTCACCCTGGGTCGCGAGATTGAACGGCGTCGTGCTGTAGTCCCGACCGCCGTACATCGCCCGCACCTCGCCGGTCGCGTTGTCGATCGCGACGAGCGCCGCCGACGGCCCGCCCGCGTAGGCCAGGTAGTCGCCGACGGCCCCCTCGGCGGCCTGCTGAAGCTGGAGATCGAGCGTCGTATGGATCGTCAGCCCCCCGTCGAAGGCCTTCTCCGCGCCGTAGCGGTCGATCACCTGCTGGCGGACCCACGTCATGAAGTACGCGGCGCCGGGCTCCTTGACCTTCGGCTGGGGCGGTTGGACGTAGCGGCTCGTCGGGAGGGCCTCGGTGAGCGCCGCCTGGAGCTGGGAGTAGCTGATGTACCCCTGGGCGTACATGTCGTGCAGCACGAGGTTCCGACGGTCGGTCGCCGCGGTCGGGTGGGTCACCGGGTCGAACGCCGTTGGCGACGCGACGATTCCGGCGATCAGCGCCGCGTTGGCCGGGTCGTTGAGGGCGCTCTGGACGCACAACGGCTGGCCGGTCGTCCCGCAGTTGAAGCTGCTGCTGGTCGGGTCGTTGCCGAAGTACGTTCGCGCGGCCGACTCGATCCCGTAGGCGCCATTGCCGAAGTAGATCGAGTTGAGGTACTCGGTGAGGATCTTGTCCTTGGTCCACTGGCGCGTCAGGTGGTAGGCGAGCGCGGCCTCACGGAGCTTCTCGAAGACCGTCCGCTTGCCCTGCGCGGCGAGCGCGTTCTTGACGAACTGCTGCGTGATCGTCGACGCCCCCTGCTGGGCCTGCTGGTGGAGGATGTCGGCCACGAAGGCCCGCGCGATGCCCTTGAGGTCGACGCCCGAGTTCGTATAGAACCGCTTGTCCTCGACCGAGACGATCGCCCACTTCATGTCCCGGGGGATCTGGTCACCGGTGACCAGGACGCGGTTCGTGTTGTCTGTCAGCAGGCCGAGCTGCTCACCGTCGAGCGCGAGCAGCTTCGAGTTGGTCGAGCTCGTGTCGTTGATGTAGCTCTTCTCGAGGCCCTTCAGGTCCGACGTGATCGACATCACCATCCCGAAGAAGGCCGAGACGATCGCCAGCAGTCCGAGCGGGACGAGCACGATCAGGAGGCGGAGCTTCCTGACCCGCGGCTTTCCACTCGCTCGGCCTCGCCGCCGACGTGCCCGCGGCTGCCGCGGCGGCTTGGGCTCGCGCGGCGCTCGGGCCACCCGCGGTGGCCGGGGCGGCCGGGGCGGCCGACCCTCGACACGCCGCTGGTCGCGCCCGTCGGCGATCGGCGGCTCGGCGGCCGGCGTATCGTCGTAGGCGATCGGCTCGGCCCGCGTCGGCACGGCCGTCTGCGGAGCACGGTAGACCGGGTGGGCCGTGTAGTGGTCATAGGCCGGGAACTCGCCGTTGCCCGGATCGCCGTAGTCGACGTCGGCCGCGGGTCGGCCGGCGTTTGGCCGGGGCGCGTGGTCGCCGTTGGGGCGGACGGGATACGGCTCGGGGCGGGGTCCGTCACCCGCAGGCGCCCCGTTGGTCGCGGTCGACGCGCGGTTGCGGTCGACGCCGTTAGCAGGCGACTCCTCGTACGTGTGGGGGCGGTCGTCCTCGCTCATCGGGGGGTGTGCCCCTGCGGGGCACGTACGGCAGAGTCCCTCTCGGGCCTCAACATAGCGGCGAAAAGGCGGCCTTGCGGAGCAGCTGAGACACGGCGGCTGACGGCCTCGCTGCCGGCGAGAGTCTAGCATCCGGCCCGGTGCCACAAGTCCCCTTCGAAGCCGAGGAACTCGCCCGCGACGCGGTCGACTGCCTGCCGGTCGGCGAGCTCGCCCGGCTCCTTGCGATCGGCCGGCCGCTACGCGTGAAACTGGGCATCGACCCGACGGCACCCGATATCCACCTGGGCCACACGGTCGTCCTGACCAAGCTTCGGGCCTTCCAGGATGCGGGGCATACGGTGGTCCTGATCATCGGCGACTACACCGCTCGCGTCGGCGATCCGAGCGGCCGGTCGTCGACACGGCCGCAGCTCTCCGACGAGCAGATCGACGCGAACGCACGCACGTTCCAGGAACAGGCCTTCAAGGTGCTGGACCCCGGCCGGGTCGAGGTCCGCCACAACAGCGAATGGCTGGACATGACGATGGGCGACCTGTTCGCCCTGCTCCGGACGACGACGGTTGGCGCCCTGCTCGAGCGCGACGACTTCGCCAAGCGGCGGGCGGCCCAGACCCCGATCTCGATGCTCGAGATGCTCTACCCGCTGATGCAGGCGTACGACTCGGTCGCCGTCCGCGCGGACGTCGAGCTCGGCGGCACCGACCAGAAGTTCAACCTCCTGCTCGGCCGGGATGTCCAGCGGGCCTACGGGATGCCCGAGCAGGCGATCCTCACGATGCCGATCCTCGTCGGTACCGAGGGCCGGCTGAAGATGTCGAAGTCGCTCGGCAACCAGATCGGCGTGACCGATCCGCCGGGCGAGATCTACGGGAAGACGATGAGCGTGCCGGACACGGCGCTCGACCAGTACTACCGCCTCCTGCTCGGGCGGCCGCCGCCCGCCGACCTCGGGTCGCGTGACGCGAAGCGGCTGCTCGCGCGCGAGCTCGTCACCCGCTTCCACTCGGCCGACGACGCCGAACGGGCGGAGGCCGAGTTCGACCTGATCGCCCGCGGCGGCGAGCCCGACCGGATCGACGAGCTGAGGGTCGTCCCGGCCGCCGACGGCCTCGTCCACCTGCCGGGCGTGATCGCCGACGGGTTCGGGAAGTCGCGCTCGGAGGCCCGTCGCCTGCTCGCCCAGGGTGGCGTTCACCTCGACGGCCGCGTGATCGACGAGATCGACGTCGCCGGTCGCCGGCTCGACGGGCGCGTCCTCCGCGTTGGCAAGCGCCACTTCCGCAGACTCGCGGTCGCCCGATGACCACGCACTCAGGCCTCCTACGGATCCACACCGACGGCCACGGGGAGATCGTCGACCTGACCGAGGGCGTCCGGTCGGTGCTCCGGACGGCCGAGGTCGACCAGGGCGTGGTCAGCGTCTTCGTCGGCGCGTCGACGGCCGCGGTCACGACGATCGAGTTCGACCCGTCGGTGATCGCCGATCTCCGGTCGGTGCTCGAGCGCCTCGTACCCGCGAACGCCGATTACGAGCAGACCCGCCGCGACCACCGGACGAACGCCTACGCGCGCGTCCGCGCGTCGATCCTCGGCCCGTCGATCACGGTCCCGATCAGCGCCGGCCTGCTCGGCCTCGGGACCTGGCAGCAGATCGTCCTGGTCGACTTCGACGACCGCCCGCGCGAGCGGACGGTCGCCGTCCACGTCCTCAGCTAGGCACCGGTAGGTCGACGGCCGCGTGGTGCTGCGGTCATCCACGACCGAGCACGCCCGCCCTGCGCCCGCGTGCTGCGGCAGCCATCCACGACCCAGCAGGCCGCCCGCGGGCGAGTGTCGCCGCGGTCATCCACGACCCAGCAGGCCGCGCGCGGGCGCGTGTTGCGGCGGTCATCCACCACGCGGCAGGCGACCCGCCTGCGACCGTCGGCGCGCCGGAGCGGGGCCGGCGTCAGCGGTCGTGGCGTCCCTCGCCAGCACCGCCCGCGGCGGTTGGCGGCCGTGCCGCTGCGACCGGGCGACATCCCAGTCGGGGAGCGCTATACTCCTACGTCCGCTGTTCGGGCCTGGTCTTTTGTGCCCGGACAATGGCGACTCACGCCGGGATGACCCCGGCGTGGGGGCGCGACGGTCTTTGAAAACTCAACAGCATGCGCACCGAGATCCGGCCCGATGGCCGTTTCGGTGTGCGTCCAGGTTCGACCCGCGATCGGGAGCACTTGTGCATCCGAGTCGCGGTCAAAAACGAGTCAGAATAGTAGTTAGTACCCCGTCATGGTTGGGACCATTGTGTATGGGTCCCAGACAATCCATGACACTCTCTTCACGGAGAGTTTGATCCTGGCTCAGGACGAACGCTGGCGGCGTGCTTAACACATGCAAGTGGAGCGACGAACCAGGGCTTGCCCTGGGGCAGAGCCGCGAACGGGTGAGTAACACGTGGGTTACGTGCCCCGATGATTGGGACAACCCGAGGAAACTCGGGCTAATACCAAATGTGCTCGTGTCCGTGATGGACTCGAGGAAAGGAAGCTTCGGCCTCCGCATCGGGATCGGCCCGCGGCCCATTAGCTAGTTGGTGGGGTAATGGCCTACCAAGGCGACGATGGGTAGCTGGTCTGAGAGGACGATCAGCCACACTGGGACTGAGACACGGCCCAGACTCCTACGGGAGGCAGCAGTGGGGAATCTTGCGCAATGCGCGAAAGCGTGACGCAGCAACGCCGCGTGGGGGAAGAAGGC
>DASZKP010000024.1:0-46712 GCA_035553395.1 Solirubrobacteraceae bacterium | reverse complement strand
CCGCCACGCGCTGGCATGCCGTCATTCTATGGCCTAACCAGCCACACGTCAAGGGATGACTTTGGCTACGCCCGACCGGCCAAAAGGAAGCCCGAGCCCGCAAACACAGCGGATTTCGGGCTGTAATAGCGAAAACTTCCGCCTAGCGCCCGCACCGCGTCGCCGCCCGCCGTACCGTGTGAGGATCCCTTGTGGGACGGCGCCGGGGTCCGGCTGACGTTCGGGCTACGGGACGCCCGAGTGCGGCCCCGCCGTGCAGCACCGTGCCGCGGTCGCGCCTGACGACAGGCTCGCGAAGCCACCGGCGTCTACGGGCTGAGGAATTCGCCGAAGAAATTCGCCGCCGTGCGGGGCAAGCACCCTCAGAACGCCCCGGCTCCGGTCGTGTCGATAGGCGACGACAAATCCGCCGAGGAAGATGACCCCACCTCCGCCGAGCATCACCAGGAGACCTGTCAGCGGGTCGTTCACGGCGAACAGAACCAGCCCAGCCGCGGACGCGACGGCAAACAGGAACCGGTAGAACCAGATCGAGGACAGCACCGCCGAAACCATAGCGACCGCCTCGTAGCACTTTGGCGGCCTGGATTCGCCGGCAGCAACGGCCGCGGTGTTCCGCGCCGACTTGACCGATCTACGTCGAAACGGGATCCGCGTGGATGTCGTGATTCGCCCTCGCGCGCCGCATGCGAGGTGACGCGAGGCAGCAGCTATCCGAGTTCTGCAGTGAGGCGTTTGCCGCGATCGATCCAGCTGATTACCGACCCGGTGACGCGGAGCGAGATCGGCGCGATGCCGGCGCCATGGTCTAGCCGGGTCGGCGCGGAGACGACGGGAGCTTGGTCGGTTCCCTTGGCCGTGAATACCCACGCGAAGCTTCCGGCTTTCTGGCAGCGCGCGCGACGACCGATGGCGAGGTCGGCTCCGAGGGTCTTGCCGCTCTCGCACGAGGTCCAGACGAGTGCGCCATCGGGCGTAACGGTTGTCCGCACGACTTTGCCCAAGTCTCCGTAGATGACTGGATCCAGCCCGGGCTGCGTCGGTCGTGCAAAGGCGTCGGTGATCGACCCGCTGGCGGGTCCAAGAGAGACGGCCTCAACCCAGGTATACGGCGGACCATATGCGCCGTCTCCGAGGTCGTCGTAGCCGTAGCCGACGACGTTTCCGGCAATGCTCACCGAGCCGGGCATCAGCAGGGTGCGTTTGCCCGCGGCGCTGGTCAGAATCGTCATTGCCTTGGTCGCGCGGTCGCACGCCATGACGAAGCCCCGGATTTTGGATCCGGCGATGTAGTGGTGGCTTTGGTCTGAGAAGACTCGGACCGGGCCTACTTGCGCGACCGTCGGATCACGGGGCCCGCATGCGGGCTTGGTGCTCGTCGCGCCCGAGCTCGACGTGACGGCCGGTGTCGCCGCAGCGATGCTCACAACGGCCAGTGAGAGGAGAGCTCGAAGCGCCGTCGGGCGAGCCACACGGCGCGCGTCTTCTCGATCGATCTTGCGCCCGTGCGCGCTTGTTCTGGCCGCTCGCATGCCTGCACGCTACTCGGGCGACAGCCAGCTCATAGTTGACATGCCCAGCTCCACGCGGCGGTCGTCGTACCTCTGGAGAGCCTGCCGTTGGAGGATCGGTCTACGGAACAGCGTCCAACCGCTCGCGGCGCCACGATTCTGCTCAGGTCACGCGCGGTCACTCGTGAGTCGAGCCCGAGCAGGCGGTGTGCTTTGTTCTGCTCGAGCAGTTTTCGCCGGTGGGCTCGGGTAGTGGAGGCCTTTGCCGCGAGCCGGTCTGATCGTGCGCCAAGGAGTAGCGTTCGCTTTGTGAGCCAGTCACTGCGTCTGACGATCGTGTTCGAGCCCGTTGAGGAGGGCTGGATCGTCGCGTCGGTCCCGGAGGTCCCGGGCGCGCTGAGCCAGGGGCACACGCGTGAAGAGGCGCGGGAGAACGTCATCGATGCCCTGCACGGAATCCTCGAGCTGCGCTTCGGCGAGCACGCGCTTGCAGAGCCGGTGCCTGACAGCGAGTCTCTCGAGTTGCATATCACGGCGTGAAGCGTCGCGACTTGGAGCGTCATCTCGCCGAGCACGGTGCCCGTCTCCTGCGCGAAGGCGCCAATCACAGCTTCTGGGGACTCGACGCCGAGCGCTCGACGGCGGTCCCGCGGCACCGTGAGATCGCCTTCGGCTTGGCGCGCAAGATCTGTAAGGACCTCGGCATTCCGCCGCCGGTCGGCCCGAGATAAGCCCACGCGTCGGCTGCTGCTCTGCGCTTTTGCGGAGCGTCGCCGGCCATCTGCTCGCGGATCCTTTAGTCCTCGTCGCCGGCCGCTCCGGCCCGGAATAGATGCCCTGCTCGGCTCCCGCCCGGGGGGACGCGACCGCAGGGAGCGTGGGCGGGCGCGTGACCGCGAGCATCCGAGGGTCGCCAGGGGTGCCCGGGATGAGGGCGCGGTGCGTTGGGGTGGAGCGATCTTGATTCGCCCCCCGCGGGCGGGCGCCGTCCTCGACACCGGTCGGGCAGGATCGTCCAGCGCGTCGCTGGGGCAGTCAGTTGGCCGGGCCGGTGTCGGGCTGCTGCATGGTCACGGCGTTTCCCCAGCCGGCGGTGCTGGTCTGCTGGATGATCTCGCTGAGCGACCGGATCTTCATGTGGGGTGGGCTCAGCATCGCCTTTCGGGCGGCTCGCTGGATCTGGTCGGCGATCACGGTGTCCTTGGTGACGAAGAGCACGCCGGTGATCGGCGACTCGCTGTTGTCTGTGAGCTCCTCGTACATGTTCATCGTGCCGAGCAGCCTGGCCGGGACTCGTTGGTGGGTCTCGACCTCGATCGCGCCGTAGCCTTCGACGAGCTTCAAGGCGAGCGCTGGGCGGTGCTTGACTCGGTTCGTGCCGCGGCGGTCCTTGTAGGTCGCTCGCCAGTGCCAGAACGTGTCCTCGGCGATGTCGCGCTCGCTCCACCAGGCGCTGCGGCGTTTCGTCAGCCAGGCGCTGACCCATGCGCACGCCTCGGCGTAGGCCCACGTGGTCGGCCCGATCGCGCGGGGCGCTCTCGTCGCCAGGTACCCGGCTTTCACGGCGCCGTTGGATGTGACGAGGATGAGCGACCCGGCGCCTCGGGACGTTGGTCGCCCGCGCGTTGCGCGAGGGCCGCGTCATCTCCGAGTCCTGAGCAGCGGGAGTACGCCGTTCCCGTGGCCGTGAGATTCGCCGTCGAGCCGGCCGAATGCGGCTCGACGAGGCAGGCGAAGCGGCTCCCAAAGCCGATCGTTAAGGCCGATGAATAGGCCGACGGCCCCAAATGGCCTCACTGGCGCCTTGTTGCGGCCCTGGCGGTAGGCTCAAAAACAGTCGATTTGCAGGGCTTTCAGGAGAGCCGGAGAGGGGACTCGAACCCCTGACCTATCGCTTACAAGGCGATTGCTCTACCAGCTGAGCTACTCCGGCGAAGCGGGACCGGCTGTGGGGCCCGGGGTGGGAAGCTAGCGCAGGGAGGCGGCGTGCTCGATGTTGCCGTGGCCGTTGCTGGAGATCACGTGGGCCCAGGGTTCGAGCTCGTCGTCGGGCTCGGCGTTCAGGCGGCGCTCGAGCTCGCCGAGCACGACGCCGAAGACGAGGTGGCGCCAGGTGGCCTGGGCCAGGCCGCGGACCGACCCGCTGACGCGGGGGATCTCGTCGCGGGCGGGGTGGATCCGCTCGGAGACTGCCAGCAGGGGCCAGGTCGCGAAGTTCTCGACCAGCCCGGCGAGCGGGCCGAGCGCCCAGGATGGGAGCGGGACGCTGGGGGCGAGGTTGGCGTAGACCGCGCCGAACACGGCGCCGTTCTGGACGTGGATCGCAAGACCGATCGCCCGCCAGGCGGGGGCGCGGGTGAACGCCTTGCCGAGCAGCTCGACGTCGTCGAAGCCGACGCCGAAGATCCGCTTGTCGAGCGGCATCTGGGCGGCCCAGACACCGGTCGCGACGGCACCGGCCAAGGCCCCCCGGATCGTGCGCGTACGGTCGATCGGCATCTGTGCCCAGAGACTGTAACGGCACCAGTGCGACCGGGTATCCAACACGTGGCGCCAGAGACCGACCACCGCTGCCCGCAGGCGGCTCTCGCGCCGCGCCGTGCGTACGACGCCGCGCCGTATCACGCGCAGGCCGTCGGACGGGGCGTGAACCGGGCGCTGTACGTAGTCGTGCGGATCTTCATGCAGCCGTTCTTCCACGTCTACTTCCGGATGCGGCGGACGGGCATGGCGCACATCCCGAAGACCGGCCCGGTGATCTTCGCGGCCAACCATCGGAGCTTCCTCGACCCGTTCGTGATCGGCATGCTGACCCGGCGGCCGGTCTACTACGTGGCCAAGCGGGAGCTCTTCGAGAACCCGGTCCAGGCGTGGCTGCTGAACCGGCTCGGCGCGTTCCCGGTCGAGCGTGGGGAGGGCGACGAGCAGTCGATGTCGACGGCCCGGGCGATCCTCGCGCGCGGCGACTGCGTGGTGATCTTCCCGGAGGGCACGCGGATCCGCCAGGGGCCGCTCCGCTCGCCAAAGCGGGGCGTCGGGCGGCTGGCGCTCGAGACTGGGGCGCCGATCGTCCCGGTCGCGGTGCTCGGCACCGAGCGCGTCCGGCGGGGGGCGTTGATCAGGCCGTGCCGGGTGCGGGTCCGGTGCGGGGCTCCACTGAGCTTTCCTCGCGTCGATCGGCCGTCGCCGAGCCTCGCGACGGCCGTCACCCAGCGGGTCTGGCCGTGTGTCGAGCTCCAATGGCTGTGGCTCGGCGGCGAGATCCCGGCGTGGCCGCCGAGCCGCGCGGAAATAGCCTCGTCCGACACCCGGGCCGCTTCGCCGACGGGGTAGGCTGCGATGCGTGATCGAGCCGACCGGGAGTGCGAAGGCGCAGCTCGACGCCAAGTTCTCGGAGCTCTACAAAGCCCACCTGCGAGACGTCTACAGCTACTCGTTCTACCGGGTCGGAAACCATCACGACGCGGAGGACCTGACGGAGCAGACCTTTCTCCAGGCCTACCGTCACTTCGAGCGGGCGGTGCGGGAGTCCGACGGCCGGCCGCTGCGGCCGTGGCTGATTCGGATCGCCCACAACCTCGCGGCGAACCTCTACCGCGATCGGGCTCGGCGGCCGCAGAGCCCGCTCGACGAGGGCGCGCCGATCGCCGCGGCCCACACGACGGAGGAGCTGGTCGCCGGGCGGGACGAGCTCAAGAGGGTCCTCGAAGGGGTCGAGCTGCTCCCGGACGACCGGCGCGAGGCGCTGATCATGCGCTTCGCCCTGGGCATGGACAACCGGGAGATCGCCCGCGCGCTCGGGCGGACCGATGGGGCGACCAAGGTCTTGATCCATCGTGCGATCAAGCAGCTCGAGAGCCTCGTCGCGATGGATGAGGCCGGCTGATGGGCGAGGCGATCAACGTCGAGCTGCTCCTCCACCGGGCGCTGGCTCCGGTCGACCCGCCCGAGCGGCTGGCGACCCAGCTGGCGGCGACGCTCCAGAGCATCACCGACATGGCGGCCGAGGAGCTCGAGGGGTGGGAGCTCGCCGCGATGCGCGATCCGCGCAACTGGGTCCGGCCGGCGGCCGCGCTCGTCGTCGGCAGCGCGGCGGGGGCGGCGCTCGTCCTGCTGCGGGCCCGCCAGCGTCATCGCGACAGGCCGCCGGCGAGCATCGGCGAGCTCCGCGACCGGGCTGCGGAGACGGCGCAGGATTTCGCCGACGAGGCGCGCCGTCTGCTCGATCCCCGCTGAGCCTCGGTCGGCGACCCGGACTTGATCCGCGCCGGGGAGTCCGCCGTAGTTACCGGCATATGGCTCGACTGAACCGCTCACGAGAAGAATCGACGCTCGTCGGCCTGCGTGAGCTCGCCGACGAGGACCTCATGGATCTCGTCCGCCAGGGCGAGGCCGCGGCCTTCGAGGTCGTCTACGAGCGGCACGCGAGCGCGGCCTTCTCGCTTGCCTACCGAATGTGCGGCAAGCGGTCGATCGCCGAGGAGGTCGTCCAGGAGTCGTTCCTGTCGCTGTGGCGCAGCGGCGCGCGTTACGACCACACACGCGGGAGCGTGCGGACGTGGACGCTGGGGATCGTCCACAACCGGGCGATCGACGCGCTGCGCCGGGGAATCGTCCACGACCGCCGGCGGGCGAGCGACGAGGGCATCGAGGAGCGCTTCGAGGCGCCGGAGAACACCGAGCTCGAGGTCGCGCGCCGCGACGAGTCGAGAGAGATCCGCTCGGCGCTCAACGAGCTTCCGCGGGAACAGAGCCAGGTGATCGAGCTGGCGTACTTCGGCGGCTTCACGCACACCGAGATCGCGTCGATGCTGAACGCGCCGATTGGTACCGTGAAGGGTCGGATGCGGCTCGGACTCGCCAAGATGCGCCTGGCCCTCGGCGACCCGAGCGAGGTCGTCGGATGAACGGTCATGTCGAGTGTTCGACGGGCGACGCCGCGGCCTACGTGCTGGGGGCGCTCGAGTCGTTCGAGGTCGAGCCGTTTCGCCACCACCTGGCGAGCTGCGCGGTCTGCCGTGACGAGGTCGCCGCGCTCCAGGTCGTGGCTGACATGCTGCCGAGCGCGGCCCCGCCGGCCGCGGCCCCACGCAGCCTGCGCAAGCGGGTCCTGACAACCGTCTACGACGAGGCCAGGCTGTTCGAGTCGACGTCGACCCGCCGGGCGCGGGCGGGCGCGAGCGCCTGGCGAAAGCCGGCTCGCGGCCGTCTCCTGCGGCCGCTGACCGTCGTCGGGGCGACCGCCTTCCTCGCGGTCGGGTTCGCCGTCGGGGCGATCGGCCTCGGCGGGGTCGGCTCGTCGGGGACCTCGACCCGGGTGATCCAGGCGGCGGTCGCCAGCTCGCCGGACGCGCTGACGACGGCCGAGCTCCAGGTCCGCGGGTCGCACGCCGAGCTCGTCGTCAACGGTATGGCGCCGCCGCCGTCGGGCCAGGTCTACGAGGTCTGGCTGCAGAGGGGCGCGGAGACGCGGCGGACGGACGCGCTGTTCGTGCCGACGACCAACGGATCGGCCAATGTCGACGTGCCCGGGAACATCAAGGGCGTCAGTGCGGTGATGGTCACCGCAGAGCCCTCGGGCGGGACCGATCACCCGACGACGTCGCCGGTGATCCGCGCCTCACTCGATTAGGCACCGCCCGGCGGGGGGCTTCCTCCCCGGCTGGTAGCTTCTCGCGACGATGGAGACGTGCTACCGCCACAGCTCGCGTGAGACGCGGGTCGCCTGCTCGAACTGCGGCCGGCCGATCTGCACGGACTGCATGACGACGACGCCGGTCGGCATGCGCTGCCCGGAGTGCGCCCGGCAGCGGACGCCGGTCAAGACGATGCGCAGCATCACGACCGGCGGGATCGAGGCGACGCGGGCGCTGATCGCGATCAACGTCGTCGTCTTCCTCGCGAGCGGCAACTTCTCGCTGGCCGGGAGCGCCGGCGGCGAGATCGTCACGAAGGGCGCCCTGTCGGCCCAGAGCATCTCCGTCGGCCACCAGTACTGGCGGCTGGTGACGGCCGGCTTCCTGCACGAGAACCTGCTGCACATCGGCTTCAACATGTACCTGCTCTATGTGCTCGGGCAGATGCTCGAGCCGGCGCTCGGGCCGGTCAAGCTGGTCGCGATCTACGCTGTAGCCCTGCTCTTCGGGTCGTGCGGGTCGATGATCGGCGTCCCGGCCCTCGAGTCGACGATCGGCGCTTCGGGCGCGGTCTTCGGCCTGATGGGGGCGGCGGTCGTCGAGATGCGCGCCCGCGGGATCAACCCGATGGACAGCGGGATTCCCGGCCTGATCGTCATCAACCTGATCTTCAGCGTGACGTTCTCGGGGATCTCGATCGGCGGCCACATCGGCGGTCTGATCGGCGGCACGCTCGCCGCCCTCGCGCTCGGGCTCGGCGACCGCCGCCGGTCGCGCCTGCTCGGCCTGGCGGGGTGCCTGGTGCTCGGCGTGGCCGCGGTGGTCGGGGCGATCGCCGTCGCCCACGCGCAGAGCGTGCCGGTGCCGACGGGGTTCAGTCTCGGCCAGTGAGCAGATCGTCGTACAGGGCCTGGAGTCGGTCGAGCAGCAGCCCCGGGGCGTAGCGGGCACGGACGTCGGCCGCCGCGGCGGCCCCGAGCCTCGCGCACAGGCCGCGGTCGCCGGCGAGGCGGCGCAGCGTCGCGGCGAGCGCGTGGGGATCGTCGGGCGCGACGAGGAGGCCGGTCTCGCCGTCGCGGACGATCTCGGTCAGCCCGCCGTGGGCGCTCGCGACCACGCAGCACCCGGCGGCCGCCGCCTCGAGCGCGGCGTTCGGCAGGGGATCGGGCCGGGTCGACGGGACGACGATGACGCTGGACGCCGCGTAGAGCTCGCGGGGATCGGGGACGAAGCCGACGAACCTGACTCGGGCGGCGATTCCCAGCGTCGCCGCGAGGTCGCGGAGCTCGCGCTCGCGGTGCTCCTGCCCGGTCCAGGCGTCGCCGGCGACGACGGCGATCGCGCCGGGGACGTCGGCGATCGCCCGCAGCAGGACGGCCTGTCCCTTCCACGGGGAGATCCGGCCGAGGACCGTGCAGACCAGCGGCCCGTCGACGGCTGCGGGGTCCGCGGAGGCCGCTGAGGCGTCCGCGGCGACCGGAGAGGCCGGGGCGGCCGGGATGGCCGGGATGGCCAGGGCGATCGGCGGACCGAGCACGGCCACGCCGTCGCCCAGCACGACCGCCGGCGAGCGGTCGGGGAACTGGGCGCGAACGGCGCCGGAGACGCAGGGGAGGGCGGCGGCCGTGCCCAGCACCGTGCGGTAGACCGGCCAGATTCGCTCGGTGTAGATCTCGCGGACGTGCCAGACGTGGGGGACGCCAGCCCGGCGGGCGGCGAGCGGGCCCGAGAGTGTGACCGACGTGTTCGAGTGGACGAGCGAGACGCCGCGTCCGGCGGCCAGGCCGGTGCTCGCGGCGATCCGCAGTCCGAGTCGGAGCAGGCCGCGGGGAGATAGCTCTCCGCGGCGGAGGATCGCGAGCGGCGCCACCGTCGTCTCGACCCCGGCCGCCCGGAGCTCGCCGACGAGGGGTCCGTCCTGGGCGAGCATCACGAGCGGTCGATAGCGGGCGGGGTCGAGGCCTTCGGCGATCAGGGCGAGCTGCCGGTCGGCGCCGTAGCCGCCGGCCGATGAGTGGAGGTAGAGAACCGTTCGGGGGCTCAGAGCGCGACCTCGAGGACCTGATCGGGCGCGTGTGGGACGAGCTCGGGGTGGAGGATGTGAGCGAGCAGCTCGAGCCCGTCGACGAGCCGGGGACCGGGCCGCGAGAAGTACGAGGCGGCGTCGACGGCGACGACCCGTCCGGCGCCGGTCGATCTCAGCCGCCCGGCGTGTCCCGCGGCCTCTTCGGCGGCGCGGGCGGCGCCGTAGCCGCAGGGCATCGCGACAATGACGTCGGGGCTGGCCTGGGCGAGGATGTCCCAGGTGGAGCGCTCGGACGGCTCTCCCGGCCCGCCGAGCACGTCCTCGCCGCCGGCCAGATCGATCAGCTGGGGGGTCCAGTGGCCGGCGACGTAGATCGGGTCGAACCATTCGATCGCGGCGACCCGCGGTCGGTCGGCCCGCCGTACGGCGAGTCTGACGCGGTCGATCCGCCCGGCGATCCGCGCGATCAGGGCCACGCCGGCATCCCGCCGGCCGGTGGCCTCGGCCAGCGTGCGGACGTCGCCGAGCGTCTCGCCGAGCGTGTGCGGGTCGAGCGCGATCACTCGGGCCGGGCCGGGCAGCGTGCCGGCGAGCGCGGCGACGTCGTCGTAGGAGACGGCGCAGACCGGGCAGAGTGCCTGCGTGACGATCAGGTCGGGCTCGAGCCGGCGGACGAGCTCGGCGTCGAGCTCGTAGATGCTCAGGCCCTGAGTCGTCCGCTCGGTGACGGCGGCGTCGATCTCGCCGCTCGAGAGTCCCGGCTCGAGCATGTCCCGCGTCGCCCTGGGAAGGGCGAGCGCGTGGGGGGGATAGTCGCACTCGTGCGTCACGGCGATAACCTGACCTCCGAGGCCGAGCGCGAACAGCAGCTCGGTGGCGTGTGGCACGAGACTCAGGATCCGCACCGATCCACTGTATGGAAACCCTCGACGACCAGCAGATCGACGACCATCTGAGTCGTCTTGCCGACTGGGTCCGCGACGGCCCGACGATCGTCCGCGACTTGAAGGTCGCCGACTTCGCCGCGGCGATCGAGCTCGTCGACGCGGTCGCCGAGGTGGCCGAGCAGGCCAACCACCACCCGGACATCCTCGTCCACGCGTGGAACCGCGTGCGCCTGACGCTGTCGACACATTCGGCGGGTGGGCTGACCGCGGCCGACTTCGCGCTTGCGGAGCGGATCGAAGCCCTGCTACCGTAGTTCTCGCCGCGCCCCAGATGAACGACGACCCTCCGCGAAGTATCCCCGGCACGAGCGTGCCCCCCCGTTGAACTGGCTCCTGGTCGGGGCGACGATCGTGCTCGTCGCGCTCAACGGGTTCTTCGTCATCGCGGAGTACTCACTCGTCCGCTCGCAGCGGTCCAAGCTCGAGGAGGCCAGCGAGCGCGGCCAGCGGGGGGCGGCGCTGGCGGTCAGGCAGCTCGAGAACATCAACGAGTACATCTCGACCTGCCAGGTCGGCATCACAGTCGCGTCGATCGGGATCGGCGCGATCGGCGAGGGCGCCCTCTCGCACCTGCTCGAGTCGGTCGTCGGCAGGACTGAACACGGCGTCGCGGTCGTCGTCGCCGTGATCGTCGCGTACCTGATCATCACGAGCACGCAGATCGTCGCCGGGGAACTCGTCCCCAAGCTGTACGCGATCGACCGGGCCGAGGGCGTCGCGAGGCGGATCGCCCGGCCGCTCCAGTGGTCGCGCGTGGCGTTCACGCCGTTCATCGTCGTGCTCAGCGCGGTGTCCAACCGGATCCTCCGGATGCTCGGCGTCGATCCCAGCATCCGGGCCGAGCGCGGTGGGTCGCCCGACGACCTCAAGCGGCTGATTCGCGAGTCTCACGCGGGCGGCCAGCTCGAGGCCAACGAGGCGACGATGCTCTCGGGCGTCTTCCACCTCCACGAGCAGGAGGCGCGCCAGGTGATGACGCCGATCCCGGCGGTCGTGACGGTCGACGTCTCCGAGGACGTCGAGACGGCCCTGCGCCGGTGCATCTCGTCTGGCCACACGCGGCTCGTCGTCACCGAGGACGACAACCAGGATCGGATCCGCGGCCTCGTCCACGCCAACTCCCTCTCGCGCGCGCTGATGGCCGACGGGCCCGAGGCCTCGATCGAGCCGCTCGTCCGGGAGGCGCCGATCGTGCCCGAGACCAAACCGCTTGATGACCTCCTGGCCGATCTCCAACGCCAGCGCAGCTCGCTCGCGGTGGTCGTCGACGAGTACGGCCGGGTCGCCGGAATCGTCACGGTCGAGGACATCGTCGAGGAGGTCGTCGGCGAGATCACCGACGAGACCGATCCGGCCGGGGGTGACGTCCGGCGTCTGGCCAACGGCGACTGGTTCGTCCGCGGGCACGTCGCCGTCTCGGACCTCGCCGATCACGGGATCGCCCTGCCGGCCGACAACGACTCCTACAACTCGGTCGGCGGCCTCGTCTTCAACGACCTCGGCCGGCTGCCCAAGCGGGGCGACAAGGTCGACGTCAACGGCTTCGAGCTGCGGGTCGAGTCGGTCCGCGAGAACCGCATCGTCGCCGTCCGGATCCGCGAGCGCCGACGACGAAGCGTTCCGGCCGGCAGCTCGGCGCCGTCTTCGTAGCCCCACCGTCGGCGAGCGGCGAGCGGCGAGCGGCGAGCGGGGAGCGGTGTGCGGTCGGGTCCGCCGAGCCGTTAAAGGGCTAGCGCCCCGGGGGGTACGGGGCGCTAGCGGTGCTTCGGGAGGAGGTGCGGTTGCGAGGGTATGTGTCGCACTGGAAGTATCCGCGGCGATCCTCAATCGATCCTAAAAAGACACGAAGCCCAGGTAAATGCTGGTCGGGCGGGGGAACCGGCGCACGCGGCGCGGAGTCGAGGTAGTCTGCGGGCCTTAAATGGCTAGCGCCCCGGGGCCGGGGCGCTAGCTGGGTGCTTCTGGGAGGAGGTGCGGTTGCGAGGTATGTGTCGCACTGGAAGTATGTGCCGGCACCTTCAAGCCAAGCTAAGGAGTTCCAAAGGCCGGCTAAAGATCACGCGTAGACGTGGAATCCACGGCCGCTCTTGCGTCCGGTCGCGCCGCCTGCGACCAGATCCCGGACGATTTCGGGGACGTCGGCGTCGATCGACTCGCCGATCGCCAGGGCGACATCGAGCCCGACGAGGTCGAGCAGCGCGAGCGGGCCCATCGGGTGGCCGGCTCCCAGACGCATGCAGTCGTCGATCGCGCTCGCCGGCATCCCGGTCGTCACGAGCAGGCGGACGGCGTCGAAGAGGTAGGGGAAGAGCAGGCGGTTGACGACGAAGCCGGCAACGTCGGGGACGGCGACCGCCGTCTTTCCGAGCGCGTCGCAGAGGGCGAGCGCCCGGGATCGGGTGTCGGCCGAGACGGCGGTCGGGAAGGCCAGCTCGACGAGCGCCATGCGGGTGACGGGGTTGAACACGTGGAGCCCGCAGAAGTCGGCCGGCCGCCGGCTTGCGAGGGCGAGGACCTCGACCGAGAGCGACGATGTCGTCGACGCGAGGATCGCCCCGTCGGCGAGCTCGCCGCCGAGCAGGCCGAGGAGGTCGGACTTGGCCGCGAGATCCTCGGCGATCGCCTCGATCACGAAGCTTGCGTCGCCGAGCGCGTCGAGGTCGGTGACGATCCGGACGTTCGCCGGATCGACGTCGTCGGGCATGCGGGAGCACAGCTTCTCGATCACGGCCACCGCCCGGCCGGCCGAGGACTCCGAGCGTGCCCAGAGCAGGACGGGGCCTCGCGACGCGGCCACCGCTGCCACGCCGCACGCGATCGCCCCGCTGCCGGCGATCCCCAGCCGCTCGCCCACTCCGTCCACGCGGGTAGATTACGAGACGCGAGTCCGACGGCGCGCCTGACATCCAGTCGCTGCCGCGAGACTCGATCGACCTGCGATGAGACCTCACAACGGCCGCGAGGTCGTGATCGTCCAAGCCGTCCGCACGCCGATCGGCCGCGGGCATCCGCGGCTGGGCTACTACGCAGACGTTCACCCCAACCACCTGCTGGGCACCTGCTACACCGAGGTCCTCCGTCGGGCTGGGCTCGATCCGGCAGAGGTCGAGGACGTGATCGCCGGGTGCGTCAACCAGTTCGGCGAGCAGGGCTCGAACATCGCGCGAACCGCCTGGCTCGAGCAGGGCCTGCCGATCGAGACTGCCGCGGCGACCGTCGACCGGCAGTGCGGGTCGGCGCAGCAGGCCGTCAACTTCGCGGCGGCGCTGATCGCGACCGGCGTCCACGACGTGATGCTCGGCGCCGGGGTCGAGCACATGGGGCACCTGCCGTTCTCCGCGGTCGACCGCACCCAGGCCGAGTTCGGGAGCCCGTGGACGGCGGAGCTGCTCGCGAGGTACGACCTCGTCGGCCAGGGTCTCGGGGCCGAGCTGATCGCCGCCGAGCGGGGGATCACGCGGACCGAGGTCGACGCCTTCGCCCTGCGGTCCCATCGGCTTGCCGACCAGGCAACCAGGGCCGGCCGATTCGACCGCGAGATCGTTCCGATCGGCGTGCCGGCGCCGGTCACCGGTGCGGTGGGTCCCCGGTCGAGCCCCGACCCGGCTGCCGTCCACGCTCCTGCTCCGGCTGCGGCTGCGGCTGCGGCTGCGGCTGCGGCTCCGGCTGCGGCTGCGGCTCCGGCTCCGGCTCCGGCTGCGGCCGTTGCGCCGGCCCACGTCGTGGTCAGCACCGATCAGGGGATCCGCCCGGACGCGAGCCTCGATGGGCTGGCCGCGCTCAAGCCGGTCTTCAGGCCGGACGGCCTGGTGACCGCCGGCAATGCGTCGCAGATCTCAGACGGGGCGGCCGCCGTCCTGCTGATGTCGGCCGAGCACGCCCGCCGGCTCGGCCTGCGCGGGAGGGCTCGGATCGTCGATCAGACGTCGGTCGGCTGCGACCCCGTGAAGATGCTTGAGGGACCGATCCCGGCGACCGCGAGGATCCTCCGCCGGCAGGGCCTCGGAATCGGTGACATCGATCTGGTCGAGATCAACGAGGCGTTCGCGCCGGTCGTCCTCGCGTGGGCCGGGGAGTTCGACGCCGACATGGATCGGGTCAACGTCAACGGCGGGGCGATCGCGCTCGGACACCCGCTGGGGTCGACCGGCGCGCGGCTGATCACGACGCTCGTCCACGAGCTCGAGCGGGCCGACAGGGAGCTCGGCCTGGTGACGATGTGCTGCGGCGGCGGCCTCGGAACGGCGACCCTGATCCAGCGCCTCGAGTAGCGGACGGCGTCGGGGAGACGACCCGCTCGGGAGAGCCCGAGAACCTCAGCCGGGGGGCGTTCCCCAGCGGAAGCCGATCGCGTCGGGGACGGGCTCGAGCGGGCTCGACGGGAGGCCATCGGCCGGGCTGGGCAGGTTGTAGCCGGTCGGCGCGATGTCGTTCGGCGTGTCCGGGTGGAACATCGACGCCAGGTACTGGTTCTGGCCGCGGCCGGGTCCGAGCTCGAACTGGCCGCCGCCGTAGCAGCCGATCCGCTCGGCGGCGCAGTAGTCGTAGGCGTCCAGGAGCGAACGCAGGCCGCCGAGGCGGGACGGCTTGATGTTGACCATGCGGGGGGGAAACGGCCGGTCGCGGATGTCGGCGACGCTGTGGATCGGCGCGTCCCAGGTGATCCGGTCGTGGTGGGCGGCGAGCACCGGCCCGGTCTCGTCGGTCAGTGCCGGGTCCTCGATCCAGGCGTCGGGGAACGCCTCGACGACTCGCCGGTAGAGGTCGGGGTCGGCCGGATTGTCGACCACGGTGCCGGTGTAGAGACCCTTGAAGTCGACCGAGTCGACGGCTCCGGTCTCGACCAGGGCAGCGATCACCTCGTCGGTCCAGGAGACGGTCGGGTCGAGCTTGAAGCGGAGCGTCGGGTAGCGGTCCAGGCGTGCCCGCAGCGGGTCGAGGCTGGCGGGCTCGCCGAGTCGCAGCGAGACGACGAACGTCACCGGCTGGGGGTCGCGGCCGAGCGCGGCGTGCAGGGGGACGCCGGCCTGTCGGAGGGCGAGGTCGAGCGCCGCGGAGTGGAAGGCCCACCGACGGTAGAGGCGCGAGACGGGGCGGACGGGCTCCGCGGCGAAGAGATCCAGCTCGTCGACGCGGTCGCAGAGGTCGCCGAGCGTCCAGGTCCCGGCGAGCTTGTGTACGGGGCCGGCCTTCTGCTGGACTTCGTGATCGACTGGGTCGTAGGTGACGTCCTCGCCGACGCCGATCTGACCGCCGCCGTGGATCGTGATCACGGTCGTCTTGCGGTCGAAGTCGCTCGAGACCTTCGCCTCGAGCCCGTCGAGGCCGTAGCCCTCGACGTTCACGTCGAGTCCGGCCAGCCGCTCCCAGGTGCTCATTGCCGGCGGGCCTGCTGCCCGGGCGTCCGCTGGCCCGAGGGCACCTCGAGGCGCTCGACGAGCTCGTCCAGGCGTAGCTCCTCGAGCCCGGTGCTGACGGCCTCGAGCTCGCGGGCGCAGAACTCGATCAGGCCGCGGCCCTCCTTGACGAGCTCGAGCGTCTCCCGCAACCCGGCCTCGCCGCCGTCGAGCCTGCGGATGATCTCCTCGACTCTGGCGGACGCGCTCTCGTAGGTCGGCTCGCCGGCGCCGGAATCGTCGGCCCCGGCCGGCCGGGCGACGTCTGACGGTCTGGTCATTCGCGGATCTTCGCAGTCACGCGACCGTCGGCGAAGCGGAGCTTGACCTCGCCGGACTCCCGGGCTGCCCCGGCGCTGACGACGAGCTCGCCGTCGGGCCGCTCGACCAGCACGTAGCCACGCTCGAGCGTCCGCTCGGGGTGGTGGGCGCACAGCGTCAGCGAGAGGCGCTCGAGCTCCTGGGCTCGCCGCCCGCGGCAGTCGACGAGGCCGGCGTGGCCCTTGCGGGCGAGCACGAGCTCGCGCCTCGCGTTCACGCGTCGCTCCGACTCGAAGCGGCGTCGGGCGCTGGCGCGGAGCTCGCGCAGCCGCTGGTGGAGCGTCACCCGATGGCGGGCGACGTGCTCGCCCGGCGCCCGCGAGAGCGTCGTCAGGGCCCTGGCCCGCCGCAGTACGGCCGCGTGGCCGTGATTTCCGAGGCGTCGGGCCGCCGCGGCGAGCGCCGGTCCGGCGGCGGTGCAGTCGACCGGGACAGCGGCCTCGGCGGCGTGCGTCGGAGTCGAGCAGCTGACGGCGGCGACGTCGTCGATCAGCGTCAGGTCGGTGTGGTGGCCGACCGACGCGATCACCGGGACCGGGAGCAGGGCGACCGTCCGGCAGAGGGTCTCGTCGCAGAAGGCCATCAGGTCGACGAGCGAGCCGCCGCCACGGGCGATGACGATCACGTCGACGCCGCCGACGGTCACGAGGTCCCGGAGGGCGGTGGCGATCCGCGGCGCCGCGTGCCTGTCCTGGACGGGGGCGAACGCCCAGACCAGCCGGCCGGCCCATCCGCGTCGTTGGAGGCCGGCCAGTACGTCGCCGCGGGCCTTCCCGGTCTCGGCGCAGATCACGCCGATCGTTCGGGGGAGGGGCCTGCGGTGGAGGAGCTTCTGCGGCTCGAAGAGGCCGTCGCTCGCGAGTTGCCGCCGGAGCCGGCCGATCTGCGCGAGGAGGTCGCCCTCGCCGGCGATCCTCAGGCCGGTCACGGTGAACGAGAACGACGGCGACGATGTCGCGCTCCCCGGGTAGTAGTCGCATCCGCCGGCCAGGACGACCCTCGCCCCGTCGACCAGGTCTCGGGTCACCGGGCCGAGCCGGTCCCAGTCGTCGCGCCACATCGCGCACGCGATCGCCCCGTCGGAGTCGCGCAGCTCGAAGTAGACGCGGGCGGCGGTCGGCGGCCGGAGGTTGACGAGCTCACCGACGAGCTGGACCCGGGCGAACCCGCGGAGCTTCTCCCGCAGGCCGGCCGCATACCGCCCGACCGGAAAGGGCCCGGGCAGCTTCGAGCCGGCGAGTGGGGTCGGCGCGACGGAATCGAGCGGTTCCTGCATCGCCTCCCGAGGATAGACCCCGCTCCCGCCGGAACTCGCTCGCCGGGCTCAGCTGCGGGCAGACCCCAGACGGCCCGACCGTCCGGCGGCACTCACGTGGTGGGAGCGCGGGGGACGCCGGCTCAGCCGGTCGCCGACAGCGACCGCAGGGACGCCGGCTCAGCCGGTCTCCGACAGCGACCGCAGGCACGCCGGCTCAGCCGGTCTCCGACAGCGACCGCAGAGACGCCGGCTCAGCCGGTCTCCGACAGCGAGGGCAGGGGGCGCTGGCCGTCCTGCGCCTGGCCTCCTCGCCACTCGCCCTCGACGGCGAGCCGCTCGAGCCGGTCGATCTCGGTCTGGCCGAGCGTCCGGGCCGGGTGCTCGGCCGGCAGCGGGCCGATCAGCCGGGCGATGCGGTCGCGGATCTGGAGGGCGAAGTGGGGGGTCGAGGCGCCCATCAGCTGGCGGACGTCCTCGATCGTGACCTGGTGGCCGGGGGCGGTGCGGGCTGGGGATTCGGCGTCGCTCATCCGGAAGGGGTCGATCCGCTGACGGGCACGATCTCCAGGTCGCTGTCGATCCGGGCCTGGACCGCGAGCGAGATTGCGGATCCGTCGCCGATGATCCAGGCGTGATTGTAGACGCCGCGTGCGGGGTCGGTGGCGTAGCCAGGTTGGTTGTCGAGCAGGTACTGGACAAGCGTCGGAGGAAGCTGCGTCGCACCCGGGTCGAGCAGCAGGAGTGGGCCGTAGGTCCCGCTCGAGGACAGCGCGGACGCCGCCGCGGCGTCGACCGGCTCGGCGTCGCTGGCGAGCACGAGCCCCCGCCCGGGCCTGACCGGCCCCCATCCGAACGCGCCGTTCTGGTAGCGGGCGAAGGCCACCGCCGTGCTGACCGGATCGGATCCGGCGATCCGCCGGACGGTTCCGAGCTTGAGCAGGAGCTTGATCGCCGGCCGGCCGATGACGCTCCCGGGTCCGAAGACGTAGATCCGCGGCTGCTGGAGGCGCCCGATCGCGTCGCGCGTCTCGGGCGGGACGGCGTCCTTCGTCACGAAGAGGATCGGATCCCCCGACTTGGCCGACCATGCCGCCGCCGGCATCGCGTACTGCGGGGCGTCGGCCGAGACGATCAGGACGCGGTTGTCGGCGGTCGTCCTGGCCTTCGCGACGTAGGCGGCGACGTTGGCCGCCATCGCGTAGGGGTTCGCGCCGGTGATCTGGGTCGACCGGATCCCGCCGGCGCCGGCCGCGTTCCCGACCCGGATCACCTCGGCGGGCGCGAGGTGGGAGAGCGCGGCCGCGGTCGGACCCGGGAGGCTGCCGCCGCTGCTGAGCAGGAGCGGAGCCCGCAGGGGCGGGCTCATCAGCGCCGTCGCGGCGAGCGCGGCCTGCCAGTTCCCGGCATCGGCCAGGGCCACCGTGCGGGGGCGCTCGACTCCACCGGGATAGACGGCGAGGGCGACGCCGGCGGCGATCGCCGCCGGGCTCGATCCGTCGATCCGGGTCGTGTTCTTGGTCGCGATCACCGGCAGGCCGTCGACGATCGCACCCTGCTCGGCCGAGCTGCCCAGGCCGAGCCCTCCACCGCCGCCACCGAGGATGACGAGGACGAGCAGGACGACGATGACGCCGAGCAGGACCAGCGACGTCGGCGTGCGCAGGTTCGCGGGGATGCTCACCCGCCGGGCGAGCGCGGCCGGCCGGCCGGCCGCGTGCCTGATGCCCCGGGTCAGCCTGCGGACCGGTCGACGTCGGGGGCGGGGCGGCGCTTGCGGTGCCGGGGCCTGCACGGGGGCTGAGGTCGGCTCGGGTCCGGATGAGCCGGATCGGCGCAGTGCCTTCGGGGCTCTGGGGACGCGCATCGGGGCGAGACAATACGCGCCCACCGCTCGGGTGCGCCGCCATGCCGGCGGACGGGCGGCCGAGCAATCGCCCGTCCGGCCGGCTAGCCTTGAGCCGATGACCGGGGTCTCGACACGCAACCGCATCGCGATCGAGGTCGACCGGACGCTCTGCTTCGGGTTCGGCGACTGCGTCGACACGGCACCGGCGGTCTTCGGCCTCGACGACGAGAACGTCGCCTACGTGATCGACGCGGATGCCGCCGATCTGGACATGATCGTCGAGGCATCGCAGAACTGCCCGGTCGACGCGATCATCATCTGCGACGAGCTCGGCGCCCAGATCTACCCTTGACGGACCCGCCCGCCGCGGCGGGTTGGGGCGTCGGCCGGGCCCGGAGCGGGGGGCCGGCGCGTCCTCCGAGGCGGAGCCTGGGGGCCCTCGCGTCGCCAAGCCGGTGGCCCGGTCGGGGCGTCTGGGGGTCCTTGCAGATTAACTGCACGGCGTATTGCGGTCTGGTAGGTTTTCGCGCCAAGACGCCGAATCTTTAGTCAGGAGCTAAAGAACGGGGGACCCAAGTTGTTTGGGGCGAATCTCGCGGTCTCGACCGCAGAAGCGCAGACTCTTTCAGCGCTAGCCCGTCAGCTAACCCCGCAGGCCGACGAAAGAGGGTTTGGGTGCGGGCAAGAGGGATCTGCGTCGTCCTGGCGATCACAGGGATCGGCGCAGCCGGTGCGCCGTCCGCCGTCGCCAAGAAGGCAACGACCAGCGCCGTCGTCAGCTCCGGAGGCGCGATCTACGCTCCGCCGACGGCGCCCACCCCGACGGTGACCTCGACCTCGACCACCAGCACATCGTCGACGACGTCGTCGTCGACGACGACCTCGACCTCGACCACCGGGACGACGGGCGTGTCGCTCGCGACCGCGCTCGAGCAGAGCACCGGCGGCCAGGCAGCCGGGCAGCCCAACCCCGCAGCGACGCCGACGGTCCCCGGGCTCGTCGCGCAGATCCTCCCCGACGGGATGGCGGCCGCTCCGCTCGGCGCTCCGGTCGCGGTTCGCGCGGCGATCTGGGCGGCGAACCTGATCGTCGGATTGCCGTACATCTACGGCGGGGGGCACGCCGCGTTCATCGCCTCGGGTTATGACTGCTCGGGCACGGTCTCCTTCGCCCTGCACGGAGCGAGCCTGATCAAGACGCCGATGGACTCGAGCGACTTCATGGACTGGGGCCAGAGCGGCGCGGGCCAGTGGATCACGATCTTCACGAACCCGAGCCACGTGTACATGGACATCGCCGGGATCCGCCTGGACACGAGCCGCGAGGGAGATCCGGGTGGCCTGCCGGGGCCGGAGTGGCGGCCGATCATGAAGGTCCAGCCGGCCCACTTCCACAAGCGCTACCTCCCGGGTCTGTAGGTTTCCGGCTCCCAGCCCGGCCCGAACCGTCGGGCGCGGCGGTCGGCAGACAATCTCGGTCGCGACCAATCTCACCGCCGGGACCTGGGGTGGGATACGCTTGGGATGCACCCGACCAGGAGGATGAGATGCCCGGGCTGACCGGCCGCATGTCCACGGTCGTCAAGGCCAAGGTTTCGAAGCTGCTCGACCGCGCTGAGGATCCGGCCGAGACGCTCGACTACAGCTATCAGAAGCAGCTGGAGCTGCTTCAGAACGTCAAGCGGGGAATCGCTGACGTCGTCACCTCGAAGAAGCGCATCCAGCTCCAGGAGGCAACCCTCCAGCAGCAGATCGTCAAGCTCGACACGCAGGCCCGCCAGGCGCTCGCCGCCGGCCAGGAGGATCTTGCGAAGATCGCCCTCGAGCGCAAGCAGAACGTCCAGACCGAGCTCCAGAGCCTCGACCAGCAGGTCGCCGAGCTCGAGGACCAGCAGGCGAAGCTGACCGATTCCGAGCGCAAGCTGCGCACCAAGATCGAGGCCTTCCGGACCAAGAAGGAGGTCATCAAGGCCCAGTACTCGGCCGCCGAGGCCCAGGTCCGGATCTCCGAGGCTGCGACCGGCGTCGGCGAGCAGATGGCTGACGTCGGCCTGGCGATGCAGCGGGCGATCGACAAGACCGAGAACATGAAGGCCCGGGCGGGCGCCGTCCAGGAGCTCGAGGCGTCGGGTACCTTCGACGATCTGACGGCCCTCGGGTCGGGCAAGGACGACATCGACCGCCAGCTCGACGCCCTTTCGACGTCGAGTGCGGTCGACGACGAGCTGGCGAAGATGAAGGCCGAGCTCGGCGGCGGCGGCGCGGCGCCCCAGCTCGAGAGCCACGCGGGTGACGCTCCGGCGGCGTCATGATCGTGCGGATCCTCAACGAGGACCAGTACCGGGTCCCCGAGGAACTGCTCGGCCGGCTGAACGAGCTCGACAACGCGTGCGTCGACGCGGTCGAGGCCGGCGACGAACCCCGCTTCCGGGCGACCTACGACCAGCTGCTGGCGCTCGTCCGCGACCGCGGTGAGGTGCTCGGGGATGACGATCTCAGCGGGTCGGACCTGATGCTGCCACCCGCGGACATCACGATGGCCGAGGCGCAGGTGGAGTTCACCGGCGAGGGCCTGATCCCCGACTGAGCGAGCGGACCCGTCGAGCGGCGGGCGGCCCGGACGTGGCACGGGGACGGGCTAGAGCCAGCCGCGGCGGCGAAACGATATGTACAGGCCGATCCCGATCACCAGCATGATCGCGACGGACGCGATCAGACCGCCCTGCTGCTGGAAGCCGGGATAGGGGACGTTCTGGCCGAAGAAGCCGGTCACCGCAGTCGGGACGGCGATGATCGCCGCCCAGCTGGTCAGCTTCTTCATCGTCTCGTTGAGCCGGTTGCCCTGGATCGTGAGATGCGTCTCGAGGATCGTCGTGACAAAGTCCCGGAGTCCCTCGGTCCACTCGGTCGCCCGGAGCACGTGGTCGTAGACGTCCTGGTAGTAGGGGGCCATCGCCTCGTCGACGACGCCGAGGTGGCGGCGCATCAGGGTGTTGACGAGCTCGCGCATCGGCAGCACCACCCTGCGCATCCGCACGAGGCTCTTGCGGAGCTCGAAGCTCCGCCGGGGTACGTCCACGTCGCCGCTGGGCTGCTCGTCGAAGAGGTGATCCTCGAGGGCCTCGAGCTCGTCGTCGAGCGACTGGACCGCGGCGAAGTGGCTGTCGACGACCAGATCGAGCAGCCCGTGGAGGAGGAAGCCGACGCCGCTCGCGGCGAGGTCGATGTTGGCGTCCCACGTGGCAGTCAGCTCGTTTGCGTCGAAGTGCTCGTCCTTGCGCACCGTGATCAGTGCCCGGCGGGTCACGAAGGCCGCGATCTCGCTGGTCTGGAGCGTCATCGCCCGGGGGTCGACGTAGCAGGCGTAGAGGTTGATGAAGAGGTGGTCGGGATACCGATCGAGCTTCGGCCGCTCGTGGGTGGTGACGGCGTCCTCGACGGCCAGCGGGTCGAGTGAGAACTCCTCGCTGATCCGCTGGAGGTCGGGCGCGGAGGCGGCGGCGAGGTCGAGCCAGACGGTCGTGCCGTCGTCTTCGAGGCGGTCGCTGATCTCGCCGACCGGGAAGCCCTCGGCAACGAGCGCGCCGCCGCGATAGGCGCGGGTGCGGGCCGTCGCGACGGTCTGGCGGACGCGGCAGACGCTCGGGTGGTCCTCGCCGGGCGCCTGGGTCGCGGGGCCTTGCTCGAACGTGCTCGCGTCGTCGAGGGCCCGGTCGGCGGCAGATCGGACCGGGCGGGCAATCGGGTCGGAGCCCACCCCGTGAGTGTCCCACGTGGGCCCGACCGGGGGCTCTGCGACCGGGGACTGGCCGAACGTCCTAGTCCGAAGGTGTCCAGCCCTGGACGCGATGCTAACGCGCGGCCCGATCGCGCCCGATGCGTGGATATGCAAGTCCACAGAACCCTCGGTTGCGAGGAGTCAAAGTTGCCAGAGGAGGCCCACATGTCCCACCCAGTCCCCAACCAGGCGCGCGGCCGGCGCGGCCGGCTCGCCCGGTTCGTGCTCACCGGCGCGCTCAGTGCCGGCCTGATGGTCGCCGTCCCGGCGGCGCAGGCCGACACGCTCAGCACGGTCCGCACCCACGTGCACCGTGCCGACACTGCGCTCGCCAAGGTTCTCGCCGCTGCGCAGACCGGCTCGGTCAGCGGTCCGCTCAGCTCGCTCGAGGCGGCGATCAACGCGGCGGGCGTCAACGCCGCGAACCTCTACAAGCACGCCCACACGGCGAGCGTCCGTGTGAACGCCGCCGCGGCGATGGACAAGGTCGCCGCTCAGGAGAATCGCGACGCCGCAGCTCTGACGCCGATGATCGGCCAGCTGACGGGAACCCCACAGTCCCAGGTCGCGTCGGTCGTCGCGGCGGTCACGCAGGGCCGCGAAGAGGCCTTGAGCCTCGTCTCGGCGCTGATCCCCAAGCTCCCGGTCGTCTCGCGGACGGCTGTCGCCGGAACGGTCGCCTCGCTGTCTGACAGCGGTACCGGCCAGGTTGGCCAGCTTGTCGGATCGATCTCGCCCAACTCGATCGCCTGCACGGCACTGAACGCCGTCGGCCAGGTCGTCGCGACGGTCGTCGCCTCCGTCCAGAGCGACCTGAGCCGTGTCCAGGGCCTGGCCTCGATGCTCCCAGCCGGGGGCACCAGCCAGTTCAGCTCGATCATCAGCGGACTCCCGGGCGAGCTGACCTCGCTGGTCGGCACCCTCCAGACCGCGTTCAACTGCACCCCGGCGACCGGCTCGACGCCGGCGACGGTCGGCGTCGGCGGCGTCACGTCGCTGGTCAGCTCGATCACGAACCTCGTCCAGGGGATCCTCGGCAGCTTCCTGCCGAGCCTCGGCGGCGGGTCGAGCTCGGGGCCGGTCGCGGGCGTCCCGGTCACCGGGCTGCTCTCGGGTCTGCTCGGCTCGGTCACCAGCACGGTCCCGTCGTTCGGCGGCCTGCTCGGCGGCGGCTCGGGCGGTCTGCTCGGCGGGATCCTCGGCCTCGTCCCCGGCGGCAGCAGCTCGGGTGGTGGTCTCCTGAGCAGCCTGCTCTGACCGAGAACGTCTGCGCGACGAATCCAGATTCCAGCCCGCCCCGGTTGGATACGGGCGTCCCGGCCTTGCGGCCGGGGCGCCCGTGGTGTTTCCCGGCCGGCAGTCGGGAGCGGTGGGTGGCGCTCGGAGCGGTGCCGGGGGGCGTGTTGTGAAGGACCTCTTCGTGAGGGGCCGAACGGTGTTCGCATACGAACGGTGTTCGCATACGAACGGTGTTCGTGTTCGTTGGACCGTCTCCGCAATCCTCTCACCACTCGCCGAAACGCCGACCGCCGCCGGATCGAAACCCCGACTTGCTTCGACTTTCGACTGGCGCCCCGCAACACGCCCGGCCCGCCTCGCCCGCCCGCCCCCGGCGCCGCAAACGACAAACGACAAACGACAGGCTTAGAAGGGGATGCCCCAGAGTGGGAACCAGCGCTCGAGCTCTGGTTCGACGGGCAGCTCACGCCCGACCTGGGCCTTGATCTGGAGCTCCCGCTCGACCGAGCGCTGCCCGGCGCCGCCGCTGCCGGTCGGGACGAAGGGATACCAGGAGCCGCGCTTGTAGTTGTAGATGAAGTAGATCTTGGGGTCGCGGGGGCCGCGGAAGGCGAACACGGCGCAGAGCACACGCTCGCCGTAGCCGCCGCCGACGAGGGCGCTGGATACGCCGTTGACCGCGACGACGAGGTCCTCGAGCGACGGGTCGTTGATCACCATCCAGCGATAGCCGAAACTGTCGTCGTGGGTCTCGACGCTCGCCCCGAGGTCGGTCGCGGTGGCCTTGACGACGGCCTCCATGTCCTTGACGATCGTCTCGAAGTCGCTTGTCGCCAGTGGCTGGAAGACGATGCCGGCGACGCCGCGGGCGGTGATCTGATGCTCGGTCTCGAGGCCGACGTAGGCCGTCGAGAGGGCGAACAGTCGATCCGGGGCCGGCCCCTTGACCTTGTGGCGGCCGGTCAGGGCGTCGCGGAGGCTCACCGGCCGCTCTGGAGCTGGGTCTCGAGCCGCGAAAGCGCGGCCAGCCGGGCCTCGAGCGGGGGATGCGTCGCGAACAGGTTGCTGACGGCGCGCTTGGCTGCGGGCGGGACGATGTAGAAGGCCGCCATCTCCCCGGACGCGGCTCGGAGGTCCTGCTGGGGCACACGACCCATCGTTCCGCTGATCTTGACGAGCGCCGAGGCGAGCGCGCTCGGCCGGCCGGTGATCACGGCGGCGCCTCGGTCGGCGGCGAACTCGCGGTAGCGGGAGAGGGACTGCATGAGCACGAAGGAGATCGCGTAGACGGCTGCCGAGACGAGGATCACGACCATCACGCTGTCGCCCTCGCGGTCGTCGCCCCCGCCGCCGAACCCGCCGCCGAAGAAGAAGCCGAACTGGACGATCATCGAGGCGATCGCGGCGAAGAACGAGGCGACCGTCATGATCACCACGTCGCGGTTGATCACGTGGGTCAGCTCGTGGGCCATCACGCCCTCGAGCTCGGCCGGCTCGAGCAGGGCGAGGATCCCGGTCGTCGCGCAGACGGTCGCCGTCTTCTGGGAGCGGCCGATCGCGAAGGCGTTCGGCATCCTCGTGTCGACGACGGCGATCCGTGGCTTGGGCAGGTCCGCCTGGAGGCAGAGCCGTTCGATCGTCGCGTGGAGGACCGGCTGCTCCTGGGCCGAGACCTCGCGGGCACCCATCGTCCGGAGGGCGATCTTGTCGGAGGCCAGCAGCTGGATCAGGAACAGGCCGCCGCCGATCACGATCAGCAGCACGCCGCCGGCGCCCGAGGCGAACAGCACGGCGATCAGGACTGCGTAGACGAGGCCGAGCAGGAACATCGTCAGCAGCATCCGCGCCTGGAGGCCGGTGTCCCGGCCGAAGGATGTCCGTCTGGCAGCCATGAATCCATTGTGGCAGAAGGATTTCGGGCTAAAGCCGGCCGCGGCGGGCGCCGATGCATGCCGCGACGTGACACCGTCATCCCCTCCCCGAACCGAATCGCGCGCGATCTTCGGCGGGCTCGATGCGTAGCGCGAAATCCCTGATCTCGGGCTTCGGGGTCGCGATCTCGCTGGTCGGGGCGGTCGCCTGCGCCTTCTTCATCACGGCCGCCCTGGTCGCCTTCCATGGTTCGCTGGACAGCTCGCCGAGCTACCAGCCGGAGGCGACCGTGCTGGCGGCCTCGACCCGGCACACCCCGCCGATCGTGATCGCCGCCGTGACGCGGCCGATCGTCACCGCGCCGCCCGCCGCGACGAGGACCCTGCCGGTGGGACCGAGCCTGTCGGCTGTTGTCGCGAGCCCGCCGCAGTCGCGGACCGCGACGACCGTGGTGACGACCGACCCTCCCGGCCCCAAGACGCCGGGGCCCGCGCCGAAGGCCCCGTCACCGCCGAAGACGAGCACGACCGGGCCGCTTGCCAATGCGACCGCCGGCCTGGCCAACGCCCTCGGAGGCGTCGTCGCCGACGCGACCGGGAGCCTCGGGCAGACCGTCGCCCCGCTGAGCCCGTCACTCGGCGGAACGCTCACGGCGGTCGGCACCGGACTGGCCAACGGCGTGGTCGCGCTCGGCAACGCCGTCGCCGCCGCCGTCACCTCGCTCGGCGCCCAGCCCGCCGCCCCGCAGAGCTGACCTCACGGCCGGCGGCCCCGGCCGCCGACGGGCCGCGGGTCACGATCGGCCCGGGTGGTGGTCCGCCTGATGGTCCTCGCCGTGGCGATCCGGGGATAATCGGCGTCCATGGCCGTGGCCCAGTCGCTATCGCACGTCTTCCCGCTCGGCAGCCGCCTCGACGAACGGGGACGGCTCGAGGTCGGCGGCTGCGACGCGATCGAGTTGGCCGCCGAGTTCGGGACGCCGGCCTACGTCGTTGCCGAGGAGGACCTGCGCAGCCGGGCGCGCGCGTATCAGGGGGCGATCCGCGACGCCGGCCAGGACGACTTCCAGGTCACCTTCGCGGCCAAGGCGTTCCCGTGCACGGCGGTCATGGGCCTGTTCGCGCAGGAGGGCCTCGGCTGCGACGTCGCGTCCGCGGGTGAGCTGCACCTCGCGCTGCGGGCCGGGTTCGACCCGGCGGCGATCGTCGTCCACGGGAACGCGCGCGGCGAGGCCGAGCTGGCGGGTGCGGTCGCGGCGGGGGTGGGGCTGATCGTGATCGACAACATGGACGACATCGACCGCCTCGAGCGACTCGGCGCCGAGCAGCGGGTCCTGATCCGCGTCACGCCGGGTGTGCGGGGCGAGACGCACGAGAAGATCTCCACGGGACAGGCCGACTCGAAGTTCGGGCTCGGCCCGAGCGACGTGACGCTCGCGATCGAGCGCGTGCGCGGCGTCGCCGGGCTCGAGCTCGCCGGCCTGCACATGCACATCGGATCCCAGTTGTTCGACGTCGGACCGTTTCGCGCGGCGATCGCCGTGCTCGCCGGGCTCGGCGACTTCCCGGTCTACGACCTCGGCGGCGGCCTCGGGGTCGCCTACCGCACGGCGCAGCGGCCACCGACGGTCGAGGAGTTCGTCGGCGGGCTGATCGGAGCCGCGCACGAGCGGCTCGGCCGGGACAGGCGACTGCTGATCGAGCCGGGGCGGTCTCTGGTGGCGAACGGCGTCGTGACGCTGTACACGGTCGAGAGCGTCAAGCACAACGTGTCGACGTGGGTCGGCGTCGACGGGGGGATGTCCGACAACCTGCGGCCGATGCTCTACAACGCCGAGTACGAGGCCGAGATCGCCGACCGTTTCGGCGGGTCGACGCGATGCCATGTCACGGGCAAGCACTGCGAGTCGGGCGACGTGATCGTGCGCGACGCCGTGCTCGACGAACCGCGGCCGGGGGACATCCTCGTGACGCCGGCGACCGGGGCCTACGGGCACGCGATGGCCAACAACTACAACGGCGTGCCCCGGCCGCCGGTGATCTTCTGCAAGGACGGCGGCGCTCGCGTCGTCGTCCGTCGCGAGACGGTCGAGGACCTGCACGTTCGTGACCTCTAGGACGCGGACGGATACGGCGGCTCCCCGGCCGTCGGGGAGGACCGGCGCGTTCCCGGTCGGGCTGCTCGGGTACGGGACGGTCGGCGCTGCCTTCGACGACCTGCTCGGCTCGCGGATCGAGCGGATCGAGCGCCTGACCGGACGCCGGCCGGAGCTCGCGGGCGTGCTGACGCGCAGCCGCGGCGACTTCGACGAGATCCTCGAGCGGTCGGAGCTGATCGTCGAGCTGATCGGCGGGATCGACCCGGCCTACGACTACGTGAGCCGGGCGCTGCGGGCGGGTCGGCACGTGATCACGGCAAACAAGCAGCTCCTCTCCCAGCACGGTGAGGAGCTCTGGGGACTGGCCCGTGAGCACGGGGTCCTGCTGGGCTTCGAGGCGGCGGTCGCGGGGGTCGTCCCGGTGATCCGGGTGCTCGGGGAGTCGCTCGCCGGGGCGGAGGTCCAGCGGATCCACGGGATCGTCAACGGGACCACCAACTTCATCCTGACCGAGATGACGCGCAGCGGCATGAGCTACGGCGAGGCCCTGGCCGAGGCCCAGCGGCTGGGCTACGCGGAGGCTGACCCGTCCGACGACGTCGGCGGTCGGGACGCGGCCGCGAAGATGGCGATCCTCGCGCGGATGGCCTTCGGCACGCCGGTGCACATCGATCAGGTTCGCTACGAAGGGATCGAGCAGATCACCGTCCACGACATCGCCTACGCCAGGGAGCTGGGCCTCGAGCTGAAGCTGATCGGGACGGCTGAGCGTCTCGCGGACGGCGTGTCGGTCCGCGTGCACCCGGCCTTCCTATACGACGGCCATCCCCTGGCGTCGGTCAACGGCCCGTTCAACGCGGTCACCGTCGAGTCGGAGGACTTCACCGAGATCACGATGTCCGGCCCGGGGGCGGGCGGGCCGCAGACGGCGAGCGCCGTGCTCGGGGACCTGATCAGCGCGATCACGACCGGCGGCGCCCACCCGGCCGTGACCGAGTCCTTCGCCCCGGAGCTCGAGATCGTCGACGACGTGGTCTCGGCCTTCTACCTCCACATGGAGGTAGCCGACCGTCCGGGGGTGCTGGCCGCGGTCGCCGCGCTGCTAGGGGAGCAGGGCGCCTCGATCAAGTCAGTCGTCCAGAGCGGCCTCGGCGAGCACGCGCGGCTCGTGATGGTCACCCACCCACTGCTCGAGTCCCGCCTGCTCGCGGCGACCGCGGCGATCGGCCGGCTCGACTTCGTGCGGTCGCGGCCGCGGGCGATTCGGGTCATCGACGAGGAGTTCGAGTGACCAGGATCGGAGTCATCGAGCGCTTCCGCGATCGCCTGCCGTTCGCGGCGGTCGACCCGGTCGTCACGCTCGGCGAGGGGTCGACGCCGCTTGTGCTCGCAGAGCGTCTGTCGGAGCTCGTCGACGCCG
The DNA here is from genome assembly GCA_035553395.1 of Solirubrobacteraceae bacterium. Lineage (GTDB taxonomy): Bacteria > Actinomycetota > Thermoleophilia > Solirubrobacterales > Solirubrobacteraceae > Palsa-513. The sequence continues at coordinate 17,364 of DASZKP010000024.1, read as the reverse complement.
AGGTCCACCTCAAGCTCGAGGGGATGAACCCGACGGGGTCGTTCAAGGACCGGGGGATGACCTGCGCGGTGTCGGCGGCGGTCCGCGAGGGCGCGAAGACGGTGATCTGCGCATCGACCGGCAACACGGCGGCGAGCGCGGCGGCCTACGCGGCGAAGGCCGGCGTGCGGTGCGTCGTGATCATTCCGGATGGGAAGATCGCGACCGGGAAGCTGGCCCAGGCACTGATGCACGGGGCCAGGGTGATCGCCCTGCGCGGCAACTTCGACGAGGCGCTCGCGTTGGTCCGCGAGCTTGCCGATCGCCATCCGATCGCGCTCGTCAACTCGGTCAACGACTTCCGCCTCGCCGGCCAGAAGACGGCCGCCTTCGAGCTGCTCGAGGATCTCGACGGCGACCTCGACGCGCTGTGCATCCCGGTCGGAAACGCCGGCAACATCACGGCGTACTGGGCGGGCTTCGTCGAGGCCGGCGCCGCTCCCCGGTTGTTCGGATTCCAGGCGGAGGGCGCCGCGCCGCTGGTCTACGGCAAGCCGGTCGCCGAGCCGGAGACGATCGCCAGCGCGATCCGGATCGGCAAGCCGGCGCGTTGGGAGGAGGCGATGGGCGCGATGAGCGCGTCACGCGGGGCGATCCGGGCGGTCACGGACACGGAGATCCTCGCCGCCTACAGGCTGCTCGCGGCCAGCGAGGGCGTCTTCTGCGAGCCGGCGTCGGCCGCGTCGGTGGCCGGCCTGCTGCGGTACGGGGCCGGCGGGGCGCGGCGAGTCGCGTGCGTCCTGACCGGCCACGGCCTCAAGGATCCGAGCACGGCGCTCGAGCAGGCGGGGGCCGTGATCCCCTGCGAGCCGGAGCTCGCGGCGATCGAGCGGGCCGTGATCGATCCGTGATCGACGGCTCCCCCGGCGACTGATGGGTGGCTGCCGGGTTCGTGTGCCGGCGTCCTCGGCCAACCTCGGGCCGGGGTTCGACAGCTTCGCGGCGGCCCTGTCGCTGCACCTGGAGGTCGAGGTCAGACCGGCCGGTGAGTTCTCGCTGGAGACCGATCTCGACCTCCCGCGGGATCGCTCGAACCTGATCGTCAGGTCTTTCGAGCGCTTCCACCCGGCGGATCGGCTGAGCTTCCGGGTTCGCTCGGAGATCCCGCTCAGCGGGGGTCTCGGGTCGAGTGCGGCGGCGATCGTCGCCGGCCTGCTCGCCGGTCGCGCGTGCTCGGGCACGGCGGCCGACGTGTTCGGGCTGGCGTGCGAGCTCGAGGGCCATCCCGACAACGTCTCGGCCGCCCTCCACGGCGGCTTCGTGATCTGCGCGGACGGCCAGGCCGATCGATTCGATCCGCCGGCCGGGCTCGATGCCGTCCTGGTGGTGCCGGACGAACCGGTTCGGACCGCGGCCGCGCGGGCGGCCCTGCCGTCGGAGGTGCCGCTCGGCGATGCCGTCTTCAACACGGCGCACGGGGCCCTCCTCGTGCTAGGGCTGACGCGGGGCAGCTGGGAGCTCGTCGGCCGAGGTCTCGCCGACCGCGTCCATCAGCCGCAGCGAGCCCACCTCTTCCCCCGCAGCTACGCGCTGCTCGGCGAGGCCGAGTCGATCGGGGCGATCGGAGCGACGATCAGCGGCGCCGGACCGACCGTGCTCTTCTGGTGCCTGGCACCGGACACGGCCGGCGTGGTCGCGGCGCTGACCGACCGGGCGGCCGGCTGGGCGAGCGTGCTGCAGGTCGGCTTCGAGTCGAGCGGCGCCAGTGTCGTGAGCGTCTAGTATCGGCCGAACCGATGGCGAAGACGATCGCGATCCTCTCGCAGAAGGGGGGCACCGGAAAGACGACGACGGTGCGCACGCTCGCCGACATCCTCCGCCGCGTCGGTCTGCGAGTCCTCGCGATCGACCTCGACCCGCAGGGCAACCTGTCCGACTACTTCGACGTCGATCCCGAGGCCTTTCCGACGGTTGCCGAGGTGCTCCAGGGGACGGCGGGGGCGGCCGAGGCGATCCACGACGACGTGATGCCGGCGAACCTGCGCCTCGCCGAGGCCGAGCTCGCGCTGGGCGGGCGGATGGGCCGCGAGCTGTCGCTCAAGCGGGCCCTCGTACCGCTCGCCGGCTACGACGCGATCATGATCGACTGCCCGCCGTCGCTCGGCCTGCTGACGGTCAACGCCCTGGTCGCGGCCGACTACGCGCTGATCACGACGGAGGCCCAGTACTTCGCGCTCCAGGGGGTCGAGCAGGCCCTGGAGGTGATCGAGGCGGCTCGGGAGAGCCTGAACCCGGGGCTCGAGTGGGTCGGTGTCGTGCTGAACATCGCCGACCTGCGGACGGTCCATTCCCGGGAGGCCCACGCAACCCTCAAGGATGGCTTCGGCGGGAAGGTCTTCGAGACCGTGATCAGGGCTTCGATCGCCTACGCGGAGTCGGCCGAGCGGGCGACGTCGATCCTCGATCTCCGGCCGGATCTCGGCGGCGACTACCTGGCGCTCGCCGGCGAGCTGCTCGTCCGGCTGGGGCTTCCCGAAGCCCGAGATCGGCTCGAGCTCCTGCGGGGGTGAGCGCTCAGGCCGTGGTGCCGGTCGCCTGCGTGCCGGCGGCGACCTCGCTGACGACGAGGAAGCGGAGCCGGTAGCGGCCGACCACGATCTCGTCGCCGTCGGCCAGCGTCCGATGGGTCACGCGGGTTCCGTTGACGAAGACCCCGTTGAGGCTGCGGTCGTCGAGGACCTGGGCACCGTCGGGGGTGTGCACGATCAGGGCGTGCCGGCGGGAGACGGTCGGGTCGTCGAACCGGACGTTGGCCGCCAGGCTCCGCCCGACCCGGGTCCATTCGCCGAGCAGCGGGGCGACGTGGACTTCGTCGTCGGCCTCGTAGACGAGGTACTCGCCGGGCTGGTCGATCCGGGCTCGGCCTTCGGCGATCAGGCGGTCGCGCTCGTCGTCGACGACCGGTGCGGCGGCCCCGGGCGGGGCGCTGAAGAGCGAGGCGCGGACGAACGCGCGTGCCCCGCAGTCCGGGCAGTCGGTGAGGCTGTCGGCGGCCGCGAGGGTCAGCACATAGCCGCACTTCTCGCAGCGAAACGAGCCGGTGGCGGCGATCGTGCCTGAGATCAACGGTTCCACTGCGACTCCTTCCGCAAGACGCCTTGCGCATAGGGTGCCACGTCTCTCAACATCATACGTGCCTATTGCGACTATCTGCGCCGGTTGCGAAAACACCGCCGATCACGGAGGATCGGCGGTGTCGGCGGCGAAGACGGTGATGTGGCCCAACCACATGCGCATCCCTCTGCCGGGGGCCTCGCGAGCAGGACACTGCGGCGGGCTCAGGCGATCGTCCCCGAGCAGCTCGAGCGCCATCTGCTGCGGCGGAGCATCGGGATCCTCGAGCACGAACGGATCAGCTGCGCCGACTGCGGGCGGGCTCCGCTGATCGGTGAGCGGGTGCATCTCTACGACGGCGAACAGGTCGTCTGCGAGCTGTGCCGGCCGCTGCGGCGCGAGCCGCCGGTCTCCAGCGAGGCGGTCCGCCACGGCGAGTACGGCCACACGGTCAAGGTCACGCGCAGCGCCGCAGCGCCGAATTCCTAGCGCCCGCCGCGGCGCAGGCCGCCGGGACCTCCGTTCGGGCGGTGCGGACCGCCGCGGCGACGGTCTGCCGGGTCGGACGGGAAGACGGTCGCCGAGCCAGAGGACTGCATCCAGGCGCTGCTGCCCTGCTCTGGCGCGCGGAGGCCGGTACGCGTAGACTGCGCGCGGCCGTGGATGCGCTCAACGTCTCGATCGTCGTGGCCCGCCCGATCGAGGAGGTCTACTCGTACCTCCTCGACATCGCCAATCATCCGGAGTTCACCGATCACTACCTGGACGACTGGCACCTGACGCGAACCAACACGGTGGGCGTGGGCGCGGGAGCCCGCTTCCGGGTCAAGGCGCCGCTCCAGCGGTTCAGCTGGATGGGCGTGAGCATCGTCGAGGTCGACGAGCCGCGGCGGATCGTCGAATCGGGCCGGGGTGGCAAGTTCAACCGCGTCCAGATGCAGACGGTCTACACGCTCGAGTCGAGCCAGCCCGGACGGACCGAGGTGGCCCTGAGCACGACGACGCAGCCGGTCACGGCTTCGGACCGCATGCTCGAGCAGTTCGGCGGTCGGATCTGGCTGCGCCGGCAGAACGCCAAGGCGCTCGAGCGCCTCCGCTCGATCCTCGAGAGCGGGGTCCACCCGGACCGCCGTGCGACGATCGCCGGACTCTGAGCGCCGAATGGGCGCCGGGGCGGGGTCATCTTCTAGACTGCCGGCGTCAATGACGGCCAGACGAACCCTCCTGCTGATCGCGATCGCCGCCTGCGCAGTGACGCTCTCGGGATGCGGCTACGTCGCCAACGTCAAGAGCGCCGACAGCGAGGCGATCTACGTCAACGTCGGCCAGCTCAAGTACCAGGTCCAGTTCTCGCGGGAGCTCAACCCCTACGACACCGAGGACGCGTCCTACCTCGAGGGCCTGTCGCCGGCGACGGTCGCGCTGACCCCGGCCCAGGCGTGGTTCGGGGTCTTCATGCTCGTCCTCAACGAGCACGGCAAGGCCTACCAGGCGGCGTACGACTACTACATGACCGACACCGCCGGAGACGTCTTCAGGCCGACGCCGGTGAAGGGGACCAATCCGTTCGCCTACCACAGCGTGATGGTCGCGCCCTACGACCAGCTGCCACTCGTCGGCAGCCTCGCGGCCGACGGACCGACGTCGGGCGCGGCGCTGCTCTTCAAGATTCCCCTGGCGAGCTTCGACGACCGGCCGCTCGTGCTGCACATCGTCGATCCGTCGAACCCCCACAGCGAGTCGATCGTCACCCTCGACGTCTAGCGACGTCCAGCGATCGCGGGCCGCTCGAAGCGACGGGCGGCGGCTCGACGCGGGTCGCCCGGGACCAGCGTCAGAGCGCGGCCGGCGGGCCGTCCTCCAGAGGCGCCTCCCCCTCGCTCGAGCCGATCGCCTGACCGGTCCTCGTCAGGGTCACGAAGGCCAAGCCGCCGACCAGGTTGCCGGCGGCTGCGACGCCGACGTTCTGGAGGACGTCCAGCCAGGGGATCGCGGCCCCGAATCGGATCCCGAGGATCATCTCGAGGGTCACGACGATGACGTGGTCGAAGGACCCGAGTGCGAGCAGGGAGCCGGCGATCCAGGCGACGAGGACCCGGATGCCGGGAGTCGGGCTGCCTTCGATCAGCCACGTCATCAGGGTGATCAGGGCGCCGCCGGCGATCGCGCTGGCGAACGCCGTCGCGAGGTCGTAGCCGTGGGCGTGGAGGGCGATCGTCGTGAGACTGGTGCCGGCGCCGGGGGGAAGGACTCCGTGCGTCGTGACGATCAGGATCAGGATCGTCCCGCCGGCGATGTTGAAGACCGGGGAGACGATCCAGAGCTCGAGGAGCTTGAGCTTGCTGGTGAGGCCGCCGCGGAGGCCGACGACGGGGACCATGAAGTTCTCGGTGAACAGCTCGGAGCGGCCGATCGCGATGAAGACGAAGGCGATCCCGAACGCGAGGGCTCCGGCGAAGTGGCCGGCCGGGACGCCGAGGTGGGGCGTCAGTGCGGCGTCGACGGCGGCGAAGGCGACCACTCCGAAGACGACGTCGAATCCGGCCAGGAGAGAGGACGCGGAGAGCTCCAGGCGGGTCCGCTCGAGCCGGTCGCGGCCCTCGTGGCGCATCCTCCGGTAGATCTCATGCGGCTGCGGCGCGTCGCTCATCGGGCTCGCGGCCCGTCAAGGACGCCGGGAAGTCGGTGGGCCGGCCGCACGCCCCCGGGAATTCCCGCGGCCGGGTGATCCCAAACGCCGGCCGCGGCTCCTCAGCCGAGCGGGCGGAGCTCCGGGCCGGCGCCGGTGGTGGCCGCGGAAGAGCCGGTCGGCGGCGGCGAAGCCGCGGCTACGGGGGTCGACTTCAGCGCGGCCTCGAGGAGGATCTTCGCCAGCGGCGCTGCGGTGTCGCCGCCGGCACCGTCGTTGTCGAGCAGGATGCCGACGGCGACCCGGGGCTTCTGGACGGGGGCGAAGGCGACGAACCAGGCGTCGGTGTTCTTCGGGTCGTCGGGCACGGGCGGGGGACACGACGCGGGATCGGTCGGGTCGGGCGTGCAGTTGACGACCGTCGTCGTGAGCTCGGCGGTTCCGGTCTTGCCGGCGACGATCACGCCGGGGATCTGGGCGGCGGTGCCCGTCCCGTGGGCGACCACGCCGACCATCAGCTGGGCGACGGTCTTGGCGACCGAGTAGGGGAGGACGCGCGGCTTGGGGTTGCGGACGCCGAGGGCGAGCGTCGGGACCGGGCGGGCTCCGCCCTCGGCGATCGTCGAGGCGATCAGCGCCATCTGGAAGACCGTCGCCTGGACCATGCCCTGGCCGATCGCCGAGGAGCCGACGTCGAGGGCGCCGCCGATCTGATCGGCTGGTGGGATCGTGCTCTCGGCGACGTCAGGGATCGGCGGCGGCGAGTTGAAGCCGAAGCGCTCGGCCGCGCCGACGAGACCGGCGGCGCCGACCTGGACGCCGAGTGGGGCGAAGACGGAGTTGCAGGAGACGGCGAAGGCGAGTGCGAGCGATCCGCCGCAGGACTCGCCGTTGGCATTCTGGAGCTTGTACCCGTCGATCGTCGTCGACGTTTCGTACGGGTATGTCGTGGTCGGCGTCGCCAGGCCGGCGAGCAGGGCGCCGGTCAGGGTCACGATCTTGAAGGTCGAGCCGGGCGGCTGGAGCTCGGAGAAGGGCGTGCCGGCGACGGCGAGGATCTCGCCGGTGTCCGGGCGCATCACGAGGATCCCGCCCGGCTGGTCGGCGAGCGTGGTGACGGCGAGGGTCTGGAGCTTCGGCGACAGCGAGGTCCGCAGGGGCGGGGCGGGGCGGGCGGTCGCCTGGGCGAGGATCCGGGTGCCGGCGAGCAGGACGCCGCCGATCGTCCCGGTCAGGCGGCGGTTGAAGATCAGCTGGAGGCCGTCGAGGCCGACCGTGGCGTTCGGCGGGTCGCCGGCCTCGTAGTCGAGCGCGGCCTGGTCGGCCGGGATCGGGCCGAGCGATCCGATCACACCCGAGGCGGCGGCGAGCGAGCTGAGCGGGGTCTCGTCGCGAGCGAGCAGGGCCGCCCGCCGCGGGGTCGACGTCTGGCGGGTCAGCGACTCGCCGGGGCGGACGCCGGGGAAGCCGAGCGAGCGCCGCCAGGTGATGCGTTGACCGGACGCCGTCTGGGAGACCGGCAGCACGAAGCTGGTCTGGATCGTGCCGAAGAGGCTGGTGTGCAGTGTCACGGGAACGGTGACGGTGCCGTCCCGAGGCGGCTGCGCCTTCCCGACGCGGGCGCCGGTCGCCGTCGCGGTGGCGAGGTCGCCGCGGTAGGCGTCGGCGAAGGCGGTGATCGAGTAGCGGGCGCGGGCTGCGGGGTCGATGTCGGCGTACATCTGTGCGTAGTCGCCCTGGGTCCACGCGGTCACGAAGCTCTCGGCCAGCCGCTGGGAGGCCGACGTCCCACCGGACCCGCTGAGCAGGAGGGCGGCGATCAGGCCGACGACGAGGGCGCCGAGCAGGCCGAAGATCCGTGCGGTCGCGACCGAGCCGGTCTCCCGGCCGTGTCTGCGCGCACACCCCGACTGCCGGCCGGCGTCGGTGACTCCCCGCGTGCGTGCGCGCGGGCAAACCCCACGGACGACGTACCTCACGCTCAAGCACGCTAGAGCATTCCGCATGTCACTAGTGATGCGAAGCCCGGGCCACGCACCAGATAGGCTCGCCGGGGCCACATGACCTCGCTCGATTGGATCATCGTCGGCGGCACCGCCGTGTTCGCGGTGTCCGGCTACTTCCGCGGCTTCATCGTCGGTGCGTTGTCACTGATCGGCTTCGCGGTCGGCGCGGTGCTCGGAACGCGGCTGGCCAGCGGGCTGCTCTCGTCGGGCGACATGTCACCGTACGCGCCGGCCTTCGGCCTGTTCGGGGCGGTCCTCGCGGGGGGGATCCTCGCGTCGGGTCTCGAGGGCCTGGGCCTGCGCCTGCGTCGGGCGGTCGACTTCGCCTTCCTCGGGGTTCTCGACGGCCTGCTCGGGGCCGGGCTATCGGCATGCGTCGCGCTGGGAATCGCGTGGATCCTGGGGACGGTCGCACTCCAGGTGCCGGGCGCCGACCCGGTCCGGATGGACATCCAGCGCTCGACGATCCTCCACCGCCTCGACGAGCTGCTGCCGCCGTCGGGCGTGCTGCTCCACGCCCTCGCTCGCTTCGACCCCCTGCCGTCGATCGCCGGACCCCAGGCCGGCGTCCAGGCGCCGGCGCCGGCGGTCATCGAGGATCCGGCGGTCCGCCAGGCGGCGCCGAGCGTCGTGCGCGTGCTGGGCAGCGCGTGTGGCCTCGGGATCGAGGGCACGGGCTGGGTCGTCGCGCCGGGCGAGGTCGTCACGAACGCGCATGTCGTCGCCGGCGAGCACGACACGGTCGTCCAGGCCGGGGGGAACCCGCCGGATCTCCCGGCCGAGGTGGTCGTGTTCGACCCGCGCAACGACATCGCCGTGCTGCGGGTATCGGGAGTCGACGCGCCGGCGCTGCCGTTGGCCACCGACCCACCGTCGGGCCGGTCGGGGGCGATCCTCGGCTACCCGCAGGACGGTCCGTTCAACGTCCAGGCGGGCCGGATCGGCAAGACGCAGACCGTGCTGACGCAGGATGCCTACGGCAACGGTCCGGTCTCGCGCCTGCTGACGCCGATCCGCGGGCTCGTGCGGCCGGGAAACTCGGGCGGCCCGGTGGTCGACTCGGCCGGTCAGGTCGTGGCGACGGTGTTCGCGGCGACGACCGACGGCGGGCCGAGCGGCGGCTTCGGGGTGGCCAACTCGACGGTCGTCCACGACGTCGCCAAAGCCGGTGGTCCGGTCTCGACGGAGGGCTGCGCGGACTAGGCGGTCGGTCTCACCGCAGGCCGTCCGCGATCGGGAGAGGGGTCCGTCGCAAGGGTGGCGGGGGCGCCGGGGGACCGATCGGTGTCAGGACACGGTGTCGGCGAGCGAGTACCCTGCGGCGCGTGCCACAAGACTGCAAGACGCTCGTGATCGCCGAGAAGCCGTCGGTCGGCCGTGACCTGGCCAAGGTCCTGACCGGGCCGTTCGCCAAGAGCGAGGGCTTCCTCGAGGGACCGGACCACGTCATCACGTGGGCGGTCGGCCACCTCGTCCAGCTCGCGGATCCCGAGGAGTACGACCCGAAGTTCAAGAAGTGGCGGATGGCCGACCTGCCGATCGTGCCGCCGGCCTTCAAGCTCGTCGTGCGGGACGAGCGGTCGAAGAAGCAGATGAGCGTGGTCAACAGACAGCTCCACCGCAAGGACGTCGGCGACGTGATCAACGCGTGCGACGCCGGGCGTGAGGGCGAGCTGATCTTCGCGTACCTGTTCGAGAAGGCGAAGGCCGACAAGCCGGTCCGGCGGCTGTGGCTGTCGTCGATGACCAACAGCGCGATGCGGGACGCGTTCGCCCATCTGCGCCCGGCCGCCGAGCTCCAGAGCCTCGAGCAGGCGGCCCGGTCGCGGTCGGAGGCCGACTGGATCGTCGGGATGAACTCGACCAGGGCGGCGACGATCCGCCTGCGGTCGTCGTTCGACGGTGCGGTCTCACTCGGACGCGTCCAGACCCCGACGCTGGCGATCGTGGCCCGGCGGGAGGAGGAGATCAGGGCGTTCAAACCGGAGCCGTACTGGCTGGTGGACGCGAGGTTCGAGCCGTCGGGCGACGGGTCACGCGTGTACGGAGGGCGCTTCCACGCGGCCGCCAAGCCGCGTATCGCGACGGCCGCGGAGGCCGAGGCGATCGTCGCGGCGGTCCGCGGGAAGACGGGCGTGATCACGAAGGTCGAGAAGCGCAAGCAGACCGAGAAGGCGCCGATGCTCTACGACCTGACGTCGCTCCAGCGGGAGGCCAACACCCGCTTCGGCTTCTCGGCCAGGCGGACGCTGAGCGCGGCGCAGCGGCTGTACGAGGAGCACAAGGCGCTGACCTACCCGCGGACGAACTCGCGCTTCCTGACGAGCGACATGGTCGAGGAGATCAAGCCGACGGCCGAGTTGGTCGGCCATCGACCGGAGTACCGGGAGGCCGCGAGCTACGTCACCGGCCTCGACCTGCTCCCGCTGGGGCGGGTTGTCGACGACGCGAAGGTGACCGACCACCACGCGATCATCCCGACGCGGTCCGAGCACCCGGTCGACAAGATGAACGACGACGACCACCGGGTGTACGACCTCGTCGCCCGGCGGTTCCTGGCGGTCTTCCACCCGGACGCGATCCTCGAGAACACGCGGGTCGAGACGACGGTCGCCGAACACGTCTTCCGAACCCGCGGGAAGGTCCTGCTCGTGCCCGGCTGGCGGGCGGTCTACCTGTCGATGCCGGACGCCGCCCGTACCTCGGCGCCGGCCGATCCGGCGGCACTGCGGGGGACGGGGGAGGGTCAGGACGACGAGGACCTCGACAGTGGCGACCTGCCGAAGCTCGTACAGGGCGAGCCGGCGCGCACGTTGGAAGCGGAGAGCCTGGCGAAGGAGACCAAGCCGCCGCGGCGCTACAGCGACGCGTCCCTGCTGGGCGCCATGGAGACGGCCGGGAAGCTGGTCGACGACGAGGAGCTCAGGGAGGCGATGAAGGACTCGGGGATCGGGACGCCGGCGACGCGTGCGTCGATCATCGAACGGCTGATCGACGTCGGCTACCTCGAGCGGGACGGGCGGGCGCTGGTCGCGACCGAGAAGGGCCGCAACGTGATCCGCCTGCTCGGCGAGCACGCGCTGACGTCGCCGGACCTGACCGGGAGCTGGGAGCACCGCCTCGGGAAGATCGAGCGCGGCGAGGAGCAGCGGGAGCGCTTCATGGCGGACATCGCCGGCTTCGCCCGGGAGACGATCGAGGAGCTCGACGCGAAGCTGAAGGACGTCCGCATCCCGCGGGCGAACCTCGGGCCGTGCCCGGTCTGCGGCCACGACATCGTCGAGAACCGCAAGGGGTACTCGTGCTGGTCGCGCGACGACCCGGGCTGTGGGTTCGTGATCTGGAAGGCCAAGGCCGGCAAGACCCTGCCGCTGGTCGTCGCCCGGGAGCTGATCTCCAACGGACGGACGGAGAAGCCGGTGACCGGCTTCAAGGGCCGCAGCGGCCGGTCGTTCAGGGCGCGCCTGGCCCTGATGCAGACCGAGGACGGGAAGTGGCGGACCGAGTTCGACGAGCCGTGGGCCCGGGAGGGAGCCAAGCCGCCGGAGGTCGAGGTCGAGGGCGAGGTCGGCGGCGAGGCGACGCCGGCGGTCGCGGCCGCAGCGCCCGAGCGAGACGCGGCATAGGGCGCAGTCGACCGACCCCGCGAGTCGGGGTCGCCGGGCGCTCGGACGGACGGGAGGCGTCGATCGAGCGCGAGCCGAGGGGAGCCGTCCCCTGCGTGCGCGACGATCCATGGTCGTGCCGCTCACCCTCGTCACCGGCCCGGCCAACTCGGCCAAGGCGCAGGTCGTCCTCGACCGCTACCGGTCGGAGCTCGCGCGCGGTACGCGCGGCGGGTCGGGCAGGGGGCCGCAGACCGGACCGATCCTCGTCGTGCCGACGTCCGCGGACGCCGTCCACTACCGGCGGGAGCTCGCGCAGACGGGGGCGGTCCTCGGCGTTCGGGTCGAGTCGTTCGGTGGGCTGATCCGGGAGATCGGGCGGCGGGCCGGGCTGGGCGTCCGGCCGCTGGGGCCGTGGGCGCGCGAGCGGGTCGTCGCCGCGGCGATCGCCGAGGCCCGGCTCGAGCTCCTCGCGGCGAGCGCGGCGGCGCCGGGCTTCCTGGGCGCGGCGACGCGTCTGGTCGCGGAGCTCGGGACCAGGCGGATCCAGCCGCAGCGGCTTGCCGTCGCCCTGCGCAGCTGGGCGCCGGTCGGCCGGCGGCGGGCCTACTGCGACGAGGTCGCGGCGATCTACTCGGGCTACCGGCGGCGGCTGGAGCGGCTCGGCCGGCCCGACGAGGAGCAGTCGGCGTCGGCGTCGCTCGACGCGATCCGGATCGATCCGTCGGTCTGGGGGAGCGGGTCGGTCATGCTCTACGGCTTCGACGACCTGGATCCGCTGCAGCTCGACGTGGTCGAGACGCTGGCGCGGAGCGTCGATGTCGTGGTCTCGCTGCCGTACGAGCCGGGCCGGGTCGCGTTCGCCGGGCGGGCGACGACGTTCGAGACGCTGCGCCCGGCGGCCGAGGAGGTCGTCGAGCTGCCGGCGCGGGCCGACCACTACGAGGAGGCCGGGCGAGCGACGCTTCACCATCTCGAACGGACCCTTTACGAGGAGGACGTCGAGCCGATCGACCCGACCGGGGCGGTCGGGCTGCTCGAGGGGGAGGGCGAGCGCGAGGAGCTCGAGCTGGTCGGTGGGGAGATCGTCGGCCTGCTCGAAGCGGGGTACGGGCCGGAGGAGATCGCCGTGGTGATGCGGTCGGTGAGCGGATCGGAGGTCCTGATCGGGGAGGTCTTCGGCGAGCTGGGCGTGGGAATCTCGATGATGCGACGGATCCGGTTCGCCGACACGGCGGTCGGCCGGGGGCTGCTGGGGCTGCTGCGAGCGGGACTTGCGGACGGCGGGGCGGCGGATCTGGTCGACTGGCTGCGGACGCCGGGCGTGCTCGAGCACACCGAGCTCGTCGACCGCTTCGAGGCGATGCTCCGCAGGACGGGCATCAACCGGGCGGTGGTGGCCGCGCGGGCGTGGGAGCACTTCCCCCTCGACGGGTTGGACCGTGTGCGGGCGGCGGCCGAGCGGGGGCCGGCGGCGCTGCTCGAGCGAGTGGCCGGCGAGCTGGATCGGCTGGTCGCGGCTCCGTGGCGGCGGCGGGCGCACGTGGTCGGGGCGGCCGAGCTGGCCCAGGCGAAGGTCGTGGGGGAGGCGGCGCGGCGCCTTGGGGAGCTGCTGGAGCTGACGAGGGCGGACGCGTCGCTCGGGCCGAGCCCGGGCGACCTGATCTCGACGCTGGCGGGGCTCGAGTTCGAGCCGCCGCCGGTTGCCGGAGGGGTCGTCGTCTGCGACGCGCTGTCGCTGCGGGCGCGGCGGGTGCGGGCGGTCTTCGTCTGCGGCCTCCAGGAGGGCGCGTTCCCGGCGCAGGCGCGTGAGGGCCCGTTCTTCTCGGCCGACGACCGGGCGGAGATCGCGCGGGTCTCGGGGCTCGTGCTGGCGCCGTTCGAGGATGCCATGGCGGCCGAGCGGTACCTCTTCTACGCGACGACATCGCGGGCGCAGTCGCGGCTGCGGCTGAGCTGGCACAGGATCGGGGACGACGGCGGGCCGTCGCCGGCATCGGCCTTCGTCGACGACGTGCGGGACGTGTTCTGCCTCGGCGGGGATGGGTCGTCGGCGTCGGAGGATGGGGATGCTCTGGAGCGGTTGACGGCGGCCGTGCCCGACGGCAGCGCAGGCGGGCGGGCGGGGCTCGGCCGGATCGAGTCGGCCGGCGTGCTCGAAGCCGTCGGGCGACGGCGTGTGCAGTCGCCGTCGGCGCTCGAGTCGTGGGCGGCGTGCCCGGTCGGCTGGTTCGTCGAGCGCCTGCTCGAGGCGGCGCCGCTCGAGCCGGCGGGTGAGGCGCTGGCGCGGGGGAACGTCGCCCACGCGGTGCTCGCCCGGACGATGGAGGAGCTGTGCGCAGACGGCCCGCCGGGGACGGCCGACCGTGGGGTCGTCGGTGAGCTTGTCGACCGGGCGCTGGCCGGGCATGCGGGCGAGGTGTCGTGCAACGAGCAGCGCGACCGGGCGGTCCGCCGGCGGCTGGCAGCCGACATCGAGCGGTATCTGGTCGGCTTGGAGGACGGTTCATGGGGGCACGTGCCGGCCGAGTACGAGCTGGCCTTCGGCCTGCCTGGGGCCGGCCAGCCGGAGGTCGCCCTGGCCGGGGGCGAGCTCGTGCTGCGAGGGCGGATCGACCGGGTCGACGTCGACCGGGCGGGGGGAACGGCGATCGTCCACGACTACAAGACGAGCGCGGATGTCCCGGGTCGGGCGAAGTGGGAGGAGCGGGGCGGGCTGGCGATGAGCCTGTACATGCTGGTGGCCGGCGAGCTGCTCGGCCTGGACGTCGTGGGCGGGCTCTTCCAGCCGCTGCGGGGGCCGGATCTGCGTCCGCGAGGAGCACTGCTCGTCGACGCCGAGCCCGACCTTGCGGGGTTCCCGGCCGACCGGGTCGACGCCGACGAGCTCGCGGCGGCGGTGCAGTCAGGGCTCGAGCGGGCGGTGCGGGCGGCGCGCGAGCAGCGGGCCGGAGCGCTCGAGGCGCGGCCGATGACCTGCTCGTCGCACGGCCTCTGCCGGTACCCGTCGATCTGCCGCAGCCGACCGGTCGGGGCCGGGTCATGAGCCGTTGCGCGGGTCGCCGGTCGTCGGCGGGTGGGGTGGGAGGGTGAGCACCCAGGTGATCGCGCGGGGACTGGCGGTGCCGCTGACCGACGAGCAGGAGGAGGCCGTCGAGCGGCGGCAGGGGGCCCTGCTGCTGGCGGCGAACGCCGGGAGCGGGAAGACGACGGTCCTGGTCGAACGGTTCGTGCGGGCCGTCCACGACGACGGGGTGTCTCCGGGTCGGATCCTGGCGATCACGTTCACCGAGAGGGCGGCCGGCGAGCTGCGCGAGCGAGTCCGCCGGCGGCTGCACGAGCTCGGGGATCGGACGGCGGCGCGGGAGACCGAGTCGGCGTTCGTCTCGACGATCCACGGCTTCTGCGCCCGCGTGCTGCGCTCGCACCCGCTGGCCGCAGGTCTCGCGCCGGGCTTCGCCGTGCTCGACGAGGGGACGGCGGCAGGTCTGCGGCAGGAGGCCTTCGACCGGGCGCTGGCCGCGTGGATGAGCGGGCCGGCGGAGCTCGACCTGGCCGCGGCGTGCGGGGTCGACCGGCTGGCCGGGGCGATCTCACGGGTCCACGACGAGCTTCGTAGCCGGGGCATGACCCGTCCGCGGCTGCCGGCCGCCGGACCGCGGCACGATCGGGCGGCGGCGGAGGAGGGCCTCGTCGAGGCGGGCGCGGCCCTGGCCGGGGAGCTCGCGGGTGGTCCTGGGCGTGCTGGACGTCGGGTGGCCGACGCGCTCGACGCGCTCGAGCGGCTGGCCGCGGCGGGGTGCGGTCGCGACGCGGGCGGCCTCGGCCTCGGGGCGGCGGGAGCGCTGGCCGGGCTCGATGGGCTGAAGCTCCACCGGGGAGCGAAGGCCCTCCAGACGCCGGCGGCCGAGGCCTACGAGGCGGCGAGGCTGCGGTGCTGCGAGGCGCGGGACGACGCCGTCGGGGTCGTCGGGCTCGACCTGCTCGGGCGACTGCTCGACGGCTTCTCGGCCGAGTTCGCCCGGGCCAAGGGAATCCGGGGCGGGCTGGACTTCGACGACCTCGAGCTGTCGGCGCGGGACCTCCTGGTCGGGGACGCCGGCGTGCGCGAGCGATGGGCGGAGCGCTTCGAGCTGCTGATGGTCGACGAGCTCCAGGACACCAACCCACGGGAGATGTCGATCCTCGGGGCGCTGGACCGGGGGAACCTGTTCACGGTCGGGGACGAGTTCCAGTCGATCTACGGCTTCCGCCACGCGGACGTCGGGATCTTCCGCCGGCGGCGGGTCGAGCTGGCCTCGGGCGACGGGGTCCGCGCGCTGTCGCGGAACTTCCGGTCGCGGCCGCCGCTGGTCGCTGCGATCAACGCGACGTTCGCGCCCCTCTTCGGCCCGAACTTCGTCCCGCTCGTCGCCGGTCGCGACAGCGCCCCGAACGCCACTCGCGGCGACGCGGCCGCCAGCGCTCAGGACGGCGCCTTGACCGGGGGTCGCGGGGGTGGGCTGGCCGGCGCTCGCGGCGACGGGTTGGCCGGCGTCGGCGGGGATCGGTTGACCGGCGGGCGGGGGGATGCGCTGGCCGGCGCTCGCGGCGACGGGTTGGCCGGCGTCGGCGGGGATCGGTTGACCGGCGGGCGGGGGGATGCGTTGGCCGGCGCTCGCGGCGACCGGTTGGCCGCCGTTGGCGGGGATCCGTCGGCCGGCGCGGGCGACGACGGCGGACCGGCCGGGGAGGCGGTCATCGAGCTGATGCTGAGCGACTCGGCCGGCTGGCAGGAGACGGCGCCGGGCGAGGAGCCGGGGCCGGGCCCGCCGTGGCGACGGGCCGAGGCCGTGCTGCTTGCCCGGCGGATCGACGAGCTGATCCGGACGGGGGTGGCCCGGCCGGGGGAGATCGTCGTTCTCCTGCGATACGCGACGGCCGCCGGCGTGTACGGTCAGGCCCTCGCCGAGCGGGGGATCCCGGTCGCCGCGGCGCTCGGCGGGGGGTTCTACGCGGCCCAGGAGATCGCCGATCTCGGCGCGTACGCGCGGGTTCTGGCCAACCCACTCGACGACATCGCCCTCTATGGGGTCCTCGCGTCCCCGTTGTGCGGCATCGGCGCCGACGGCCTGGCGGTCGTCGGCCTCGCCGCGAAGACGCTCGGCCGCCCGCCCTGGGAGGTCCTCACCGCGGCCGGGGCAGACGACCCGGCGGCGTCCGCGGCGCTGGCCGGCCTGCGGCCGGACGACCGCGACCGGGTGGGTCGGACCCGCGACCAGATCGAGCGAGAGCGGCGGGCCGCGCCCGGGCTCGGGCTGGCCGAGCTGCTCCACCGCAGCGGCTACCGCGAGCGAGCGTTCGGCGGGCCGGGCGGGGCTCTCGGCCTCGCCAACGTCCGCAAGCTGCTGCGCCTGGCCCGGGAGTACGAGGCTCGCGAGGGACGCGACCTGCGGGGCTTCGCCGACCGGCTGGCGGCCGGCCGACTCGGGTCGAGCCGCGAGCAGCACGCCCAGCTCGCCGAGACCGACGCCGTCCGTCTGATGACGGTCCATGCCGCCAAGGGCCTCGAGTTCCCCGTCGTCTGCTTCGCCGACCTCGGCCACGGCCCGCCGATCGGCGCGCCGGTCGTTCTGACCGACGGCGAGCACGTCGGCCTGCGGCTGCCGACGCTGACCGGCGGCAAGGCGGCCGAGGCGTTCGCCTACACGGAGCTCCGCCGCCTCCAGGGGACGGCCGCGGTTGCCGAGGAGCAGCGGATCGCCTACGTGGCGATGACCCGCGCCCGGGAGCGGCTGATCCTCAGTGGGGCCGCCCACTTCGCCCACTGGCCGACTCCCGGGCCGTTCGCCGCGGCGATCGCCTGGCTGGCGCCGGCGGTCGTCGCCGACCTGGCCGACCGGCTCGCCGGGCCGACTGGCGTCAGCGAGGTCGAGCTCGCCGGCGCCCGGGTCCGCCTGACCCTGACCGCCGCCGGCGACATGCCGTCCCTCCGCGACGTCGTCGCCGCCGACCTCGTCGGCCGGCAGGATCCCGAGCCGGCCGGGCCCGG
>DASZKP010000023.1:0-57482 GCA_035553395.1 Solirubrobacteraceae bacterium | reverse complement strand
CGGACAACGCACGCCAGGGTGGGGACAGGTCATCGAGCACGGACCTGGAACTACACGCTCAACTCATCTACATCGATCTCCAATCCGGTAGTTCACTCAATACGTGCGACCTCGCGTCGCACGGCGACAAAGCAATCGTGGGCGCCCGACGCCGCTCGGCGGCCACGACCTGTGCGTTCGTCGAGAAGCGTGCGCCGTGCCCGCCACCGCGGGGCCGTCGCTCCGGACGACGAGCAGAACAGGCGGGCCGACTTCTGCTCTGCGGCCCGAGCGAGCCCTTGGGAGTCGTGCAAGTCGCCGACTCTCCTTCGCCGTCCATTGACGGCTCGCGCCCACCTACCGGCTCGCGCGGTAGGTGGGCGCGTCTGGATTCGACGACTCCAACAGCCCAGCGGACGGCTGCGGCGGCGAACTGGAGTGCGGTACCGCGGTCAACTGTGACGGGGCTCTTGGATCCGTAGCGCGCCGCGACGGCGTATGGAGTCAGGAGGTCAGCTTCGTCCAGCTCAAGCGGAACGTCCACGCCGGCGTCGTCGCACAGCTGGAAGAGCGCAGCGAGGTTGTGCGTGAAGGGAAGTCAACTCCGCGCGATGCCAGGACGGCCTTGAGGGACTTCTCGATGGCCTGCTGGGCGTGGAACGCGACGATCGCGTCAGACACGCCGGCGATATCGAGCAGCGCTGCGGCGGCGGCAGGGTCGTCCTCCGCGAGACCCATGAGCTCGCGCGCTAGTCACACTGGTCGGCCATCGGCCGGCGAGGATCCGCCCCTCGGTGATCGCAGCGTGCACGAGGCTTCCCCGGACGCTGCCCCAATCCTCGACGTCGCTTCCGCTGACGACGACGATCTCGAGAGGCAGTCGGAGGTCGCGCAACTCGCGCATCAAGCGGACGGCCTCGAGTCCAGCGTTCTCGACCTCCGGCCTGATGGCCAGGATGTCTAGGTCGCTGCGAGCGCCCGCGTCTCCTCGGGCGTGGGAGCCGAACAGGATCACCTGGGCGCCGGGCGCCGCGCCAGCCAAGCGCCGGCCCGGTTCACGGATCTGCGTCTCGTCGATCATCCCGAACATCCAAAGTGCTTTCTCGCGGCAAGTGGAACCGGTCGTGCAGATCTGGCCGCGTCTATCGCCAATCTCGGACTGCCCGGCCGAGCGTCCGGCTCACCTCGGCTGTCAGGAGCCGGGCAAGTGATGCTGCCGCGACCTCACTCGTGTATGTGCGATCCGTTGAGTGGAAGCACTCCCACAGGCGAATCAGTCCGTCCTCACCGTCGGCATCGAACACCTTTGCGGCGAGCCGCTGCCAGCGGTACTGAAACCAGACGTAGTTCAACGGGCTCATCGAATCGTCCGAACCCGTGTAGTGGGCTTGCAGGTCCTCGAGCGTGCTGTACCCCTCGGCCCGCATCCGAGCGGCAAGCTTTCGACTTCCAGCTCCCACGGTTGGGAGCACCTCGAGCGTCGGCAGGCTCGCCGGCAGTTGGGTTGCGACGAACGCGTGCAAGGCCAGGTTGACGAAGATCTCGCTTAGCCAGAAGGTCGGGAGTCGCAGGTCTCCGAGGCCCTCAAATGCGTGGCCGAGCTCATGAATCGTGATGAGGTCGAAGAACGGCTGCAAGTCAAAGCCACCTGCGCCGTCCGGGTATGTCGCGAGCAACTTCGCATACCCGCGAGGTGACGCGTCGCGGAGGTCCTGTGCCATCGCGACCCAGAATTCTCCGCCCCCGGCTGGCATCACCACGATGCCGGGGCGGATCTCGCCGGCGTCATCTCTGAAGAACGGCAGTCCGTACGGAAGCCCGGTATCCGGCCAGTCCGCCGCGTCGGCCACG
The DNA here is from genome assembly GCA_035553395.1 of Solirubrobacteraceae bacterium. Taxonomy (GTDB): domain Bacteria; phylum Actinomycetota; class Thermoleophilia; order Solirubrobacterales; family Solirubrobacteraceae; genus Palsa-513. The sequence continues at coordinate 55,652 of DASZKP010000023.1, read as the reverse complement.
ACGACGGCGATGTCCGGCTCGAAAGCAGCGAACAGGCGGCTGAAGTAGGAATAGGCCTCCGCGGCGACATCGGCCGCGACCCGCGCCCGCGCCAGCGCTCCGGCGCTGTAGCGCACCTCGAACGGATAGCCGCCCAAGTCCGGAAGCTCCGATCCCACCGCCACCGAACGAAGCCTAGCCGTCGCCTCAAGGCCGGCGAATGCGGCGTCCTCACGCCGCCCAGCTGATCCGGCCCGCCTGCTCTTCGTAAGAGCAACGAGCCAGGGCACCGGCCCGGGGACCTCGCCACCTGCAGAGTACAGGTCGCGCGCCGGCGGCTCGGGGCGACGATACCGAAGTGAGCTTCCGGGTCTCATCCCTGAGCGCGGGGCGACGTTCTATCTCGGCGGCCCGTGCGAAACCGCTGCCGGTCGCACATCTGCCAGGTCTCGTCGTAGACATCGAGACATCCTGAGCAGTGACGAAATGCGTGAGTAGATCCCGCAGCGCGCGACCGACCCGGTGAGCGCGTCATCGGGCGGGTTGCGTGCTGGAGGTCGGTCAACACCGGGATCTGAGAAGGTCATCCACAGGCCGTCGTGGTGTTGATCGAAATCGCCCACCATCCCGAGCGGTCTAGCAGACCCGACAGCCGGCCGCGGGGAACTGGCCGAGCTGCCGCCTTCACGAACAAGCGGCAGCCTCACGCGACCGTCGTTCTCACACCGACTTGCGGTTCCGGTTCAACGAAGGGGGTACTTCGGGGAGGGCACTGGGAGACGCCGTGGAGCCTTACTCAGATGGCTGCGTCTCCGGTCGCGCCGATGAAGACGCGCGCGAGATCGAGGAGTTCGGTGGTCGCCTCTTCGGCGTCGAGAACGCTTGCGCGGGCGATGAAGCTGACGCCATATGACGCTTCGTTGCGGCGCTCGCGCGAGGCGTCGAGACGCTCGAGCAGTTCTTCGGTGTCGGCGTCGAGTTCGTTCAGTGCGGTCTCGCGGCGCAGGATGTGGGATCGGTCACCGGTGGTGACGCGGAGGCCGATTCGCCTGCAGGATGGGGTCGCGCGCAGCGATCGCGGCGTTATGCAGGAGCACGACCCGTGATCGCGCGCAAGGCCGTCAAGGCCGGCGTCGGTGAGGAAACGGGCGGCGTGATCGAGGAACTCGCGGGCGGTGATCTTGTCGGCGTGGACGTGTTCGATGCGGGCGCGTTCACGGGCGCGCGATGCTATTGAGGGCGCCAATGAGGGGGATTGTCGGGGTCTCGAGGATTCGTCTCGCGAAGCTCGATCGGTCGTGCACGAGGCTTTGGAATTCGTCTGCTGTTAGGACGGTCAGGTCGAGGGTACGGCCGGCTCTCTCGCCGATCGGGCGGAGGCGGCGGCGGAGGTCACGCAGTTCGGCGTCGCCAACGCCGAGGACGTCGATGTCGCTATCGGGTCGCCGGGATCCGCCGGCCCACGAGCCGTGTATGGCGGCGGCGAGCACGCCGGGGTGCTCGTCGAGCGCTACACGGAGTTCCTCCTCGACCCCCGCCCGACGGATCGCCTGAGCAGCAGAGCCAGTGGCTCGTAGAACGCATCGTTCGTAGCGGCTGTGAACCGATGCGGACACGCGCTCGCGTCACGCCTGACGATCCCGGCCTGTTCAGCGCGTCCAAGTTCACGATGCACCGAGGACGCTGGGGCGGCGAGGCTGCCGGAGAGCTGCTGCAGAGTCCAGCTGCGCTCGGGCTGGAGCAGCAGTAGGGCGAGCATTCCGAGCTGCATCTCCGAGCGGAACAACGGGAGGATCGACGGAGCCGACGTTCGCGTAGCTGAGAAGATGATCTCAGAAAAGCGAGCAGCCCGACCATTGAAGACAACCTGTGGGGCGCGTCTGGTCGCGCTGGAAGGTTCGACTCCTTCGCCGCCCGTGGACACATGAGAGGCTCTCTGGTCCGCCCCTCGGCCCGTCGGTGGTTTCCACTTGCCGACAATTCGCGATGGCGTCTTCCACCCCGCGGCAATGCAGAGTCACCTCGCCGGTTGCACGTCGGCGCCCAAGTGGTTGTCGCCGACGGGGAGATCCCAATGGCCGTTGACAGCCGGCCAGCTGCTCGCCGGCCTGTCAGGCTTCGACGACTGGAAGCTCGGTGTTTGCCCGGACAGCTGGCGGCCCGGCCCGGCGAAGCCGCTGTCGTGCGCGCCGGACGTGGGTTCGCGCGGCTTGGCTGGCTATTGCCCGGTTGCAGCGGTGGATGGGTTACCACTGGTATTTGAGGAATTTTCCGTCGAACGTCAGCTGGACTCGGTCGCCGTCGGGATCGGGGACTCGGCGTAGCGCCGCTCGGAAGTTGATCGCGCTCATGATGCCGTCGCCGAACTCCTCGTGGAGCAGGATGCGGATCGCTGGGCCGTAGACGCCGAGTGCTTCGTAGAAGCGGTAGAGCGTTGGGTCGGCTGGGATCTCGAGGCGGTCGCCGATTCGTGACGCCGGGATCTCCGACAGCCGGGCGGCGGCTGTGGCACCGAGCCCGAGGACGGCCACCGCGCGTTGCGCCTCCTCCTCGGCCAGTGGGTGCTGGCCGAGGAGGGCGGACGTGATCCTCACGGGATCGCCGCCGATCTGTTCGGCCAGCTCGCCCCACGAGAGCCCAGCCGCGCGGCGTCGGCGATCGATCTCGGCCGGCAGCCCGGTGGTCACGACCGTCACGAGTGGAGCGCCGGGATCTGCGCTCCGAGCTGTGCGACGACGTCATCGGTCGTCATCACGGCCGATGCGATCAGCCCGAAGTTGACCTGGGCGGCGTCGGTTGCGGCTCGTCCTGGGCCTGCGGTCGCGTCGCCGACCACGAGCACATCGAAGCCGTTTTCAATCGCGTCGCGCAGGTGCGACTCGAGGCACAGGTTGGCGGCCATGCCGGCCAGGATGATCGTCTGGATGTCGCGCTGGCGGAACTGGAGCGCGAGGTCGGCCGTCCAGAAGCCCGACAGGCACTTGTGGGGCGAGAGGACGATCACGCTGTCGTCCGGCAGGAGGTCCGGGTGGAACTCGGAGCCCGGGAGCGAGCTGTCGAACATCCTGCGGCTGAACATCAGCTCGTCGAGCGGGTTGAGGTGACCCCACTGGTCGTACTCGTGGTCGGCGTAGTAGTGCGGCGAGTAGAAGATTGGGACGCCGACCTCGACGGCCGCCCGGCGCAGCCGGACCAGCTTGTCGAGAACGCCGACGCGCTCGACCTCCTCACCGATCACGTCCCAGACGACACTCGACGGCGAGAGGAAGTCGACCTGCGGGTCGATCAGGAGCAGCGCAGCGCGGTCAGTGTTGATTGACACTCGGGTTCCTTTTGACGGGGGCAGGTTGGGCCGTCCTCGGAAATTAGATGACCGGTCAGCTTACGACCATGGACCGATGGTCCAAAATGAGTAGCCCGCGTGTCGCGGCGGTTCGGCTTCAGGCCATCAGCCGGGGCACGACGATCGACTCGAAGCGCCGGTAGGCGGCCCGGCCCTGCTCGATCTTCCCCCTCATGACGGCGCCCTCCCATGCCTCGATCAGGGTCGCCGCGAGCTCGCGGACATCGCGGTCGGCCGCCACCTCGCCCCGCGCCTGTGCGTCGCGGAGGGCCTCGGCGAGCGCGGTCTCCCAGCGGGCGAACAGCTCGGCGAGCTTGCCGCGCATCTCAGCGCTGCCGTCAGCCAGCTCGAGCGCCATGTTCCCGAGCAGGCAGCCCAACGTGAAGTCGCGCGTCTCGTTGTCGTCAGCCATCGCGCGGAAGAACCGCACGACCCGCTCCCGCGGCGCGACGGCCGGGTCGCGAAGGATCGACCCGTAGCTGTCCTCGATCGAGCACCAGTATTCCTCGACAACCGCAACGACGAAGGCGTCCTTGCTCGAGAAGTAGTTATAGAACGAGCCCTTCGGGACGCCGGCGACGACCGCGAAGTCCTTGACGCCCGAGCCGTTGAACCCACGCGCGTGGATCAGTCGCTCGCCGGCGGCAAGCAGCGCAGCTCGAACCTCAGGATTCGGCGGACGTGGCACAACCCACAGGATGACCGATCGACCCGTATCGCCCGACGCGAACGAACTCCGCCGCGGATGCTCGGCCGGCGAGGCGACGATCTGCACGCGGGCGACTCGTTCCCGGCGGATCGGCGAATCGCCGGGTCGGCACTCGACCAAACCAGTTAAGACGTGATCCAGCCGGCGACTTGCGCGGTCACTCGACGCCCCCAAGCCAAAGCGAACCACTTTCGCGTTCGCCCGAAGGCGTGCGCCTCAGACCACGGCGATTGGCGTCCGCTCTGAACGACGACCAGAAGTGCGAGCCCAGACCCTGCTTCGCGACGACGGCGGGCTGGCGTCCGGGGCGGCCAGCGCGCCTGCTCTGGACGACGACCGGAATTGCCGGCCCTACTCCTGTTTCCAGCTCCGACAGGAGGAGCCTCGAGCAGGTCTCCACGGAAGCAGGTTGCCCATGACGCCACAGCCGGCGGCCAGGATCAGAATCCACGCCACCAGCAAGGCTGACTTGGCACTCGCCCGCATCGAAGGACGGTAGCAAGACCAGGGCCGCCGTCTTCCCGCGCCCGAGGCCGTAGAACAGCTGCCACGTTGCGGTCCTATGGCCTCTCCAAAGGCTCGCCTCAGCCCCCTTGCCAACGACGATCATTTGCCGTTGATCAGCCGGCCGACGATGGCGCAGAGCCCGCCAACGCCCCGGTGTGCTTCGCGGCCGGCCGGCTGCCCAGCCGCCGGTTGCGCGTCACGGCACGGCGCAGACGGTGTCCGCGTGGGTGGTCGCTCCCTGCGTCACGACCGCTGACCCCCGGCACGAGCCGGCGGTCAGCGTGTAGCTGCCGGCCGGCACGACGATCGCGTAGCTCTGGCCGGCGGCGAGCTCTACGCTGGCCACCGGTGACCCGATCGAGTCGGTCACCGTCACCGTGTTCGCCTGGTCCTGACAGACGATGATCCCCGGGGCCGGGCCCCCGACGTTGTAGACCCCGCCGACGATCAACCCGGTGCCGAACGGGAGCGGCGTGAGCATCGCCGCCGGCGCGCAGTAGACCGGCGCAGCGCCGACCAGCAGCGACGTCGACCTCGTCGCGGCGATCGTCCGCGACCGGCGGACGACGATCGCCCGGATCTTCAGGAATCCGGCGCTCTGCGGTGTCCAGCCGACGATGAACCGCCCGCCCGAGATCCGCGCCTTCGCGAGCACGCTCCATTCGGCGCTCCCCGCTGGCGGCCGGGCCTCGAGCTCGGCCGTCGACCCAGCCGGCGCGTGGCTGATCCGGCCGCTGACGACGACGGCCGTGCCAGCCGTCGCCAGCCCGGGGAGGGTCGCGGTGATCCGCGTGGCCGGTCCGGCCGCCGACGCGCCGGCCGGGGTGAACGTGCCCCAGACCACGGCGCACGCGCCCAGCACGGCGGGAATCCAGCGGCGGCAGCCGCCCATATCAGTTGGTCAGCATGTGATTGAACCGGCGCGCTGCGAGTCGGACGCGGATTCCGACGATCGCAGGGAACCATACGACCATTGCCGCGATCGGGTGGCCAAGCGCGAGCGAGCCACCCGAATGGATGCCTTCGGCCGACCGGCTGACCGACGTGATGCGCGCGGCGACCGGGGCCGAGTCCCCGGCTGATCTCCGGCGGCACGCGTCCGGCCGCGACGTTCGAGCCGCGCTCCGCGGACCTGGCTGGGTCCTACAGCAGCCTCCGATACTCGCAGCGACGCGCCGGGCTCGGCAGCCCCCGAGGGGTCGAGCTGCGCAAGAATGTTCGGGCAGGATCGGTCGTGCGAGCCAGCGACATTCCTACTGTCACGGGGGGCCTAACGGCGATGAACAGCGCAAGTGATCCTGAAGCCGACATCCGGGCTCGCATACAGCAGCACTGGGACGCCTCCGAGCGCGGGGATGTCGACCTGGAGCACGCGATCTACACTGCCGACGCGATCCTGGACTACCCTCAGTCCGGCGAGCGCTTCGTTGGCCGGTCACGGATCCAAGCGCAACGCGGCGGACACCCGGCCGAACGCCACTTCACCATCCGGCGGATCCTCGGCCGAGGCGGTCTCTGGGTGAGCGAGTGCGTGATCACCTATGACGGCGTCCCCACGTACTCGGTCAGCGTCATGGAGATCACCGACGGTCTCGTAACCCACGAGACCCAGTACTTCGCCGACCCCTTTCGCCCGCCGGCCGCGCGCGCTGCGCTGGCTGAGCCGATCGGCGGCTGAGCCGACCACTGACGACCGGACTTCAAACCGGTGGGGCTCGTCCGGCGAGCCGATGCACTTCGGCGTCGGCTGCCCTTACGCGGCCTCGGCTCCCCCTTTGGTCGGCGCGCGGGCGCAGCGAGTCGGCGCGGCCCTTGGGCTCCTCCCAGTCCTCCTGGCGGCCGAGGGCCGTCATGTCCAGGTAGTAGTGCGTGCCACCCACCTGCTCGGTTCCGCGCCCGTAGGTTGAGTAGGTGTGGAAGACGCGATCGTCGACGCGAAGGAACACGCTGGTGCCGTGCAGCTCCGTAGGGAGCTCGGCCAACCCGTGCGCCTCGAGGATGGCGCCCGCCGGACGGTAGTTGTAATGGGGATCGGCGACGGTTTCGTCGAACGACACGCCGTAATCGAAGTTGAACCGACTCCCGTGACTCGAGTACCACGGGAACGTCCACTTCATCTTGCCCTTCCACCGCTCGATCTTCTCGATCGGCGCGCGGGAGACCACGGCGATCGTCGTGTCGCGTTCGTGCAGGTGGGCCGTGTTCCCGTACTGATCGACCCGACCCGCGCAGCTCATACACCCGTCGTCCCAGTCGGGATCGAACATGTAGTGATCGACGATCAACTGATGCCGGCCCTCGAACAGGTCGAGCAGTGTCCGCGAGCTGCCGTCGGCCGCCGTGAACACGTAGTCCTCGGTGACCCTGACCATCGGCAGTCGCCGGCGCGCCGCGGCGACCTCGTCGCGTGCCCTGGTCAGAGCCTTCTCGCGCTCGAGAAGGGCGATGCGAGCGCGAATCCACTCGTCGCGGGTGACGATCTCAGGCAGGCTCACGGTGGCTCCCCTCTGGTTGGCGCATCCACATGCAAGCGTAGACCGCCGCCGGCCGGAGATCTCATCGGACGCGTCGCCTCCGAAGACGGCTTTGGGGTCGGGCCCGGCAGGTCGTGGCTACACGCGGCTGAACTTCGCCACCAGTCGCGAGGCCACGACCAAGCCGGCGCGAGGGCTCTGACCACCCCCGCCGGAACTGCCCGACCTCAATACGCGCCGACGACCTTGAAGTCCTTGTTGACGAAGATGTGGTGCGGCCAGTTGACGCCGATGTTGTGGACCTCGTACTCGCCGTTGCTCAGCCGCACGACCCGATCGACGATGCCGCCCGCGTAGGACGCCAGTGCGGCTTCTGTGGCCTTCGTCGCCGTCGTTCCGCCGACGATCGTGCCGGACCCCTCCTTGTAGTTCGCCGGGATCTGACCGACCTTCTTTGCCGTGCTGGGCGCACCAGGCTTGAACGGAACCACCGTCGACGTCTTGGACCCGCTGCCCGCCGGTTGCACGATGACCTGCGTCGCCGTGATCGTCGTACTGTCGGTTGTCCCTACGACGACGACGGTCTTGCCCGTGGTCACGGCGCTCGCCGACGCCGCCTTCGTGCCCTTGTCGTATTTCGTCGACGACGTGACCTTGACAGTCACCTTCTCGCCGGCCGACGTCAACAGCCCGAAGCCCGACGCCGACACGCTGCTCACGGTGCCGGTCGATCCGCCCGCGGCCGGTCCGGACCGAGCGTTGGACCCGCCACCCGCAACGGGTTTCGCCGATGCCGTCGAGGCGGACGTCGCTGTCGTCGCCGTGCCCGAGCTGGTGCTGGCGGTTGCGCTGACGATGCCGTAGGCACCGCCGCCGATCGTGATTGCCGCGGCGCATGCGGCGATCGGCCTGGTGAGTCTCCGGGAGAACATGGAGTGATCCCTTCCGTCGTCTGTTGATCGTGAGTTGGCCTGCTCCCACGATGCGCCGACGCGCTAAGAACCGCGTGAGAGGGACCGTAAGGGTTCCTGTGCATTTGCCCAGCAACGACCTCTCGGATCCCCGGGCGGTTCACATGAGGTTCGGCGTGTGCAGGTCCGAGAGGTGCCGGGCGGTGCCCAGGGCGAACCCGGCGGCCTGGAGCCGGCGGATGCGGTTGACCTCCATCGCCTGCATCAGCCCCCTGACCGCGGCCGCCCCGGTCGAGAGCTCGGCTGGTTGGAGGGATCCCGCGGCCATCACGGTCAGGCCGTCGCTGAGCAGCGGGCTCAGGCCGGACATCTGGGTGAGCTTGGCCGCACGACGCTCGGCCGCATCGACGAGCACTGCCGCCTGCGCCGGATCGGCGGCGATCCGTCGGCGGACGTGGGAGATCCCGAAATGGACGTGGCGGACCTCGTCGCGGTGGGCCAATGCCGCGGCGGCGCGCGTCGCGGCGTCGGGAGCGTGTCGCTCGACGAAGCGCAGCAGGTCCAGGAAGGTGCCCTCGCCGAGGACGTTCAGCAGCAGGGCGGCACCGCTGAAGTCCGGCTCCTCCAACAGGGTGTGGAGGGACAGCTCGGTCGACGCGAGCGCGTAGCTCGACTGGCCTCCGATCAGCGACCGCTTCGTGAAGACCTCGATGTGGCGGGCCTCGTCGTGCACGTGCCCGGCGAGCCACATCAGCATCTCGTGGTAGCGCGGGTTGACGTGCGCGATGAACCCGGCCGGGACGTAGAGCGCGGCGTATTCGTTCTGCGCGATGAACGTCATCACCTGGGACACGGCCCGCTCCATGAAGTCCGGCAGGCCGCGGGCGGCGTCCCACGGGATATCGCGCGACGCGTCCCATTGCCCGGCCGACGCCTGCTCGGCGAGCTCGGCGACGTCATCGGCCCAGATCGCGTCGCGCTCGTTGAAAGTCCATCGAAACGCCGGCGCTCCGACCTCGGCGACCGCGCCGAGCGGCGCGAATCCCGAACCGGCGTCGGCCGAAGCGGGCACGTCACCCGGGCTTCGAAGGTCTGCCGTGTGCAGCTCCCCGCCGCGCAGCGGCGGCCCCGACGTCCTCGCCGGCAGCCGCCCGGCGAGCACGCGGGCAAACGGTCCCCGTTCGACCTCGACGGCATACGGCCCGCCCGGCGGACTTCGCTCACCGACCGGCTGATGCCCGGCGACCCGCGCCCAGCCGTGGAGCTCGAGCGCCGTCGAGCGCGACGACGTGACGACCTCCAGGCGCTCGCCCACGGCCAGCCCCTCGAACGCGGCGGCGAGCAGGACCTCCAACCCGCCGCCGAATTCGAGCCCTTCTGTTTCCAGGCGCCGCCGGGTCACGTCCCCTGCGAACCGCCGGCCATCGCCTTCGCCAGCGCGTCATAGCCGGACCGATCACCCGGCAACCACCGCTTGACACCCTCCAACGTCATCGCCTGCCGCATCGTCGGATCGTCGTAGCTCATCGCCAGCAACGCCGCCTGCCACCGCTCGGCCAGGTCTCCGTCGAACGACGGCAGGGCCGTGAAGTTGCAGTGGTAGTAGGTCGGGCTGCGCCAGGCCACCTCCAGGCCGGACGCCGCCGGCACGAGCTCGGCGCGAAAGGCAGCCAGCGTCGTCTCTCCGATCGCCCCCGCGTCGGCCTCGCCCTCGGACACCGCGCGGATCACGCGGAGCTCCGAGTCCCCGGTATCGCCGTGCTTGCCGAGGTCGGTGTCGAAGCGCACCAGCTCGCACTCCGACGCCGCGTCGAGCCCCTGCTCGGCCAGGTAGTGCAGCGGCAGGATCGCCGCGTGACCCGAGTCACGACTTCCGAGCGCCAGGCGTTTCCCGGCCAGGCCCCGCACATCGTCGAACGCCTCGCCGCGCCTTGTCACGATCACGGTTGCGAACTCGGCGTCGACGTCGCGCATCCCGAGGATCCGGCCCTCGCCACCCAGCTCCTGCTCCAGCGCGACGAACGCCGTGTTCGTATGCCAGCCGATCTCGACGTCCCCCTCGAGCACCGCCGCTACGAGCCGCTCGTAGTTCGAGTAGAGGATGTAGTCGGTCGGGAGTCCCTCGCGCTCGAAGTGCTCGAGAAACGTCTCCCAGATCGTGACGATGCGCGGGTGGTAGGCGACCGCACCCACCCGCACGCCAGCGTCCGCGCGGCTCACGGTACGGGGAGCCCGGCGAGTGCCTTGCCGGTCCAGTTGCGAAGGACACCATTCGTCGGCGCCATCACGGCGCCCGCCCGAGCGTCACGCAGGTGGCGCTCGATCGGCAGGGCGCGCGTGTAGCCCTGACCGCCGCACACCTCGAGCGCGGTCTGCGTGACCGAGACCGCCGCCTCCGTCGCGATCACCTTCGCCTCCATCAACGCGACCAGCGCGCCCTCGTCCCCGGCGTCACCCAGCCGCGCCGCATCCGCCACGACGAGTCGCGCAGCTCGCGTGCTCATGTCCATGTCCGCCAGCGCGTGCTGGATCGACTGGATCTCGGCGAGCGACCCGCCGTCGGCGTAGCGCGGCTTCGACGCGTGCTCCACCGCCGCGGCGAGCGCCGCCGCGGCGATTCCGACGTTCACAGCGGCCAGCCCGGCGAGGAAGAACGGCGCCACCGCCGTGAACACGAGCGCCTGGCCCTCGCCGGCACCGCCGATCCGAGCCGCCGGGTCCACGAGGCAGTCGAACTCCGCGGCGACGCTGGAGTTGCCCGTCATCCCGAGCCCGTCCCACTCGCCGTCGAAGCGGACGCCGGCCGAACGCCCGACGGCATAACAGTCGAGTCCGTCGCCCGCCAAACTCCGCACGAGCACCAGATAGACGTCGGCGTGCCCTCCAGAGGTCACGAAGCTCTTGCGCCCACGGATCCGAACCCCACCGTCGTCGGGCTCCGCCGTCAGCTCCGGCGCGTAGAAGTGCGCGCCGGTCCCACGCTCGCTGAACGCCAGCGTCCCGAGCTTGCGCCCGGCCGCCATCTCCTCGAGATACTCCCCGGCACGCTCGCCCCCGCCGGCCGCGATCGTCGCGGCCGTCACCGAGTGCATCAGAAAGACCATTCCCGATGACGCGCACGCGCCGCCGAGCGCCTCGCACGCCCCGACGAGCTCGGCGATCCCGGCGCCGGCCCCCCCGAACGCCTCGGGGACCAGGAGGCCCAACGCGCCGTGCTCGCCCAGAGCACGCATCGACGAGTCGGGAAACGCTCGCTCGCGGTCAACCGCCGCGGCCAACGGGGCTACGTGCTCGCGCGCGACCTCGCGAACACTCTCGACCAGCGGAACTGTCGCTGATGACATGGACAACGCTCCTCAGAGAAAATCGAATGGGTTCTCCGCCCACACGGGGCGGCCGAAATCGGACGCATTCAGAGAGATCTCACGCGGCTCACCCCCTCCGTTCTGACCGAGCGTGCACGGTCGCGCATCCTAGTCCTGTCTCGGCTTTGGTCGGTGATCGCTTTCGAGCGCGACGCGGTCGCGACCGACTCTCTGGAGAACGTTGTTGCGTTCCCGGGTTGTCGAACGGTGTTCGTATCCGAACGGTGTTCGTATCCGAACGGTGTTCGTATCCGAACGGTGTTCGCGTTCGTTTGCGAGGGTGAAGATACATCCTCGATTCGCGGCGATCAGATCGGCGACGCCCCGGCAAAGCGCGATCAGCGCCCGCCCGCCCGCCAGCCCGCCAGCCCGCCCCCCCGCACGCCCGCCCCCGCGCGCGGCGAACGACGGCGGATAAGCTCTGCACGGAGATGGCGGGCGACACGGAGATGCAGGCGCACGGTGCCGGGCTGCGCCGCCTGGTTCACGAGGTGCGGGAGCTCGCGCTCGGCGACCACACGACCTATTCGGCCGCCCGGCTGACGGTTTCGCCGGCGCAGGCCAGTGCCCTCGTGGCCGATCCCGCACTGGCCGAGGTCCGCTTCGCATGCGCCGCCCCGGGCGAGGCCGTGCGGATCGTCGGCCCGCTCGACTCCGTCCAGCCGTGCTCGAAGGGTCCGGGCGGCGGCGGCGTCTTCCCCGGCTTCGTCGGGCCGGCGATGCCCCCGGGGCGTGGAGAGACCCACATCCTGCGCGGGGCCGCCGTCGTTGCCGCGGGCTACCTCCCGCGCGCGCAGGAGGCCGTGATCGAGATGTCCGGGCCGGCCGCGGCCCTGTCCCCGCTCTCACAGACCCACAACCTCGTGATCGAGTTCGAGCCGGCTGCCAACGCGCCGTGGGAGGACGTCGAGGCGGCCATCCGCCGTGGCCTGCTGCGGGTTGCGGTCCACCTTGCCGACGCGGCGCTCGACGCCGAGCCCGACGCCGTCGAGGAGCTGCCGGGACCCGGCGCAGGTCCGGTGGGCCGCCCGCGGATCGGGGTGCTCACGAACCTCCAGACGCAGGGGCGCTTCAAGGACGTCTTCGTCTACGGGCGCTCCCTGTCAGGCGGCCTGCCGACGGCGATCTCGCCGAACGAGCTCGACGACGGCGCCGTGGTCAGCGGGCAGTACGGGCATCCGGCGCTGAAGAACCCGACCTACCTGCACCAGACGCACCCCGTCGTCGCCGCGCTGCGCGCGCGTGACGACGTCTGCCTGGCTGCCCTCGTGCTCTGCCCCGAGCCGGTCGGCCAGGCCGCCAAGGAGCTGATCTCGGCCCACGCCGCGCGGCTGTGCCGCGCGCTGGCGCTCGACGCGGTGATCCTGACCAAGGAGGGTGGCGGCAACGCCGACGCCGACGTCGCGCTGAAGATGGACATGCTCGAGGACGAGGGAATCGCGTCGGTCGGGATCTTCGCGGAGATGGCCGGCCGCGACGGCACCGGGCCGTCGCTCGTCGTCCCGCCGACCCGCGCGACGGCGATGGTCAGCGCCGGCAACTACGACGAGGTTCTGCACCTGCCGGCCTGCGACGAGGCGTTCGGCCGCCGCCGTGTCGCGTTGCTCGACCTGCCGGCCACGGACGCGCTCGACCTGCCGGTGGCCGCGATCTACTGCGCCCTGAACCCGCTCGGCTGGGGCCGCCTGACCTGCTCCGAGGCCGCGTGATGCGAGCCCGCCTGATGCGAGCCCGCCCGACGAGCGTCTGATGAAGATCGTCCACTACATCAACCAGTTCTTCGCCGGCGTCGGCGGCGAGGATGCCGCGGGCACCGGGCCGGCGATACACGACGGTCCGCTCGGCCCGGGACGCCGGCTGGCGGCCGTCCTGGGCGACGAGCACGAGATCGTCGCGACCGCCGTCTGCGGCGACGACTACGCGTCGGGGCACGCGGACTTCGCCGCCGAGCTGATCGACCAGGCCCGCGCCCACGGGGCCGAGCTGCTCGTCGCCGGGCCGGCGTTCACGAGCGGACGCTACGGCCTCGCGTGCGCCCGGATCGCGGCGACGGCGACGGCGGCGGGCCTCCCCGCGCTCGCCGCGATGCACCCCGACAACCCGGGGCTCGCCGAGGCGGGCGGCGCACCGGTCGTCGAGAGCGCCGAGACCGCGCGGGGGATGCGTCCGTCGCTGGATCGCCTCGCGGCCGCAGTGGCCAAGCTCGCGGCCGGCGAGGAGCTGAGCGCCGAGGACGGGCGGGTCGGAGCGGTCCCGCGGACCAACCGGATGGCCACGCGCAATGCGGCAGAGCGCGCGGTGGACCTCGTGCTGGCGCGTCTGGCCGGCGATCGCGAGGCTACCGAGATCCCGCTCCCGGCCTTCGACCAGGTCACGCCGGCCGCGCCGGTCGAGGATGCGTCGAAGGCACTGGTCGCGCTGCTCACCGAGGGCGGCTTCGTGCCGGTCGGCAACCCCGACCGGCTGGAGTCGGCGCGGGCGACGAAGTGGATCCGGCATTCGCTCGACGGCTTTGACTCGGCCGACGCGGGGGTCTTCGAGTCGGTCCACGGAGGCTTCTCGACCCAGTGGGCCAACGCCGAGCCGAACCGGATCCTGCCGCTCGACATCGCGCGCGAGCTCGCGCGCGAAGGTGCGATTGGCGGCCTGCACACGGAGTACTTTGCGACGACGGGGAACGGCACGACGGTGGCCGACGCGCGGCGCTTCGGCGTCGAGTGGGCGGCCGAGCTGCGCCAGGCGGGCATCCAGGCGGCGATCCTCACGGCGACCTGAGGAACGGGCACGCGTTGCGGGTCAACGCTCAGCAAAGAGTTGGAGAGGGCCGGAATTCCCACAGCGCTGCTGTGCAACCTCGTGTCGATCGCGGTGCGCGTCGGCGCGCCGCGGATCGTGCCGACGCGCGGCATCCCCTACCCGACCGGCGACCCGGAGCTCGGTCCCGACCAGGAGCGGGCGTGGCGCCGGCAGCTGGTCGAGCGTGCGCTGGTCGCAGTGGCGACGTCGGTCACCGAGCCGACGGTCTTCGATTGAATACGGCGCCATGAACGCTCCCGTCATCTCAGCCGCCAGCGCGGTCCTTGCTCACGTGCCCGGGCTCGCGCCCCATGGGTCCAAGCCGTCGCGCGAGCTGGCACGCGACGCGGGACTCGGGTCAGCGTTCCTCGGCGCGCTGCGGACCTTCGAGCAGGCAGTCGCCTACCCGCCGCACCAGGCGTTCCTCGGCGCGGTGCACCCGCGCGATCTGCCGGCCCGGCCGTGGGTCGCCTCGCCCCCCAACGGAGCCGTCCGCTTCGCGGGCGCCGGCGAGCTGATGCCCGAAGATGAGTTCCTCGGGCTGATGGCCGCGGTCGACGAGTTCGACCTGGTCAAGCTCGCCGCGCCGGAGGTGGCCGCGACGACGCTCGGCGCACACCCGCTCGCGGCCCGCTTGAACCTGGCGCGCCTAGAAGCATCAGGCGGCGACGTCCAGGCGATCGCGGCCGAGCCGGGCGCCCTGGCGCTGCGCACTCGTGACGGCAGCCTGGTCGGGGCCCTGCGGCGGGCCCACGAATCCGACCAGGCGCTGACCGCGGACGTGCTGCTGGAGAACCTCGCCGGGAAGGCGAGCGCGACGCTCGCGCTGCTGCGGCTGCTGGCCGACAACGACATCGACCCGGCGTCGATCGACTACGTGATCGGCGCCGGCGAGGAGGCGATCGGCGATCGCTACCAGCGGGGTGGGGGCAACCTGGGCAAGGCCGTCGCCGCTGCGGCGCTCTGCACCGAGGCGTCGGGGTGCGACGTGAAGAACTTCTGCGCTGCCCCGGTCCCGGCGATCGTGATCGGCGCGGCGCTCGTCGCGTCCGGCGTGTTTCGGAGGGTCGTGGTCGTCGCCGGCGGGTCGCTGCCGAAGCTGGGGATGAAGTTCCAGGGCCATCTGAAGCACGATCTGCCGGTGCTCGAGGACGTGCTCGGCGCGTCAGCCCTGCTGATCGAGGCCGACGACGGCGTCTCGCCGCAGATCCGCCTGGACAGCGTCGGGCGCCACCCGGTTGGCGCGGGCTCGTCGAACCCGAAGGTGATGGAGGCGCTGGCGATCGAGCCGCTCGGCCGCCTGGGACTGAGCATGCTCGACATCGACGACTACGCGACCGAGCTGCACAACCCGGAGATCACCGAGCCGCAGGGGTCGGGCAACGTGCCGGAGCGCAACTACAAGACGATCGCCGCGCTGGCCGTCCGGCGGGGAGACCTCGCCCGGTCGGAGATCGGTGATTTCGTCGAGACCCGGGGCATGCCGGGGTTCGCGCCGACCCAGGGTCACATCGCCTCGGCCCTCTGCTACGTACCCCATGCCCGGGCCCGACTCACGGCCGGTGACGCCCAGCGCGTACAGCTGATCGCGAAGGGCAGCCTGTTCCTCGGGCGGATGTCCGAGCAGTCGGACGGGATGAGCGTAATACTTCAACGTAACGACGAGCTAGGAGGATGACCGCGTGGGCGCACTGACCGAAGCGACGCGAGAGAACTTCGACGACCTGGTGGCCAGCGGGACGACGGTCGTCGACATCTGGGGCCCGGACTGCAAGCCGTGCCTCGCGCTGATGCCGCACGTCGAGAAGCTCGCCGCGGCGCGCACCGATCTCAACTTCGTCAAGCTCGAGGCGCCGAAGGCCCGGCGCGTCTGCATCCGGCTCGGCGTGCACGGGCTGCCGACGTTCCTGTTGATGCGCGACGGTGAGGAGGTCGCGCGGCTGTCGGCGTCGACGCTCTCCCCGGCGCAGGTCAAGTCCTGGCTCAACGAGAGCCTCGAGCGAGTCGGGGAGGAGGTGAGCTGAAACTCATGTTCGAAGGCAAGCAGATCATCGTCCTCGGAGAGCGCGACGGGATTGCCGGTCCGGCGATCGCGGCGTGCGTGAAGAGCGCGGGAGGCCACGTGGCCTACGCATCGACGGAGTGCTTCGTCTGAACGGCCTCGGGGGCCATGGACCTGAACAGTCAGGAAACGATCAAGCGTCTCGCCGACGAGCACGGGGCCGACCAGTTGCTGGTGATACTGGGGGCGCCGGACCCCGAAAGCGCGGAGATCGCAGCCGAGACAGTTGTGCTCGGTGATCCGACCTACGCAGGTGCATTGGCCGAGGCCCAGTTGGGTCTCTCCGTGTATCACGTTCTGGAGGAGGAGTTCCGCAGTCAGATCGCCGAAGAGGTCTGGGAGGACCAGATCGGCGTGATGGCCGACGTCCTGGAGGCCGACGAGATCGCCGCGGCAGTCCGCGGCATGCGCGAGAGCAAGCCGGACGGCGCCTGAGCAGGCGGGTCTGCGGATGCGGGCTCGTGGGATCCGCGCGGGCCGTCGTGGCTCGCGGGATCCCCGCGGGGCCCCGTCCTCGTGGAACCTGGGCGACGAAGCCCGGCTCACGCTCACGCTCGCGCGTGCCGGGCGCTCTCAGGATCGGCCGCTCACGACGCTCTCGAAACCCGCCGGACCGGCGGCCGGCGATTCAGGGAGTCGCGACTGGGCCTAGACGGCGGTGCGGTGCCGAGACGCGCCGAGACGGATGGCCGCCTGGATGCTGCCGCGGGGCGAAAGGTTCTTCGGCGTCACGGGGACGATGTTGATCCGGGGCGTGGCCAATGCGAGCTTGGACCGACGTTTCCTGCTCTTGGGTTGATCAGTCATCGACAGTTCGATTCTATACGAGGTATCGGCCGCCGCGCCGGTCTTCTCGAGATCACCAGATCAGCCTGGCACGCGGGGACTCGATCGTCAAACGTTTGGGCCCGGCGGATCGGCTTGAAAGTCGTCGCGGCTGCGGTCGCGGAGGTCGGCGGACGTGGTCCGGAGGATCCCCGCGGTGAGTATGAGCGTCGCGAAGCCGGCGAGGAGTCCGGCGACCAGGACGGCGGTCCGAGCGCCGGCGGTCGCTTCGGCTGCGGGGACGGCGGCGGTTGCCGAGGGCCGGACCTGACAGTCGAGGGACGTGGGAGCCTGGGGCGCGACGAGCCTCCGCGGTGCTTGGAGATTCGACTGTGCCGGCGGCCGGGAACCGTCCGCAGCTTCTGTGCAGACGATCCGCGCCGGCAACGTCTGGGCGCCGGACGCAGCCGGGGTCTGGCGGATCTCGCCGGCCGCGATGATCGCGGCGACGGTGAGGCCGCAGAGTCCGACGACCAGAGCGAGGATCCGGACACCGAGCAGGAGACGGGCGGCGAACGCGTGCTCGCCCGGCCGGGCGAGGTAGGCGGCGAGGCTGGCCGGGAGAGTGAGCAGAAGCGTGGCGCTGATCTGGCCGTCGAGCTCGACCAGACGCGACCGGACGAGCCAGATCACGACGGTCGTCAGCATCGAGACCAGCCAGGCGGCGACGAACACGCCGCGGACGGGCGGACGGAGGCGGACGACGAGCCTGGCCAGATCGCCCCGGCAGGAGGCGATGTCGCGCCGGGTCTCCTCGATCGCCGCGATCGCGTCCGGTGTCGGGTTGTCCGCATCCGGGAGCTGGGTCACCGGCGGCACCTGAACCCGGAGTGCGACGCTGAGGTCGGCGGTCGGCTGGTCGTACACGGTGCGGACGCGGCGCCAGGGGAGCTGGCACTGACGGTCTGGATCGAACTGCCTGGCCTCGATCGACGCTGCGGCCAGCTCGACGTCGTCCGGAGCCGTGACCTGGAGGTGGAGGCTGCGCGACAGACCGGCCTCGACCTCGGGAAACTCCTGCGTCTTGTCGGCCAGGCCGAGGGCGACCAGGACGCCGAGCGCTCGTGCGCGCCAGGTGTCGGTCTCCCCGTACCAGAGGTGGGGCGTGTCGACCGAGACCTTGAGGACTCGGTCGCGGCCGGGGTCGTAGACCACGGGCACGAGGAACATGAATCCGTTGGTGAGCTCGCGTACCAGGCCGGAGCGGTCGTCCTCGGCGTCCAACAGCGAGACGATCCGTGGGTTGGCGGCCGCGTCGGCCAGTTTCCCCGCGTCGGCGGTGTCGTTCGGGTTGAGCGTCACGAGCGTGTTCAGGGCCGCTCTCAACTCGCGCTCGTCCAGGCCGTCGGGACTCACCGGGTCGGCGAGGATGAGGGCGAGGCCGTCGGCCGCGATCGGGCCGTTCTCTCCTCGTGTGAGGACCGAGAGCGACCGGCCGGCTTCGTCGCGCATGTCCAGGTTGACCAACGGAACCTTCGCGGGAATCCACAGCGGCACGTAGAGCGTCGCGCCGGGCGTCGGCGGGAGGGCGAACCGCTCGGGCGGGGGGAGCTGGAAGTCGATGCTCTGCTGACGGCGGACCGTCGTGTCGTCGACGTAGCTGAACGTCCACTTCCGGCGTCGAACCCACGGCGGAAAGGACAGGGCGAGCTCGGCGGCGGCGGCCGCCACCGTGTCGCGATCGTTGCCGGTCGACGGCGCGGCCGCTCGCGCGTCCGCGGCCGCTCCAGGCGGCCCGGTCGCCGGTTCGGCTGCGGAGCCGCTGAGCCTCGCGGCGAGTTGCGCCGCGACTTGCCGCCATCCGATCACGCGGCAACCATAGGGCCTGGGTCCGTCGTTTCTGCACGCGCACGCGGCCCGCTTCTCCGGCGTCCGACGGACGTCGATCGGTTAGCGACCGCTTAGTCTGGCCGCCCAGTGTTCGACTTGACCGATCCCCTGCGGGGATCCACGATCAAGGAGGACGTCATGAAGTTGATACGCAAGAGGACCACGCTCGCCGCGGTGGGTGCGGCATTGGCCACGGCCGGGATCGGCGGCGGCATCTCGCTGGCAGGCGCCGCCGTCTCCTCGGCCCCGGCGCGCACCGGCACGGCGAAGGTCACCGTCACGCTGCCGTCGGGCGTCGTGAAGCAGCGCGCGGCGCACAACGTCACGTGCACGGTCGCCGGTGCCACGTACACCGTCGCGACGACGAAGGCCGGGGCCCGCGGACGGGCCACCAAGCTGACGGTCACCGGCTACCACGGCGCGGGCGACTACACCGGCAGCTTCGTGATGACCGGTCACAGCGCCCTGGGAAGCTTCACCCGCAACGTCAAGCTGCCGGTGACGCTGACCGCGGACGGCGGCACGGTGACGCGAACCCGGACCCTCAAGGGCCGAGTCGATCCGGCCAATGCCGGCAAGACGATCACGCGGTCGCTGAGCTGGACCTGCGCGTAGCGGCCGGCGACGGCGTCTGCGGCGCCATAGGGTGCCAGCGTGTCGATTCGCGTCCTCGTCGTCGATGACGATCCCGACATCCGGGCGATGGTCCGGCGTGGCCTGCGCTACGGCGGCTTCGAGGTTCTCGAAGCCGCCGACGGCGCGCAGGCGCTCGCGCTGGCCGCCCTCGAGAGCCCGGACCTCGTCGTGCTCGATGTGCGGATGCCGGGTATCGACGGCCACGAGGTGTGCCGGCGGCTGCGGGCCGACGGCGCCGTGCCGATCCTGATGCTCACCGCCCGCGGGGAGATCGAGGACCGGGTCAGCGGCCTGCGGATGGGGGCCGACGACTACCTCGTCAAGCCGTTCGCCTTCCAGGAGCTCGTCGCCCGCCTCGAGGCCCTCGCGCGCCGCGCGGGCCTGATGGCCGGCGAGCACCTGGGCTTCGCCGATCTCGAGCTCGACACCGAGACGGGTGCCGTCGCGCGCGGCGGAGCGGCCGTCGACCTCAGCCGGCGGGAGCGGGAGGTCCTCGAGCTGTTGCTGCGACATCCCGGGCAGGTGCTCGAGACGGCGACGATCTGGGAGCGCGTCTGGGGGGATGACCGCCGGGGCGAATCCAACGCGCTCAACGTCGCGTTCAGCGGTCTGCGTCGCAAGCTCGGCGAGCCGGGCCTGATCGAGACGGTGCGCGGGATCGGCTACCGCCTGCGGGCGCCGTGACCCGGCGTGTCGCGGTGGCGAGCATCGCCGTGGTCACGGTGGTGATGCTCCTCGTCGGCGGGGCGATGTACATCCGCTTCGCCGTCGACCTGCGCGACCAGGTCGACGACGAGCTGCGGTCGCTGATCGCCCATCCGGCCGTCCTGCTGTCCCGTCCCGGGCCCGACGAGCTCGCCCAGCTGCGCGGAGCAGGGGGCGCCGTCCGGGCGCAGACCCCGGCGCTCGAGCAGCTCGGCACGCTGCCGGCACTGGGGATCGGCTACGCGAGCGTCAGCCTTGGCGGCGCACACCTCCGCACGTACACGCGCGCCGTCGCCGGACGCTCGACCCTGACCGTCGCCGAGGACCTCGGCCCGACGCGGCGCACGCTGCTCCGCGTGCGCCGTGAGCTCATCGTCGGTTCGCTGGTCGGTGCCGCGCTCGCCGCCCTGGCCCTGGTGGTCGTCACCCGGCGCGCACTGCTCCCGGTCCGCGAGGTCGCAGACCTGGCGGACCACGTCGCCCACACGAGCGACCTGCGCGAGCGTGCGCCGGAGACGGCTGACCGGGACGAGATCGGCCGTCTGACGCGCTCGATGAACCGGATGCTCGACCGTCTGGAGGCTTCCGACGGCGCGCTGCGCCGGCTGGTCGGCGACGCGTCCCACGAGCTGCGGACGCCGCTCACGGCGCTGCGTGGGAACCTCGATCTGCTGACCGACGGGACGCCGCTCGATCCCACTGACCGCGCAGCAGCCCTCGGCGACGCGCACGCCGAAACCCGAAGGCTCCAGGCCATCGTCGAGAATCTGCTGACCCTCGCACGCGCGGACGCGGTTCCGCTGCCGGAGGCGGTCCGCGTCGCCGACCTATTCGACGAGGTGCCGGCCGAGCACGTGCGCCTCGGCCCGGCCACGGACGGGTTGTGGGTGACGGGCGACGCGTCGTCGCTGCGCTCGCTCGTGCGCAACCTGGTCGAGAACGGCGAGCGCCACGGAGGCGGCGTGAGCATCGAGGTGGACGGCGAGCCGGACGCGGTCGTGCTGCGTTTCGTCGATCACGGGCCCGGGATCGCACCCGGCGAGCGCGAGCGCATCTTCGAGCGCTTCCACCGAGCTCCCGGTCAGCAGGCGTCGGCCGGCAGTGGCATCGGATTGGCAATCGTTCGAACCGTCGCTCGGTCCCACGGTGGGGAGGTCACCGTCCAGGACACCGACGGTGGCGGCGCGACATTCGCCGTTCGCCTGCCGCTCGCCCGGTCATCCCGGACGTAGACGTCGGTCTGAGCTCGCCCGGTCATCCCGGACGTCCCGATCGGGAGCGCGGGCGGCGGCCAGCAGGTAGTGGGGGACGCCGACGTCGGTCTGAGCTCGGAAGGTCTTTCGATCGGCCCCGGCGGTTGGCGTGAGGCGGCGAGCGTCAGCGGTGTCCGACGTGCGGCTGTGCGTCGTAGGCCACCCCGTAGTCGCCGCCGGGCGCCCCGCCGCGAACGTGGATGTAGGTGAGGTACTGGACCGACAGGGCCGCCTCTGCGACGACGAGCACCGTCAGCAGGCGGCGGCCGCGGCTCGGTCGCAGCAGAGCTGCGGCGGCGAGGGCGACGAAGGGCAGGGCGAACGTGACGATCATGTAGTGGCGGTAGATCAGGACGCCGCTCACGGTGATCAGGAGCCCGAAACCCCAGAACGCCGCGCGGATCGCGAGGCGGCTATCGGACCCGCGGCCCCCGAGCGGCGAGTCCGGCCGCGTGTGGGCCGGCCAGACCGTGAGCCTGAAGGCATCGACGGCGATCACGATGCCCACGACGGCGATCACCGCGCATGTGATCGCCACGAGATACAGCGACTGGCCACCGACGGTCGGCCATGCGAGGAAGTTCCAGGAGTCCGTCCCGAAGGAGTCGAACAGGCTGAACGAGAGGGGGTATGTGATCCAGAGGGCCCAGATCCGCGGCTGGATCGAGTTCACCAGGCTTCGCGCGGGCGTGCCCGGCTTCCCGAGTATCTTGACGAGCCAGGGGACGAGCGTTGCGGCGCCGACCAGCGACCCGGCAAACCACCAGCGCCATCGAGCGCTCTGGCGGTCATACAGGGCTGTCCAGGCGGCGAGTCCGCCGGCGAAGAAGAAGCCCGTCATGTGGATCTGGCCGAGCCAGGCGCCGAGGATGCCCCATGCGAATGCGCCTGCGCGACGTCCGCGGTGCCACCAGGCGAGCAGCGCGGCGAGCACGAACGGCGGAAGCACGGACTGGATCCAGAGCTTGCGGCTGAAGAGCACCGCCAGCGGATTGACAGCCACCAAGGCCGCTCCCCACAGCCATGGCTCGCGCTGGCGTGGAGGGACCACCTTCAGGGCGAATGCGACGAGCGCGACGAGCGCGACGACGTTGAGCACCATCACGCCGCGGACGAGGCCGACGGGGCTGTCCAGCGCAAAGACCCGGGCGATCACTGAGTAGACCCAGATTCCCATTCCCGGGTTGGGCGTTCCGACGCCCGACGTCTGTCCGACCCAGGGAAACGGGTCGGGGCCGGTGGCGTGGGTGAACAGGTAGACCTCGTCGGCCTTGTACTCCATGTCGCTGGGCCAGACGAGGCGCAGAACCAGTCCCAGGAGGACCGCGACGCCCAGGGCAGCCAGGGCTCGGCGTCGCATGACGCGAATCATCGCCGTTCTGGGCGCTCAGGCGTCGCTCGCCGACCTCGACTCGGCGGCCTCGATCAGGCGGCAGCCGTCTGGGACTCGTGGAAATAGTGCCCCTGGTCGAGGTCGTCGATGAGCCCGGAGTGCGTGGGCTGCCATCCGATCAGCTCGCGGGTCAGCGCGCTGGAGGCTGGGCTGTCGGCGGCGAGGAAGCCGGCGAGCCATGTGAAGTGCTCGGCTGCCGCGTCGGGGGCGATCGATCGAACCGGCAGGTTCAGATGGCGGCCGATGACCTCGGCGATGTCGCGGATCGGCACGCCCTCGTCGGCTACCGCGTGGAGCGTCGATCCGCCGGGTGCCTTTTCGAGCGCCAGGCGGAAGAGGCGCGCGGAATCGAGCCGGTGCACGGCGGGCCAGCGGTTGGCCCCGTCGCCGATGTAGGCGGAGACGCCCTTGTCGCGAGCGACGCCGACGAGCATCGCGACGAAGCCGTTATCCCCGTCGCCGTGATTGGTCGGCGGGAGTCGCACGACTGTCGAGCGGACACCGCGGGAAGCGATCGAGAGCAGGTATTCGGCGGTGTCCCGCCGGGTGCGTGGACCCTCGCCCCAAGCCGCCACGGCCGGGTCGGGACCGTGTCCGTCCTGCTCGGTCGCCACGCGTCCCGGCATGACCCCGAGCGTCCCGGAGGCGATCAGGAACGGCCGATCGGAACCCGCCAATGCCTCGCCGATCGTCTCGACGGCGCGGCGATCCGCGTTGGCCGCGCCCTCGAAATCCCCTGAGAAGGCGATCTCGTGCTTGAAGGCGAGGTGAATCACGCCGTCGGACGCGACAGCCGCACTGCGCAGGCTGTCGAGATCGTCGAGAGTGCCGCGGTGGACCTCGGCGCCGGCGGCGGTGAGGGCATCGGCCGAGGCATCCGAGCGGGCGAGCCCGATGACGTGATGGCCGGCGCCGATCAGCTCGGGGACGACGGCAGAGCCGATCCAGCCGGACGCGCCGGTGACGAATACGCGCATGAGAAACCTCCAGGGTCGACCGTCCTGACCGCGATGCTCGCGGCTCTGACGGCGTGATGTCAGGTGCTGCCATCAGACTAGCACGCAATGTCAGTGGCTGTCGTCAGATAGGATCTCGGGATGGGGCGATGGGAGCCAAACGCGCGCGGCCGGCTCCTCAAGGCGGCCCTCGAGCTGTCGGGCGAACGCGGGTACGAACAGACGACGGTGGTGGAGATCGCCGAGCGCGCGGGGCTCACCGAGCGAACGTTCTTTCGGCATTTCGCCGACAAGCGCGAGGTTCTGTTCGCCGGCGCGGACGAGCTGAAGGACCTCCTCGTCAGCACGGTTGCCAAAGCGCCCGCCGGCCTGGCGCCGATCGACGCCGCGGCGGCCGCGATCGAAGCCGCCGGCGCCGCGATCCAGGACGGGGGAGACCTCCCGCGACAGCGGGCGGCGATCGTCGCTGGGAGCCGTGACCTACAGGAGCGCGAGCTGATCAAGCTCGCGTCGCTGGCGTCGGCGCTCGCCGACGAGCTGCGTCGGCGGGGTGTCGTCGAGCCGGCCGCGAGCCTGACCGCGGAGGCGGCAATCGCCGTCTTCAAGATCGCATTCGACCGGTGGATCGGCGAGACCGACCAGCAGGACCTGCCGCGACTCATCCGCGAGTCGCTGGACGCGCTGAAGGCCGTGACCGCCGGCCGGTGAGCATCGGCCGAGCTCGAAGATCGACTCGGCTGAGGAAGCTCTCAGGCGATCGCATCCCGCCCGGTCCGCCGGACCCGACCGCCGGTTACAGGGCGCGTGGATTCCAGATGATCTCCCACAGGTGTCCGTCGAGGTCGCGGAAGTACCCGGAGTAGATCCCCCACGGCCGGCTATGTGGCGGCCCGGTGAGTGTTGCGCCGGCGGCCTCGGCCTGGGCGAGCAGAGCGTCGACGTCCTGCTCGCTCGCGACGAGGTGTCCGATGCTGAACTCGCCCGACTTCTGTGGCCCGAACGGTATCCCGGCGTCCTTCGCCAGTTCGGTGCGAGGGTAGAGCGCGAGCGTGAGATTCCCGTCGAGGTGAAACAACGCGATGTCGCCGGCCGGGTTCTCGTCGTCGCCGACGAACTCGGTCGCGATCACGCCGGCCGAGTCCAGGCCGAGGCCTTCGCGGTAGAACGCGAGCGCACGCTCGAGATCGGCCACCGCCAGCGTGATCACATGAATCCCCGATTCCATCGCGCCCGAGTGTCGCAAAATGTGCCATGACGGCGCCGGCGGCATACGGCGTGGGGGACGTCGAGACGCGCAGCCGTCCGGGGGGTCTGACCGGATCAGCCGGCTACGAGCAGCGCGTGGGTGATGGCGGCAGCCGCACGTGAGCCGGCGGCGATCGCGACCGCGATGCTCGGTGCCGGCTCGGCCACGTCGCCGGCTGCCCACACGCGCGGTGTGCTCGTCCGGCCCCAGCCGTCGACCGTGACGGTTCCGGATTTCGTGCGATCGAGGCCGAGGTCATCGAGGAGCGACGAGCGGGGTTCGGGGACGGCCCGGACGAGCAGGCCTGCGCGTGGCAGCTCGCCGCCGTCGGCGAACACCACCGCGTCGAGCCGGCCGTCTCGGGCGCGCAGGCTGCGGACGGGGCGTCCGACCACGGCAACGCCCGCGTCGGCGAGCGCCGCGCTCTCGTGCGCCGCGAGTGCCGCGGGGTCTGAGAGCAGCACCACGTCGTCGCTCCAGCCGCGCAAGAGCCGGCCCATCGCGGGTGCGTGCGGTCCGTCGGCGAGCACCGCGAGCGGCCGGCCGCGCACCTCCCAGCCGTGGCAGAACGGGCAGTGGAAGACGGTGTCGCCCCACAGCTCCTCCAACCCGGGGAGGTCCGGGCGGCGGTAGTGCATCCCGGTGGCCAGCAGGAGCGCTCGCGCTCGGACCCCGTCGACCTCGACGCCGTCGGGCCCGGTGCGCACGACCGTGGCGGTGGCTCGCCGGACCTCGACGGTGGGCAGCGCGTCGAGTTGTGCGCGGCCGGCGGCAAGGAGCTCGAGCGGTGCGGTCCCGTCCTGGCCGAGCAGGCCGCCGATCGCGTGCGCCGGGGCGTTGCTCGGTGCGCCGTCGTCGAGCACGAGCGTGCGCCGGCGCGCGCGCCCCAGAACCAGCGCGGCGCTCAGGCCGGCCGCGCCTCCGCCGATGACCACGACCTCGAAGTCCATGGCCGCGACCGTAGCGTCCTGCTCCAGATGTGGCAAACTATCGTGCCAAGATGGCACGACCTGAGGACCTCGCCCGCCGCCGGCTGCGCGCCCTGCGCCTCGGGGCCGACCGCACGATCGAGGACGTCGCCGCGGCGGCCGGGATGGCGCCGTCGACACTGAGCCGGCTCGAGGGCGGCAAGCGCCGCCTGACCGTGGACCACCTTGGCATCCTCGCCGCCGCGCTCGGCACGTCGATCGACGAGCTGCTCGCGTCCGAGCCGAAACAGCACCCGCGGGTGCGGCCCCGCATCCACGAAGCCAACGGCCTGCGGATCGCGACGCTGTCGTCGCGCACCGGGCCCGGCGCCCCGCGCGCCTTCCACCTCACGATCCGACCGACCCGAACGACGCCCGACCAGCGCTCGCACGCCGGGCACGAGTGGCTCTACGTCCTCAGCGGTCGGGTCCGTCTCCTGCTCGACGACGACGAGCTCCTACTCGACCCAGGCGAGGCGGCGGAGTTCTCGACCTGGACGCCACACTGGCTCGGCGCGGTCGACGGGCCCGCCGAGGTGCTCGCTCTGATGGGCCCGCAGGGGGAGCGGGTACACCTGCGAACGACATAGCCGTCGCGGGTGCCCGCTGCTCCTGCGAGGTCCCGGCGATCTGCGAGCTGGGCAGCGCACGTTGCTGACGCACCAGCCGGGTCCCCTGCGCGAATCTCAACCGGCTCGGCTCAGCGCCCGAGCCCCTACGCGGCGCCCTACGCGGCACCTCCCGGGACGGTCTTGCCAGGGAATTTGACCACCGCGAGCGACGTCCTGGTCGCGAGGGTGAAATAGGCCGCGAAGGCCAGGCCACAGCCGATGAACCAGCTGTAGTCGGACGCCGTCGTCATGCCCGGGATGCTCAGACCGTGGACGGACCCGTTGAAGAGCACGGTGAAGATCGCGACCAGGCCTGCGCCGATCACGGCGTACACGGCAGCCGGGTTGTACCCCTTGCTGTACCAGTAGGTACCCGACGGCTCCATCGTGAACAGGTCGTCGACGACGACCTTCTGCTTGTGAACGAGGTAGTAGTCGGCGATCAGCACGCCGAACAGGGGGCCGATCAGCGCGCCCAGGGAATCGAGTGTCAGATGGATGACGGTCGGATTGTTGTACAGGTTCCACGGGGTGATCAGAACCGATCCGACGGCCGCGATCATGCCGCCGGCCCGCCAGCTGATCTTCTGCGGGTTGACGTTCGAGAAGTCGAACGCCGGGGAGATGAAGTTCGCGACGATGTTGATCCCCATCGTCGCGATCGTGAACGTCATCGCCCCGAGGATGATCGCGAACGTCGAGTTGGTCCGGGCGACCGTCTGCACCGGATCGGTGATCAGGCTGCCGTAGACGGAGACCGTCAACGAGGCGGTGATGACGACGAGCAGCGAGAAGACGACGAAGTTCAACGGCAGGCCGAAGAAGTTGCCTCTTCGCACCGACTTGAACGACTTGCTGTAGCGCGAGAAGTCGCCGAAGTTGAGCATCGGGCCGGAGAAGTACGAGACGACGAGCGCGATCGCGCTCAGCGTGACCGACACCGCCGCCCAGCCGTGCTTGGTCACGTGGCCGAGGTTCAGGTTGATCGCGCTGAAGCCGGCCTTGTCGATCATGTATCCGCACAGCAGGAACATGACGACGTAGACAGCAGGCCCGCAGAAGTCGATGAACCGCCGGATCGCCTCCATTCCGCGCCAGAAGACGAGCACCTGGAGGACCCACAGGAACGCGAAGCTGCACCACCCGAGCAGCGGCAGGCCGAGGAAGCCGTAGTGGGCGAGCGACTCGTACTGCGTGAGGCTGGGGAACAGCTTGAGCAGGACGACGTCGAGCGCCGAGGAAGCGAGGTAGGTCTGGATCCCGTACCAGCAGACGGCGATCAGCCCGCGGACGATCGCCGGGATGTTGGCCCCCTTCACCCCGAACACGCTTCGGTTGATCACCGGGTAGGGCACGCCGGTCGCCTGCGACGGCTTGGCGACGAGGTTGCAGAAGACGTTGACGATCGAGATCCCGACGAGTAGCGCGACCAGCACCTGCCAGCCCGCGAGTCCCAGGGCGAAGAGGCTGCCGGCGGTGACGTAGCCACCGACGGAATGGACGTCGGACATCCAGAACGCGAAGATGTTGTACGTCCCCCACCTCTGCTCCCGCAGCGGAGCCAGGTCCTCGTTTGTGAGACGGGGGTCGTAGCCGGGCTTGATCGAGGCCTTGCCGGAGAGCGCCTCATATTCCGGAGGGGTTCCCACCGGATCGATGGGTGGTCTTGCCACTTTGTCCAGCACAACAGGCTGCGTCGCCACTTGGGCCTCCCGGGTCGAAAGCGGATGCATGGACAGCGTGACAGTCGATCCCGGCCCGACACCATGGCCCGGGTGTCGAAATTTTGGTCGCACCAATGCGCCCAGTGGTCGGACCATTGCGCCGGTCCGCCGGGAACACACGCCTACGGGTGGTCTGACCAGATCACCGTGCTCGGTTCTCCTGCTGCCGCGTGTGGCAGGGCTCGCCACTCCCGGGTCGGTATCCTGGCCCGGGGCGGGCAGCGATCGTCCGGTCCGCGGAAGGCGCCTCGGGCCGCCCTGTGACGGTCGACTGACGGTGTCCGTGGGCCGACCTGAACCTGACACTCGGCCCCTGGCTATTCGGACCGATCGGGGAGCGGGAGGAGCTGACACATATCTGAGCCGCGTCCCCTTCCGCCGAATCCGGATCTGCGTCGCCTGCGCGCCGAGGCGAGGCGTCGGCTCGAGGCGGGCGAGTTCCCGTCGATCGGGCTCGCGCAGCTCGCCGTCGCGCGCGAACACGGGTTCCGCACGTGGCCGCGACTGAAGTTCCACGTCGAGGCGGTGACGCTCGACGCGCCGGAGCGCGCCGCGGCCCTGATCGCGTCGGCCACGTCGGCGGACCTGCGGCGGGCGCGAGCGCTGCTCGACGCCGATCCGGCGCTCGCGCGTCACGATCTCGCGTGCGCCTGTGCCACCGGCGAGGTCGACGAGGTCTCCCGTCGGCTGGCGGCGCGGCCGGTCGCCGTGAGCGAGCCGACCGGCCCGAACGGCTGGCAGCCGATCCTCTACGCGTGCTTCTCACGGCTGCTTCGCGGCGATGCGCGGCGGGCCCCAGGGATCCGCGAGGTCGTCCGGCGCCTGCTTGATGCGGGGGCCGATCCGGACGCATCGTTCATCCACGACGGCGACTGGCTTCAGGTCGCGCTGTACGGCGCGGCCGGGATCGCCGGCGACCCGGAGCTGACGCGGATGCTGCTCGAGGCGGGCGCGGATCCGACCGACGACCGCGACGGCTACCACGGCAACGAGGTCCTCTACCACGCGTGCGAGTTCCCCGACCCGACCTGCGCGATGCTCGTGATCGACGCCGGCGCGCGAGCGGACCTCGTCGACTACGACCTCGGACGCGCGCTCAATTTCCCTCGTCCGGAGATGATCGAGATGTTCTGCACGCACGGCGCGCGGCCGTCGGCAGGCAACCTCCACCAGGCGGTCTGGCGCCGACGCCCGCCCAGAACCGTCGCCGCGCTGATCGATGCCGGGGCGCCGATCGACGCGCCCGACGAGCACGGCTTGACCGCGCTCCAGATCGCAGTGCGCTGGGGTGAGGAGACGGTCGCCGCGGTCCTGCGAGAGCGCGGCGCCGACGAGACGATGGTCACGGCCACGGACCGCGGGATCGGCGCGTGTATCTCCGGGGCGGAGCCCCACGTGCCCACCGGCATCGTTCGCTCCGAGCTCGACGAGATGATGGTGCTCTCGATCCAGGGCGGTCACCTCGCTGCGACCCGCCGCCTGCTCGACGCGGGGGCGAGGATCGACGGCGATCCGAAGAGCGAGGAGAGCCCGCTTGGGCAGGCGTGCTGGCGCGGCCGGGCCGAGCTGACGCGTGAGCTGGTCGAGCGTGGCGCGGCGCTCACCTTCCGCGACGGCGGCAGCGCGATCGGCGCGGCCCTCCACGGCTCGCGACACTGTCACGACCCGGAAGGCGGACCGTCGATGCAGACGGTCGACGAGATTCCGTCGGATCGGTACGCCGAGGTGCTACGAATCCTGCTCGCCGCCGGCGCGACCGTCCCGGACCGGCTCGGCGAGTCTGGCGCCCGCGGGACGACGCTCGTCGCCGAGCTCGGGATCGACCCGCCGGACTGATCGACTCGTGCCCTGTACGACGCTCGCCAGTCGGCGATCGTCGCGGCTGCGTGCTGTGCGGGGCTCTATGTCGTCACGTCGCGTCTCCTGAACACGATCACAGCGACCGCCAACGGGAGCGCGGCGTAGATCGCCGAGACCCAGACTGCGCGGACGATCGCAGCACCGGCGGTCGGGGTCTCGAACAGGTCGTGCCAGGCGGTCAGCTGGTTGACGAGCAGGTAGGGGTGGATCGGGGCGACGGCCGAGAGCGCGGCGAGTCCCTGAAGGCAGAGCACGTAGAGCAGCGTGCCGGCGACGGCGGCGACGCTCTGGCGGGTGAGGACGGAGAGGAGCAGCCCGAAGCAGGCGATCGCGAGTACCGGCACGCCGTAGATCACAAGCGCGAGCAGCGTGAACGCAAACGCGCGTGGAGCAGACAGCTGGTGTCCGGAGAGGTTGGTCATCGGGTGAAAGCCCCAGGCAAGGATCCCGGCCGCGAGACCGGCCAGTGCGTAGGCGCCGAGAGCGGCGATCACGTACGCGAACAACGCGAGTGCCTTGCCCGCGAGGATCTCGCCGCGGCTCAGCGATCTGACGAGGATCGTCTTGAGCGTCCCGGCCATGTCCTCCGACGCGACGATGTCGCCCGCGACCAACGCGACGACGAGGGTGGGCCCGACAGATGCGATGAGCTTGAGGACGACGAGATCGATCGCCATGCCCGTGTGGCGCAGGTTCGGTCCGAGCGGCGTCTTGTACGGGCCGTGGCCCGGGGTGATCTTCGAGACCTGGATCGAGATCACGAAGATCACGGGCACCAAGGCGGCCGCCGCGACGCCCAGCCAGGTGCGCTTCTCCACGGCGAGCTTGCGCAGCTCCCAGCGGTATGCGATCAAGGCGCCGCTCATCGGGCGGGAATCACCGGGCTGTGGTCGGGGGTCTGCTCGGTGAGGCTGAAGAAGAGGCCTTCGAGCGTCGCCTGCTCGTGCGCCAGCGAGGTGATCCCCAGGTTCGCGTCGGCGAGCGCCTGCGTGAGGGCGACCGTGCCGTCCTCGGTGGCGAGGGAGAACACCAACTCGTCGTGTTCGACGGTCAGGCGGTTGATCCCGTCCAGCTGGTCGCAGACGTCCCGCGCCCGCCGCAGGTCCGTCGTCCTCAGTCGGTACATCGGGCCGGCGCTCGCGCGCAGCTGCGCCAGCGAGCCCTCGTACACGATTCGACCGGCGCTGATGACTGCCACTCGGCTACAGACCTCCTGAACCTCGGCCAGCAGATGGCTGGACAGGAAGATCGTCACGCCGCGCTCGGCCAGTTGGCGAAGCAGATCCCTGAGGAATCGGAGCCCCGCCGGATCGACGCCGTTGGCGGGCTCGTCGAGCATCAGCAGTCGGGGCCGGCGAAGCAGGCAGGAAGCGATTCCGAGGCGCTGGCGCATGCCCTGCGAGTACTTGCTCACGACGTCGTCGGCCCGGTCGCGCAGCTCGACCAGGTCGAGAACCTCGTCGATCTCCTTGCGGCCTGCGGCCTGCCGGTCGAACGCGGCGAGCAGCTCCAGGTTGCGGCGGCCGCTCATGAACAGGTACTGCCGCGGTTCCTCGATTATTCCGGCGACGCCTTCCAGCGCACCGAGCGGTTCCTCGGTCGGATCGCGGCCGAAGACGCGTATCGAGCCGGAGTCGGGACGGACGAGCCCCAGCAGCATTCGCATCGTCGTCGTCTTGCCGGCACCGTTCGGTCCCAGGAAGCCGTAGATGTCGCCCGCCCGTACCTCGAGGTCGACGCCATCGACGGCGGCCACCCCGTCGTACCGCTTCACGAGCCCGCGCACCTCGAGGGGCAGGGACCCGCCGGGCGACGAGGCGTCGCCTGCCCGATCAAGCTCCGATGCTCTCCCGCTGCTCGACATCTCCGCCAGTTATACGGGCCTGCCTGACGCAGCGCGGCAGGTCTCGCGCCAACCTCGGAGGGCCGTGGCTCGACATCGTCTTTGCCGCCGCACTCTCGGTGCTGGTCCTCGTCCGACGCCGCCGCGACGCCGTTTTCGTCCTGCTCGCCGGCGGTGGGGCGATGCTCCTGACCAACGCGGTCAAGATCATCATCGAGCGTCCACGCCGTCGATCAGCGCCCCGAATCCTCCGCGTCTGCGTCCCCTCCGGCATCCGGCGAGCGTCTCGCGATCATGGTCGGGATATCGGAGGGCTGCTTGACGTGGAGTCACCGAACAGCGAAGCTACCGGGTGTGGGACGCGCGACGGCGAGGCTGCTTGGGTCCCTGGGCGCGATCGCGTGGCTGCTCGTGCTCGCGCCTGCGAGCAGCGGCGGCGCCGACGTGGCCGTAGCTCCGATCAGCATGATCAACGCGACCTTCATCCCGACCGAGCACGCGACGCATTTCAGGGTCAACGTCAACGCCGCCGGTTTCTCGGGGCCGATAACCGTGAGTTGGACGATTACGCTGACCTGCGTCGATCAGGGCTGTCCGGAACCGCCGGGCGTGCACGGGACCAACGCCCATCCGCTGCCGGCCGTCGATCCGCCGTGCGACAACGACGGTCTCGGGACCCGCGCTCCGGTGGTCCAGCGGTTCATTCCAGGCCAGACGCCCGAGTTCGTCTGGCACCACCCGGCAGCTTCGCAGGACCCCACGCATAGATACCACTGTGACACCTCGAAGGAGGGTCCGAAGGGCCATCAGGGAGTTGTCCGGGTCGAGGTCAGCGACGGTCACACGACCTGCACCACGAGCTACAAGGGCACCGCCAACACCACGGCGACCACCTTCCAGGAGGGGACGACCGACACCCCGACCTGCCAGGCCGCGGGCCCGGTGCCGCTCGGTCTGCTCGCCGCTCTGCAGACGATGGATCGCCGGCTCGCGAGCCTGATCCACACCTATGAACGCGGGAAGCTGGCTGGGAGGGCCTTCGGTCACGCCGTCGATCTCCTCGCCAGCCAGAAGTCCGCGCTGATCGGGGCCTTCCTCCCGCCGGTCTTCGGCCTCAGGTTCTACGACGTTTACAAGGACCTCGAGAACTTCGACGGTTACCTGGGCCGGGCGGGGACCGCTTCGCCTTCAGCTGTTCGCAGCCAGTTCGCCGGGGCCAGCGCCGCCAAGCAGAACCTCGAGACCCAGCTACAAGCGGCTACCGGCGTGCCGCCCGGTTTGCTGGCCGGGCTGAAGACGCTGGACGTCCGGTTCACGGGTCTCCTCAGCCCCTCCGGGCGCCCGAAGCTCGCCGGAAGGGCGCTCCGTCGCGCGATCGACGCGCTCGTCAACCAGGAGCACGTTCTGCTCGGGACCTTCTTCTCGCCTGTCTTCGGCCTGCGGTTCTACACCGTCTTCAGAGACTTGGAAGACGTCGACCTCGATTTCCAGGCTGCGGAGGTCGACGAGCCCCTCACGCGTCTTCCGCGGCCGGGCATCTACACGAGGGCGCTCGTCATCAGGAGACTCAACGCGGCCGCGGCGGCCAAGCAGAGCCTCGAGACGCAGCTGTACGAGGCTGCGCAACTCGTCGCGGCGGCCTAGGTCCGGTCCCTGCTGCACAGCTCGAGCCAAGGGGACGAGGTCGACCGTCCGCCCTCGCGGCGATGAGTTTCTTCTGACGATGTCGTCATTGGAGTGCTACCCAACCCCAGGAGGCTGTCGTGAGCACCACCAAGACCCGCATCAGCAAGCTCAGCACGGTCGTCGTCCCGGTCACCGATCAGGACCGCGCGATCGACTTCTACGTCGGCGCGCTGGGCTTCGAGAAGCGCACGGACGTGCCGTTCGGCAACGGCTACCGCTGGGTCGAGGTCGCCCCGGGCGACGCCGTCACGACGATCGCCATCGTCCCGCCGCCTCCGGACAAGGCAGCCGTCGGGGTCGAGACGGGGATCGGCCTGTCCACCGATGACATCGATGCCTACCACGCCGACCTCAAGGCCAGCGGCGTCGACGTCGACGCCGAGGTAAGCCGCATGGGCGGGCCGGTCCCCCCGCTGTTCTGGTTCCGCGACCCCGACGGCAACACTCTGATGGTCGTCGAGGACCGCTGAACACGCCGCTTCGGGCCCGGGTCTCCGGATCCTGGTCCGAGGCGATGCAAAGCCGCCTTGCCGTCGCTGACCGCCGTCTCGACCGCAGCCATGTCACCTGACCAGCGTCCGCTCGAGGCCGGACACGGCTTCCCGTTCGAGGTCGGGGTTCCCGGTCGCACGGGCGTAGGTCGCGAGCGTCGCCGACAGGAACAGGGCGAGTACCCGGGCGCGCAGGAGCGCGTCTGCGGCAACCGGCCCGTAGGACCCGAGAAATGCGTCGCGGCCCGCAGGTGGAAGCAGGCTCCAGAACAAAGACAGGTCGGCGGCCGGATCCGCCCGGCAGACGTCGCCCCAGTCGATCACGCCGACCAGCGTCCCGGTCGCATCGAGCAGAAGATGGCGGACGTGGAGGTCGCCGTGCACGATGGCGGTCGCGCTCGGCGGCGGCAGCCGTTCGGCCTCCTCGAGGATCTCATGCGCCTCGACCGGAGCGGTCCAGAGCGGTTGCACCCGTGAGAGGGCTGCTCGGGTGCTGGGTACCCGAGCCGTCATGTCGGTCCGGCCGTGCGGGTCGATCGGAAGAGTCGCGTCGCAATCGAGCGTGACCCGGTGAAGCGTGCGCAGGAAGTGGCCGAGGCGCGGCGCGATGGCGGTCCGCTCCGCGTCGCCCAAGCGGGCTGAGGCGATCTCCCGGCCGGGGATCAATCGGCTGCCGAACCACGGCCAACGAAAGTCTCGATCCGGTTCGGCCGGGTAGGCGGCATCGGGAATCTCGAGCGGGAGGCGCGCGGCGAGGTGGGGCAGCACGACGATCTCTCGC
This sequence comes from Solirubrobacteraceae bacterium, assembly GCA_035553395.1. Taxonomy (GTDB): domain Bacteria; phylum Actinomycetota; class Thermoleophilia; order Solirubrobacterales; family Solirubrobacteraceae; genus Palsa-513. The sequence goes on along the minus strand of DASZKP010000023.1, from coordinate 20,698 downwards.
TCGACGCCCGGGACAGCGATCTCGCGACGCGGGAATCGGAACGCCACGCCATCGCGCGTCGCCCAGACGACGTTGTCCCAGCCTTCCCCGACGCGTCGCAGCGAGCCCGGGTCGAGCGTCGGAAAGCGGCGTCCGATCAGCCGCCGGGCGAGATCCTCGTCGACCTCCAGCTCCGCATCCCATTCCGGCACGCGCGAAATGCTCGCAGCTCTCGACCGCGTTCCCGGTCGGGAGCTACGTCGGCGTGTCGACCACCGGCGTCAGTGGTCCGCCGGCGCTGAGGTAGCGCTCCAGCTCGCCCGGGACGTCCTCTGGGCGTTCCTTCGCCCGCCGAGCGGCGCTCGACGCGACCGTCTGCACTGAGCAGTCGTCGGCGTCTGCCGGGACCCGCGGGAGCGGCCGATGGTAGGGCGGGGCCAGTTTGTAGATTCCCTTGCGAGACGTGTGCACCACGCCGAGAGCGTCCGGGGCGATCTCCGCGCCGGTCTCACGCAGCGCCTCGGCGATCGGCGGGCCGGTCCGATCGAAGTATCCGGGTATCGCGGCCAGGCCGCAGGCGGATGCCCGCTCGACCATCCACAGCAGCGTGATCTCCGAGAGCTCGGGGTCGTGATATCCGCCTCCCACGTCTGTGTGCACACCCCTGAACCAGACCTGCTCGAGCGTCTGCCCCGGCACCTCGCGAGGTCGGGTCCACGGCGTCGGCTTGAAGGCCCGGCGCTGCTCGTCGATCGCCAGCGCCTGGTGGGCGTTGCGGACGTAGCTGCTGAGCTGGGTGTCATGGAAACCCCACAGGCCCTGCCAGAGCGGGATGTGCACGGGGATCCCGAGCGCCCCGACCGTGTCCCACACGCCGATGAAGTGGATCGGCACGTCGTCGTGCGAGAAGGCCCGACGGAAGATCCGCGCCTCGTAGCCGTCCGGCCGCTTGCGGTTGGTCCGATCCCTGTACAGCTTGAAGGCCTGGTTGACAAGTCCGGCGTGCTCCCGACGCAGGATGCCGCAGTTGCGGATCATTCCGGCAGTGCTCCGAGCCGTGTACGCGCCCCGGCTGAAGCCGAACAGGTAGATCGCGTCGCCGGGCTGGTAGTTCTCCACGAGGAATCGGTAGCAGTCGCGGACGTTGCTCGACAAGCCGTATCCGAAGGCACCGCCGAGGACATGCTCGAGCCGGCGGGTTCCGACTCCCTCCTGGTAGTAGAGGATCTGCTCGGCGCCGTGGTCATCCGTCTCCGCGAGCCCAAGCGCGAGTTTGGCGACGTTGGTCGGCGACACGAAGCCGCGGCGGATCTCGTCCGGCTTGTTCCACGTTCCATCGCAGCAGAGCACCAACCGCCGCGGCGTGGCTCCCACGGTGGTCAACGAAGTTCCTCTGCCGACCGCTGAACCCGGCACCCGCTGCCCGCGCGTCCGACCACGGTATGTACCCCCACCCTCACGAGACGACCACGCCGGTGATTCTGCTCCCTCCCGAGCCGACGCGCAAGCTCGACTTCCGATCAGCCTGGACCTGGCACGCCTGAATCTCCCTGGCAATCACAGACACCGACCAAAGGTATTGGACGGGCCGTAGCCGTCTGCCTAGATTTGGGTGGCGTCGTTCCTCCTCTCCAGAGGGAACAGATGACGAGCCGCCCGGCGCCCTCTGAACAGCCCACGTTCGGAGGGCGTTGGTCGTTTTGGCGGGGCCGTCGCTCGTCGCGAACTCGCGTCGAAAGTCGCCGTTTCCGGACGCCACCACGCGATTACAGTGTAAGTCCGTGGAGCCGATCACGCTCAGGCAGCTGGCCGGCCGCGAACGCGGCCTCGTCGTCTGCATCGCGAGCGCAGCGTTGGCTGCCGCGCTCGCCGGCCCGCTCGGCGCACCCTGGCTTCGTCCTGCCGCCTTCGCACTCGCGGCTGCCGCCGTGCTCGGCCGTGTCGTCCTCGGCCGCCGCCGGTTCGCCCGCGGTGCTCGAAACGGGGTCGGGCCGCCGGCTGCGACGCGACCCGCGACGATCGCCACCCGCCTGCCGACGCGATCGGCGACGGTCGGCGCAGGCGTACCCGCGGACGCCGTCGCCCCCGCTCCACGACCGTCCGACGACGAGCTGATCCCGCCGGCCGGCGGACCCGAGCCCGCGCTCCGCGAGCAGGTCGCCCGAGCCCTGGTCGACAAGGGCGTAGCTCTAGGGGTGCTCGGCCGATCCGAGGAGGCGATCGCCGTCTACGACGAGGTCGACGCCCGCTTCGCCGGGACACCGGATCACGCGCTCCGCGAACTGGTCGCGAACGCGCTCTTCAACAAGGGCTATCGGCTCGGTGTGCTCGGCCGCACGGCCGAGGCGATCCGCGTCTATGACGAGGTCGTCGACCGCTACACCGCCGCGCGGGAACCCGAGCTTCGCGAGCTGGTCGCCGAGTCGCTCCTCAACAAGGGCTTCCGGCTGGGTCTCGTCGGTCGTGCCGAGGAGGCGCTCGGCGTATACGACGACGTCCTCGGCCGATTCGCCGGCTCGGCCGACTCACTCCTCCACAAGCAGGTCGCCAAGGCCCTCGTCGACAAGGGCGTCACGCTCGGCGTGCTCGGCCGCTCCGAGGAGGCCGTCGGCGTCTACAGCGAGGTCGTCGCCCGCTTCGCGCGCGCGTCCGAGCCGATCATTCGTGCGCAGGTCATCAAGGCGCTGCTGAACAAGGCTTACAGGCTGGGGATCCTCGGGCGCTCGCGCGAGGCGATCGGTATCTATGACGACATCGTCTCCCGCTACGACGGGCCGCTCGCCCTCCGCGATCCGGTCGCCCGAGCGCTCGTCAGCAAAGGGCTCAGGCTCGGCGCGCTCGGGCGCACAGACGACGCGGTCGGCGTCTACGACGAGGTGATCGACCGCTTCTCGGCGGTTTCCGACCCGGCCGTCCGCGAGCAGGTCGCACGCGCCCGGTACGAGAGGCGCCTCGCCACCCGACCGCCGCCCGCCCGAGAGTCCGGGCCCGTCGTGTCGGCCCAGGAGGTCGAGGCGGTCCCGTCGGCCCCCGACCCCGAGCCTGATCTGGGAGTCGTGGCGCCCGACCACGATCCAGTCTCCCAACCGGTCCCGGCGGCGAGCGACGTCCAGCTCGAGATCGCCCAGCCGGTCGCCGACCAGCCCGTCGACTCCGAGGCGTCGTCAGAGTCGGGTGCACCGGCTGGGCTTGTCGATTCCGACGTGCCGTCTGAGTCCGACCCACAACCCGGGCTCGCCGCCGCGCTGCTCGACACGGGTGTCGCCCTCGGCGAGGCCGGGTCGCTTGTAGACGCCGTCGGTGTCTACGACGATCTCGTCGCCCAGTTTGGCCTCGCGTCTGACCCGCGGTCGCGCGAGGCCGTCGCCGACGCCCTCTTCAACAAAGGCACCGCCCTCGCCGATCTCGACCGGCCGGACGACGCCGTCGCCGCGTGGGAGGACCTCGTCGCCCGCTTCGTCGACGAGACCGACCCCGCGTTCACCGAGCGGGTCGCCGACGGCCTGTTCAACAAGGCGGTCACGCTGGGCGATCTCGGCCACCCCGACCAGGCCGTCGACGTCTGGGACGCGCTCGTCCGCCGGATCGCCGCCGCCCCCGAGCCGGCCCTCCGCGACCGGACGGCCGGCGCCCTGTTCAACAAGGCAGTCGCCCTCGGCGACATCGGTCGGCTCGACGAGGCGATCACCGTCTACGACGATCTCGTCGCCCGCTTCGCTCGCGCTCCGGACCCCCGACTCCGCGACCGGGTCGCCAAGGCCCTGTTCAACAAGGGCGTGACCCTCGCCGAGCTCGGCCGCCACGACGACGCGGTCGCCACCTACGACGACCTCGTCGCCCGGTTCGCCGATGCCCCGGAACTCGGCCTGCGGGTCCGGGCGGCGGGCGCCCTCTTCAACAAGGCCGGCACGCTCGGCGTCCTCGGCCGTCCGGATCGCGCCCTGGCCGCCTACGACGAGGTCGCCTCCCGGTTCGCCGCCGCGGGCGAAGCCCAGCTGGAAGAGCAGGTCGCCGACGCTCTCGCCAGCAAGGCGGCCGTCCTGCGCGCCCTCGGCCTGTCCGACGGCCCGGCGTAGGGACCGGCCTGAGGACTCACGGCATTGGGGACCCGCCTGACGACCGCGACGGGGACCCGCCTGACGACCGCGACGGGACCCCGAGCCGACCGTGTCAGCTGACGCTAGACGTGGATGATCGTCCCGACCGCCTCGCCTCGCAGCGCCCGGGCGATGTTCTCCGGCACCAGGCCGTTCACGATCTGGATCTCCTTCTGGTGCTTGGCCCGCGTCATCAGCTCGAGGACGAGTGAGTCGATCGGCAGCGACGGCAGGTCCATCGCCACGAGCTCGTCGACCGAGACGCGGTCGATCAGCTCGGCCTCGTCGGACCTCGGTCCGGCCGGATCGTGGGTCATCACGCCGTCGACGTCCTTGACGTAGATCGTTCGGGCCGCGCCGTACGCGTCGGCCAGCAGGAAGGCTCCCGTGTCGCTGCGGTGGGGCGGGATCTTCCCGATCTCCGGGGGAAGCTCGTAGAGCTCGTACGGCGGGAACGCGTTCGACACGGCCGCCGGCGCGCCGGCCAGGTGGATCGACAGCTGGTGGGCGACGGTCGTGTGCGAGAGGTACGAGACGCCGTCCTCGGCCATCAGGGCCGCCAGGAGGTGCCCGTTCTGCTCTGCCTCGGTCGAGATCAGTCCGGCCAGGACGCCGGTCGGCAGGCCGAGGTCGAGTCCGACGCCGAGCACGTGCCGACCGCGGATGCCGGCCCCGGTCAGGATCAGCATCCGGTGCGTACCGAGCTCTCCCCGGAGCACCTCGACGATCGGCTCGAGCGCCTCCCGGCCCCGGTCGATGATCGAGCGCCCGCCGATCGCGACGATGTTCAGCCAGGGCAACAGACGGACGACCGGACGATCGACCGCGCGGACGAGCTCCCGGTCGAGCAGCGTCTGGCGCATCAGCGCCGACGGGACGTCCTTGGTCGCGAAAGACAGATCAGCTGGTGTGTTGGTCATGTTCTCCGTCCTCCTCAGGCTGCCGAGATGATTGTGCCGACGTGCTCGCCCTTCAGGGCCCGCGAGATCAGCCCCGGCCGCAGGCCGTTGATGATCTGGACGGACTTCGCGTGACGCGCCCGGCGCATCAGCTCGAGTACCGGCCGCTCGATGATCAGGTCGGGCAGATCCATCGCGATCAGCTCGTCGACCGTGATTTCGCGGATCAGCTCGGCATCCGGATTGGTCTTCGGGTTGGCCGTGTAGAGGCCGTCCTCGTCCTTGACGAAGATCATGTCCTTCGCGCCGTAGACCTCTGCGATCAGGTAGCAGCCGGCGTCCGTCCGGTACGGGGGAATCACACCCTCGGTCGGAACGCGCTGCCACATGTCGTACGGCGGCATCCCCGAGAAGATCGCCGCCCCGCACTCCGCCAGGTATAGGGGGAGGGCACCCATCGCCGATCCGCCGACGACCGGCACCCCGTGGCGGGCCATCAGGTGACCGAGCATCGTCGCGTTCTGGCCGGCCACGGCCACCCCGACATCGGTCAGCACGCCGGTCGGCAGGCCGAGCTCGGCGGCGAGGCTGTATGCGTGGCGGGCACGCGTGCCGCCGCCGGTCCCGATCAGGATCGGATGGCTCCGCTTGATCGAGACGAGCTCCTCGACGAGCGGGTAGACCGCCGAACGGCCCCGGTCGATCAGACTCTGGCCGCCGATCTTCAGGACGGTCACGTCGGGAAGGATCCGGTAGTCCGGCGCCGCCTCACTCGCCTCCATCAGCTCCCGGTCGCCGAGCGACCGGCTCATCAGGAGGGTTTCGAGGGCGCCTCTGGTTTCGTCGTCTGCCATCAGATCTCCTTGTGAGTGGGGCGATCCTCTCGCCTGTCGCGAGCATCCCCTCGCCGGTTGCTCAACTAGTATACCTATGCATCCTAGCACCGATTGTTACAAGTCTGTCTAGGCACGCGCGTGCAGGGACTTCGTGTCGGCAGGCACGTGACGGAGGCGGACGCCGGGATCCAGTTCTCGGACCGCGTCCCGGCGGGTGGAGGGTCGGGCGGCGGGCGAAGCGGCGCGGGGTGGGGGTCGGGCGGGCCCAACTACGGATCGGCTCGAGTTGTGCTGCGGGTGTCCCGGAAGTCAAGCCACAGCGCCCACGGCTGCACGGAGCCGATCTCGAGGAGACGATGACGGGACCACGGATCGTCTGCGAGGCGGGCTCGGAGCGTGATTTCGTCGACTGCGTCAACGACGTGCAGCGTCTGCCTGCCGTGATCCAGTGGGCCGCCGAGCAGGATGAACCCGTCGGCGACCAGGCGGTCCATGAACTCGGCATGCTCGTGCCAGCCGTGCTGCTCGCGGATCCCGCGTGATTCGTCCCAGCCAGGGCCGTGGACCAGCACGACCGCGAAGTTAGCCACGTCCCGCCCTCGTCCCGTCGCCGCCGGTGTCTCGACCGGCCAGCGCGAGCAGACGTCGCCGGAGCACCGGAGCGCCTTCTCGTCCAGGTCGTGATCGCTCGCTCGCGCGTGGGGCTCGCCGTCGTCGCGAGCGTGAAGGTCCGTGTCGGGCGACCCACCCCGCAAGATGATTGTTCGCGAGACCCATCCCGCGATCATACGAACGTCGACAAATGACGCAGCCCTGAGCCCGGGACAGGCGCTTCCGAAGCGGGATACTTGACCGATGCGAGTCCCGCGCCAGAGCGTCGGGGCCGCGCTGGCAGTGGTCGCCTCGATCGTCATCGAGTTCGACTTGAGTCAGCCGTGTACGTGGCGACGTTCCCGCCGAGGTTCTTCGGGCCCGGCGACTCGTTCTCGAGGACCGCGCGCGAGACGTTGTCCGCGACGCCCGACCTGCTCTCGTTCATCGGCGTCTTCGTGATCTCCATCGATGCCGTCGGGTGCCTGCGGTCGACTCGACAGTCCACCGGTTTGCGAGGCCCGCGGTTCGGCGCTTCCCAAGTCGCTGGCCCGGCGGCGGTCGCCGTCATGGTCGGTGGCGTCGTCGCGCTGGCGATCATTGGATACCGCACGCTCGCCCCGCCGCAGCCGCTCGTCGACTCGCCGGCCCGCGGGATTTGGATCGGCCTCGGCGCTGCGACCGCGATCCTCGCCGGCGGTCTACTGAGCCGCCCGAGAGGCAACGCCTGAACTCCCCAGCCTAGGTCGCGTCCATCCGGTCGAGCGCCGCGTCGTCGATGTCGATCGCCACGCGGAAGCCGGTCGTCTCCGTGACGAGGATGCTCAGCTGGTCGAGGTGGTTGAGCAGGCAGCTTCGCCGGCTCTGGCCAACCGGCAGCTCGGCCGCCCCGTCCGGAGCGCAGTAGACCCTCGTCGGCTGGCCCAGCACCCTGGCCGCGTGGGCCGTCGCGATGTACCCGTGCAGCCGGTGACCCAGATACGTCGAATGCAGCTCGATCGACAGGTCCGGCATCGCCGACGCCAACGTCAGCTGATGCATGCCGGCGTACGACAGCGTCGTCGTGCACCGACGTACCACGCCGTCGACGAGGATTCTTGGCGGACCCAGGCTCTCAGTCGGCACCGCCCCAGTTTCTCAGAACGATCCGGCGCCGGCCGCCGCGACGTAGACCTCCCACGTCGCCCGGCCCGCGTCGTTCCAGCTCCAGTCCGGCGGCTTGGGCGCCGGACGCCGGATCGCCTCCGCCGCGTCCATCAATCCCCGCATGTCCCGCCGCTCGACGAACGTCGCCCGGTCGGCCAGGACCTCCCGCAGCGCCGGGACGTCGCACGCGACGACCGGCAGTCCGCACGCCAGCGCCTCGACCGTCGGCAGGCCGAATCCCTCGTCGTCGCTCGGGAAGACAAGCGCGTGCGCCCCGCTGTAGATCGCCGCCAGCTCGTCGTCGGTCACGTGCCCGGTCAACGTCACGTCCGGCAGCTCGTGAGCCCACTGCTGCGCGTGGCCGACCAGCACCAGCGGCATGTGCCGCGACGTCGCCGCCAGGGCCGCGACTCGCTTCCGCGGGTCCGGGTGCTGAAGACCCCCGACCCACAGCAGGTACTCCTCCGGCAGGTCGTACCGCTCCCGCGCCGCCGCGATCTCAACCTCCGGCCGCGGGTACATCGCCGCAGCCGGCGCCTCCGGGATCACGCAGACCCGCTCCGGCTCGATGTTCAGCCGCTCGACGACATCCTTCGCGACCGCCTGCGTCGGCACGATCAGGCGGACCGCCCGCTGGACCGCCATGTACCGCAGGCCGAACCGCACGCCCGTTCGCAGGTACTCCCCCCGCCGCTTGAGCGGAACCAGGTCGTGGACCGTAACGACCATCGGGCAGTGGCTCCGCAGCAGGGCTCCGTCGATCCACGGCGAGTGGAAGACGTCCGCCCGTCGCGGCCGGTGCGCCTCGACCACCTCGTCACCCTCGGCCGCCGTCTCCCGCAGCGCCTCGAGCAGGCATCGCACGTACCGGCCGATTCCCCTCCGGTCGGTCTGCGCCCGACTGTCGAAGGCGACCCTCATGCCCCGCCGGACGACTTTCCCGGCGGCGCGATCAGCCGCTCGACGCGCGCCGCATAGAGATCCGCGTCGAACCGGCCGGCCGCCACCCGCGCGGCCGCGCCCATCGACTCCCGCCGCGCCAGCACGTCCAGCACCGCCGCCGCCAGCTGATCCGGTCGACCCGGGTCGACCAGGCGGCCCGTCACGCCGTCCTCGACGACCTCCGCCAGACCCCCGACCCGCGTCGCCACGACCGGCGTCCCGACGGCCATCGCCTCGGACAGGACCGTCCCGAACGGCTCCTGATAGGACGGGGCCACGAGCACGTCGATGTGCCGCATCAAAGCGGCACCGTTCTCGACCCATCCGTAGTGCTCAACCTCCCCGGCTGCGCGCACAGCCGCAACATATCCGGGATCACTTCCAAACGGGTCTGACCCGATCAGCACGACGCGCGCGCCCGGAGCACCCGCCTTGATCGCCGGAGCCGCCCGAATCAGGTCGAGCGGACCCTTGCGCGGCTCGATCCGTCCGACGAACGCCACGATCGGTCCCGGACCCCCCGGCCACGGCGGCACGCACTCGCCCGGGTCGGACTCGATCGGGCAGTAGACGACCTTCGCGTCGAGTGGCTCAAGGTGGTCGGCGACGGCCTGGGACGCCGCCAGAACGACGTCCGCCAGCCGCCAGATCGCCGGCACCCGGTCGACGATGTCGTGCACGTGGAGGACCGTCCGCTTTCCGACCAGCGCCGGCAGCAGCCTCCCGCAGATCGTCCCGTTGAGGTACACGACATCACGCCCCCGCGCCAGGTACCGCGCCCGCGGCCACGCCCCCACCGCCCGCGCACCCTCGCCCCGCCCCAGCCCCCCGACCGCGAGTCGCGCCCACGGAAAGCCCGCCGCGTCCAGCGGCCCGTCCTCCGGCGCGCAGAGCAGCATGTCCCAGTCCAGGCGCCGCATCAGCCGGATCATCGCCGCCTCCGCCCCGCCCAGATGGGCCGTCGCGCAGACCGCGAGCATCGACACCCGTCCCTCCGACGGACGTGTCGCCCGCCGGCCGGCGGCTGCTCGCGGATCTTCGGACACGGCGATCGCTGCAGGCTACGCTGGACCGCCTGCCGCGGCTTGCCGCATGTCGCGCGCCGACCCCGGCAGAGAGGGTGCGACCACCGATGGACTACTTCGACAGGATCTGGGCCACCGTGCCCGACGGCGCCGAGCCCGAGAACTTCGCCATCCGTCGCGACTACCTACTCGCCAACGTCGCACCCGGCGACCGCGTCCTCGACATCGGCTGCGGCGACGGCGCCTTCACCGCCGCCCTCGCCACGGCCGGCGCCCTCCCGGTCGGCGCCGACGTCGCCGACGAAGCTCTCCGCAGGGCCCGCGCCCGCAACCCCCAGCTCGAGCTCCACCTCCTCGACGACCGCCCCGACGCCCAACTCCCCTTCGCACCGTCCTCCTTCGACGTCGTCTGGGCCGGCGAGCTCCTCGAGCACCTCCGCGACCCCCGCGCCCTCCTCGACGACGTCCGCCGCGTCCTCTCCGGGACCGGTCGCCTACTCCTCTCGACCCCCGATCACCCCTTCCTCCTGCGCCTGCGGCTCGCCCTCAGCCGGCCCGCCTTCGAAGCCCACTTCGACCCCCGCAGCGACCACCTCCGCTTCTTCACCCCCCGCACCCTCGCCCTCCTCCTCGACGATGCCGGCTTCGACCGACCGCGCATCGAGCGCCGCCACCGCACCCTGCTCGCCTGCGCCCCCCGCTGACCGTGCTCCCCGCCGACCCCCACCGCCCTCCACCGCCGCCCGAGCGCCGCCGGTGATGCGTGTCCTGCTCGACACCAGCTTCACGCTACGCCCGGCCAGCGGAACAGGGGTCTACATCGACCGCCTCGCAGCCGCGCTCGCCGCCGAAGGAGTCGATGTCGTGCCCGTCGCCAACCACCGCCGCGGCGCCCCCGGACACGGTCGCGCCCAGAGCGTTGCCAACCTGCTCAGCGACCTCCGCTGGAGCGCCCTCGAGCTTCCCCGCCTCGCCCGGGCCGCCCGCGTCGACGTGATCCACCACCCCCTGCCGACGCTCTCCCCCCGCGCACCCGCTCCCCAGGTGATCACCGTCCACGACCTCGCCTTCCTCAGCCTCCCCGGCATGTTCGACCCCCGCTTCGCCCGCTGGGCTCACGCGACCCACCGTCTCGCCGCCCGCCGCGCCGACGCCGTGATCTGCGTCTCCGACGCCACCCGCGTCGAGCTCCGCGACCGCTTCGGCGTCGACGGACTGGTCGCCCACCACGGCCCCGGCCAGGCCCCCGACGCCCCACCCCCCCGCCTGGCCGCCCGCCACTTCCTCTACGTCGGCGACGACGAGCCCCGCAAGGATCTCGCGACCCTGCGCGCCGCACACGCCCGCCTCGGGCCCGGCGCTCCGCCCCTTGAGATCGCCGGCGGCGCCGCCCAGCCCGTCTCCCGCGAGCGCCTCGAGCAGCTCCACGCCGCCGCGATCGCCCTCGTCCATCCCGCCCGCACCGAGGGCTTCGGCCTGACCGTGCTCGAGGCGATGGCGATGCGCACGCCCGTGATCGCCGCCCGCTGCCCCGCCACGCTCGAGGTCGGCGGCCACGCGATCGTCTATTTCGAGCCCGGGGACGTTGCGGCGCTCGCCGCAGAGATGCGCCGGCTCGCGGGCGATCCGGCCGCGCGGACCGCGCTTGCGACGGCCGGTCTCGCGCGTGCCGCGGCGTTCAGCTGGCGGGCCAGCGCCCGCGCGCACATCAAGGCGTATACCCTCGCCTGCCGATGAAGCTGGCGATCCTCGGCACCCGCGGCATCCCCGCCTCCTACTCCGGCTTCGAGACCGCCGCCGAGCAGATCGCCAGCCGGCTCTGCGAACGCGGCCACGAGGTCCACGTCTACTGCCGGCCCCACGTCGTCGACCGCCGCCTGACCGAGTGGCGCGGCGCCCACCTCGTCCACGTCCCCGCGGTGCGCAACAAGTACCTCGACACCTTCAGCCACACCTTCCTCGCCTCACTCCACTGCGCCCACCGGCTCCGCCCCGACGTCGCCCTCTTCTTCATCGCCGGCAACAGCCCCCTCTGCCTGATCACCCGCCAGGCCCAGATCCCCACCGTGATCAACGTCGACGGACTCGACTCCGACCGCCGTAAGTGGCCGGCCCTCGCCAAGGCCTACCTCCGCTTCGCCGAGCGCAACTCACCGCGCTGGGCCGACACCGCCCTGACCGACTCGAACGCCGTCGCCGACGTCTTCGAGCAGCGCTACGGCACCCGGATCGGCGTCGTTCCCTACGGCGTCGAGGACCCCGTCCACAACGGGACCGCCAAGCTCGACGAGCTCGGCCTCGAGCCCCGCCGCTACATCCTCTTCGTCGGTCGCCTCGAGCCCGAGAACAACCCCCATCTCCTCGTCGAGGCCTTCGCCCGGATCCCCGCTGCCCGCGCCCGCGGGATGAAGCTCGTCGTCGTCGGCGGCGCCCCCTACGCCGGCGACTACATCCGCGAGGTCCGCCGTCAGGGCGACCCCCGCGTGATCTTCCCCGGCTACGTCTTCGGCCGCGGCTACTGGGAGCTCCAGCGACACGCCTACGCCTTCTGCGCCCCGACCGAGGTCGGCGGTACCCACCCGGTGATCCTCGAGGCCCTCGCCGCCGGAAACTGCGTCGTCGTCAACGACCACCCCCCGAACGTCGAGACGATCGGCGACGCCGGCCTGACCTTCTCCGGCGCCGAAGGCGTCTCCTCGCTGGTCGCCGCGCTCGAGCGCTGCTTCGACGATCCCGCGATGGTCGAGGAGTACCGGGGGCGTGCGCTCGAGCGGGCCAAGAGCTACACCTGGGATTCCGTCACCGACCAGTACGAGGCCCTGCTCGAGAGCGTCTGTGCGATGCGCCGGCACGGGGCGCTCCCCCCCGAGCTGATCGATCTCGACGTCCCGCCGCCGGTGTTGACCCGCTCCTAGGCTGCCGCGCCGTCTCGTTTTGTCGTCGGTGGTCTCCGCGGGTGTCCGACGCGCCACGACTGACTGCTCGAGGGCGTTGCGTCACTCGTCCAGATCGCATCGAACGGTGTTCGCATCCGAACGGTGTTCGCATCCGAACGGTGTTCGCATCCGAACGGTGTTCGCATCGAGCGGTGTACGAACAGTCTGCTCGTTCTCGCTTCCAGCAGGGCCTTGGTCACCGGCGCCGGCCGGAGCCCGGCGTCGTCGTGAACCGGACTGCCGCAGTTCGCTTCACGACGCCCTGGTCGGATCCAGTGAAGGTCGCCGTCAGCGCGTGCCGGCGGTCGAGCAGACTTCTCCCTGCCGCGTCGAGCCCCACGCGGACCGACCGAGACTGGCCCCGCTTCAGCCGGACCGTCTCGCTACCGATCACGACCGTCCGTGTCGAATCGGCCCCGGCGCCCGCGCCCGCGCCGGCACCGGCACCGGCACCCGCACCGGCGTGCAGGGTCGCGCTCACCCCGATGACCCTGTGACCCCTGACCGTCTCGACGACCCGCAGGCTCAGCGTCACAGCGCACGCAGCGCCGGTTCCCCCGCTGCACGAGACCCGCGCGACCGCGGCCGCCCCGCGATCGATCCGCGGCTTGCCCACCGTCGACGTTCCGTGGATCGACTTGCCCGTCGGACCCGGGCCCCCCGCGCCGGCCGTGCGGTCCGAACCGGCCCCACTCACCGAGCCGCCGGCCGCCGCTGCCGTCCCCGACCCTGACCCCGAGCCGCCGGAGCCCGCGCCCGCGCCGCTCGACCCCGAGCCAGGCGGGCCAGCCGCGACGATCGGCGTCAACGCCGACCTTGCTCCCAGGAAGTTCGGTCCCGCGGCGTTCGCGGCGATCTCGCCGACCCGGATCGCGTAGCCGACGTCGGCCGCGCCGAGCGTGTAGGTCCCCTGGTCCTCGTAGAGGATCGGCGTGCAGCTCGCCTGGCCGGCGACACCGCCGACGCCCGCCGGCGTGCCACCGCCGACGCCCGCCGGCGTGCACCGCTCCCAGAAGTACTCATACGAGGTCGGGCTCTCGGACCAGACGCCGTGCGTCACGGTCAGGGTCTGGCCCGCCGTCGGCGTCCCGGAGAGCGTCGGGGGAGAGACGCTCGCCGGCACGATCGCCCCGGCGCCGGTCACCTCGTCGCCGTAGCTGTCCACGGCCGTGCACTCCCCGCTCGACGGGCATGCGACGGCGTTCAGGGAGTTGTAGGCGTCGATCATGGTCACGGTCGGGCCGGGATCCGGCCCGCCGACGTAGAAGGTCGGATAGAGCGGGTTGAACGTCGTCTGCTCCCCGGTCGCCTCGCGTGTCGTCGTGCACTGCGCGACCGACGGGCAGGCCACCGAGATCGGCTGGTCGAAGCCGTCCCCAACCGCGCGACTGATGATCCTCGCGCCCGACGTGGCCTGCGACGACGGATCGAAGGTGATCTCGCCGCCGAGGGTCTCAGCCGCAGTGCACTGGCTGGTCGACTGGCAAGCGACGCCCGTGAGCACGCCGATGGCCGACAGGCCGTTCCCCTCCAGGAAGCTCACCGTCGGCGCTTCCGGTGCGCGCGGGTCGAACGTGACCTCGCCGCCGATCGTGTCGACCGCCGAGCACTGACCGACCGACGGGCAGGCGACGGCTGAGAGCCGTTGGTCGCCGTCGACGTCCACCGGTGTCGGCGTTCCCGGAGTCCCCGGATCGAACGTTACCTCGTGCCCCGACGCGTCGACCCCTACGCACTCGCCGCTCGACGGGCACGCAACGGCCGTCAGCTGGCCGCCCGGGTCGATCAGCGTGGGAGTCGGGGTCGGGCCGGCCGGCGAAAGCGGGTCGAAGGTGACCTCACGCCCAGCGTCGTCGACGCCGGCGCACTGCCGGCTCGACGGGCACGCCAGGCCGGTGAGCGAACGGCCAGAGTCGATCGTGGTGGGGGAGGGCGACCCCGGAAGCAGCGGATCGAAGGTGACCTGCTGTCCGCGGTCGTCGACTGCGGTGCACTGGATCGCACTGACGCAGGCCAGCCCGAGCAGCCGTGCCGGCGCCGTGTCGTCGACGACGCTGGGTGCCGGGCTTCCCGGGGACTGAGGACTGAAGCTGACCTCGGCGCCGTTCGTGCCGACGGTCGTGCACCCGCCGGCCTCCGAGCACGCCAGGGCGAGGGGTTCGAAGTTGCCGCCGACGACGGCCGCGGTCGGGGTCGTCTGCGAGGTCGGGTCGAAGCTCAGCTCGCGCCCGGCCGAGTCGACCGCAGTGCACTCGTTCCTCGACGCGCAGGACAGCGCCGTCAGCGTCGCGCCGACGCCCTGGTCGATGGTCGTCAGCCCCGCCGACGACGACGCCGTCGGCTCGGACGAGGTCGGATCGAACGTGACGAGGTCACCCTGGGCGTCGATCGCAGTGCACTGGTCGACCGACGGGCACGCCACCGACAGCCACCCTGCTCCGCTGTTGTTGAGCGGGCTCGCCGTGCCCACAGCCGGCGAAGCCGGGTCGAAGGTCAGCTCGTACCCGCCGTCGTCGACCGCCGTGCACTGGCGCACCGATGGGCACGCGATGCTCGTCAACGAGTACTCGATCCCCACCGCGAAGTCGATCTCCACGTGAACTGGGGTCCCGGGCGCGGTCGGATCGAATGTGACCTCACCACCGGCATCATCGACGACGGTGCACTGATGCGTCGACGGGCAGTCCACGCCGTTCGTCTCGCTGTCGACCTCGACCGGCGTCGGCGATCCCGGTGCCTGCGGATCGAACGTGATCTCCTGACCCCAGCCGCCACTCGCCGTGCACTGGCTCATGGACGGGCAGGCGACCCCGGTCAGGTCGCCGTTGGTCGCCCGCGTCGCCGGCTCGAGGCTGTCGTCACTCCCCGGCGCGACCGGGTCCAGCGTGGTCGGTCTGGCCGCGCCCGGTGCCGACGGATCGAACGTGACCTGCTGCCCCGATCTGTCGACCGCCGTGCACTGGCCGGCCGACGGGCACGCGACTCCCGACAAGGTCCCCGGGCTGTCGCGGTCGATCGGCGTCGGCGCCCCCCAGACGAGGGCGGCTCGGGCGCCGGCGGGCCAGCCGAGCAGGAGCGCGAGTAGGACCAGGGACGCGACCAGCGTGGTGAGCGCCGCGCGTCGCGCGTGTGGCGGGATGTCGGTCCACGACGTGAACCAAGACACGCCCGCGCCGCGCTCCTCACGCGCCGCCCGTCCGGCCCGCCTCGCGGGTCCCGCGCGCCTCGCGGGTCCCGCGCGCCTCGCGGGTCCCGCGCGCCTCGCGGGTCCTGCCGGCGTCGTGCCGGGCTGCCATGCGGGCGTCGGACGACCAAGAGCGCTCACGGGAGAGCATCGGCGACCCGCGGTTTTTCCTTAGCTCTGTAACGCCCCTTCGGCCAGCGCGACGCCCGACTTGGCGATGTCGTGGCCCGGGTCGGCCGGGTCCGCGCTAGACTCGTTTCCCGGCTCGGCGAGGCGGGCGCCCGACCCGCTGCCCGGCTCGGTCGGGCACGCGCCGGTTTCGACCGGCTCGAGCAGGAACAGTTCGGCCCGCAGGTCGGGACGCTGGCGCGAAGCGCCGAGGAAGCCGGCGACCTCCCGCCCGGTCAGGTCGGCGACGATGTTCGTCAGACGGGCTTCCATCGAGCTCTGCAGTGCGTGCTGGGCATCATGAACCGCCCGCTCATGACCCGCATCGAAGAGGGTCTGCTCGGCGACCGAGTAGCCGCCCTGGAGCAGCACGACAAGGAGGTCCCTTCCGGCCCAGTAGGCGTTGCACTTGCTCGGGCCCTTGCCGACCGATGCCCGGAACTCCTGGACGATCCGGTTCGAGAGCTCCACGAGCATCTGACCGTCCGAGATGGCGCGACTACCTTCAACTCGCAAAGCGGACCTCGCTTTCCCGGTCGGCCCTCGTCCGCTCCGAGCTCAAGAGGCTCATTCGTCATCTGTCGCGCGCCCAGTGAGAGCCGCCAGCTGACCTGTCGTTTCCAGGCACCCTACACCCGAGAGCCCGGATCCGCAGAGGGCTGGAGATGGATCTCGATCGCGGCGATCACGGCCGGGGGGCCGCTGCCAAAAGGGCAGCTAGTAGCTCCGGGTCGACACGAGCCCTTCCCGCAGCGCGTGCATGCCGTCGCGCAGACGCCCCTTCACCGTGCCAACCGGCACGCCGAGCTCCGCGGCGATCTCAGTGTGGGTCAGCCTGCCGTAGAACGCAAGGACGACCACCTCGAGCTCTGCGTCCCGGAGCTCGCCGACCCGGCGTCGGACCTCGTGCCCGACAGCCGAGTCGCGAACACGAACCCCGGTCGGCTCGCCTGACGGCGACTCGACCCCCCCAGCAGAGTCTGACCGGCCCCGCCCAGCCGACTCGATCGCCCGGCCGCCGACCATCCTTAGCAGCCGGGCTCCGGCAGCGGACCGGTCCGACCGAAAGCCTCCACGCGAGTTCCAGACCGCCAGGAAGCCCTCCTCGACGGCCCGCTCGGCGCCGGCCTCGTCGGCCGCGATCGCCCGCGCGATCGCGTAGGCGCGTTCGCTGTAGCGGTTGTACATGCTCGCGAACGCCTCCCGGCTGCCGGCCTGGATCGCCTCCATCAGGTCGTTGTCGCTCGCCTCCGCCGTCGCCGTCTTGATCCTCGTCGCCGCCGCCCCCGCCGTGGCCAGCGCGCCGCGCACGGGCGGCGGTCGTGCCTGCACCTTCGTGCGCATCATCGTCATCCGCAAGACGGTTCCGCGACGAGCGATGACGGGCTCACGGCTCGAGCCCTTCGTCGATCTGCTCCTTGACTCCGGGCAGCGCCTGCCAACCCTGCGCTCGAGACTCCTGGGACGATCGCACACGACCCACTCGTCCAAGCCCTCGTCGTAGGTATGGCGCCATCGAATTCTCCTCGTCACACAGCCGACGACCAGGGAAGTCCGACGCGCTATGGCCGGTAGCGGCGACCAGTGCGGGCCCAAATCCAATCTGACACGCGCCGGCGGCCCATGACGTGAGGCGCTGACGCGCAGCTAACAATACGCCTCGCCTGCCGCCCGTCCGACCTGCCCCGGGCGACCAGACCTCAGACACGCCGACCCCGGCCGCTCCCCGGCCTGTCAGTCGAGGTTGTCGATGACCTCGGTCGCCCGCGACCAGTCCCCCGGCGGGACGACCAGGTAGATGTCGCCGCGGCCGAAGCGATCGAGGGGATGATCGGCTGTACAGCTCGCGTCGATCCCCATCGCGCGAAGCTCATCCCGCCAGGCCAGCGCGGTCGTCTCGTCCTCGAACGTGCTGACCGTCTCCCACCCGTCGAGCCGAGGATCGCCGACCGACACCGCCGTCTCCCGGCGCGGCGCCCGGCCTCTTGAGAACCGCGGAATGCGCACCCGGTCAGCCTACGCCCACGACCGGCTGGGCGCCTCCGGAGGTGACCGGCCGTCCGCGTCGCGTGGGACACTTCCCAGTGGATGGGCTCGATCCATTTCAGCGCGACTCTCGCCCCTCGTGGTCCGGCGGCCGCCGTGGTGTTAGACGACGAGCAGGTCGCCCAGGTCGGCGAGGGCGCCAAGCGGTTCGCCGTCCGCGCGACCGTCAACGGCTACACCTGGCTGACGTCGGTGACACGCATGCGCGGGGAGTTCCTCCTCGGACTCAGCCGCGCCGTCCGTGAAGCGGCCTGCGTCGAGGCCGGGGACACGGTCGATGTCGAGCTCGAGCTCGACGACGCTCCTCGCGAGGTCGACGTCCCCCAGGCCCTGACCGTCGCGCTCGCCGACGACCCGATCGTCCAGGCCGCGTTCGACCGGCTGGCGTTCACTCATCGCAAGGAGTACGCGCGGTGGATCGCCGAGGCCAAGCGGGACGACACCCGCGCGCGGCGGGTCGCCAAGGCCGTCGAGATGCTCCGTGACGGGAAGACGCTCAGCTGAGCGGTTTCGGCCCGGCCTCGAGACCCGGTCGTCCGTCCGGCACACGCCGGCGGTCAGCCTGATTCGGGCGTGATCACCCGAAGTCCGCGTACTCGGTCGAAGTGACGCCCATTCCGCGTCATCAGCGCGATCTCGTGGATCAGCGCGGTCGCCGCGATCACGGCGTCGGGCGTCCGGCGTCGCGACGCCAGACTCCGTCGGATGGCGCCGGCGAGCTCGGCGATTCCCGCGTCGATCCGAAGATCGATCATCGGCGCCAGGAACCCCCGCAGCCGGTCCTCTGCGACGCGACCGGCGAACAGCTCGCACCTGGAGACGACGGATACACCGAGGCGAGTCCGCCGGTCGACAGGCGGCGGGCACCGCGGAGGTGATCGACCAGAACGTCCGTGTCGACGACCGCCTCAGCCGTAGCCACGAGCCCAGTCCCGCGCCCGCACGCCTCGAAATCCGGCATCGAGCCGAACGACTCGTCGAGAACGTCCTCGCACCCTGGTGACGACTCACTGATGTAGGCATCCACCGCCTCTCGGACGACTGCGCCCACCGTCTTGCCGCCACGCCTGGCCAGGGCGTCCAGCCGCTCGCGCTGCTCGGCGGTGAAGTACACCTGGGTACGAGTGGCCGACATACAGCAAGACATACAGCACGCCCCGGCCCGCCACTCCCCGACTCGCCCCGCCGCCCGCCGACCGGCGCCCCGGGTCCGCCCCGACGCGCCCGCCCCGGCCCGGCGGGGCACCGCCTCGCCCCGCCCGCCCGGGTCCGGCGGGGCGCCGTTTCGTCCGGCCCGTCCAGGCCCGGCGGGGCACCGTTTCGCCCCGCCGCCCGGCGGCCCCGGGGTCCGTCCCGACGCGCCCCGCCCCGCCCCGCCCGCGGCCCGCGCCGACTCAGCCGCCCGGCCCCGGGTTCACGCCTGCTGCGCGGCCAGTGGCTTGAGGATGATCGGCTCGGCCTTGATGTTGGCCAGGTAGATCTTCGTGACGACATCCCGGAAGAACTGGCCCGGGGAGCCGACCGGGGAGTTCGTCAGGACGACGAGCTCCATGTTCTCCGGCAGGAAGTAGGCCAGGCTCTGCTCGACGTGGCCGGCACCGTCCTCCCAGAGGCCGTTCTTGTTGTAGAGCTCGCCGAGCGGCGTCGACAGGAGGAGATCGATCCCGAAGCCGTCGCCGAGCATCGTCTGTGCCTGGGCGGCCGGCATGATCGATCCGCTCCGCCGGAACGTGCCCATGATGGCGAGCAGATCGTCGACCGACATGTGCCAGCCTGCCCCGCCGCACACGCTCGTCAGGTCACCCGAGTTCCATCCCTGGCCGATCGCCGGGAAGGTGTAGGCGAGGGCGTCGGGCGTCGGGTGATCGAGGCTCGGGCCGGAGACCCCGGCCGGCTGGAAGACGTGCTGCTGGACGTACTGGACGTACGCGTTGATCGTCACCGCGTCCCAGAAGACATCGTTGGAGTTCGGGATCTGCGGGATGCCGAAGTTGGTGGCCGGCGAGACGTTCCCGTTGATCGTCGCGATCAGGATCCGGCAGAGTCCGAAGTTCAGGTTCTGGTAGTGGTACTGCCCGCGATGGGTGACGCCGCCCGCGATCACGGCCTTCATCGTCTCGTAGTCCGACGCCGACGTGTCGACCCCGTAGTTGAGCCCCGACGTATGCGTCATCAGCTCCCGGAACGTGATGTTCGCGACGTCGGGCCCCTTGGCCCAGTAGTTCGGCAGGTGGCCGACGATCGGCGCGTCGTAGGAGATCCCCTTGTCGTTGAGCAGCTTCGTCATCGCGATTCCCGTGACCAGCTTGCTGCAACTCGCGATGTGCATCCGCACGTCCGAAGTCCAGCCCTCGCCACCGTCGGCCGGGGTCTTCGCCCAGTTCCAGTCGAGTGTGTAGATCGTCGTTGAGTTCTGGCGCAGACGCATTGTGTAGCCGACGACCTCGCTCTTCAGCGCCGCGTGGAGGGCCGTCCCAAAGCCGGCGACGTCGAATTCGTAGGTCGTCAGCGGCGGGAAGTGTGGAGCCGTCAGGACCGAGCCCTCCTGGAGGCCCTTGCTGCTCACAACGTTCTGGACGTTCGCCGGACGCATTACGTGTGCGGCGGCCTGCGCCTCTGTGATCGAGACGTTCTGGACGCCCGGGATCGGGTGGACTTCTGTCAGTTCGGCCATGGTGAATCGGTCCTTTCGCGCCGCCCGGTTCCGGCGGCAGTGTGAGTGGAAATCCGTTCCGGGCAGCCCGCCGCGATACCCCCCTGTGGGCGGGACCGCGGTGCGGTGCCTCAGCACTCCGGGTGGTCCGGTCGATCGCTCGGCCGCAGTGTCAGACCGAGGGCGATCGATGGTC
>DASZKP010000022.1:0-38751 GCA_035553395.1 Solirubrobacteraceae bacterium | reverse complement strand
AAGCCCGGGCGGTATCGCCCCCCGGACGCGCTCATGGACTTCCTCGAGAACCTATAAATATGCCGACACTTTGCTCCCACGAACCCATCCTGAACAGACGTTTCATCACGGGTCGGCATAACGGCCGGGTCGGCATAGACGACCAAAGGCAGCAACGAGGGGAACGATGGCTGACGGCTACGTCATGTGGCGACGGTGCAGCCGACCAGGAGCGCTGAGTCGGCGTCGGGGGCGTCAGGCGATTCAGGCGTTGGCGCCGCGGCGTGTCTTGACGTCAGTGAGGCCGCGCGCTGAGCGCGTGGCCCGGGCAGAGCTCTAGCTCTAGCCGTGGGGTGGGTCGCGCGGGCGTCGTCCCGAGAGCAGCGCCCCGTCGGTGAACCTGACGGCCAGCTCCCACGGCCCGGTCCCGGGCCCGAAGCGAAGCACCCACGCTCGCGCGGCTGTCGCGAGTGCTTGGACGGCGTCGCCCAGCGGCGAGCCGGCCGGTTGGATCCTGCCCTGCATGCTGTCGAGCGCGTAGGACCAGCGCGTGCCGCTGGCGCGCAGGACCTCCGCGCGTCGTGTCGCGGCGCGCAGCCAGCCGCGGACTGTGCCGGGCGGGCGATCCAGGCGCGCGGCGATCGACCGGTGGCCGCCTTGCCCTGACGCCTTCGCGTGGAGCGCCTCGCCGATCACCTCGGCGCCATCGCGCCGGCGCGGCACGCAGAACGCGGGCAGCAGCACGTGCGTAGTCGCGCACCCGCGACAGCAGGCCCGTCTTGGCTGGATGAGCCGCACCTCCGCGGTACGCGTTCAGGGTCCGGTTTTGCAGGAGGAATACGGGTGCTGGCGGCGTAGTTATGTAACGTGGAGCTGCGGCGAGAGGACGCGGGACGGATCGCCCGAGCCGGCGGGCAGGCCGCGGAGGAGCAGGCGCTGGCGATGTTTGACCGCCTCGCTGAGCAGGATGCGCGGCTTGAGAGGTTGGAGCGCCGGCTGGGGTTGAACTCGAAGAACAGCTCGTTGCCGCCGTCCAGTGATCGCGGTCAGGCGCCGCAGCGGCCGCCGCGCAAGGGCTCGGGGCGCAAGCAGGGCGGCCAGCCGGGGCACCAGGGCTTCTCGCGCGAGCTGGTTGATGATCCTGATGAGACGATCCCTCATCGCCCGGAGCGCTGTCGCAAGTGCGGCCGGGAACTGGATGGGGATGAGCGCGTCGTCGGCCGGCCGGTCCGCCACCAGGTCATCGAGCTGCCCGACAGCGTCGCTGTGACGGTCGAGCACCAGCTGTTGAAGGTCTGCTGCCCGGGCTGCCAGGCGCACACGCGCGCCGAGCTGCCAGAGGATGTCGAGCAGGGCGCGTTCGGGCCTAGGTTGCGAGCCACGATCGTGATGCTCGCCGCGATGTTGATGTCACGTCGCCAGACGCTGACGCTGCTCAGCGACATGTTCGGGGCGAGGATCAGCCTCGGGTCGCTCGAGCGGATCCTCAAGGACGCATCAACTGCGCTCGCGGCACCGTGGGAGGCAATCAAACGCGCGGTTCAGGCCGCTGAGGTCGCGAACGCCGATGAGACGAGTTGGGCCCGCGCAGGCCAGCGATTATGGCTCTGGAGCGCGATCTCGGCGACTGCGGCGTGCTACCGCATCGACGCGACCCGGGCACGGTCGGCGGCCCGCGAGCTACTCGGCGACTTCGACGGCCTGTTGATCACCGACCGCTACAGCGTCTACGACTTCATCGACCCCGAGCACCGCCAGGTCTGTCATTCGCATCTCGCGAGGAACTTCCAGGCGTTCGCAGAACGAGACGGCGCACCGGGCCGCCACGGACAACAGATCAAGGCCCTGATCGACGAAGTGATCCGCGCCGACACCAAGGCCCGCCACGACGGCGAGCAACTGGCCTGGGACCAGGCGCCCCTCAACGACATCCATGACCGCCTGCTCGACGCCGTCGAAGCCGGTGAGCGCAGCCACACCACCGACCTCGCGAGGCTCTGCGCAACGATCCTCGACATCTGGCCAACCTTGTGGAACTTCACCGACCACTCAGCCGCCGAGGCAACGAACAACCGGGCGGAAAGAGCGCTCAGGCACGCCGTTCTCTGGAGAAAGACGAGCAACGGAACTCAGACCGACGCCGGTGAGCGCTTCGTCGAACGGATCCTCTCGATCCGCGAAACGTGCCGGCTCAACCAGCAGCCCCTACACGACTACCTCGTCGACGTGCACAACGCCCGGATCACCGGCCAACCAATGCCTACACCCCTACCCGCCGCGAAGCACGCCGCCTGAGCCCCAACCCCGGGCGCCCAGGACCTGAACGCGTACCCTCCGCGCGTAGTCGCACCGTCCTGGGGCGCGCCCAGCCCCAAGGTCGCAGCGGCCCGCGGCAGTCCGGGCAGGCGATCAGCCCTGCCGCCAGCTCGGCCTCGATAGCGCGACACCCGTTGATCAATCCGGCTACCAGGACCCGCTCCTTCACGCACACGCGGGAGGCTCCCAGATCCCCGCGGCGCAGGGAAGGGGCGACTCGTGTTGGCCTGTCTACCAGCCCCTGACACGCGACGCAAGCGGCTGGTCCTGCCCGCCGGCACGCTCCTCACGTCGAGCGTCGCCCGCATCCTCAATCAGAGTGGCGCTCAACAGTCGTCGGGCTCACGATCGCGTTGGCGACCGAGCAGTGGTCGGCGAGCAGCGGAGTCCGCGAGCGTCGGACCGTTTGCCCGCGCTCCAGTCGAACCGCCCGCCGATTCACCGCCCTACGGCGCCGAAGCACCTGTGGGCACCGTTCACGCTCGATGACGAAAGCGATAGCGGGCGTGAGCGTGCCGCTCTTGTCCTGGGAGCTCATCCCAGAGAAATTGGCACCGCGCCGCTTGGTCGGGGTGTGGTCGATTCCAGGTCAGCTGTCTTATTGGAACGCCGGCATCACCTCGGCGGCGAAGCGCTGCATGCTCTGCCGCGTGGGTTCTCCACCGCTGATCAGTACATACCTGACGCCGACCGCAAGCAGTGCTTGCAGCCCCGCGATGATCTCTTGGGGCGGGCCGAAGAGAACATGGGCCTCGGTCGCGCCAGCCTTGTCCGCGTAGGCCATGATGTGTGAGCGCCTAGTCCCGTCCGGGCCGCGCGAGCGCTCGATCATGCGGTCATGGCTGCTTGCCTGCCGGGCGAGCGCCGCGCTCGCGTCGTCTGCGTCGCGTGCCACGTAGAGATTGCGCGCCACCGCCACGTCCATCGGATGAAAGGCGCGGTCGCGCGCCTCACACTCCGCCTTGAACAGAGCGATCCGCTCGCCGATCGCCTCGGTGGAGCCGAACTGGTCGAGCAACAGATTTGCACCGAGCATGGCAACATTGCGAACCGACTCGGGCTTACCCGCGGCGATCCAGATAGGCGGATGCGGCTTCTGAGCAGTGGGCGGCTCCACCACGATCTCGTGGTAGTGCCAGAACCGACCCTCGTGGGAGAAGGGCTCATTGGAGCTCCACGCCTTCCGAATCACCGCCAGAGACTCGTCGAAGCGCGCCTCTGCCTCCTCCGTCGGCATGCAGAAGCCAGCGAACTCCGAATGCCGGTAGCCCTTGCCCACCCCGAAGTCAAGACGCCCGTCAGAGAGAAGATCGAGAGTCGCCGCGCGCTCGGCCAGTAGCACCGGGTCATGCCAGGGCAGCACGACCACAGCGGTCCCCACGCGTATCGACGTCGTGCGTGCGGCCACCCAGCTCAGGAGATCGAGGGGGGCCGAAACCTGCCCGGAGCCCGAGAAGTGGTGCTCGACCAGGAACGTCGAATAGAACCCGAGCCGTTCGGCTTCGACGTTGGTCTCGATGTACTCGCGAAAGCCGCGGCCCGGGTCGTCGTCCGTGATGCGCGGCGCCTGGGCGCCGCCGAACAGGCCGAAGCGCATAGCTTCGGAGCCGCTATCGGTTCCGGCTCCGCTCGCCGTCTCGATATGGTCTTGAGGGGGCGGTGAAGTCGCCGCGGTGCGGCCGGTCAGACCTTGGTCGGCCACGTTACGGTCCGCGATGGTACGGTGACTTCCCGCACGCTGCTGATCCGGATGCCCGCGCCGAGGCTCCCTAGCGCAGCTGCCACACCGGCTCCAGTGTCCGCCCGTAGAGGCATACGCCCTCGGAGTACCTCGACCACGAACCGAACCTTAGCGACCACGAGCCTCCGCTCGGCGAGCAGGTCGGCCAGACAGTTCGCTCGTGTTGTCCCGGACTTCCAATTCGTCGGGAAGGACCGACGCGAAGGCCGTTTGCCGGGCGATCGCCCAGCCGTCCGCGATGTCTCGATCACCACCGGAAACCAGCGCCTGCCTGCGCCGACACAGCAGACTCACCAACGCTGGCGGCGAAACCCGGACAGCCGTCCCACCTCGCACGCCAATCCGGGCACGACCGGGGACGTTCCCTCATTGCGGATCGTCCTCCACCGTTGCGCGCACGATCGCTTCCCAACTCCGGCCGCCGCGATGCTGGCCATCGCAATGGCGACAAAGCGGTGGCCCGCCAGCCTCTGGGCACCGCAGAGCGCTTCGTTGCCGAAGCGATCGTCGACAAATCCGCTCGTCCGAGAAAGCCACTGGAGTCGCCCAGCATGAGCCGGAGGCTTGTCGTCGGCGCGACGCCACTTAGGGCACTGGCCGGCCTAGTCGCAACTCGCTACCGGCAATGATCAGCCTGCTCGGAGGTACTGCCCGATTGCGCGGCGGATGGCCTCTGAGACGCTGATTTGGGCTTCGGCCGCGTGGAGCAGTAGGTCACGCTTCAGCTCTGGGTCTAGACGGACGGATTCCACAGTCGACGCGGCTGACCCGATCGGGGGGCGGCCGCCGCGACGCCGCTTGATCTCGTCGACGTCGTAGCCGAGCTCGGCCTCGTCGGCCATCGCCTCGATCATCACGTCGGTGATCGGGTTTCCGTCTGCTTTGTCTCCGTGGGTGGTCGGCATCGTCAGTGCTCCTTGGGGAGTAGTCGCCGGTACTTGAGTCTCATCTGCATCGCGTGGATCACGGCCGGGCCGGTGGGCCGGTCGAGCACGACCAGTTCGAGGAAGTTGGCCGCCTGGCCGGGCCCGAGGACCAGGTACCGAGTGGGGTCTTCGGCAATGGCTTCGATGACGGCGGCGTTGCGCAGCGCATGTTGAATGTCCTCGGCGTCGACTCCGTGGCGATACGCCGAATGGAGGATCTCCACGACAGTATCGTACTACGTAACTCGCTCAGACGCCACCGAGGTCGCGGTCGGCGAGTTGCTTTGCGCTGGCGGAAGCCAAGCGTGTCCGCGATGGCGTCAATCAGTGGCCAGCCGAGCTCGAGCAGTTCGCGACGGCTCGCTCTGCGAGGACGACCCGCGCCACGGTTCAGCCGGCCGTTCGGGGTTCAGCCAGCTCGATGAGCGGGATCGTCTTGTTGCGCGAGAGCTCGGCCAAGCCGCCGTCGATCGCGGCGAGCGTCTCAGAATCGGAGAGGATCTCGGCGGTCTCCTCCAGACCCTCGTACTCGTCGGTCGGGACCAGCATCGCTGCCGGCTTGCCGTTGCGCGTTACGAAGACGTGATCGCGGCGATCAGCGACATCGCTCAGTAGCTCGCTGAGTCTGCTCCGGAACCTTACCTTTCCAGTCCATTCCAGACCCTCTACTCAGGAGTTGACCATCTCGGTGGTCCCGGCTTCCCCTGCTGTTGCTCAGCCATCCCCAAGGACTGCTTGACCACCACCGATCGACGTTGAGTGGGGGTGGTCAAGCAGACTGTCGGGGCGAATGACGTGCATTTGCAGGGGGGATCCGGGGCCAACCCAGCAGCGCGGCTGCTGGGTTTACTGCTGGGTTCAAGGTGGCGCGCATGCGGCACCCCGCGACCGACGATGCGCGCCTCGCGGTCGACGTCTCGGAGCCTCGGCTCGGGAATCGCTGCGAGATCGGTAACGCGGCCCACGCTTCCTTGATCGAAGTCGACGCCGAAAGCTGGTCACCGAGCTTCTCGAGCGGTCAGTTCGCGAGCCGCGCGAGCAGCTCGCGGTCCTCCTCAATGACTCGCCGCAGCCGCGCCTTGAACTCCGGATCGCTCCGCCGGCGCGAGACGGCTGCCCTGAGCGCCTGCTTGACCGTTTCGTTCAGGCTCGTGCCGTCGACGCGGGCCAGCGCTTCTGTGTCGGCGGCGAGCCCGTCGTCGAGCCGAACCGTCAGATTCTTCGCCATGACGTCATGGTATCGCGACACCATTTGAGTCTTTTGGGAGGTTTTTGGCCCGAACTCCGATTAAGAGGCCATGGGCGCGACCAGGAGGCACGACGGGGAGGAGAGGCCGACGCGCGCGGTGACGCCTCGCGGCCAAAGCTCTCGCTCGAGTCGCTCTGCCAGTCGCCCGGCTGGTCGTCCGGTGCAGTCCGTCCCGCGTCTGCTCCTCACCCGCAAGGAGGCCGCCGCCAGCCTCGGGATGAGCCTCGACACCTTCGAGCGCCGCGTCCAGCCGGTGATCAAGCTCGTGCCGTGCGGCCAGCTCGTCCTCGTCCCGCTGCGGGAGCTCGAGCGCTGGTGCGACGAGCGGGCCCACTACCTCGCCGGCGCGTCGTAGTCAGAGCCGATCAAGGAACGAATACCGACCCCGGCCCGTGGTAGCGTCACCGGCGGAGCGATCGTCGGAGATGGGCAGATCAGCGACACCCGAGCAGGGATCTGCGCCGCCCGCGCGGGCTCGCGTTGCCTGGCAGCGCACCAAGCACGCCGGCGTCTACGTGCGCCACCTCAAGGGCTGTCCGCGGGCCGCGGCTCCGGAGTCGCGCTGCCGCTGCGATCCGGCCTACCGCGCTTGCTGTCGCCACCCAGTGACCCACAAGGTGATCTGGAGCGGCAGCTACCGGGACATCAACGAGACGATCGCCTGGCTGGCCAGCGCGGGGGAGAAGGCAGCGCCCGCGCTGCACGAGCGCGCCGCAGCCGGCCCGACGTTCGGCGCCCTGGCGGACCAGTGGTGGGAGGGGGTTGGGCACGGCCAGATCGGGAAGCGTCGCGGCAAGCACACCTATGCCGAGACGACGTTGAAGGGCTACGACCGCTCGCTGCGCAATTGCCTGCTTCCCGAGTTCGGCGCCCGGCCGGCGGCCGACGTGACTCCACGCGAGTGGCAGTTCTTCGTCGATCGTCTCGCCGGCGAGGGCCTGTCGCGGTCCCGCATCGCCAACCACCTCGCCGTGGTCCGCGCGATCTACGGCTGGGCCTGCCGACCGACCCGCCGCTTGGTCGACGCCAACCCGACGATCGGTGTCGAGCTCCCGCCGGTCGACGAGGTCACCCGCGACCGCGCCGCGACGGCCGAGGAGGCCGAGGCGCTCCTCGAGCCGCTCGCTCCCGACGACCGCGTTCCATTCGCGATTGCGTTCTACGCTGGCCTGCGGCGCAGCGAGATGGATCGTCTCGAGTGGGACGACGTAGACCTCGACCGCCTCTGGCTCGTCGTGCGCAAGTCAAAGAGCGCCGCCGGCACCGGCCGACGGCTGCCGATCGCCTCGCCGCTGAAGCCGATCCTCCTGAGCGCCTTCGAACTCCAAGGCCGTCCCGACCGCGGCCGTGTCCTCGGGCGCCTCTCGGTCACCTCTGGTCGCCTCGTCCCGCGAGTGACCGACGCCTGGACCGAAGCCATGGCGGCCGCGCGGGGGAGAGGGGAGAAGCTGGTCCTCGACCCGATCGGCCTCCACGAGTGCCGCCATACGTACGCCAGCTTCCTGATGGCCGCCGGCTATACCCTGCGCGAGCTCATGGAGTACATGGGCCACAGCTCGCTCCAGGCGACCGAGCGCTACGTGAAGCTGCTCCCGGCACCCGCCGGCCCCGACGGCGCCGCCGACCGACTCAACGCCTACCTGGCTGCCCGCAAGGCTGGGCTATGACCCCGCTTTTGGGTGCAGACGGGGTGCAGACAGCCCATTTGGGTGCAGACAGGGTGCAGACAACGGCCAGCTGCGGAGCGGTTCGTAGAGACTAGTAGCCGTTGCGGCCCGGGCAAGTCACGAGCCATCAGAGCCAGTAAATCCGGGGCTTTTGCGGCTACTGCGGAGGATGCCGGAGGAGGGACTCGAACCCCCGACACGCGGATTATGATTCCGCTGCTCTAACCGACTGAGCTACTCCGGCGGGAGTCCGCAGTCTACCCGGCCCGAATCCCCCGCGGACTCGGGCCGCGAGCCTCCCGCGCGGCGACGACGCCGTCCGACCGGATGCTCGTCCGGTCCAAGGGACCCCGTTGTCCCGTCGTTCGGCCGGTCGCCGGCCTTCGATCGTCGACGACCGCGGGACCGTCCGATCCACCCGCGGCCGGACGCCCCCGCCCGGGTTCCGCGCACCCGGCCCGGCCTGT
The DNA here is from genome assembly GCA_035553395.1 of Solirubrobacteraceae bacterium. GTDB lineage: Bacteria > Actinomycetota > Thermoleophilia > Solirubrobacterales > Solirubrobacteraceae > Palsa-513. The sequence goes on along the minus strand of DASZKP010000022.1, from coordinate 30,406 downwards.
TCCCGCCCGGCCCCGTCACGCCGTCCAGATGCCCGGCCGCCCGGGTTCGCCGCCGCCCGCCGCCGGTGTCCCGTGTCCGCCGATCGGTCGGAACACCTCGTAGACGCCCTCAACACACTCGATTCCCGTATCCCAGCCGACCACCTGGAGGTCTGCCTGATGCTGCTTGCGTCCATCCCCGCGATCATTCCCGGCGGCTCCGGCCTTCTGCTCCTGCTCCTGTTTCTCTACCTCCTGCCGACCGCCGTCGCCGTCAAACGGGCCCATCATCAGCTCCCGGCGATCCTGATCGTCAACGTCTTCCTCGGCTGGACCTTCCTCGGATGGGTGATCGCCCTCGCGATGGCCTTCACCGCCGTCGACCCGCCGCCTCCCAAGCAGGCCGCCCGCCCCGGACCCCCGGGCGTCGACGCTTCCCCGGTCGACTGATCCCCGACCGACCGGCCGGTCGGTCGGCCGAGATCGACGGGTCAGGACGACGGCCGGGATCGACGGGTCGGGACGACGGCGGGGATCGACGGGTCGGGACGACGGCCGAGATCGACGGGTCGGCTAGGCTCGCAATGGCCCGTTCCGGACGATCCCACACGACCCCCGATGCCCACGCCGACGACGCTCCCCGACCCGATTCCCCTGATGTCGGTGCCCAACGTCTCCGACGGCCGCGACCTCGACACGCTCGACGCGATCGGACGCGCCTTCGCCTCCCGCGGCGCCCAGGTTCTCGACCGGCACGCCGACGCCGACCACCACCGGGCGGTGTTCACCCTCGCCGGTCGGCCCGGCAGCCTGTCGACCGCCCTGCTCGAAGGCGCCCGTGCCGCGGTCGACCGGATCGATCTCGCCGGTCCCCGCGGCCTGCATCCCCACGTCGGTGCGATCGACGTCGTCCCCCTCGTCTACATCGACCAGTCGATGCGCGGCCCGGCGATCGCCGAGGCCCTCGTCACCGCCGACCTGCTCGCGTCCCAGCTCGACCTCCCGGTCTTCCTCTACGGCGAGATGGCCGCCGTCGGCCGCACCCGCGCCGAGATCCGCCGCGGCGGACTCGCCGAGCTGACCCGCCGGATCGCCGACGGTCGACTCCGCCCCGACTTCGGGCCCCAGACCGTCCACCCCACGGCCGGCGCCGTCCTCGTCGGCGCCCGGCCCCTGCTCGTCGCCTTCAATCTCGAGCTCGCCCCGCCGACGACCTTCGACGAGGCCCGCAAGATCGCCGGCCTGATCCGCGACGGCGGGCCCAAAGGCCTGCCCGGCGTTCGCGCGATCGCGATCGAGCTCGAATCCCGCGACCGCGTGATCCAGATCTCCTGCAACGTCGAGGACACCCGCGCCGTCCCCCTCGTCACTCTGATCCACGCCGTCCTCGACTACGCCTCGATCGCCGCCGGCGAGCTCGTCGGCCTCGCCCCCCAGCACGCCTTCGAAGGCTTCCCATGGGAGCTTTCGATGCCCGGGTTCGAACCCGCCCGCCACATCCTCGAGAACGCCCTCTCCGCCGCGCCAACCATCTAGGCTTCATCCGATGGCCCAGACCAAGCGCAAGCGATCCAGCAAGCACCGCGGCAATGCCGCCGGCCAGATCGAGGCCCGCGGCCGGACCGGCCGCAAGCCGAGCTCCGTCGAGAAGGGCGGCAAGGAGACCTCCGCCGAGCGCAAGAAGGCCGCCGCCGACGCCCGCCGCGACGTCCCCCCGACCTGGAAGAGCGCGTTCACCCGCGCAGTGATCGCCGCCGTCGCCGTCGCCGCGATCTCCGTCGTCGCCTTCCACTACGCGATCTCCAAGATGGTCGAGCTCCTTCCCGTCGTCCTCGCCGCCTACATACCCCTCGGCTACTACACAGACCTCTTCCTCTACCGCCGCCGCCAGCGCCAGAAGGCCTCCTGAGCAGCCCGTGCTCGACGTCCACAGCTTCACCGTCGGCCCCGTCGCCGAGAACTGCTACATCGTCGGTCCCTCAGGCTCCTCCCACGCCATCGTGATCGACCCCGGCGAGGAGGCTCCCCGCCTGATCGCGGCAATCGACCGCCTCGGCCTCACGATCGACGCGATCCTCCTCACCCACACCCACTTCGACCACGTCGGCGCCGTCGCCCCCCTCGCCGCCCACACCCACGCCCCCGTCTGGTGCCCCGAGCTCGAACGCGACGTCCTCGCCGACATCAACGCCTACGTCCCCTGGCCCGGCTTCGGCCCGTTCGACAGCTACGACGCCGACCACCTCCTCGCCGGCGGCGAGCACCTCCAACTCGCCGGGCTCGACATCGACGTCCTCTTCACCCCCGGCCACAGCCCCGGCCACCTCACGTTCGCGATCCAAGCCGACGATGCCCTGTTCGCCGGCGACGTCCTCTTCCACGGCTCGATCGGCCGCACCGATCTCCCCGGCGGCGACCTCAACGTCCTGCTCGACTCAATCGCCCTCCTCCTCGACCGCTACCCCGACCACGCGACCGTCCACCCCGGCCACATGGGGCCGACGACGCTCGGCGCCGAGCGCCGCCACAACCCCTTCCTCCGCGAGCTCCCAGCCCGCACCACACCCGCCGATCCCGCCGCTTCCGACGCGTGAGCCCCCCGACGATCCGGGCTCCCCGCGGCACCTACGACGTCCTCCCAGACCTTGCCGTCCTCCGCGCCGACGTCGAGCAGACCGCGTCCGAACTCCTCGAGGCCGCCGGCTACGGCCGCATCGAGACGCCGGCCTTCGAGTCGACCGAGCTCTTCTCCCGCGGCGTCGGCCAGTCCACCGACATCGTCCAGAAGGAGATGTACACCTTCGAGGACTCCGGCCACCGCTCGCTCACCCTCCGTCCCGAGGGCACCGCCCCCGTCTGCCGCGCCTACGTCGAGCACGGCATGCACAAGCTGCCCGGCCCAGTCAAGCTCTACTACTTCTCCAGCTTCTTCCGCTCCGAGAAGCCCCAGGAGGGCCGCTACCGCCAGTTCTGGCAGGTCGGCGCCGAGGTCCTCGGGTCCCACGACCCCGCTACCGACGCCGAATCCATCGTCCTCGCCCACACCCTGCTCGACCGCCTCGGCGCCCGCGGCCTCCGACTCCGCCTCGCAAGCCTCGGCAGCCCTGCTACGCGGGCCGACTACACCGCTGACCTGAAGACCTATCTGCGCGACAGATCAGAAGACCTCTCCCCCGAAGTGGTCGCTCGGATCGACCTCAACCCCCTCCGCGCATTCGATTCAGAACATCCCGGGACCCGTCGCGTGATGGCCGGCGCCCCTCGCCTGCTCGATCGCCTCTCGCCTGACGATGCCGACCACTTCGACGACGTCAAGGCTCTCCTCGACGCCGCCGCCGTCCCCTACGAGATCGATTCGACCCTTGTCCGCGGGCTCGACTACTACACGCGGACCCTCTTCGAGTTCACCAGCGACGCCCTCGGCGCCCAGAGCGGCGTCGGCGGCGGCGGCCGCTACGACGGTCTCGTGGCCCAGCTCGGCGGGCCCCCCACCCCCGGGATCGGCTGGGCCGCCGGCGTCGAGCGGATCCTCCTCGCCGCCGGCCGCCAGCCCTCCCCGCCCGTCCCGGTCGACCTCTTCGTTGCCTACGAGACCGACCGCCTCCACGCCTTCCAGACGATGCTCGACGCCCGCCGAAACGGCCTCCGCGCCCAGATGGAGCTGACCGGCCGCTCACTCAAGGGCCAGCTCAAGCACGCCGATCGCCTCGGCGCCCGCTTCGTCGCCGTCGTCGGCACCGACGGCGTCCAGCTCCGCGATCCACGCTCCGGGACCCAGAAGCCAGTCGACTCCGACACACTGATCGCTCTCCTTCGAGCCGAGGTCTCCCTGTGAAGCAGTCACCCCGCCCCAACGCCTACCGCGACCACTGGGCCGGCGAGCTCTCAGCCGCCGACGTCGGCACCCCCGTCCGTCTCGCCGGCTGGGTAAACACCCGCCGCGACCACGGCGGCGTCGTCTTCGTCGACCTCCGCGACCGCTCCGGCCTCCTCCAGCTCGTCTTCCATCCCGACACCGCTCCAGCCGCCCACGCCGCTGCCCATCACCTGCGCCCCGAGCACGTGATCAGCGTCACCGGCGACGTCGTACGCCGCGCACCCGAGAACGTCAACCCCGCCCTCCCGACCGGCGAGATCGAGCTCGCCGTCACCAGCCTCGACCACCTCGCCGCCTCCCAGACCCCGCCCTTTCCGCTCGACGACGACGGCCCCCTCGACGAGACGCTCCGTCTCCGCCATCGCTATCTCGACCTCCGCCGCGACGTCATGCGCACCTCGCTCGAGCTCCGTCACACCCTGATCGCCGCGATGCGCACCCACCTCGACGCCCGCGACTTCCTCGAGATCGAGACCCCTATCCTCACCCGCTCCACCCCCGAGGGCGCCCGCGACTTCCTCGTCCCTGCCCGCATGGCCCCCGGCTCGTTCTACGCCCTCCCACAGTCGCCCCAGCTCTTCAAGCAGCTCCTGATGATCGCCGGCTACGAGCGCTACTTCCAGATCGCCCGCTGCTTCCGCGACGAGGACCTCCGCGCCGATCGCCAGCTCGAGTTCACCCAGCTCGACATCGAGCTCTCCTTCGTCTCCGAGGACGACATCCTCGAGCTGATCGAGGACCTCATGACCGACGTCTTCGCCGTCGGTCACTTCGAAATTCCCCCCGCTCCCTGGCCCCGGCTCCTCTACGACGACGCGATGCTCCGCTTCGGTTCCGACAAGCCCGACACCCGCTTCGGGCTCGAGATCTCAGACCTCACCGACGTCGTCCGCGGCAGCCAGTTCAAGGTCTTCGAGCGGGTCATCGAGTCCGGCGGCGTCGTCCGCGCCCTGAACGCCGGTCCCCGCGACCTCTCCCGCGCCGAGCAGGACGCCCTCAACCCGATCGTCGCCCGCCACGGCGCCCGCGCCGTCGCCCCGATCTACGTCTCCGAGACCGGCTGGCGCTCGAACCTCGAGAAGTTCTTCTCCCCCGACCAGATCGCCGCCGTCAACCTCGCGCTCGACGCCGCCCCCGGCGACCTCCTGCTCTTCGTCGCCGACCGCGAGCCCGTTGCCGCCGCCGCGCTCGGTGCCCTCCGGCTCGAGTTCGCCGCCCGCTTCGATCTGATCCCCGCCGGTCGCCACGACATCCTCTGGGTCGTCGACTTCCCGATGTTCGGCTACAACGAGACCGATCACCGTTGGGACGCCCTGCATCACCCCTTCACCGCCCCCGCTCCCGCACCCGGCGAGACCGAGCTGTCCTTCGAGAACCCCGGACTCCTGCGCTCCCGCGGGTATGACCTCGTCGTCGACGGCGTCGAGCTCGGCGGTGGGTCGATTCGTACCCACACCCCCGAGATCCAGAGCCAGGTCTTCGCCGCGATCGGGATGGACGAGGACGAGGCCGAGGCCCGCTTCGGGTTCCTGCTCGAGGCCCTGCGATACGGCGCCCCGCCCCACGGCGGAATCGCCTTCGGCATCGACCGCATCGTCGCGATCATCGCCGGCCACGACTCGATCCGCGAGGTGATCCCCTTCCCGAAGACCGCCAGCGGCTCCGACCCGCTGACCGGGGCCCCCGCCCCAGTCGACGACAAGCAGCTTCGCGAGTTGGGGATCCGGCTTGCCGCGCCCGTCGCCGGCCAGTCCGCCCCGGCTCGGCCGGTCGGCTGAGGGGGGCCGGCGGGTCCGGGGGGCCGGGGGTTTCCGGGGGTTTCCCTGGGGGGTTTCCCGGGGAGCCCGGGGGTTCCGGGGGAGCCGGGGGTCCGGGGGCCGAGGGGGCTTTGGTGTCAGACCTGAGGCGCCGAGCGAGGCAGTCGAGAAGCGGGTCCTCGGGAATGTGTGTGTGTCTGTTCTCTGAAAGGTAACTGCCTGACTCAATGACTCAGGTAGCTGGTTTGCGAAGACATGTCGACGTCCTCCCTTTATCTTTGGCCGACCCGACCCGACCCGACCCGACCCGACGGGGTCCCCCGGCACTCAAGTGAGTCTCGGAGGCTGCCGATCACTCCCGTGATGCGTCGCCTAGCCAAGTCGATCGCCCTCCTGGCCGTGACGGTGGCCGCCGCCTCCTGCGGCGGCTCACCGGCCACATCCCCCGGCGCCAACCCAGCCGCCCAGGCGCCGGGCATCGCCGGGCTCGAGCGGGACATCCAGGCCGCCCACGGAGCGGTCGCGACGAGCCAGAGCGATGCCGCCCGCGCGTCGGGCACGAGCGCCGGACCCTAGGGCAACCCGAGGTCCGGCGTGGGCCGAGCCCCTCTGCTACTAATCAACGGATGGCCTTCCGCCTGCCGTTCGACCGCGATCTCGACGACTCACTCCGGCAGATCGCCAGGGAGGAGCTGACCGAGGCGGTTCGCCTCCTGCGCGACGACTATTCCGACGACCCGGTCACCGCGGTCCACGAAGCCCGCAAGAACCTCAAGAAGACCCGCGCCCTCCTGCGCCTGGCCCGACCCGGCCTGGAGAAGGAGACCTACCGTCGCGAGAACGCCGCGATCCGCGACGCCGCCCGCCTGATCTCCGGCGCGAGAGACGCCGACGTCATGCTCCAGACTGTCGATGTGCTCGCCAAGCGCGAGGACTCCCGGGTCAGCCCCGACGCGTTCGCCGGCCTGCGCGGCCGTCTGAACCAACCATCTGACGCAGCCGCCCTCCCGGCCGGCGAATCGGCCAACGGGCAGTCTCCGACGCCCGCGTCCGACGGCGGAGCCCCGGCCGCCGTGATCGACGCCCTGACGGCGGTGATCGGCCGGATCGACGGCTGGCCGCTCGACTGTGAGTGGACGACGATCGGCCGGGGAATCTCCCGGGCCTACAAGCGTGGCCGGGACGCCTTCGTCGAGGCCGACATCGACCCGACGACCGACAACCTCCACGACTGGCGCAAGCGCGTCAAGGATCTCTGGTACCACCACCGCCTGTTGACCGACGCCTGGCCCGACGTGCTCGGCGTGATCGCCGAGGAGGCTCACCGGCTCTCGGAACTGCTGGGCGACGACCACGATCTCGGCGTCCTCGCCGAGCGGGTCGCCGGCGCGGATGACGCTGCGATCCTCGAGCTGATCGGCGAGGCTCGGGCCGAGCACCTGCGCGACGCCCGCCGGCTCGGGCGTCGGATCTACGCCGAGACCGGCGCGGCCTTCACGACCAGGGTCCAGGCCTACCTGCGGTGCGCCGAGGCCGAGGCCGCCCGCGACGCGAGCGCCTGAGGCGATGGCCGACGGCCGCGAGATCGAGCGGAAATTCCTCGTCGCCGACCCGCCCGTCGGCTACGCCGACCATCCGTCAGAGCCGATCGAGCAGGGCTACATCGTCGTCGAGGGCCAGTCGGAGGTCCGCGTCCGCCGGCGCGGCGGGCGCACGCTGCTGACCGTCAAGGCCGGCGCCGGCCGGGTCCGTGTCGAGGAGGAGTTCGAGATCGACCAGCGCCGTTTCGCGTCCCTATGGCCGCTCAGCGAAGGCCGCCGGATCGCCAAGACCCGCTACCTGCTGCCGGCCGACGGCGGCCTGACGATCGAGCTTGACGTCTACACCGGCGACCTCGCCGGACTGACCGTGGCCGAGGTCGAGTTCGATTCCGAGGCCGCCAGCGACGACTTCCAGCCGCCCGGGTGGTTCACACGCGAGCTGACCGACGACCACCGCTACGCCAACCGGGCGCTCGCCGTCGACGGCCTGCCCGACTCGTGACGCTCGCCGACCACCTCGACCGTCCGCGCGGCCGCGGCCTGATTCCCGACTGCTCGCACACCGGCGCGGCCGGGGGAGCGGCGTGCGGAGACGTGATCAGGATCTCCGTGACGGTGACCGGCGACCTCGTCAGCGCGGCCGGCTTCGACGCGTCCGGCTGCGGGTCGGTGATTGCCGCCGGCAGCGCCGTCGTCGGGCTGATCTCCGGTCGACCCCTGCTCGACGCCGCCCGGATCGGCCCGGACCTGATCGCCAGGGAGCTCGGCGGCCTCTCGCCGGCCAAGCGCCACGCGGCCGAGCTCGCCGCCGACGCCCTCCATCGCGCGCTCGGCGCCGCCGCCCGTGCCGACGCCAGGCTGCCGGGCGATCCCGAGCGGACGCTGGTCGCGATGAGCGGTGGCGTGGACAGCGCCGTCGCCGCGCTGCTCGCCGGTCCGCGGGCCGTCGGTGTGACGCTCGAGCTGTGGTCTGATCCGGCCAACGACGGCGACCGGAGCTGCTGCTCGCCGCAGGCCGTCCGCGGCGCCCGGGAGCTCGCCCACGGGATGGGCCTCCCGCACCTATCGCTCGATCTCCGGGCCGAGTTCAAGGCTGGGGTCGTCGAGCCTTGGCTGGCCGATCACGCGGCCGGCCTGACGCCGAACCCGTGCGTGCGCTGCAACGGGGAGGTCCGCCTCGACGAGATGCTCGACCTCGCCGCCCGGCTCGGCGCCGCCCGCCTGGCCACCGGCCACTACGCCCGCGTCGAGGACGGCCTGCTGCGGATCGCCGAGGATCCGGCCAAGGACCAGAGCTACATGCTCGCCCGGCTCGCGCCCGCGTCGATCGCCCGTCTGGACTTCCCGCTCGGCGCGCTCGTCAAGGACAAGGTCCGCGAGCTCGCGCACGACGCCGGCCTGCCGGTCGCCGGGAAACCCGACTCGCAGGATCTCTGCTTCCTCGCCGGCACCGGTCGCGCCGCGTTCCTCGCCCGGCACGGCGTCGACGCCGCCCGTCCCGGGCCAATCGTCGACCGCTCGGGTCGCCGGCTCGGCCGCCACCGCGGCCAGCGCGAATACACGGTCGGCCAGCGCCGGGGACTCGGCATCGGCGGCGGCGAGCCGCTCTACGTGCTCGAGAAGGTCGCCGACACCGTCGTCGTCGGTCGGCGTGCCGAACTCGAGACCGGGCGGGTCACGCTTCGGGACACCGTGCTCCACCGGCCGGAGTTCGACTCGGTCAAGCTCCGCTACCGCCAGCGCCCACTCGCCTGCCGGGTCCGGCGCGGGCCCGACGCGGCCGGTCTGCTCGTGCTCGACCTGCTCGAGCCGGCATCCGGCGCCGCGCCCGGACAGCTGGGCTGCCTGATGGCCGGTGAGCTCGTCGTCGGTCACGGGACGATAGCCTGATGGCCGATCGGCGAGCTATCGTGCGCCGCACATTTGGGTGACCCCAAAGTGGCCTGCCGGTCCCGCAACTCCCGCGGGACGTCGGTGTTTGAGGGTCGAACCGGAACAAAACGGACGGAGGCGGAAGTTGATGAAGGATCTGAAACGCAGCGCGACCAAGTGCCTGGCGCTCGGCGCCGCACTCGGAATCGGCGTGGTGCCGGTGGCCGTCGCCGCCGCGGCGACGCCGAAGAAGGGAGCGGCTTTCGTCGGCACCAGCACTCAGAAGTCCGGCAACCTCGGCCTGCCGCTCGACATCCGCGTCTCGCCGACCGCGACGACGATGGGCCGCTTCGACATCGAATGGACGTCGACCTGCCAGGGCACCGGCGGACAGGGCTCGTACGGTGGCCTGTCAGTAACTCTTAACAAGAAGATCACCAAGGGCGTCTTCACCGACCAGAGCACGTTCTCGAAGTCGTTCAGCAACGGTGACAAGGGCGCGTTCGTGACGAAGCTCTACGGGAAGTTCACCAGTCCGCTCAGGGCGGCCGGGACGTTCCGCGTGACCGTCGTCATCACCGACGGCACGAGCGGCGCGACGGTCGACACGTGTGACAGCGGCGTCGTGACCTGGATCGCAACGAACTAGGACCAGGCCGCCGTCCCGAGGCGCCTCCGGCCGGAGGCGCCTCGTCCCGGGCCGACCGCGGGATCGCCGACCGGTGTGACGAGCCGCCGGTGACGATCGGTGGGCGGGACTGAATCGGGTCCTACGGGCTCTGATGCCTGGGGCTGTAGCGGCTGTGGAGCATCAGGTCGTTGCCGTCGGGGTCGGTGAAGAACGCCATGTGGCAGACGCCGGTGTCGAAGGTCGGGCCGAGAAAGACGATTCCCGTGGCCTCGAGCTCGGCCCGGGCGGCCGCGATGTCGTCGACGTGGAGCGCGATGTGGGCGTTCTTCTGCGGCGCGAACGGGATCCCCAGCCGCGCCGGCTCCCAGATCCCGAAGCAGGTCCCGCCGACCCAGAACTCGAAGCGGCCGCCGTCGTCGGGTCGCAGTCCCAGTGTCTCGACGTAGAACGCCCGAGTTCGTTCCGGGTCGGTCGACGGGACACCGACGAAGTCGAGCTTGTCGAACATCGATCGGCATCGTAGTCCGCGCTGATCGACGTCGGGGGCCGGGGACCAGGGGTCGGGGAACCGGGAGGCCGAATCGGAGACCGGCTGGGAGGGCCCGCAGCTAACCTGCCAACCATGCGCACCGACGAAATTCGCGACCGCTTCCACGAGTTCTTCGTCGAGCGCGGCCACCTCCTGATCCCGTCGGGCTCGCTGGTTCCGGCGGCCCACGACCCGTCGGTCCTCCTGACAACCGCCGGCATGCAGCCGTTGAAGCCGTACTTCCTCGGTCAGGAGAAGCCGCCGCGCAACCGGCTGACGAGCGCGCAGAAGTGCTTCAGGACGGTCGACATCGACGTCGTCGGGACGACCGCCCGCCATCTGACGTTCTTCGAGATGCTCGGGAACTTCTCGGTCGGGGACTACTTCAAGCAGGGGGCGGTCGAGTTCGCGTGGGACCTCTCGCTCAACGGCTTCGGCCTCGACCCCGACCGGATCTGGATCACGGTCTTCGAAGGTGACGAGGGCCTGGGTATAGAGGCCGACGAAGAGGCGATCGAGGCGTGGATCAGCGTCGGCGTGCCACGCGAGCGGATCGTCGCGTGCCCGCGCAGCGAGAACTTCTGGCAGGCGGGACCGACCGGGCCGTGCGGCCCGTGCTCTGAGCTGTACCTCGACCGGGGGGTCGAGTTCGGCAGGCCGGAGGACCTGCCCGGCGGGGAGAACGAGCGGTTCCTGGAGTACTGGAACCTGGTCTTCATGCAGTACGACCAGCACCCGGTGGACACGCTGACGCCGCTGCCGGCGAAGAACATCGACACGGGCCTGGGTCTGGAGCGGATGGCGGCGATCATGCAGGACACGCGGTCGGTCTTCGAGACCGACCGGCTCAAGCCGTTGATCGAGCTCTCCGAGTCGCTGTCGGGGCGTCGGTACGGAGTCGACGAGGTGACCGATCGGGCGATGCGGGTGCTCGCGGACCACTCACGGGGAATGAACTTCCTGATCGCCGACGGGGTCGTCCCGTCGAACGAGGAGCGGGGCTACGTGCTGCGGCGGGTGATGCGCCGGGCGATCCACCAGGGCCGGACGCTGGGCCTCGAGCCGGGCTTCCTGGCGCGGTACGCGGACGTCGTGCGCGAGCAGATGGGGGGGCACTACCCGGAGCTGATCGAGCAGCGGGCGTCGATCGACAAGTGGCTGGCATCCGAGGAGGAGAGCTTCGGCCGGACGCTCGACCAGGGCATGCGGACGCTCGGGGAGCTGATCGAGCGGGGCCGTGAGGCTGGCGAGGTCCCGGCAGCGGACGCGTTCCGCCTCCACGACACGTTCGGCTTCCCGTTCGAACTGACGCAGGAGCTGCTGGCGGAAGAGGGATTGGCGGTTGACGCGGACGAGTTTGGCCGGTTCATGGCGGACCAACGCAGGCGTTCACGCGCGGGGGCGCGGGACTCGGGCAGCGATCCGCGTGCGGCGGCGCTGGCGTTCGCGGGTGAGACGGACTTCCGGACGAACTTCGTGGGCTACGAGACCCTCGAGCAGTCGACGACGGTCGGGGCGGTCGACGCGCCGTCGGGGAACGGGCGGGCCGGCGTGCTGATCAAGCTGGCGGACTCGCCGTTCTATGCGGCCGGCGGGGGCCAGGTCTCGGACGGGGGGGTGATCGAGTGCGCGGACGGTGATTGCCGGGCACGCGTGGCGGAGGTGATCCGCCTCGGCGAGGACCAGGCGGTGGTGGCGGTCCTCGAGGAGGGCGAGCTGCACGCCGGCGAACGGGTGGTCGCCCGGGTCGATCGGGCGGCCCGGCATGCGACGGAGTGCAACCACACGTCGACGCACCTGCTCCAGGCGGCGCTCCAGCGCCGGCTGGGGAGTCATGTCCACCAGATGGGCTCGTACGTGGGACCGGACAAGCTGCGCTTCGACTTCAGCCATTCGCAGGGCTTGAGCGCGGAGGAGCTGCGCGACGTCGAGGACCAGGTCAACGTGTGGATCTCCGAGAACCACCGGGTGCGGCCGATCACGACGACGCTCAAGGAGGCGAAGGCGCTCGGGGCGATGGCGCTGTTCGGTGAGAAGTACGGGGATATCGTGCGGATGGTCGAGGTCGGTGACGGCAACTTCTCGCGGGAGCTGTGCGGTGGAACCCATGTTCGGTCGACGGGTGAGATCGGCGTCCTGCGGATCGTGTCCGAGACGTCGAGCGCTGCGAACGTGCGGCGGATCGAGGCGCTGAGCGGGCCGCCGGGGGTGGCGCTGCTGCGCCGCCACGACGAGCTCCTGCACGAGATCGCGGGCGAGCTGAGGACGCGACCAGAAGGGGCGCTCGAGGCGCTTCGGTCGCGGGAGGTCGAGCGGCGGACGCTCGCCGCGGCCGCGCGGTCGGGCGTCGGAAACGCGGAGCAGGTCGACATCGACGAGCTCGCGAGCCGGGTCGAGCAGGTCGACGGGACGGCGGTCCTCGCGAGCGTGGTGGCGGCCGCCGACGAGAAGGCCCTGCTGGGGATCCTCGACCGGATCAAGCCGAAGCTCGGGGACGCGGCGATCGTGCTGGGGGCGCAGAGCGGCGGACGGGCGCTGTTCGTCGCGAGCGTGTCGCCGAGCGTCGTCGGGCGTGGGGTGAAGGCGGGAGCGATCGTCCGAGCCGCGGCGCAGGTCGCGGGGGGCGGCGGTGGTGGCCGGGACACGATGGCGCGGGCGGGCGGGCGGGACGGGGCGAAGGTCGGCGCGGCGATCGACGCCGCGCGGGCGGCGATCCGCGCGGCCGTCGCGGACGCGGCGTAGCGGCCGTTGCGAGTTCTCGCGCTGGACTACGGGAGCGGGCGGTGCGGGTGCGCGGTGTGCGACCCGACGCAGACGATCGTCACGCCGGTCGACCACATCCTCGCGCCTGGGACGAGGCGGGGCCTGGCCAGGATCGTCGAGCTGGTCGCGGCGCGGGAGGTCGAGCGTGTCGTCGTCGGGCTGCCGACGACGTTGCGGGGAGGCGACAGCGCGCAGACGGTGGAGGCGCGGGAGTTCGCGGCGCGTCTGGCCAAGCGGCTGGGCGAGGCCGTGGCGGTCGAGCTCTACGACGAGCGGCTGACGACCCGGCTCGCCCAACGGGATCCGAGCTCGCGGGCGAGCGAGGACTCGCGCGCGGCGGCCCACATCCTGCAGAGCTGGCTCCAGGCCAAGCGGCCGGTCGAGCGCTGAGCGGCGGTCGATTTCCGCAGCGAGCAGGGATGGTCTAGGCTGACGGCGAGCGGGGGAGCGCGTCGCGCCAACCGCGATCTGCCATGAGTCCGTCACGCAAGGGAGATTCCGGGGGCAGCCGCACGGCGGAGCAGCGCGAGCGCGACCGGCGCGAGCGGGAGCGGCGCCGCGCCCGCCGGGGGGATGTTGGAGGGGCGGGTGGGCCGTTCGACATCCTCGCGTCCGACATCGACGTGACCGTCTCGCGTCCGCCCGACCTCGACTGGCCGGCCGACGCGCCGGCGGCGGTCAACGCGCGGGCCGCGAGCGAGTGGCAGGGGGGGCGTCCGGCGCCCGACGTGCCGGCGGTCCGCGAGCCGCACGCCGACCACCAACCGCCGCCTGCGCCGCGGACTGGGCCGCCGGGAGATGCCCGTGTGGTCGAGGACAGTCACGCACGACACGATCCGCACGGATCCACCGCGCCGGATCCGGGATACCCGACGCACCCGAGCTACGCGCCGCATCCGGGCTACGGGGCGCCGAACGACCCGGCGGCGCCGGCCGGCAACGGCGCGTCGGGCGGCGGCGCAGGGCGCGCGGGCGCCGGGGGGCCGTACGACGGCACGGGGCAGGCGGGCTACGGGCTGGCGGGTCACGACGCGGCGCAGGCGGGCTACGGGCCCGCGCGTCAGGACGCGGCGCAGGCGGGATACGGAGCCGCGGATGCCGATTGGCCGCAGGGCGGCTACGGAGCGGCCGGGGTCGACGACGCCCGACCGGGCCGTGGGACGCCGGACGAGGGCGGGGCGGCCGGGCGGCGGGGTGCTCGGCGTCGCGTGGCCGGCCGGCTGCCGTCGGTGTCGCTGCCGGCCGGCCGTCCGGGACTGCCGGCCGGCCTGGCCGGGCTCGGCGCGAGGGTCTCGGGTCTGCGCAGCTCGCGCCCATCGGACCCGGCCGGGTCGCCGGGCCTCGAGGCGGATGGCGAGGCGGCGCCGCGGGCCCGGCGGATCCCGGGTGAGCGGGCGCTGGGACGGCGCAGCGGCGCGGGAGCTCGTCTGCCGTCGGCGGGGGAGAGGGCGGAGGGCCGCGTCGGTAGCCTGCGCAGGTCGCTCGACCCGCGAACCGCCAGTAGGAGCATCTTGTCCAACCCGAGATCGACCAGCCGCGGCAGCGGTCAACCCCTCAGCCGGCGGGGGCGGATCGGCGCGATCGCGGCGCTGATCGGCGTCGTGTTCGTGCTCTGGTTCCTCTTCTCGCTGTTCCAGCCGCTGAAGGGTAGCGGGCACGGCACGGTCGACGTGGTGATCCCGGCCGGCGCCGGAACGAGCGCGATCGGGTCGCTGCTGGCCAAGGACCACGTGATCTCGTCGGCCTTCTTCTTCAAGCTCCGGGCGGAGCTCTCGGGCAAGCGGGGGAAGATCGAGTCGGGGCGCTACGTGCTTCGCCAGGGGATGAGCTACGGGGCGGTCCTGAGCGCGCTGACCGGGACGGCGGCCCAGCCGGCGGTGGCGGCGGTGAAGGTGACGATCCCAGAGGGCGACTCGCGGACCGAGATCGCGGCGATCGCCAAACGGGCGGGGATCGTCGGTGAGTATCTGGCGGCGTCGGTCCACTCGCACGTCCTCAAGCCGTCCGACTACGGCGCGCCGGCGTCGGTCCGCTCGCTCGAGGGCTTCCTCTTCCCGGACACGTACGACCTGCTGCCGGGCGACCCGGTCAGCAAGCTGATCAACGAGCAGCTGGTCGCGTTCAAGCAGAACATCGCGAACGTCGACCTGACGGCGGCCAGGCATCTGAACCTGACGACGTACGACGTCGTCACGATCGCGTCGATGGTCGAGCGGGAGGCGCAGGTCGCGCGCGAGCGGCCGCTGATCGCGGCAGTCATCTACAACCGCCTGAAGGCGAACATGCCGTTGGGAATCGACGCGACGCTCCGCTTTGCGCTCAACGACTTCGACAAGCCGCTGACGAACTCCCAGCTGGCGTCCAACTCGCCGTACAACACCCGCCTGCACCGGGGTCTCCCGCCGACGCCGATCGGCAACCCTGGCCTGGCGTCGCTGGAGGCGGCGGCGCACCCGGCGAAGGTCTCCTACCTCTACTACGTGGTCAAGCCGGGGACGTGCGGCGAGGACGCGTTTTCGAGCACGTTCGCCCAGTTCGAGCAGGATTCGGCCCGGTACAACGCCGCCCGGAACGCCGACAACGGCCGGTCTCCGACGACGTGTAGTGGATAGCCCCGCACCGGTCGCCGCGGCCGCGGGCGGGCCGACGAGGCGTCTGGGCGTGCTCGGCTGGCCGGTCGCCCACAGCCGGTCGCCGGCGATGCATCAAGCGGCGTTCGCGGCGTTGGGCCTCGAGGGCTGGTCGTATCAGCTGCTGCCGATCGCCCCGGAGCTGTTCGCCGAGACGGTCAGGGCGCTGGGGGGAGCGGGCTTCGTCGGCGCGAACGTGACGGTGCCCCACAAGGCGGGCGCGCTGGCGCTCGCCGACCGGGCGAGCCGTGCGGCGCGGTCGATCGGGGCGGCGAACACGCTGAGCTTCGGGGCGAACGGGGAGATCAGCGCGGAGAACACCGACGCGCCGGGCGTGCTCGACGCGTTGGGGCGCGACCCGGCCGGGATGTCGGCGCTGGTGCTGGGGGCGGGGGGGAGCGCGCGGGCTGTCGTCTGGGCGCTGCGCGAGGCCGGAGCGAGCGTGTCGATCTGGAACCGGACGGCTTCGCGGGCTCGGGAGCTGGCGGTGGAGCTCGACGTGCGGGCCGTCGATCGGGCGGTTTCGGCCGATCTGCTGGTCAACTGCACGACGGTCGGTCTGGACGCGTATTCGA
Organism: Solirubrobacteraceae bacterium; assembly: GCA_035553395.1. Classification (GTDB taxonomy): domain Bacteria; phylum Actinomycetota; class Thermoleophilia; order Solirubrobacterales; family Solirubrobacteraceae; genus Palsa-513. Next base: position 14,252 of record DASZKP010000022.1, on the reverse strand, counting down.
TCAAGGACGTCGATCCGCTCAGGAATCTGCCTGTCGGCGCCGATGCACTCTCCGAGTATGGCTACGTCGTTGACCTCGTCTACAGCAAACGTCCAACGGCCCTCGTCAGGGCGGCCGAGGAACGCGGCGTGGAGACGGTCGACGGGCTCGAGATCCTGGTCCGCCAGGGCGCACGGAGCTTTCGGGCATGGACTGGGATAGACCCGCCGCTTGCGGCGATGCGCAGGGGAGCCAGAGATGAACGAGGGAAGGATCGCGTATGAGCGCCAGAGCCGCCTGAGGGCGGTGCCGGCGGACGGCGCGCCCGTCGAGGGGGCGCTGGCGCTCGAGGACAAGCCGTGGAACGGCGTGATCGCCCCGACCAGGCGGGGAAGCTCGAACCGCTTCCTGACAGATGTGATCGTCGAGCTCGGCCTGTGCACGCGCGAGCGGGTCGACGAGGCGATCGCGGCTGCGAAGCGGGCTGGAACGACGCCGGAGCAGATCCTCGTCGCGGCGGCCGCGATCACGCCGGACGGGCTCGCCCGGGCGGTGGCCGAGCGCTACGGGCTCGACTTCATCGACCTGAGCATCTTCAGCGTCGACATGACGGCGGCCAACCTGGTCAACATCACGGCCGCCAAGCGCTACGAGGCGCTGCCGGTCGGCTTCGTCGACCAGCGGACGCTGCTCGTGGCGATGGCCGAGCCGGCGAACGTGGTCGCGATCGACGACATCTCGATCATGACGGGGTACGAGGTCCGGCCGGCGGTCGCGACGCACGAGGACATCCACTCGGTGATCTCGCGGCTGTCGCGCTTCGGCGACGTGGTCCAGCCGGCGGCGGGCGACGACGACGACGCGGTCGAGGTCGTCGACCTGCGGGAGTCGGCCGACGACGCTCCGATCGTGCGACTCGTCCACCAGCTCGTCGGGCAGGCCGTCGAGGCCGGGGCGTCCGACCTGCACCTGGCGCCTGACGGTCAGGACCTGCGGGTTCGCCTGCGGATCGACGGCGTCCTCAACGAGTTGACGACGATTCCCCGGCGGATGACCGCGGGGGTCGTCTCGCGGATCAAGATCATGGCCGAGCTGGACATCTCCGAGCGACGGATTCCCCAGGACGGGCGGGTCGGCCTGACGGTCGACGGACACCACGTCGACCTGCGGGTCGTCACGCTGCCGACCGTTCACGGCGAGGGCGTCGTGATGCGGATCCTCGACAAGGACTCCGTCGTGATGGACCTCCAGACGCTGGGCATGGCGCCGGACGAGCACAACCGCTTCGAGCGGGCGTTCAAGCAGGCCTACGGATGCGTGCTGGTGACCGGTCCGACCGGGTCGGGCAAGTCGACGTCGCTGTACGCGGCGCTGACGACGCTGAACACGAAGGAGAAGAACGTCATCACGATCGAGGATCCGGTCGAGTACGAGCTCAGCGGCGTGACGCAGATCCAGGTCAACCCGAAGTCGGGCCTGACCTTCGCGACCGGTCTGCGGTCGATGGTGCGGGCCGACCCGGACGTGATCATGGTGGGGGAGATCCGCGACCGGGAGACCGCGCACATCGCGATCGAGTCGGCTCTGACGGGTCACCTCGTGCTCTCGACGCTGCACACCAACGACGCGCCGACGGCACTGACGCGGCTCGTCGAGATGGGGATCGAGCCGTTCCTCGTGGCGTCGGCGATCGACTGCGTCGTCGCCCAGCGCCTGGTCAGGACGCTGTGCGCCCACTGCAAGCGGCGGATCATCCTTCCGGCGGAGACGCTGCGCGAGTACGGGTACCACGCGGCGTTCGACATCGAGGCGTACGAGCCGGTCGGCTGCAAGCACTGCGGCCAGTCGGGCTACAAGGGCCGGACCGGGATCTACGAGGTCATGAGCGTCACGTCAGAGGTCCGTTCGCTGACGATCGAGCGGCGGTCGACCGACGAGATCGGAGAGATGGCGAGCTCGCAGGGGATGCGTCGCCTGAAGGACGACGGCCTCGAGAAGGTCAAGCAGGGCCGGACGTCGATCGCCGAGGTCGCGCGGGTGTGCGGCAGCGGTCTGGCCGGTTGATCCACCGGATCCACAGTCTCATCTTTGTTCACAAGCTGCCGATAGAGGGGTTGAGATGTCAATTGATTTTGCTGATGTGCTGATGGAGGTGATCGGCCGCCGGGCGTCCGATCTGCACGTTGCCGCAGGCGCGCGGCCGACCGTTCGGGTCCGCGGCCGTCTCACGCCGCTCACGGACTTCCCGATCCTCTCGCCGGAGGACACGCGGGAGATCGTCTACTCGATCCTCTCGGGCGAGCAGCGCCGCCGCCTGGAGAACGATCTCCAGATCGACTTCGCGTACGTCATCCCGGGACAGGCCCGCTTCCGGGTCAACGCGTACTTCCAGCGCTCGGCGCTGGGTGCGGCGTTCCGCCTGATCCCGACCGATCTGACGTCGATCGACGATCTGGGTCTGCCGCCGATCGTCCACGAGCTGACGCGCAAGCCGCGTGGGATCGTCCTGGTGACCGGGCCGACCGGATCGGGCAAGTCGACATCGCTGGCGGCGATGATCGACGAGATCAACGCGACCCGCGAAGAGCACATCATGACGATCGAGGATCCGATCGAGTTCCTCCACGTCCACAAGCGGTGCATCGTCAACCAGCGCGAGCTGGGGACCGATGCGACGAGCTTCGCGGCCGCGCTGAAGTCGGCGCTGCGCCAGGACCCGGACGTCGTCCTGGTCGGCGAGATGCGCGACCTCGAGACGATCGCGACCGCGCTGACGGCGGCCGAGACCGGCCACCTCGTGTTCGCGACGCTGCACACGTCAGACGCGCCGCAGACCGTCGACCGGATCATCGACGTCTTTCCGGCCGAGCAGCAGAACCAGATCCGCGTGCAGCTTTCGGTCGCCCTCCAGGGGATCATCACCCAGCAGCTGCTGCCAACGTCTGATGGGTCCGGGCGGGTCGTCGCGTGCGAGGTCCTCGTGCCGACGCCGGCGGTCCGGAACCTGATCCGGGAGGGCAAGATCCACCAGATCACGTCGTTCATGCAGACCGGCTCAGCCGCGGGGATGCAGACGATGGACGCCGCCCTGGCCAGCCTGGTTCGGGCGGGCACGATCACGCAGAAGCTCGCCGAGAGTCGTTCGTCCACCCCCGAGGAGCTCAAGCGCCTGCTCGGCGCGACGGTTCTGGCCGCATAGGAGACCGCTATGAGCACGTATCTCTTCAAGGCGATGGACATGGCCGGCGCGCCGATGCGCGGCAATGTCGAGGCCGAAACCAAGCAGGCGGTCTCCGACCAGCTGAAGGCCCGCGGGCTGGTCGTGCTGGAGATCGCCGAGAAGCACGTCTCGCGGGAGATCAACCTGGCCCTGTTCGAGCGGATCTCGCTCTCGGACCTGGCGGTGATGTCGCGCCAGCTGGCGACGATGGTGTCGTCGGGGATGACGATCCTCCGGGCGCTCTTCGTGCTCGAGGAGCAGACCGAGAACAAGAAGCTGCTGGCGACGCTGGTCGCCGTCCGCAAGGACGTCGAGGCGGGTCTCGCCCTCAGCCAGGCGCTCGGCCGCCACCCGAAGATCTTCAGCCCGCTGTTCATCTCGATGGTCCGGGCGGGGGAGATCGGCGGTGTGCTCGAGGACTCGCTGCTGCGGATCGCCGACCAGCTCGAGAAGGAGGATGCGCTCAATCGCCAGGTCCGCTCGGCGATGGTCTACCCGAGCGTGGTGGTCAGCGTCGCGCTGATCGTGATGATCGCGCTCGTCGTCTTCGTTGTCCCGGTCTTCGCCGGCGTGCTCAAGCAGTTCGCGAACACCGCCTCGGGAGCTCAGCTGCCGGTGATGACGCAGGTCACGGTCGACTTCTCGCACGACATCATCAGCTACTGGTACGTCTTCATCGCGGGGATCGCGGTGAGCGTCTTCCTCTTCATCAAGTGGAAGAAGTCCCCGCGGGGGCGCACGCAGTGGGATCGCTTGCGTCTGCGGATCCCCTTCAAGATCGGCGACATCGTCCAGAAGATCGCGATCGCGCGGTGGGCGCGGACGCTGTCGGCCCTGACGACGGCGGGCGTGCCGCTGCTCGAGGCGCTGGACATCACCGGCAAGAGCGCGGGCAACGCGGTCGTCACCGCGGCGATGGGCGACGTGATCACGTCGGTCAAGGGCGGCGGGACGATCGCCGCACCGCTCAAGGCGGCGCCGGTCTTCCCGACGATGGTCAGCCACATGGTCGGCGTCGGCGAGTCGACTGGTGAGCTCGACACGATGCTGACGAAGATCGCCGAGTTCTACGAGGAGCGGGTCGCGGCTGCGGTCAAGGCGCTGACGTCGATCCTCGAGCCGGTGATGATCGTCTTCATCGGCGGCATGGTCGGCTTCATCGTGATCGCGATGTATCTCCCCCTGTTCAAGGTCTACGACCAGGTCCAGTAGTCAGGCTCGACAGCTTGCGGTGCGGGTCACAGAGCGCCCCCGTCTCGGGGGCGCTCGCCGCGTCGTAGGGCGAGGGTCGTGCGCCGTCTGCCAGGATCCGGGGATCGACGAGAACCCGGAGACGACGAGGCTCGTGGAGGCCCAGCGGCGGCGGGCCGACGACGAGGCGCGGCTGGCGCGGTCGGCGGCCGAGCAGACCGACGACGACGGCGACACGACCGAGGCGCGGGCCCACGCGCGACGAGCCGAGCAGGCGGCGTATCTCGGCGAGAAGCTGAAGGATCGCGCCCGCTCGGAGGATGACTAGCCGCCGGTCCCGAAATGTGATTGCGCCCGCAACGATCTGGTATGTTTGGGGTCGCAACGACCACCGACCGGCAGCCCGGCGACGCACCCGACAGGAGTCGCGAGACATGACCAATCCCACCGCCAGCCACCCGTCCCCGATCGAGCCGACCCTCGCGAGGGGCGAGCAGGCCGCCGACGGGCGCTTCGTTCGCCAGGGCAGCCGTTTCCGGGGCTGGGTCACCGCCGACGGGAGCTCGGGGTTCGCGGCGCAGGCCGGCCGCTATCACCTCTACGTCTCGCTGGCGTGTCCGTGGGCCCACCGGACGGTGATCCTGAGGAGCCTGAAGGGGCTCGAGGACGCGATCGGCCTGTCGATCGTCGATCCGATCCGCGATGCGCGGGGCTGGGCGTTTCGGGACGTCCGCGGGGCGACCGGGGATCCGCTCCACGGCTGGGAGTACCTCGCGGAGGCCTACGTCGCGAGCGATCCGGAGTTCGACGGCCGCGTGACCGTGCCGGTGCTGTGGGACAAGCGCACAGGTCAGATCGTCAACAACGAGTCGGCGGATATCGTCGTGATGCTGAACTCCGCGTTCGACGCGTACGCCGGTCACCCGGAGCTCGACTACTACCCGGTGGCACTGCGCGGGCCGATCGACGAGCTGAACGCGGAGATCTACGAACGCGTCAACAACGGCGTCTACCGGGCCGGCTTCGCGTCGTCCCAGGCGGCCTACGAGGAGGCGGTGTTCCCGCTCTTCGAGACGCTCGACCGGCTCGACGCCCGCCTGGCCGACCAGCGGTACCTGTTCGGGAGCGAGCAGACGCTCGCCGACTGGCGCCTGTTCGTGACGCTGCTGCGGTTCGATCCGGTCTACGTCGGCCACTTCAAGTGCAACATCCGCCGGATCGTCGACTACCCGAACCTCTGGCCGTACGTCCGCGACCTTTACCAGACGGCCGGCGTCTCCCAGACGGTCGACCTCGACCACATCAAGCGCCACTACTACGGGACGCACCCCGGCATCAACCCGGCCGGCATCGTCCCCGTCGGACCCGCGATCGACTTCACCGAGCCACACGATCGGGGATGATGCCCGCGGGAGAGATGGCCGCCGCCGAGTCCAGACCGCTGTCGCAGCCGGCGCCGACCGGTTCGGTGGTGATCCGCACCGAAGGCCTGACCAAGGTCTACGCGGGAAGTGACTTCGCCGCGGTCGACAAGCTCGACCTCAGCGTCGAGGCCGGCGAGATCTTCGGCCTGCTCGGGCCGAACGGGGCTGGCAAGACGACGACCGCGGGGATGCTCACGACGCGCGTCATCCCCACCGGCGGGCGGGCCTGGGTCGGGTCGATCGACGTCGTCGCCCAGCCGGCGCTCGCCAAGCAGCTGATCGGCATCGTCTCCCAGAGCAACACGCTCGACCGCCAGCTGACCGTCACCGAGAACCTCTACTTCCACGGCCGGCTGTTCGGCATCCCGGCTGCCGAGTCACGCCGGCTGGCGGCCGAGCTGCTCGACAAGTTCCACCTCTCGAAGTGGGCGACGAAGTCGGTCTTCGCGCTCTCCGGCGGGATGGCCCAGCGACTGATGGTCGCGCGGGCGATCCTCCATCGGCCGGCCGTCCTCTTCCTCGACGAGCCGACCGCCGGCCTCGATCCGCAGAGCCGGCTCGCCCTCTGGGAGATCCTCGGCGAGCTGAACGCCGAGGGCCAGACGATCCTCCTGACGACGCACTACATGGAGGAGGCCGACCAGCTCTGCGGCCGGGTGGCGATCATGGACCACGGGAGGATCCTCGCGCTCGACACGCCGGCCGCGCTGAAGAAGTCGATCGGAGCGGACACGATCGTCACGGTCAACGCCGGCGGCGATAACGAGGCTCTTGCCGGGCACCTGGCGCGCGTGATTCCCGGCGTCACGCGGTCGCGGGTCCTCGACGGTGGCGTCGAGCTCCACGTGACCGGGGCCGAGCGGCTCGTCCCCCGGGTGGTCTCCGTGGCCGAGTCGGGCGGCTTCGACCTCGTCGATATCTCGGTGGCCGAGCCCTCCCTGGAGACCGTCTTCATCCACCTGACCGGCAAGGAGCTCCGCGACTGATGGCGACCACCACGCCGAGCCCGCCCGAGCCCGCCACGCCCCCGGCGGACCGCCCGCGGATCGCGACGCGGCCGAGCCGGACGATGGCCGCGGCCAGCCGGAGCGCGCTTGTCGCCCTGATCCTGCGCGACATGACCGTGCTCTGGAAGAACAAGGGCGAGTTCATCGTCCGGACACTGATCCAGCCGTTCCTCCTCGTCTTCGTCTTCCTCTACGTCTTCCCGACGATTGGTCAGGGCATCGGCGGTGGGTCCGGCGGCGCGGCCGGGGAGTCGGCGTTCGCGACCGTGCTCGTCCCCGGCGTGGTCGCGATCACGATCATGTTCCAGGGCATCCAGGCCGTGGCGATCCAGCTCTCGCAGGAGTTCGGCTATACCCGGGAGATCGAGGATCGCGTCCAGGCGCCGTGCCCGATCTGGCTGGTCGCGATGGCCAAGGTCCTGTCGGGGGCGACCCAGGGGCTGATCGCCGCCGTGATCGTCTTTCCGATCGCGGCCGTCGTCCACGCCGGCGGCGTCCACGCCCATCTCTCGGTTCACTGGCTCGTCGTGATCACCCTGATCCCGCTGGCCTGCGTCACGATGACCTCGCTCGGACTCCTCCTCGGGACGAAGTTCGAGCCGAGGAACCTCGGCCTGATGTTCGGTTTCGTCGTGCTCCCGCTGACCTTCCTCGGCGGGACCTACTACCAGTGGACGCGGCTCGCGCCGGTTCAATTCCACGGGGTTCACTGGCTCCAGATCCTCGTCCTCGTCAACCCGCTGATCTACGTCGCCGAGGGCATGCGGGCCGGCCTGACCCACGCCTCGCACATGCACCTCTACATCGTCTATCCCGTGCTCGTCGGGTTCTGCGCGGTCTTCCTCACACTCGGCCTGCGGAACTTCCGCCGTCGCGTGCTCGCCTGACCGGAGGGCCGGGCCGCGGGCGGCTGACGGCCGGGGTACCCGCAGGGGACTAGGCTGCACTGATGAGCGAAGACACCCTCACCCGTCCCGTCCACATCGGTGGCGCCGAGAAGCACTTCGGCGAGATCACGCTCGACGAGGCCCGCGCACGGGCCAAGGAGCTCAAGGACGTCGCCGGCTGGGGCATGAACCGCGTGCTGCCGGTCGCGCGCGCCTGGGGCGACCTCGTCAGGCTGATGGAGAAGGCCGGCTACGCGAAGGTCGCCGAGCTCGACCCGGAGACGCTCGACACGATGGCCAAGAAGATGTGGGTCATCCCGCCACAGGGAAACAGCCTCATCTGAGCGGGGTGTCGTCGATCCCCTCGAGCAGGGAATCGAGCGAGTCGAACACGGAGCTGGCCCCCGCCGCACGGAGCTCGTCCTCGCCGAAGCCGCCGGTCAGCAGGGCGATCGACGGGATCCCGGCCCGCTTGGCGGCCTCGCAGTCCCAGGTCGAATCGCCGACCATGACGGCCCCGCCGTCGTCTGAGACCTTGGCGATCGCCGCCTGGATCAGGTCGGGCGCGGGCTTCGTCGTATCGACGTCGTCGCTCGAGGTCGCATCCGCGATCGAGTCGTCGACGTCGAGCATTCCCCGGTAGTGGGCGAGGTCCTCGGCGCTGGCCGAGCTCGCCAGCACGACCGCGTGACCGCGGTCGCTCAGCCGGGTGATCAGGCTGCGGGCGCCCGGCATCAGCTCGACCTCGCCGATCAACTCGTGGTAGCGGTCCTTCTCGAGCGCACGGATCGAGTCCCCCTGCTCGCGGTCGACATCGGCGCCGGCGATCGCCTCGACCAGCTGGTCACCGCCCATCCCGATGTGCCGGTGGAGCCGCCAGACCGGGAAGATCAGGTCGTGCTCGCGGAACGCCCTGTACCAGGCGAGCGCGTGCTGGTAATTGGTGTCGACGAGCGTTCCGTCGATGTCGAGCAGGGCGGCCGGGCGCATTTGAATCGATCCTAGCCCGACCCGCCGCTGCAACCGGCGTTGCACGGGCCTTGGCGGTCACACCGGGGTTGGACATTCCGTACAGTAGCGCTGCCAAAATGTCCATACGCAGCCCAGAGCGGGTCGTGGCCGCCTTCGAGCGCTGGGCGCCCCAGGACACGCCGATCGCGCGGCGGATCGCCGGCGGCCGGGCCGCGGTCGGCGCGCGGGCCGCGCTTGGCACGCTTGCCGCGGTCGGCGTGCTCTCGTGGTCGACGAATGCCTCGGCGTCGACACAGCGATTCGGCACGGCGGCCGCCGCTGGCGCGCCCAGCTGCCCGGGACTCCCGTGCGAGGCGCTGACACGGACGACCGGCTTCCAGGCGGCGGTCGACGGCCGCCACAACGCGATGGTCGTCAGCCAGGCCGGACGGCTGGTCAGCTGGACGATCACCCTGTCGAAGCCCAACGCCGACGAGATCGGCTTCTTCGACCAGCTGGCGGGCGGGCCGCCCCAGGCGGCGCTCGTCGTCCTGCGGCAGGGCGCGAACTATCGCTTCCGGGTCGTCGGCGTGACCCCGACCGTGATGTTGATGCCGATCCTCGGGACGACGCCGGTCTTCAGCCTGGCCGAGCCGCTGGCCGTCACCCCGGGCGAGGTGGTCGGGCTGAGCGTCCCGACCTGGGCGCCGACGTTGGTGCTCGGACGCTCGGGTGGGACGGCCTGGCGGGCGAGCCGGACCCACGGCAGCTGCGACGACGTGACGAGCGCGACGTTCGAGATCAACCCGGGCGGGCTCGGCCAGTTCGAATGCGTCTACCACGACGGCCTGTTGGCCTACGGGGCGACGATCACGACGACGCCTGCGCCATCGCCGGCCCGCCGGCGATCGTCACCCGCCGGGCCGGCGGCACCCGCCGGGCTGGCGGCGATCGCCGGCCTGGGCACGCCCGGCGGCCTGCTGGGCTCCGCCGGGCGGAGCCCTTCGGGGTGATCAGGCGACGCTGACGATCCGCAGCGTGCGCGCGCCGCGGGGCAGGGCGATCGTCGTCGTGTCCCCGGCGCGTCGGCCGGTCAGCGCCTTCGCGACGGGCGACTCGATCGACAGGCGGCCCTCCTTGGGTGCGGCCTCGTGCGAGCTGACGAGCGTCCACGTCTGCTCGGCGCCGGCCTCGTCGGCGACCACGACCGTCGAGCCGAACGAGACGACCCCGTCGGTTCCGGTCCCGGCGTCCTGCGGCTCGATGATCTCCGAGCGGGAGATCCGCTCGCGGAGCAGGGCGATCTTGCGCTCGAGGTGCGACTGGTCGTTCTTGGCGTCGTGGTACTCGCTGTTCTCCTTCAGGTCGCCCCACTCGCGGGCGGTCTTGATGCGCTCGGCGATCTCCCGGCGGCTTGGGCCCTCGAGCTCCTCGAGTTCTGCGGTCAGGGCGCTCAGGCCTTCGGCGGTGATCACGTTCGCTTCGGTCATGCTGGTGCTTCCTCTCTGCAATCGCGGGAAATCGCCGGTGGCGGGGTCGGCGTACCTCCAGAGTAGACCGCGCGACCCGGACGCGGCGCGCCGTCGGTGGGTGAGCCGCTACGCTGCCGGGCGGATGAAACGCCTCCCGATCCTCCTCGTCCTGGCCGGCCTGCTCGCCGTCGGCGTCTCGCCGGCGCTCGCCCACCGTGCGGCGACGCAGAAGGAGCACACGGCGATCGACAAGGCGATGCTTACGTACATCCACGCAAAGCACTCGAAGGCCCCGTCGGACGCGAAGGTCTCGAAGGTCGTCGTCTCGACGGCCAACCACAGCTACGCCCTGGTCAGGCTGACGTCGCGCAAGGCGGGCGCATCCAAGGCGCTGCTGCATACGCGCAGCGGCAAGTGGCGGGTGCTCGCCTACGGCGTCGGCGGCTTCAGCTGCTCGGTCGCGCCGGCGAAGATCTTCAAGGATCTGCTCGGCTCCGCCGGCGCGTGCATCGCCGGCGGCTACTGAGTTGCGCTACTAGGCCCGGCAGCGGCTCCGCCCGCTGCCGGGAGCGCCCTTAGTCGGCCGCGCCAGCCCGCCAGCCAGCGACGCGGAGCGGAGGCACCGACCCGGGTTCCGCGGCGGCCGCGAACGGCTGGCTGCGGCCAGACCCAGGCTGGCTCGGAGCGGCGGACGATCACGGTGCGGTGGCTCCCTGGACGTATATACCGGCCGACTTCGCGGCGGGCTCAAGGGCCGTCGGCCTCGTGCCGACACTGGTAGCAGCCGCAGCGATCCAACAGGCGGCCGGTCGCTCACTTCAATGCCCAGTCACCCCACTCATCGTTCGCTCGCCTCCGAGGATGGCTTCACCCTCGTCGAGCTTCTTGTCGCGATGGTCGCGGCGCTCACGCTGTCCGGAGCCCTGATGGCGTTTCTGATCGCGACCGTCGACCAGCAGAACGACGTCTCCAGCCAGACCTATACGACTCGTCAGGGGGAGATCGGCATGTCCCAGTTCGTCCGCGATGTTCGCGACGCGCAGAGCAATCCGGTCGCGGTCAGCGCGACGTGGCCGCTCGGGAACCGGACGCCTATCGTCATCACCTATTCCGGCGGCGCGACCGCAGGATTCACGGCGAACTTCTACACCGCGCCGGCCGGCGGCTGCGACGGTACGACCGGCGCTGGCGGGTCCCCATGCTTTGCGGTCAGCTGGTCGTGCACGGCCGGAGGCACGTGCGTGCGGACCTGCACGTCACCGACGGCGGCGCTCGCCTCCGGGCCGTGCAAGGTTTCGTCGCCGCCGGCAGTGCTCGAGGTCAGCGGAGTCACGTCGGCGGCGATCATCCCCCTCGACTCGAGCAGCAACACGATCGGCACAGCGGTCAGCGGCGTGCCACCCGGATCGTCCTTCCCAAGCTACGTCTCCCTGACTCTCACGCTCAAGACGATCAGCCAGAGCGACAGCGGCCAGACCTACACGCTCCGTGGCTCGAGCCCGGTCATTCTCCAGCAAGGCGTCAATCTGAGGAACTTCTCGTGACCGGTCGCCGCCGCAGAGCGCTGGCCGACGAGGCGGGAATGACGATGATCGAGGTCCTCGTGGCCCTTGCTATCTCGGTGATTGTGATCGGCGCCTCGACACAGTTCTTCGTCCTCTCGAACGGCAGCGCGCTGTCGGGTCGCCGTCAGGTCAGCGCGCTGGCGCTGGCCCAGTCGCAGATCGAGAAGGTCCGCCAGCAGGTCAAGCAGTACGGCTTCGGGACGCTCGGGATGTCGTCAGTTCCGGCGAAGGCCGGTGCGGACACGGACACCAGCAACCCGACCGACTTCGAGAACACGGCCGCTACGACGTGGGAGGTCCAGGAGAACTACGACGCTCCCGGGATCCCGCTCCTGACGGAGCCGCTGATCACCGGCGGCACGATCACCCCGATCCAGACGATCACCGGCTCGGACGGGGTCGTCGCGAAGGTGTACACGTTCGTGAGCCAAGCGACCGACATCTGCCAGGTCGGACTGCCGGCCAGCGTCTGCACGGCCGCTGGGGTTACGACCGCCAGCAACATGGACGTCCGCCGCGTCGTCGTCGCGGTCGTCCTCAACGCGCCGACAGGCCAGACCCAGAACGGCGGTCCGAACAAGCCCCAGTACCTGACGACTCTGATCACGAATCCGGTGCCATCCGCTCAGATCAACAACGTCACCGGGCTCCGGATCGGCCTCAACGTCTCATGAGTCCGGGAGAGATGAGAATGGATCTGAGTACCTCGGTCGCGCGGCTCCGCGGTCGCGCAGCCGACGAGAGCGGCTTCGTCATGGTCATCGCGCTGGTCGTGATGGTCGTCGCGCTCGCGTTCGCCACCGCCGCGCTCACGGGCACGCTGGCCTCGCGCAGTAGCGCCACGCGTGACCTCCGGAGCCAGCGCGCGCTTCAGGCAGCCGACGCGGGCATCGAGGACGGGATCTACCGGTTCAACCAGGTCAACGTCTCGACCCTGAACTTCACGGGAGGACTGCTGGGCGGCGCGCTGTCGAACATTACCGACTGCGTCATTCCGCAGGTCAACATCAACGGCGTGATCACCGCGTTCACGCTCCAAGCTGCGGTGGGGGTGACCAACGGCGTCTGCAAGCTCCCGAGCGACTCCGGCGTATCCGGCGCGATCGGGGACACGATCCAGGTCGGCGATCACGGCTTCTACGAGATGCAACAGGTCAACGGCGCGACCACGACCGGGCCGAACATCGTCCTGCACCCCAAGGTCGTCGCGGTCGGCGTCGACGATGGCGGCAACTCGACCACCTGCACATCGACGGTGCCGAGCGCGACGACGGCGAACACGTCCGGCTGCGTCGTGCGGCGCGTGATGGCCACGCTCGCCCCGATCGATCCGTTCCAGCTCGCTGAGGCCGGCGGCGCCCTGACGCTGAACGGGGTCGCGATCGTCGCGACTGGCGACATGCGGGCGAACGGGGATCTCAAGATCCCGGGCACGTGCGTCGTTGTCCTAGTCCAGGTGTGTACAGCAGCGATCACCGGCACCAACGCGCTGAACCTAAGCGGCCTCACCGCGAACGTGACCTACGGCGGCTCGTTCTCGCACGCCGGGGTGTTCGTCCCGCTGCTCGAGACCTTCACGCCGCAGCCGGCGGCCGTGAACCGGACCGCGGTCACAGTTGACGACACCGGGTGCCCGTCGGCTTGCGTCACGCCGAGTCTTCCGTCGGGCGTGACGGCGGCGTCGCTCGGCGGCAAGAACGGCGCGGCGACCGCGTATGACCCGACGACGAACACGGTCACCCTGAAGTCGCAGGCGTTGACCTTCGCGCCGGGCGACTACATCCTCTGCAACTTCAACGCGACTGGCGGCTCGGTCTCGACCAACATCGCCTCGACGTCCTCGACCCCGGTCCGCATCTTCATCGACGGCCCGACGTCCAGCCGCTGCTCGAGCAACGGTCTCGGCGCCGCGCAGGGTAATTTCAACAGCAGCGTTGGCGTGTCGAACCTCGTCGGCGGCGTGATCGGCCTAACCGGTTCGAGCCAGCTGCAGATCTACGTCGTCGGGAACGGATCCACCGGCGCCGGTGGGGCGACGGTTACGATCGGGGGCGGCCTGACCGAGTCGATGTTCCTCTACGCGCCGACGAGCGAGGTCAGCGTCACCGGCCTCGCGTTCGAGGGCAACGCGATCGGCTATGACGTGACGCTGAACGCTCCGACCCTGCTCGAGAACCTCGCGGTCAACAACTACAGCCTGGCCAACGCTGTCGGCGTGTTCCACGTCGCCCATTACACCGAGTGCACTCCGGTCTACCCGCTGCCGCAGCCAGACCCGACGTCCGGCTGCTGAACCCAGCGTAGACGGCGGAAGGCGCGGCTTGAGGCGTTCGGGGCTGATGTGTTGGCGCGGGCGATGAACCGGCCGGTGCAGATCGTCAACGGCGGGCTGTATCTGCGGGGGTTGAGCGAGCCGGGGCCGCGGAAGTCGTTGCAGCCGCTTGTCGCGCGGCTGGGTGACGAGGCGGAGTACGAGAGCATGCAGAACTTTCTGGCTGCTAGTCCGTGGGATGCGGGGCGCGTCGTGCGGGCGGTCGCCGAGCGTGTCGCGGCGGT
>DASZKP010000021.1:0-118365 GCA_035553395.1 Solirubrobacteraceae bacterium | reverse complement strand
ACGCTCCAGGCGGAGATCGAGACGTCCGCCGTCGCAGCTGAGTGGCCGACCGGGCCTGCGACGTCGACGCCGACGCCGGTCGCGCCGATCGCAGGACCGATCGCCCCGGTGTCGCCGGCCGACGTCGCCGGGGGACCGGCCAGCGCCGCGGGAACACCTGCGTACGGACAGGTTCACAGCCATCCCGCCCGGGTCGATCCAGCGACGCCCGCTGCGCCGGACGACGGGCCGCCTGCGGCTGCGCCGGGCGACGGATCGCCTGCTGCTGCGCCGGGCAACGGGCCGCCCGCCGTGGAGCCGGGCAACGGGCCGCCTGTCGCTGCGCCGGTCAACGGGGTGCCGGCCGCTGCGCCGGGCAACGGGCCGCCGGTCGGTGCGCGGCTGCCGGTGCCGATGCCGCACGACCGGCTCTTCGAGGGCCGCGTGCTGGTCGACGCGGGGCCGTTTGTGGACATCGCCGGGGTGGCGGCCTTCCAACGAGCACTGGAGCTCGTCCCGGGCGCGAGCGCGGTCGACGTGACGGCGCTCGAGCTCGATCGCGCCCACCTCGAGCTCGAGCTCAGCGACCCGGTCGCGCTGGGCCGCGAGATCCGCGCGGTCTTTCCGTTCAACTTCGCGATCTTCGAGGCGGGCCACGGCCGCCTGTCGATCAACGTGGACGCTTCGAGCCAGACGGCTCGCCAAGCCGCGCTCGGGACTCGATGACGTCGCCGGGACCCGGCGGGGCGGCGGGAGGCGCGCCGCGAGAGCGCACGCACGTGCTCGGCCTGATCGGCATCGTGCTGGCGACGCTGATCGCCTTCTCGGCCTTCTTCGTCGGCTTTCTTCTCGCGCCGCTGGCGATTCTCCTGTTCTTCTCGCTGATCTTCTACAGCCGCAACCGCTCGGCCGCGAGGAAGGGCCCGCCGGCCGGCGAGGCGGAGACGACCGGGGGAGCGCGAGGCCGACTGATCGCCGAGGCGCGGGCTAGGCAGGCGGCGCTGAGCGTCGAGGACGAGCGCCTGCGGGCCTACGAGGATGTCCGGCCGCCGGAGGGCCACGAAGGTGTACATGACCGCCGGGAGGGTGACACACCCATGCCGGAGGCAGTCTCCCGTGAGACTGACTGAGGATTTCCGATGGGTTGCATGGAAGTGACACATCATTACTCTGTCTCACCGGCGCGGATCGGTCGGACGGCATGAGTCGAGCGACACTGGCTCCGCTGAGTCGGGAGTTCTACCGGCGGCTGGCAGAGCACGCGGGTCTGGACTACGTGGTCCTCGACCCCGAGCTCAGCGAGGATCCGGAGTTCGTCCGTGTCAGCCCGCTCGCGGTGCACCTGTTCGACGGCGAGGCGTGTCGCTATCACCGGATGATTCCGGTGTCCTACGCTCATAAGACGCTGACCGTAGCGGTGGCCCAGCCGTCGGACCAGGTCGCAAGACAGGTGGCGGCCGACCTGGCCGGCGGGGCACGCGCGATCACGGGAAGCGCGGACGTGCGCTTCGTCGTGGCCTCGGAGCGCGATGTCGAGATGGCGATCGACGAGATCTTCGGCGACGGGCTCGGCACGGCCAGCGAGCTCTCGGTCCTGACGAAGGTCGACTGGCCCGGCCAACACTTTCCGCCGCGGCTGGGCGGCCTGATCGTCGAGCGGGGTCTGGCCGGCACCGAGGCGGTCGAGGCCGCGCTCGAGGCCCAGGTCCGCAGTGGCTGCCGGCTGGGAGAGCTGCTGCTGGCGGCCGGCGACATCCACGAGGACGACCTGATCCCGCTGCTGGCCGAGCAGTTCGGCATCGGGCTGATCGACCTCACCGGCTACGAGCCGGATCCGGCGGCGCTGGAGATCATTCCCGAGCCGCTGATGCGCGCGCTGGACTGCGTTCCGTTCGCGCTCGACTCGGAGAAGCTCTACCTCGCGGTGGCCGACCGGCTCGGCGAGGAGGCGGTCGAGGAGCTCGGCCAGTACACGTCCCTGGAGCTCGTCGCGTTCCTGACCAGCCCGCGTCAGCTCGAGGAGCTCCTGCGGATCACCTATCGCGAGCAGTACATCGCGATGGCGACGACCGATCTCGTCACGCGATTCCCCGAGGAGGCCGGCAATCGGGTGATCACAGACAGCCAGAAGGCGTTCCTGTCGCTCGTCGTCGTCGTCCTCGTCGCAGCCCTGATCATCGCCCCGCTGGTCACGCTGATCGTCCTCGTCAGCCTGGCGGACGTCTTCTACTTCGTGACGTCGGCGTACAAATTCAAACTGACCTACGACTCGCTCGGCTACGGACACGAGATCGAGATCAGCGACGAGATGGTCGCAGCGCTCGACGAGCGCGACCTGCCGGTCTTCACGATCCTCGTCCCCCTCTACCGGGAAGCGGCAGTCGTCGGCGCCCTCGTCGAGGGGATCGGCGGCCTCGACTATCCCCAGGCCAAGCTCGACGTCCGGCTGCTCTGCGAGGAGGACGACGATGAGACGATCGACGCCGTCAACGCGATGGACCTGCCCGGGCAGTTCACCGTCGTCGTCGTCCCCGACGCCCAGCCGAAGACCAAGCCCAAGGCCTGCAACTACGGGCTGATCCAGGCGAAGGGCGAGTACCTGGTGATCTTCGACGCCGAGGACCGGCCGGAGCCCGACCAGCTGAAGAAGGTCGTGATCGCCTATGGCAACGCGGACGCCGAGGTCGTCTGCATCCAGGCCAAGCTGAACTACTTCAACGCCGAGCAGAACCTCCTGACGCGGTGGTTCTGCACCGAGTACTCGATGTGGTTCGACCTGCTGCTCCCCGGCCTCGATCACGCGAACGCGCCGATTCCGCTGGGTGGGACGTCGTGTCACTTCAAGACCGAGGCGCTCTACGAGCTCGGGGCGTGGGATCCGTTCAACGTCACCGAGGACGCCGATCTCGGGATCCGCCTGTTCAAGCACGGGATGCGGACGGCGATGATCGACTCGACGACGTTCGAGGAGGCCAACTCGGACCTCAACAACTGGATCCGGCAGCGGTCGCGTTGGATCAAGGGCTACATCCAGACGTGGCTCGTCCACATGCGCCATCCGGTGCGGCTGTTCCGCCAGCTCGGCCCGAAGAACTTCGTGTCCTTCCAGCTGCTCGTCGGCGGGACGTTCATCTTCCTGCTGAACCCGATCTTCTGGGCTCTGACGACGTTGTTCTTCATCACCCAGGCCGGTTTCGTTCGCGAGCTGTTCCCGAGCTTCGTCTTCTACGCGGCGGCCTTCCAGCTGTTTCTCGCGAACTTCCTCTTCATGTACTTCAACGTCGCCGGCTCGGTCCAGCGCGGGTACTTCGGTCTGGCGAAGTACGCGCTGTTCACGCCGATCTACTGGGGCCTGATGTCGGTCGCCGCGTGGAAGGGCTTCCTCCAGCTGTTCTTCAACCCGTTCTACTGGGAGAAGACGGTTCACGGACTCGATCAGAAGGGGGGTGGCTAGGCGATGGCCACCGCGCCGCCCCCAGTTCCCCCAGCGCCGCTGCATCCGCCGGACCCAAGACTCCCGGCCACGCATCTCGACCCGGTCGTCTCCGGGCCGGGGATCGCGCTCCCCGGCAAGCTGATCGGGTTCGCGATCTTCGCGGTCGCGACGGTCGCGTACGCCGTGATCGGCTACCACGTCACGATCGATCAGCACGTCGTCGTCTTCGACGCGCTCGACCGGCTGACGCGGGCCTACCAGGTCTGGTACGACGATCCGCCGAAGCTCGCGGCGATCGGCTTCAGCTTCCCGCCGATCACGACGCTGGTGCTCCTCCCGCTCGCGCTGATCAAGCCGCTCGCGAGTGGGCTCGTCGCGCTGCCGCTGACCTCGGCCGTGTTCGCCGGGTTGACCGTCGTCCTGCTCGACCGGACGCTCGCCCGCTGCGAGATGCCGGCGTTCCTGCGGATCCCGGTGATCCTGCTGTACGCGGCCAACCCGATGACCGTCTTCTACGCCGGCAACGGGATGAGCGAGGCGATCTATCTCGCGCTGCTGGCGTTCAGCCTCTACGCGGCGGTCTCGTGGTACGAGACGACTGAGCCGCGGTACCTGTTCGGCGGCGGCTTCGGCTTCGCGCTGCTCCTGCTGACGCGCTACGGCTTCATCCTCTGGGCCGTCCTGCTCGTCCTGCTGATCGGCTTCGCGCTGCTCGGTCGTCGGGCCCACCGGGTCGAGGTCGAGGGGTCGATCGTCGCGTTCGCCGCGCCGGCGGTCTACGCCCTCGTCCTGTGGTGCCTGTTCAACGCCCTGATCGTCGGCGACCCGATCGGCTGGCTGTCGAGCGGCGCGGAGCAGGGCGTCAACGCGGCCGGCATCTCGAGCGCCGGGAACCTCGGCTTCCTGCACATCATCGGTCGTCTGATCCACGTCACGGCCGACGTCTTCCCGATCGGCTTCGCCGCGGTCCCCGCGGCGCTCGTCGTCTTCTTCACGCGGCGGGATGCGATGGGCCTCTGGCTCGCCAGCCTGATCATCCTCGGCCTGGCGATCATGGGCGTCCACGCGGCGACGGCCCACCGCGAGGGCCTGCTGACGCTGCGCGACGCGATGCCGATGGCCCTGACCGCGATCGTCGCCGCGGCCTGGGCCTACCGCAGCCTTTCCGGGCTGCGGACGGCGGTCTGGGGGATCACGCTCGTTCTCTTGATCGTGGGTCTGTTCACGGCGTGGAAGTCGATGCAGTCATATCCCTTCCAGTCGCTCGAGCAGGCCTTCGTCCGGGCGGTCAAGACCGGCGACGATCAGGACGGCACGAACTCGATCGGCGGCTTCACGGTCGGGATCGCGTCCGAGGCGCAGATGGCCGACTACATCAACCGGACGGTCACCACCCGCCACGCGATCCTCACCGACAACTCCCAGACGTTCGGCGTGATCCTCCTCAGCGGGCGGCCGCGGCTGTTCTTCGACCGCGTGATCAAGGGCGACGGCGTCTGGCAGTCGGTCCTCCGCGATCCGTACGGCGTCGTCCAATACCTGCTCGTCGCCTACAACCCCCGCGGCGGCGACCTGATCCGGGCCCACTACCCGGGCCTGCTGTCGGCGACGGCGAACGGCTTCAGCGTCGTCTACCAGACGGCTCGCTACGTCCTCGTCAAGGTGCCCAACCTCAACCCGAACCCGCTCCCGAGGACCACGAAGTCGACGCGTTCGCGAGCGGCGGCAGGCAGCGGGTCGACCCCCTGATGAATCAGCCTCCGCAGATCCACGAGCCCCGGGCCCGCCCGGCGAAGCTCACGGGGCAGGCCCCGGGGTTCGGCGCGCACGACCTGACCGAATCCGTCGCCGCTCGGGTCCAGGACATCCTCGCGTCGGCCCACGAGACTGCCGAGGGCGTGCGCGAGCAGGTGGCCGTCGCCACGCGGGACATGCTCGCCCAGGCCCAGGCGACCGTCGATCGCGACACCGAGCGAATCCGCCGCGACGTCGAGGCGCGGGCCGCGCAATATCTGGCCGAGTGTCACCGCCGGGTCGACGCCTTCGCCGACGCGCGGGTCCGCCGACTGCGCGAGCTGTCGGACTCGCTGATCGAGCAGACCGATGCGCTGCACGGGCGGTTCACCCAGGTCGTCCGACTGAGCGAACAGCTCGACGCGCTGCTCGGGGCGCTCGGCGGCGCAGCCGAGCAGACCGCGCGTGAGGTCAAGCGGCCGGCGATCAGCCTGCCGACGATGGCCCAGTTCCACGGCGAGAGCAATGGCGAGCCACGCGATCGCTCGGCCGTCCCCCCGGCGTCGACGGACGATGACGAGGCGCCGACCGAGGCCGGCGTGCCCGAGGCATCCGCCGCCACCGACCTCGCGACGGCGAGCACCGAGGGGGCGAGCGCCGAGGCGACGAGCACGGATGCGGCGAGCACGGCTGCGCCCGGCACGCAGGGGCGCTCGGACCCGGCGACCGGAGGCGGGGCGGACGGCGGGGAGTCGAGATGATGCGTCGTCGGGCGGCCGGAAGACGCCTAGCGCCCGGCGACCAGATCGCCGCGGGCGGCGTCCCACTCGGCGATCGTCCGCTCGGCGGGCTTGCCGCGGGGCGAGTAGACGTCGGTGGTCTGGTTGTCGTCGGTCGGCCAGTCCCACCAGTAGATGCCGCGGACGAACGGGACCCGCGACCAGACCCGCAGCGCCGCGACGTAGGCGTCCTGCTGGGCTCGCTGGCTGGGGACGGTCGGGTCGGCGGCCGTGGGGCAGGTCGGGACGAGGGCATATGGGGCGGCGGCCGTGCACGCGGTCGCGACGTAGCCGAGCTCGGTGAAGACGACCGGACGGTGCTGGGTGTGCTCGAGCTGCGCGACCTCGTCGACCCAGTCGAGCGGCCCGCCGGCGACGTAGGAACCGTGCCAGGCGGACACGAGCTCGGCGATCGTCGGCGCGGACTGGTGACGCTGCGGGACGAGGGGAAAGTACGCGTCGATGCCGATGTAGTCGAGCGAGCGCCAGAACCCGACCAGGTGGAGCTGGTCCCAGTTGGCCGCGTAGGTCAGGCTGCCCTTGTAGCCGAGGCGGCGGACGGTCGCGATCATCTTGCGCCACAACGTGGTGTCGCGCGGGCCGCTGACCATCGAGCCGAGCTCGACGCCGACCACGAGCCCGCCGACCCTGAGCTGACGGGCGAGCGTCGCGTAGTGGATGAGCATCGTCTGGTAGCTGGCGAACCAGGCCGCCCGGTTGGTCGGGGAGATCAGACCGCGATAGGTCCCGTCGAGTACGTCGACCTGGGGCTTGAGCAGGACCTGGAGGCCGAGCGACTGGGCGGTGGCGACCGCGTGCATCACGGCGGCGTCGCTCGGCGTCCTCGCCGCGTCGGCCGCCACCGCGCTGGCGGTCGCGCTGGGCATGTACCAGGTCGCGACGATCTCGACGCTCGTGCTGCCGTCGGCTTTCGCCGCGCGCAGGGCCGCGTCGGACCCCGGGGCGAGGAAGTCGCCGGTGAGGTCCGCGGTCAGGTTGACCCCGGCCTGCCAGTTCGTCCGCAGCGCCGGCCGGTCGGGCGGGGTAGGGGCGGCGGGGGTATGCTGCTTGGCGGCGGCGGCGTGGGCGACGGCTGCCGGGCTCCGGGCGAGCACGAGCGCCGCCTCGGGCCGCGTCGGGCGCGCGTGGGCGCTGGCCCGTGCGGCACCTGCGGGCGTGCGGGACGACGCGATCCGACCGGCGGCCTCGGCCTGCCGGCCGCAGCCGGTCGCGGTCGTTGCGATGACGCCGAGCGTGAGGATCGCCGCGAACGCGAACCAGGGCGAGCGGGATGCCGCGGTCGCAGCGGAAGCGCTTCGCCGTGGCACCCTGCGAAGGCTAGAGCACACATCAGCACACGCGGATCCGGAGTCACCTTCCGATGAGGCGCCGCCTCGCGATCGCCGCAGTCGGCCTCGCGGCGTGCGTCATGATCGCCGCGTCCGGCGGGGCCGGCGCCACCGGCATCGCGACGGCGGCCGGGTGCTCGCACCTGGCGGTCAGCGTGTCGCTGCCGAGCATGTACGCGGCCTCGTATCCGTCGAGCGTGTCGGTTCAGGTCACGACGAACGGCGGTCCGATCCGCAACGTGCGGGCGGCGATCTACACGTTCAGCGGGGACCAGATCGCCGCGGGGCATCGCGCGGCCGCCCTGACGTCGTCGGCCACGATCAAGCTCAAGCTGTCGTACGGGGCCCTCCAGGTCGGGTCGTACACGCTCGTCGTGAGCGGCACGCCTGCGTCGAGTCCGGCCTGCGGGCTGGAGAAGTTCACGAAGGTCGAAGCGTTCAAGGACTGTGTGACGACGCTTCCGCTGACCTTCGTCGACCCGCCGGGTGGGATGGCCGCCGCGTACGGCGGATACCTGTCGGTTCCCCTGAAGAGCAACGGTCCGCTGATCCGCGAGCTCGAGGGTGCCGTCTACGCCGCGGACGGGACCCTGTTCGGCGACGGTACGCTGAGCGGCCTCTACGGCCAGGCGACCTTGAACCTGAAGCTCAACCAGGGGCTGGTCCCGGGGGAGTACACGGTGGTCGTGGCCGGCCTGATCTCCCAGCCGACGGCGTGCGGTCCGAAGACGGCCCAGATCACGCTGGACTTCAGTTGACGCGGACGACCGGCGGACGGCGGCGAGCGCGGATCGGTGCGGCTGCGATCGTCGTCGCCGTGGTCTGCGGCTCGGCCAGCAGCGTCCTGGCGAAGGCAGTCACCCCGAGCCGCAAGGCGGCGGCGCACCGTCCGGCCCACGCGGCCACGGTCGGGATTCGCGGCGGGATCGGGCCGACCGGACCTCGCGGCCCGGTCGGTCGGAGGGGACCGGCCGGCGCGGTGGGACCCGCGGCGGCCGACATCAGCCGCCAGGCGGTGACGATCAACTGGCAGAACGGCCAGTTCGCCGGACGTGACACGGCGAGCTTCGTTGCGCCGGGGATCGGGACCGGCCAGATCGTGTGCAGCCCGGACACCCAGTGGCTGCGGTTCTTCCCGGCCGACGCGAGCGCCGACACGGCGATGACGTGGCTCGAGTCCGAGCCGGGCAGCCGGGTCGGGGTGAACACGGCCGTGCGAACCCAGTACACGGGCCCGGACTTCTACGCCGGCTTCAACGACTCGCTCGGCCAGCAGGTCGGATCGGGCTCGGTCGAGGGAATCATCAGCTCGCGTCTGAACCGCGACTCGCTCGGCGGTCCGGGACCGGCGCCGACGACCTTCCGGGTGACCTGGAACTGGAACTTCGGGGGCGGGTCGCCGGGCTGTTCGGTGGCTGGCGAGTTCGTCTCGGCCGGGACCGCATCATGAGATGGCGATCGCGTTCCCTGTGCCTGCCGGTCCTCGCGGCGGCCGGCCTCGGCTGCGTGGCCGGGCTGACGATCTCGGGAGGCGGGACCGAGCAGATCGGCGTGCTCCGCGCGGCCGGCACTCAGACCCTCCCGTTTCCCCTGCCGAGACCGTCTGGGATGCCGGCGCCGACGACGACGACGGGCAAGACGACGTCGGGTTCGACCGCGACCAAACCGACAGCGATCAAGCCGACCGCGATCAAGCCGACCGCGATCAAGCCGACCGCGAAGCAGTCCAAGGGCAAGGGCTATCCGCTCCCGAAGCCGAAGACGATCGGGGGGACGGGGTCGAAGTCCAAGCCGACGAACTCGAACGGCGGCTACAGTCTCGGCGAAGGACCCCGTGGGCCGGCCGGGCCGGCCGGACCGGCCGGACCTGTGGGAGCGGCCGGACCCCAAGGCCCTACGGGACCGGTCAGCAACGTCGTGCGATCGGTGACGATCAACTGGCGTGACGGGGTCTCGCTGGTGGATCCGACGGCCACGGCGTCGCTACCCGGCCTTGGGAGTGCGACGCTGACCTGCACGGCGGCTGCACAGTCGCTCACGATCACGCCGGCAAGCACCGGCTCACGCCTGGTCGTCGACACCGACACGGCGCAGGGCGCGGGCACGCAGGGGGCGACCTCGTTCGTCAGGTCGACCACCACCAGCGCGCCGATCACCGTGCCGGTCCCCAACAACGGCATGATCTTCGCGACGATCGGCATCGAGCCGGTCAGCGGAGACGGCGGGACCGGACCGGATCCGGCGACGATGACGCTGTCCTCGGAGTGGAAGCTGAACGACCCGAATCCGGTCAACAACTTCTGCTTCATGGCCGCCCAGTTCGTCGGCAAGCCCTGACCGACGGCCGGTAGGCCGCCGGGCGCCGTCGTCGAAAGGGGGCCCCCGCGTGCGGTCGAGGCCGTCAGGGAGGGGGCCGGGCTGGGTGTGGTCGAGGCCGTCAGGGAGAGGGCCGGGCTGGGTGTGGACGACGCTGTCGTGAGCTGGTCGGCGATCGGCCACAGCGAGCAATGTCGGTGGCGCGTCGGCGGCATACGCGGCCTGGCGGGGACGCGAGGGCGACCTGCTGAAATGGAGTTGATGAGCCCGGCCAGGATCAGCGAGACGGCCGAGCCGTCGGGAGGCACCGGAGGTGTCCCGGGCCAGCCTCAGGGGGCCGGCACCGATCCTCCGGGAACGGTCGAGGTCGTCGAGCTCGACGTCAGCGGGATGACCTGCGCGTCCTGCGTCTCGCGCGTCCAACGGGCGCTTGGCCGCGGGCCGGGGGTCGTCGAGGCGAGCGTCAATCTCGTGACCGGGCGGGCGACCGTGGAGCTGGCAGGTGGCGCGCTCGAGCCGGAGCGGTTGGTCGAGATCGTGGAGCGACTCGGCTACGGTGCGCGCAGCGTCGGTCCGGGGGCGGTCACGCCGGCGGCGGCGGTTGCCGAGCTCGAGGCGGCCGAGGCCGGCGAGCGGGCGGGTTGGCTGCGGCGAATCGGGCTGGCCGTGCCGTTCAGCATCGCGATCGCGATCGCGACATACACCGACCCGCACGGGACCACGGCCCGTTGGATCGCCGCGGGACTCTGCGTACCGGTCCAGTTCTGGTGCGGCTGGCCGTTTCTTCGGGCGGCGTGGGTGTCGGCGCGAGCGCGGACGACGAACATGGACACGCTGATCGCGGTCGGCACCCTGACGGCGTTCGTCTACTCGACGGTTGAGCTGCTGAGCGTCAGCAGCGTCCACGACCACGGCGGGCCCGGGGGCGAGTTCAGCGGGCACCTGCACTACGACATGGCGGCCGCGATCATCACCTTCCTGCTGATCGGCCGGTGGGCCGAGTCGAGCGCGCGGAGCCGGGCGGGACGGGCGGTTCGCGAGCTGACGAAGCTCGGCGCACTCCAGGCCCGCATCCTGGACCCGACCGATCCGGACGCACCGGAGCACCTCGTGCCGGTCGAGGCCGTCCGCAGGGGAGACCGCTTCGCGGTGCGGCCGGGCGACAAGGTCCCGGTCGACGGTGTCGTCGTGTGGGGCTCGTCGGCCGTCGACGAGTCGATGCTGACCGGCGAGTCGCTCCCCGTCCAGAAGACCGTGGGAGCGACGGTGACAGGGGCAACCGTCAACCTCGACGGCGTCCTCCACGCGACCGCGACGGCGATTGGCGCGGAGACGGCGCTCGCCAAGCTCGTCGAGCTGGTCGAACGGGCCCAGGTCGCGAAGCCGGAGATCCAGCGGCTCGCCGACCGGATCGCCCGCGTCTTCGTCCCGGCCGTGCTCGTCCTCGCGGGCCTGACGCTCGCCGGTTGGGCCGCCGCGGGTGAGGCCGAACGGGGCCTGCTCGCGGCGATCGCCGTGGTGATCGTCGCGTGTCCATGTGCGCTGGGTCTGGCCACGCCCGTCGCGATCCTCGTCGGGAGCGGGCGTGGAGCGAACCTCGGGCTGCTGATCAAGGGCGCGGAGATCCTCGAGCGCAGCCAGCGGGTCGACACGATCGTGCTCGACAAGACCGGAACGATCACGACCGGCGAGCTGTCGGTCGCCGGAGTCTGGGCGGCGGACGACGAGCGCCCGGACGGGATCCTGGCGATGGCTGCCGCCGTCGAGGCCAACTCGGAGCATCCGGTCGCCGCGGCGATCGTGCGGGCCGCGGCAGCCGGCGGGCTCGAGATCCCGCGGGCGGTCGAGTTCCGTGCTCTCCCGGGCCTCGGCGTCCGTGCGGAGGTCGGCGCGTCGAAGGTCTGGGTCGGCCGGCCGTCGGCGAGCGGGGGAGCCAACCGGCCGGCTGTGCTCGACGAGTGGGAGGCGGCCGGGAGGACGGCTGTGGTGGTCGGCCGGGACGGAGTCGTGATCGGCGCGCTGGCGCTCTCGGACACCGTCAAGACCGAATCCGCGGCCGCGGTCGCGGGCCTGCGACGGATGGGCCTCGAAGTCGTGATGCTGACCGGCGACAACGCGCGGGCGGCGGCGACGATGGCCGAGCAGGTTGGCATCGCGAAGGTGCTCGCCGGGGTCACTCCGGCCGAGAAGGTCGCCGAGATCGTCCGCCTTCAGGGGGAGGGGCACCGGGTCGCGATGGTCGGCGACGGGGTGAACGACGCGGCGGCGCTCGTCCAGGCCGATCTCGGCATCGCGATGGGCACGGGTGTCGGGGCGGCGATCGAGGCCGCGGACATCAGCATCGTCTCGGGTGACCTGCGGGGCGTCGCGCGGGCGTTGCGGCTGGCTCGGGCGACCTACGCGATCGTCCTCCAGAACCTCGGCTGGGCCTTCGGCTACAACCTGATCGCCCTCCCGCTGGCCATCACCGGGCTGCTGAGCCCGACCCTCGCGGGGCTGTCGATGGGTCTGTCGAGCGTCTGCGTCGTCGCGAACAGCCTGCGGCTGCGGGGCTTCGGCCGGCCGGGCCGTCCGACCCCGGTGCACACGCGGGGCCGCAGGATCGCCGGCATCGCCGTGGCAGCGGCGGCACCGGCGCTGATCCTCGGCGGCCTCGTGCTCGCCGACCCGAACACGTTCGTCGGGCCGCCGAGCGCCAACCGGACGCTGGCCGAACCGAACGGCGAGAGCCTGCTGATCAGTGCCGAGAACCTGGTTCCGGGGAACGTCCAGCTCCACACGTACCTCGTCAGCGCGTCGAGCTCGCAGCCGTCGTTCCGGACTCTGTCGATGCTCGCGACATCCGCCGCGAGCGGCGCGGCCACGGCGGTCCGCGTGCTCCCGGCCGGCCCCCAGCACGAGATTGGGCAGGTCGACCTGCGGACCAGCGGCGACTGGACGATCAAGCTGTGGGGCAGCGACGCCGGCCACCACGCCCTGACCGGGACGTTCACGATTCGGATCAGCTGAGCCTGTGCGGCTACATCGAGAGCTGGCTGAGGCTGATGCGGCTATGTCGAGAGCTGCCTGAGGCTGGCTGATGCGGCTACATCGCGAGCTGCATCGCGGCGAACATGTACGCCATGCCGAGCGTCATCAAGCCGACCGAGACCCGCAGGTCGCGGTCGCAGACAAGCGGGGCCGCCGCGGTCGCGGCGATCGTCCCTCCGGAGCCGACCGAGAACCGCCGGCCGACCGCGAGCTCATCGGCCCGGCGCATCCGGTCCGTCGCCCAGAGCAGGGTCTGCGCGGCGAAGTAGGCGACCAGTAGCCAGGTGACCGGCGCCGTGAAGCCGGTCGGCGACCACATATAGACCATCGCGGCCAGGTCGGTGGCGATCACGATCCAGAGCACGTTCACGACCTGCCGGCTGAGCGCCTCGGCGAGGATCCAGGCGAGCACCACCCCGGTGGCGTTCGCGAAGAGGAGCTGCCAGAAGCCGCTCGGGATGTCGAAGTGGTCGATCGAGGCGGGCGCGAACATGAAGATCATCCCGAGCGCCATCACGACGTGTCCGGAGTGCCAGTACCGCCGGGGGCCGCGGCTGTCGAGCACGTGACGCGCGTGGATCACGAGGATCGCGACGAAGGCCAGCGTCCAGGCGATCGCCAGCCACGCCGGAAGGATGTTGACGCTCGCGTGCCCGGCGCCGGTTGCGGCGTGGCCTGCGCTCATCTTCATCGGAGCGTCCGCGCCGGTCATGGTCATGCTGCCAGCCATATTCGAGACCGACTTTACCAGCACGATCCGCGCGGCCGGGCGGGCGCGGCGCCCCTGCGGCGAGCGCTTCGCATAGGTTCGCCGTGGCGCGGGTCGCCCCGTAACATGGACTGAGTGTCCACAGAAACCGCCCCGGTCGCGGTCTACGAGCTGGACGTCACCGGCATGTCATGCGGATCGTGCGCGGCTCGTCTCCAGGGAGCCCTGGGGTCCGAGCCGGGCGTCGCCGACGCGCTCGTCAACCTCGCGACCGGCCGGGCCCGGATCGACGCGGCCGGCAGCCTCGAGCCCCAGCGGCTGATCGAGATCGTCGAGCGCCTTGGCTACGGCGCGCGGCCGGTCACCGCCGACCGGTCGCCAGTCGAGGCGGCGGACGACCACGAGGCGGCGGAGGCGATCGAGGTGTCCGCCTGGCTGCGGCGGGTCGTGGTCGCCGCGCCGCTGACGACCGTGATCGTCGGCCTGACCTACTGGGCCGAGCGGAGCGTGGCCGCCCGCTGGGCCGCATTCGTGCTCTGCATACCGGTCCAGTTCTGGTGCGGCCTCCCGTTCCTGCGCGGGGGGATCGCCCGGGCGCGGGCGCGCGGGGCGAACATGGACACGCTGATCGCGCTCGGCACGTTGACGGCCTTCGTGTACTCGACGGTCGAGCTGCTGCGGGGATCGGGGCTCAGCGGTGGGGTCAACGGATCCTTCACCGGCGGCGTCCAGTACGACATGGCCGCCCTGATCATCACCTTCCTCCTGCTCGGTCGCCTCGAGGAGGCCAACGCCCGTGGACACGCCGGCCGGGGGCTGCGGGAGCTAGCGCGGCTCGGCGCCAAGCAGGTCCGCCTGCTGGACCCCGACGATCCCGACGCGGCCGAGCGACTCGTCCCGGTCGAGGAGGTCAGACGGGGCGACGTCTTCCTCGTGCGGCCGGGCGACAAGATTCCCGTCGATGGCGTCGTGCTGGCTGGTGCGTCGGCCGTGGACGAGTCGATGCTGACCGGAGAGTCGCTTCCCGTCGACAAGCGGCCGGGATCGCCGGTGACCGGGGCGACGCTGAACATCGACGGGGCACTCCGGGCTCGGGCGACCGCCGTCGGTGCGGAGACGGCGCTGTCGCAGATCGTCGCTCTCGTCGAGCGGGCGCAGGGGTCCAAGCCGCAGATACAACGGCTCGCGGACCGCGTCGCGGGTGTCTTCGTGCCGACCGTGCTCGCGATCGCCGCGCTGAGCCTGTGCGGCTGGTGGGTCGCCGGGCATCCTGCGCGGGGTCTGCTCGCGGCGGTCGCCGTGCTGATCGTCGCCTGCCCGTGCGCGCTCGGGCTGGCCGCGCCGATGGCGATGCTCGTCGGGACCGGCCGGGGAGCTTCACTCGGACTCCTGATCAAGGGCGCTGAGATTCTCGAGCGGAGCAACGAGGTCGACACGATCGTGCTCGACAAGACGGGAACGATCACGACCGGCGAGCTGTCGATCTTCGGTGTCTGGGCAGCCGACGGCGAGGACCGTTACGCGATCCTCGCGACTGCCGCGGCGGCCGAGGCCGACTCCGAGCATCCGGTCGCGGTTGCGGTCGTCGCGGCTGCCCGCGAACTCGGTCTGGAGCTGCCGATCGCCACCGCCTTCCGGTCGGTGCCCGGCCAGGGAGTCCGCGCGCGGGTCGGCGGCGAGGACGTCTGGGTCGGACGGCCCGAGCAGCTCGGCGGGGTCGGCGCGGCGACCGGCGGTGAGCGACTCGACGAGGCCGGGCTCGCGAGCGTGCTCGACAAGTGGCAGGCGGCCGGCAGAACGGCGGTCGTCGTCAGGACGGGAGGGGTCGCCATCGGCGCGATCGCGCTCGGCGACAGCGTCAAGCCGGAGGCTGCGGGCGCGATCGCGGGGTTGCGGGCGATGGGAATCGAGGTCGCCCTGTGCAGCGGGGACAACTCCCGGGCGGCGAACGCCGTCGCCGCGCAGGTCGGCATCGAGCGGGTCGTCGCGGGCGTGACACCGGCCGGCAAGGTCGCGGAGATCGCCCGCCTCCAGGCGTCCGGCCGGCGGGTCGCGATGGTCGGAGACGGCGTCAACGACGCTGCCGCGCTCGCCCAGGCCGATCTCGGGATCGCGATGGGGACGGGCGTCGGCGCGGCCCTCGAGGCGGCGGACATCGTCGTCCTGTCGGGGAACCTCACCGGCGTCGCTCGGGGGCTGAGTCTCGCGCGCGAGACGTACACCGTGATCCTCCAGAACCTCGGCTGGGCCTTCGGCTACAACCTGATCGCCCTCCCGCTGGCGATCAGCGGTCTCCTCAGCCCGACGATCGCCGGTGCGGCGATGGGCGTCTCGAGTGCGTGCGTCGTCGGCAACAGCCTGCGACTGCGGGCCTTCGCGAGGGGCGGGCGGCCGACGCCGGCGCGCTCACGGCGCCGGAGGTACGCGACGATCGCGGCCGCCGCGATCGTTCCGGCGGTGCTCCTCGGAGCGCTGGTGTTCGCCGATCCCGAGACGTTCGGGACCGCGTCGAGCTCGCAGGCGCGACCTGCTGCCACTACCGCGGCCGCAGCCGGAGGCGTCGTGACGGCGGCTGTGGCCGGCGGAGGCTGAGCGCGAAGGCCGGGCTCGCCGGTTGCCGTGCGGCGAGGAGCTCGGCGGCGGAGCGAGCCGCAGGCCGGAGTGAGGCTGACGGCGGGACGAGCCCGGAGCGAGCCGCAGGCCGGAGTGAGCACCTCAAGGTTCTTCTGTGAGATAGCTGCCTGAGTCATTGAGTCAGTCAACTTGTTTCGGAGAACACATACACACTCCGCCGACCACCGGGTTGGCCGAATCCGTCCCACGGGCTAGGTTGCGGATTCCCGGCGAACCCTGGCCGTCATGCAGGACGGGTCGCGGCCCGACCCGGCTGTCCGGCCCGCCCTCCCGCCCTGCCGCGGCGCCTCCCGCCCGGCCCGCCCCGGCCGTCCGCCCCGCCCCGGTCAGGCGCTGACCGCCGCGTATCCGGCCTCTTCGATCGCCGCGCGAACGGCGCTGTCGTCGAGATTGGCGCCCCGGACGCGGACGAGCTTGGTATCGAGGTCTACGCCGACTGCCTTCACGCCGGGGACCTTGACGAGCTCGCCGGTCACGCTCGCCTTGCAGTGGTCGCAGGTCATCTCCGACACGAGATAGGTCAGCTCGCCGGCCTCGGTCGGCTTCGCGTCGGCGGATGTCTGGCTGGTTGGAGTCTGGCTCATCGGATGGTCCTCGCCTCGGCGTCGGGGGGTTCGTACTCTGGCGCCGGCCGGCCGGCCGGGCCGACGGCGCCTAGGTATGACATTAGCGATCGGAAAGCACCCACCCACGGGGCTGGCCTCGCCAGCGCGTCAGCGGGTTGCGGGCGCCTCGTTGAGCTTGGCATCGCCGAGGGCTCGGTGGAGGTCGCGGAGCTCGTCGCGCAGCCGCGCCGCGTACTCGAAGCGCAGGTCGGCCGCGGCTTCGAGCATCTCCTGCTCGAGATCGACGATCATCCGCTCCAGCTCGTGCTGGCCGAGCTTGTCGGTGTTCCGAGCCGCCCGGCGGCGCCGCTTCGGGGTCTTCGACTCGGCGGTCAGGAAGTCCGAGATGTCGGAGATCCCCTTGACGATCGTCGCGGCCGTGATCCCGTGCTCGATGTTGTGGGCAAGCTGGATCTCCCGGCGCCGGTCGGTCTCCTCGAGCGCGGCCTTCATCGCCTTGGTCTCGCGATCGGCGTACATCAGGACCTTGCCCTCGATGTTCCGGGCCGCCCGGCCGATCGTCTGGATCAGCGATGTCTCGCCCCGGAGGAAGCCCTCCTTGTCGGCGTCGAGGATCGCGACCAGCGAGACCTCCGGAAGGTCGAGCCCCTCGCGGAGGAGGTTGACGCCGACGAGGATGTCGTAGGTTCCGAGCCGGAGGTCCCGGATGATCTGGATCCGCTCGAGCGTGTCGATCTCCGAGTGGAGGTAGCGGGCCTTGAAGCCGAGTTCGAGGAGGTATGTCGAGAGGTCCTCGGACATCTTCTTCGTCAGCGTCGTGATCAGGACCCGCTCGTTGCGCTCGACCCGGATCCGGACCTCGGCCATCAGGTCGTCGATCTGATGGTGGGTCGGCCGGACCTCGACGGCCGGGTCGACGATCCCGGTCGGGCGGACGATCTGCTCGACGACGTTCCCGGACCGGCTCCGCTCGTAGGCTCCGGGAGTCGCCGAGACGAAGAGGATCTGCGGGGTGATCGAGAGGAACTCCTCGAAGCGCTGCGGCCGGTTGTCGAGCGCGCTCGGCAGGCGAAAGCCGTAGTCGATCAGGGTCTGCTTGCGTGAGCGATCACCCTCGAACATGCCGCCGATCTGGGGAACCGTCTGGTGGGACTCGTCGATGAAGCAGAGGAAGTCGTCGGGGAAGTAGTCGAGCAGGCAGTAGGGCCGATCTCCCGGCTGGCGGCCGTCGAGGATCCGCGAGTAGTTCTCGATTCCCGAGCAGAAGCCGACCTCCCGCATCATCTCCATGTCGTACTGCGTCCGCTGGCGGAGGCGATGCGCCTCGAGCAGCTTGCCCTCGGCCTCGAGCTCGGCACACCGTTCGTTGAGCTCCCGGCCGATCGCCTCGACCCCTCGCTCCATCGTCCCGTCGGCGACGTTGTAGTGGGTGGCCGGCCAGATCGCGACATGCTCGAGCCCGCCGTGGATCAGCTCACCAGTCAGCGGATCGAACTCCGCGAGCGACTCGACCTCGTCGCCGAACAGCGTCGCCCGGTAGGCGGTCTCGGCGTACGCCGGGAAGATCTCGAGCGTGTCACCCTTGACACGGAAGTTCCCGCGGGCGAGCACCGTGTCGTTGCGGGTGTACTGGATCGAGACCAGCTTGCGCAGCAGCTTGTCGCGGTCGATCTCCTCGCCGCGGCGCAGCAGCTGCATGTTCATCTCGTAGACCTCCGGCGACCCGAGCCCGTAGATGCAGGAGACCGACGCGATCACGACGACATCCCGCCGGGCGAAGACCGCGGCTGTCGCCGAGTGGCGAAGCCGGTCGATCTCCGAGTTGATCGACGAGTCCTTCTCGATGTACAGGTCCCGGCTGGGGACGTAGGCCTCGGGCTGGTAGTAGTCGTAGTAGGAGACGAAGTACTCGACGGCGTTCTCCGGGAAGTACGTACGAAACTCGTTGCAGAGCTGGGCGGCCAGCGTCTTGTTGTGGGCGATGATCAGGGCCGGCCGCTGGACCGCCTGGATCACGCCGGCCATCGTCATCGTCTTGCCGGTGCCGGTCGCCCCGAGCAGGGTCGTGAAGCGATCGCCGTTCTCAAGCGACGCCGCGATCTCCTGGATCGCCTTGGGCTGGTCGGCCGCCGGCGTGAATATCGGGTCGAGCTTGAACGGTGGCATCGAGTCAGGTACACCTTAGTCACTGATCGAAAAGGCCTCGAGCGGTCCAACTTGATTCGGCCCGGCCGGCGCCGGTGGCGGGACCGGGCGGCGTTCACGGACTACATGAGGAGCACGGAGCACAAGATCTCCCACAACCGGATCGATCCCGACCTCAAGGGCGACATCCGCCTCGTCCGGCCGGAGCATCTCCACACCTACGAGGTGGTGAGCGAGTGAGCCTGCGCCGACCGAGCGGCGCTCCGCCGCCGGCGACGTTCGAGATCGCCGGGCGGCTCGTGGATCTCGTCGCGCTCGCCGCGGACGTCTGCCGGCGCTACTACGAGGAGTATCCCGACGAGACCGAACGCTACGGCGCGGCGGGGATGGACTGGTGCAGGCACGACAACCAGTGGCTGCTGTGCTGGGCGGCCGGCGACGTGATCGGGGCGACCGACCTCGTGGAGCAGGTCACCTGGCTGGCCCGCGTTCTCCACGCCCGGGACTTCCCGGTCGTCCGCCTGGCCCGCAACCTCGAGATTGCGGCCGAGCTCGTGTCCGCGGAAGAGTCGTTCGGCGAAGCCGCCCCCGAGGTCGCCGGGCGCCTGCGGTTGGCTGCGGCGACGGTGGCCGATCTGGATCTCGGCGGCGATCGGACGGCCGGCTGATCTGGGTCTCGGCGGCGATCGGACGGCCGGCTGATCGTCGGGCCTCGGCCCGTCGGCGATCAGAGACCGGCGAGGAGCGCCGAGAGCCAGACGTCGATCGCCGACCGCACGCCGGCCGCGTCGGCCTTGAGGCCGTGGTCGCCGGCGACCGCGACGACCGTCCGTCGCGGGCCGGGCGGCGGCATGCCGAACGGATCTCTGGTGCCCTGGACGACGAGCACCGGGACGTCGACCAAATCGAGCTCGGGGAGGCGGCTCGGCGCCTGCACCCCGCTCGCGCGGGGGCTCGGCCGGAGGGGAAACGCGAGACAGAGGACGCCGACGGCGGCGGTCGCCGCAGCCGTACGGCAGGCTACCCGGGCACCCGAGGACCGGCCGCCGGCGACGATCCGGAGGCCGGCGAGCTCGTGCTGGGCGAGGTGGGCCACGACGGCCGTCCACGCGGCGTCGAGCACCGGCGCCCGCGGTGGACTCCGGCGGCCGGCGACCCGGTAGGGCTGCTCGACGAGGGCCACGCTCGCTCCGAGCGACACGGCGACGGCGGCCGCGGCGACGAGGTCCTTCGCGGAGACTCCGCCGCCGGCGCCGTGGCCGAGGATCAGGGCGCCGCGCGGGCGGTCGACGAGCTCGAGGTGGGCGCGGGCGGGGCCCGACGGAGTCTCGATCTCGATCAGGCTGGTGGGCGACATCCGGAGCAGGCTACCGAGGCTCAAGTCGCGGGCGGTCTCGACCGATGGGGATCGCGATCACTCGTACACGAGCAGCCTCCGCTGGGTTGGGGTAGCGCCGTGTCCGCAGACGGAGAGGCCCTCGATGCGCAAGGCGCGGCCACAATCGCAAGTCGCCGTTCTGGCCTTGGTGCTGTGCGTGCTGCTCGGGCTGTTCGCCGTCCAGATCCGCGCGTCACAGAGTCAGGCGCGCCGCATCGTGGAGCAGCGGTACCTGGCGCGGGCGACCGTGACCGCGAGGCTGACGACGTCCGTCTTCGCGTCATCCGTCGCGGCCAGCCTGCCGCGGATGGCGAACGTCTATGGCGCCGAGCGGGTGCCGTCCTCGCTGTTGGCGAGCGCGGCTGCCCGGGGGCACCTCGAGTATCTCGTGCTGCTCGCGCCCGACGGACGGATCATCGCGTCCTCGCCGGGGGTCACGCCTGCGATGACGCGCCGCGGCAAGCTCGACTCGCCGGGTGTCTCAGCGGTGCTCGCCGGCCAGGGATTCTCGCTGTCGAGTCCGCCGCCGCCGAATCCCACGAACATCGAGCAGTTTGTCCAGCCGGTTCAGACGCCGTTTGGTCGTCGAGTCCTCGTCAGCGGCGTCGGGCCGCAGGCGATCACGGCCTTCGTCAGCGGCTACCTGTCGGGGGCCGCCGTGTCCGCCGGGGAGGCGTACGTGCTCGACGCTGGGGGTGGAATCATCGCGAGCTCCCGCCTGGGCGATGTCGCCGGCACCCGGCTGCGGGACCCCCGGCTGCTCGCCGCGCTGGTCAGGGGTGGCGAGGGTCCGGTCGGCGACGGTCGGCAGTTCGCGTCAGCGGCGGTCGGCGACTCGAACTGGAGCGTCGTGCTCGTCGCGCAGCGCAGCCGCCTGTTCGCCTCGGTCGAGCAGGGCCGGCTGGTTCCGTGGCTGCTGTTTGGGGCACTGGCCCTCGCGGGTGCCGCGGCGGTCGCCCTGCTGCGTGGCCTCGGGCGGGGTGCGGTCCGCCTCGCGCGGACGAACGACGAGCTGAAGGCTGCCAAGGAGACGCTCGAGGAGCGGTTCGCCGACGTCCGCCGGAGCGAGGCGAGGATGGCCGAGGCCCAGGAGATCGCGTGCGTCGGCAGCTGGGAATGGGACGTCGGCGACGCGACGGTTCGCTGGTCGCGCGAGCTTCGGCGGATCTACGGCCTCGACCCGGACGTGTTCTCCGGGCCGGTCGACGGAATCCTCGAGTTCGTCCATCCGGACGACCGCGAGCGGGTCCGCCGGACGCTCGCGACGGCCGTGGCGGACGGGACGTCGTTCGCCTTCGATCACCGGATCGTCCGTCCTGACGGTGACGTACGGACGATCCACGCGCTCGGCGAGGTCGTCACCGACGCGTCGGGGCGGGCGGTGGCGATGACGGGGACCGGACAGGACATCACCGAACGCAGGCGGACCGAGCTGGCCCTGGAGGCGGCGCACGCCGACGCCCTGGAGTCATCCCGCTTGAAGTCGGAGTTCGTGGCGAACATGAGCCACGAGATCCGGACGCCGTTGAACGGTGTGATCGGGATGAGCGGGCTGCTGCTGGAGACCGGTCTCGACGCGGAGCAGCGGGAATACGCCGAGGCCGTGCGGGCGTCCGGCGACGTGCTGATGGCCCTGATCGAGGACGTCCTGGACTTCTCCAAGGTCGAGGCCGGCAAGCTCGAGCTGGTCGACGAGGCCTTCGACCTCCGCAGCGCCGTCGAGGGCGCCGTCGGGATGCTCGCCGGATCGGCCCACGCAAAGCGGCTCGAGCTGATCGCGACGATCGACGACGGGCTTCCGATCGAGCTCAGCGGCGACGCCCCGCGCCTCCGGCAGATCCTCGTCAACCTCCTGACCAACGCGGTCAAGTTCACGTCGGCCGGAGAGGTCGTCCTCGGGGTCACGGCCGACGCCGACGCCGACGGTGGGGTGCTGACGCGCTTCGAGATCTCCGACACCGGGATCGGCATCGACCGCTCGGCCCAGGAGCGCATCTTCGATTCGTTCTCCCAGGCCGACAGCTCGACGACGCGTCGGTACGGCGGGACCGGGCTGGGGCTCGCGATCTCCAAGGCGCTGGTCGAGCTGATGGGCGGGGAGATCGGCGTCGAGAGCACGCCGGGAGTCGGCAGCCTGTTCTGGTTCACGGCCCGGCTGGAGACGCTGCCTGCAACTGCGGAAGTGGCGGTGGCCGCGGGGGCGGGCGCGTCGCCGCGGGTCGGATACGACGGCCTCAGGGTGCTCGTCGTCGACGACAACGCCACCCACCGCGCCGTCCTCGCCGGGCAGCTGGCCGGCTGGGGCATGGCGTGCGACAGTGCGCCGGGCGGGGACGAGGCGCTGGCGAGGATGCGGGCGGCTGCAGAGGCGGGCAGGCCGCACCGCCTGGTCGTGCTCGACTCGCGGATGCCGGGGATCAGCGGTACGCAGCTCGCCGCGAGGATCCGAGCGGATCCGCTGCTCGGAGCGGCCCGGCTTCTGCTGATGACGTCGTCGGGGGACGGGCGGGCGACGGAGGCGGCGTCGGGCGTCGACGGCTTCGTCACCAAGCCGGTGCGCCGGTCGCGGCTCGTCGACGAGCTGGATCGCGTCCTGAGCGGCCCGGCCGATCGGCCGGTCGCGGGCAACGCGTCGGGCGTGAGCGGCGACGGGGCGGTCGGTCGACCGCCGCGGGGCGTGATCCTCGTGGCCGAGGACAACGAGGTCAACCAGCTGGTGGCGATCCGCCTGCTCGAGAAGCGGGGCTTCAGTGTGGACGTGGCGGCGAACGGCCGGATCGCGGTCGAGATGCACGAGCACGGCTCGTACGACGCGATCCTGATGGACTGCCAGATGCCGGAGCTCGACGGCTACGCGGCGACCGCCGAGATCCGCCGGCGGGAGGGCCGGGGCCGGCACATCCCGATCATCGCGATGACGGCTCACGCGATGAAGGGCGACCGGGAGCGGTGCCTGCGGGCCGGGATGGACGACTACGTCCGCAAGCCGGTCGGCGCGGCGGTGCTCGACGACGTCCTGGCGCGGGCGGTCTGGTGCGCGGCCTCACCGCCGGAGGAGCCCGGCGACGTGGATCGGCTCGACGACTCGGACGGGAGTCTGCCGGCGGTGTTCGATCCGCGGCTGCTCGCGGAGATCAGCGACGGCGACGAGGCGATCCGTCAGCAGCTGGTCGCGATGTTCCTCGAGCAGGCGCGCACCGACGTCCCTCGGCTGGCGATCGCCCTGGCCCGCGGTGACGCCGGGAAGGCGCGGGAGGTCGCGCACGCGCTCAAGGGGAGCGCCGCGGCGGTCGGTGCGGATCGTCTGGCCGACGCGGCCGCGCGCCTGTGCGCGGATGCCGAGGCCGGACGGCTGGACGATGCGGTGCGCGACCAGTCGGCGCTCGAGCAGGCGTGTGCGCTGACCGAGGCCGCCCTGATCGGGATCGTGGCGGTCGGATCCGCGTGAGCGGCCGGTGCCCGGAGCGGGCAGGGGGGAGCTCGGCCTGAGCGGAGCGGGACGGTGGGTCGGTGACGAACACACGTTCGCCACGGTAGAATCCATAAGCGTGCCGCCGACCAACCAGATCGTTGTCTCGGGCGCGCGCGAGCACAACCTCAAGAACGTCTCGCTCGTCCTCCCGCGGGACGCCCTGACGGTGATCACGGGCCTGTCGGGGTCTGGCAAGTCGAGCCTGGCGTTCGACACGATCTACGCCGAGG
The DNA here is from genome assembly GCA_035553395.1 of Solirubrobacteraceae bacterium. Classification (GTDB taxonomy): domain Bacteria; phylum Actinomycetota; class Thermoleophilia; order Solirubrobacterales; family Solirubrobacteraceae; genus Palsa-513. The sequence goes on along the minus strand of DASZKP010000021.1, from coordinate 94,608 downwards.
GGCAGCGCCGGTACGTCGAGTCGCTCTCGGCGTACGCCCGGCAGTTCCTCGGCCAGATGGACAAGCCTGACGTCGACTCGATCGAGGGGCTGTCGCCGGCGATCTCGATCGACCAGAAGACGACGTCGAAGAACCCGCGGTCCACCGTGGGAACGGTCACCGAGATCTACGACTACCTGCGGCTGCTGTGGTCGCGGATCGGCAAGCCCCACTGCCATAAGTGCGGGGCGCCGATCGCCGGTCAGTCGGTCGAGCAGATCGCCGACCAGGTCCTCGAGCTGCCCGACGGCACCCGCTTCATGGTCCTCGCGCCGGTCGTCCGCGGTCGCAAGGGCGAGTACGGAAAGCTCTTCGAGGAGCTCCGGGCCGACGGGTTCACGCGGGTCCAGGTCAACGGCGAGCTGCTCCTGCTCGAGCAGCCGATCGTCCTCGACAAGCGCTACAAGCACGACATCTCGGTGGTCGTCGACCGCCTCGTGATGCGGCCGGACGTCCGCAAGCGGCTGGTCGACTCGGTCGAGACGGCCGTCGCCTTGGCAGAGGGGATCCTCGTCGTCGAGCTCGTCGGGCCCAAATTCGACGGGACCGGCGACCCGCCGCCGCCGACGCGGCTGACCTTCTCGGAGAAGTTCGCGTGCCTGAAGTGCGGGACGTCGATGCCCGAGCTCGAGCCGCGAATCTTCAGCTTCAACTCGCCCCACGGCGCGTGCGAGCGGTGCACCGGCCTGGGGACCCAGCGGGAGATCGACCCGGAGCTGGTCGTCCCGGACCGGGGCCTGTCGATCACCGACGGGGCGTTGGCGCCGTGGTCGGCGAGCGCGTCGAACTACTACGAGCAGATGACGCTGGCGATCGCCGACCAGTACGGCGTCGATCTCGAGGCGCCGTGGGAGAAGCTGAGCCAGGAGCACCGCGACGTGTTTCTCCACGGGACCGGCGGCGTCCCAGTTCAGGTCACCTACAAGAATCGGTACGGCCGGCGGCGGACGTACGCGGCCCGCTTCGAGGGAATCCTGCCGAACCTCGAGCGCAGGTACACGGAGACCGACTCGGAGTGGACGCGCGAGCGGATCGAGGAGTTCATGAGCGTCAGGCCGTGCCCGGCGTGTGGGGGAGCCCGCCTGCGGCCGGAGTCGCAGTCGGTGCTGGTCGCGGGAACGCCGATCCACGAGTTCACGGCACTGTCGGCCCGGCGGGCGCTCAGATGGCTGGAGGAGGTCGAGCTGTCGCCCACCGACCGGCACATCGCCCGGCTGATCCTCCGGGAGATCGACGAGCGGCTGCGGTTTCTGGAGAACGTCGGGATCGGCTATCTGTCGATGGATCGGGCGGCGGCGACGCTGTCCGGGGGGGAGGCCCAGCGGATCCGCCTGGCGACACAGATCGGGTCGTCGCTGGTCGGTGTGCTGTACATCCTCGACGAGCCGTCGATCGGTCTGCACCAGCGCGACAACGCGAAGCTGATCGCGACGCTCGAGCGGCTGCGGGACCTCGGGAACACTGTGCTGGTGGTCGAGCACGACGAACAGACGATGCGGGCGGCGGATCATCTGGTGGACATCGGACCGGGCGCCGGCGAGCACGGCGGACGGATCGTCGCGGAGGGGACGGCGGCCGAGGTCGAGCTCGTCAAGGAGTCGCTGACCGGCCAGTTCCTCGCCGGGACCCGCCGGATCGACGTGCCACAGAAGCGCCGCCGGCCGACCGGGCATCTGGATATCGTCGGAGCGGAAGCTCACAACCTGCGGGGGATCGACGTGCGCATCCCCCTCGGCACGCTGACCTGTGTGACCGGGGTCTCGGGGTCGGGGAAGTCGAGCCTGGTCAACGAGGTCCTCTACAAGTCAGTCGCCAATCGCCTCCACCGGGCACGCCAACGCCCGGGAGCGCATCGCGAGGTGAAGGGCCTCGACCAGCTGGACAAGATCATCGCGGTCGACCAGTCACCGATCGGTCGGACGCCTCGGTCGAACCCGGCGACGTACACGGGTCTGTTCGATGTGATCCGCGACCTCTTCTCGAAGACGGTCGACGCCCGGTCGAGGGGTTACAAGCCGGGCCGGTTCTCGTTCAACGTGAAGGGCGGAAGGTGTGAGGTCTGCAAGGGTGACGGGCAGATCCGGATCGAGATGCACTTCCTGCCGGATGTGTATGTGCCATGTGAGCAGTGTCACGGCCGCCGGTACAACCGTGAGACGCTCGAGGTTCGCTTCAAGGGCAAGACGATCGCCGACGTGTTGGAGATGCCGGTCGAGGAGGCGGTCGTCTTCTTCCAGCACATCCCGAAGGTCCACCGGCGCCTGGAGACACTGAAGGACGTCGGGCTGGGTTACATCCGCCTCGGCCAGCCGGCGACGACACTGTCAGGTGGTGAGGCCCAGCGTGTCAAGCTGGCGACCGAGCTGTCGAAGATCGCGACCGGCAGGACGCTGTACATCCTCGACGAGCCGACGACGGGCCTCCATTTCGCGGACGTCCAGCGACTCCTCGAGGTGCTCCAGCGGCTGGTCGACACGGGCAACACGGTCGTTGTGATCGAACACAACCTCGACATCATCAAGTCGGCCGACCGGCTGATCGACATGGGTCCGGAGGGCGGCGACGAGGGCGGGATGGTGATCGCGTCGGGGACGCCGGAGGAGGTCGCGGCGACGCCGGACTCGCACACGGGCGCGTTCCTCGCGGAGCTGCTCGAACCGGCACGGGCTCCGGCGGCGCGCCGTTCACGCAGACGCGTCGCAGCGGTCAGCTGAGTCGATTGTCTCGCGCTGCGGGGTGAGAGCAGGTCGCGGGGTGGGCTGACGCGGAGCGGTCGCAGGGCATCGATCATCCGTCCACGGCGCAACATTCGCCGCCGCCGGGCGTTGTAGCAATCATGACAATCGTTCGCCGCGCTCTCCCTGTGATGGCCGCCGCCTGTGGGGTGTGTGCGTTCTCCGCTGCCGCATTCGGGGCGCAGCCGCCCCCGGCGAAGGCCCCCGGTCGAGTCGTCTTCTCGGTGAACGGTGGGGTTGTCAGCAACGACGCGGATAGCGGCGGCGCGCGGGCCGCGGTCGCCCTTCCCGACGGTGGTGCAGTGATCGCCGGGAACGGCGGAACGGGCAGGGGCTTTCACGCGTACGTCGCCGAGATCAACGCGGACGGGTCACTGAGCCACGCGTTCGGCGGCGGGCCGGGCGTCGCGATGCTGCCGGGGTTCACCGTCGATCAGATCCTTCGCGAGCCGGACGGGAGCCTGATCGTCGCGGGCGAGGGTGCGTCGGTCAGCAGGACGCAGTTCCCGCCGATCGTCCTGGCTCACGTGAGCGCCGACGGGTCGCTCGACTCGAGCTTCGGTACGCACGGGATCGCGACGCTGTCGATCCAGAGCAGCTGCGGCGACTGCGCGGCGGTATCGATCCTCCCGGGCGGCGACCTCGTCGTGACGGGCAACACCGGCAACCTCCCGAGCAACCCGGCCCAGAACCCGCAGGCGACCGCCGACACCCAGTGGGTCGTCGCGAGACTCACCCCGAACGGGGCGCTCGATCCGAGCTTCGGAGCGGCGGGGATCGTCACGCTGCTGCCGTCCGAGTCGTACGGTGCGGTCGTCGCGACACTCGCCGACGGTGACATCGTCGCCGTCGGCAGCCTCACCACCGCAGCCGGGCCGGCGTCCCTCCTGACCCGCCTCCAGCCGTCCGGCGCCCTTGATCCGACCTTCAACGGCGGCATTCTCGTCGCCGTGCCCGGGATCGCGGCGTCGGGGATGATCGCCGACGCGGACGGCACGGTGGTCGTCGACGCGACCAGCGACATCGTTCGCTACACGGCGGCCGGTGGGCCGGATCCGTCGTTCGGCTCGGCCGGCGTGGCGCCGATCACTGGGTTCGTCGATCCGACGCTGCCGTTCCCGCTCGCGCAGAAGGCGATCCAGCAGACCGGGATCCTGCCAGTCGCCGGCGACAGCGCCGTGCTCTACAACGTCGGTAACGGCGGCGTCGTCCTCGGCGAGCGGCTGACGCCGGCCGGCGGCATCGACCCGACATTCGACGGGGCGAGCGCCCAGCGCGTCGAGCTCGGCTTCGGCGGGGGAGGCTCTGGCTTCGTCACGAGCGTGCGCCCACGGCCGCTGCCGCCGCTCGTGCAGGACAGCACGGACATCCGGGGGTCGATCGTCGAGCGGTCGGACGGTTCGTTCCTCGCGATCAACGGCGTGTCGGTAATCCAGCCGACCGGCGAGGGCGAGGGCAGGTCGATCTTCGACTTCGCGGTCGCCGGGCTGACGCCGACCTTCACGGTGGATCCGTCGTTCGGCGGTCCGGCGAGCCCGCTGTACGTGAAGCTGAGGGTGATCACCCAGCGGGCGAGCACGGCGCACACCCGCCACGGGATCCGCGTCGAGCTGACGCAGGACGAGCCGGGCCTGACACGGGTCGTGATCAAGGCTCACGGACGGGTCGTCGCCCAGAACGTGCTGCCGGCGTTCGGTCACGGCGAGATGACGATCCCGGTCGAGCTGACGACCTACGGCAACCAGCTGCTGCGCGACCACAAGACGATCAAGGTCACGGCGACGGCGACGGGCCGCGACCTGCTGACGAACACGGCCACGTCCACCGCGTCCGGCACGCTCCGCTGAGCTCCGAGAGCGATCCGATCGACATGCCCAAAAACGACGGCAGGCTCGGCACCTGCCGGGTCGTGCTGATCGCGCTGGCGGGACTCGCTGGGCTCGCCGGCCCGGCGGGCGCCGCGACGCCGGCCTTCCAGGAGGCGCCGGGCCGCGTCGTCTTCGCTGTGGACACGGCCGCCGAGAGTCAGAGCATCCCCACCGCGAGCGCGGTGCTGCCGGACGGCGGCGTCGTGATCGGCGGGTCGGGGACACCCGGCCCGCTGACTTCCACCGGGTTCCCGGCGGCGGTGTCCTACGTCGCCCAGCTTGCGTCCGACGGTCAGCTAGACCCGTCGTTCGGCCGCGGCGGGATCGCCAGCATCCCGGGCCTCGCCGGGCCGAGCAGGATCATCCGCCAGCCCGACGGCCGGCTGCTGATCGCCGGCTCGGGCCCGGGAAGCACCTCCCGCCTCCCGCTGGCGGTGATCGCCCGGCTCGACGCCGACGGCAGCCCGGACACGAGCTTCGGCACCGGCGGCGTGGAGACACTCGGGATCCAGGCGGGCGGCGTCGCCCTGCTGCCGAGCGGCGATATCGTCGCGACCGGTGGGGCCGGGACTACCGGTCTGGTCAGCGCGGTCTCGCCGACCAGGCCAGGCGACGATCGTTGGGACGTCGTCGAGCTGACGCCGACCGGCGCGCTCGACCCGGCCTTCGGCAGCGGCGGGGTACTCACGCTGCCGCCGGCAGCGGGATCGGGCCAGACCGTCGGGGTCGCCGTCGACGGCGACATCCTGACGACCGGGCTGGACGAGGTGACACCGACCGAGATCGTCGAGCAGCTGACCAGGCTGACGCCGTCGGGGGCGGTCGATCCGACCTTCAACTCGGGTCAGCCGGTGACCGTGCCGGGGAACGAGGACGGCGGCCTGGTCGCCGTCGACCCGGACGGGTCGACGCTGGTCGAGGTCGCCAACGGGACCAACCGGGGCATCGGCGGGCGCGGCGTCGTGCGCTACACGGAAGCAGGCGCGCTCGACCCGACGTTCGGCGGGTCGGGGATGGTGAGCTTCCCGTCGGGATCGCCACTTGTCTTCACCAGCTCCCAGATCCTGCCGGTGGCCGGCGGCGGCCTGCTCGAGATCGACACGTCGCGCGGCGTTCCCGGTGTCCAGGTCAAGCGCCTGACGGCGAACGGTGTCGTCGATCCGAGTCTCGGTGGGCCGAACGGGATCCACGTCGGGCTGGCCTTCGGCGGCGGCGACCAGCTGCCGCTGTTCGACACGGTCAACCCGCAGTCGGTCGGGGGACTCGATGACGACAGCTTCTCCGGCAGCCTGCTCCAGCGGCCCGACGGGTCGTACGTGACCGTGGGCGAGGTCTCCGTTGTCGAGCAGACCGGCGCCGGCCCCGGTCCGACGATCAACCGGTTCGCCGTCGAGGCGCTGACGCCGGCCTTCCAGCCCGACCCGTCGTTCGGCGGACCGGCGACGCCGCTGAAGGTGAGCCTGAAGCTGCCGACGCCGTCGGCGGCCACGGCGATCCACCGCCACAACATCCGTGTCACGTTGACCGCGTCCGAGCCGGGTGACGCGCGGATCGTCGTGCGGGCCGCAGGCCACATCGTCGCCCAGAGCCTGCTGCCGGTGCTCGCGGCCGGCCCCGGCACGCTGCCGGTCGTGCTCACGAGGTCCGGGCTCAATTGGCTTCGCGGTCATCCGCACAGCAGGCTCAGGCTGAGCACCGAGGCGCGCGATCTCCTGACGAGCACCGCGACGGCCACCGGCTCGGGCAGCCTGCGCTGATCGTGAGAACCGCACGCCGCGTCCTGATCCTCGCCGTCGCTGCCGTCGGCGGCTCGTCGCTCGCCGGCCAGGTCGCATCCGCCGCGCCGCCGTACTCGGCCAAGGCCCCCGGCCGGGTCGTCTACTCGCTCGACGGCGGGGCGATCTCCCCGACCGACAATCCTGGTGGCGAGCGCGGACCCGCGGTCGGACTGCCCGACGGTGGCACTGTCGTCGTCGCGGATGGGCCGGACGGCCGGAGCGTGATCATCGAGCTCGACGTCGACGGGACGCTCGACCCCTCGTTCACCGATGCGGGCCTGACCGCGGTGCAGGACAACCTCGACCAGTTCGCCGTCACCGAGATCGTGCGCCAGCCGGACGGCAAGCTCGTGCTCGTCGGGAGCGTCCCGACGTCCGGCAACCTCGTGTTTCCCGAGCTCGCGCTCGTCCGCCTGAACGCCGACGGGACCCTCGACTCGGGCTTCGGGATCGGCGGGCTCAAGGTCCTCCCGATCCAGGCGAGCTGCACCGGGTGCCTGACGGTCGCGGTGCGCCCGGGCGGCGGCCTCGTCGTCGGCGGCAGCACGGGTCAGCAGTCGCCTGCGATCGCGACCGATCCCGCGGCGACGCCGCAGACGCGCTGGGTGGTCGCCGCGCTGACCTCGTACGGTGCGCTCGATCCGAGCTTTGGCCTGGCGGGGATCGCCTTCGTCGGGGCGCCCGGCAGCTACGCGAAGGATCTCGCGGTGCTCCCGGACGGCGAAGTCGTCACAGATGGGGACGTCTACGCCGGCGACCAGCGCTACAAGTCTCAGCTCGTCCGCCTGCTGCCGTCCGGGGCGCCGGATCCGGCCTTTCACGGTGGCACGCCGGAGTACCTGCCGGACGTCGCCGTCCCGGGGATCCTCCTCGTCTACCCCGACGGTGTGGCGATCGTCGACCTCGGACGTGCGATCGTCCGCTACACGGCGGCCGGCCTGCCGGACGAGACGTTCGGCACGGGCGGCGTCGTCCAGACCACGTCGCCCGACGCCGCCGACCGCGTCAATCTGTTCCCGTCAGACGGCGACGGCGCCGTCGCGATCCTCGAGAACGAGTCGGACTACGGCAGCGACGAGGTCGAGCGGATCGGGCCGACGGGCGCGGTCGACGCGCCGTTCTCCGTCGGGACTCCGTTCGGCGGCGGCAGCTCGAGCTTCGTCACGAGCGAGCGTCCCCGCGGGCTGCCACCGCTCGACCAGAACACGTTCGCCGGATCGGTGCTCGAGCGGCCGGACGGCTCGTTCGTGCTGCTCGGCGATGTCGCCGTCTCGCAGCCGACGGGGGAGGGCGAGGGCCGCTCGAGCGAGGAGCTCGCCGCGGCCGCCCTCACCCCGTCGTTCGGGCTCGACCCGTCGTTCGGCGGCCCGCCGACGCCGCTCCAGGCGACGCTCGCCGTGATCAGGCAGCGGGCGAGCACCGCGCGCACGCGGCACGGGATCCGCGTGACGCTCGGCGTCTCAGCTCCGGGTCTCGCCCGCATCGTGATCAAGGCATCCGGCCGGGTCGTCGCCCAGAGCGTGCTGCCGGTCTTCGTCGCGGGCGCGTCGACGCTCCCTGTCGAGCTGACAAGCTTCGGCAACACCTGGCTGGGGCGCCACCCCCGCAGCCGGCTGACCGCCAGCCTGAAGGCGCGCGACGTGCTGACGAACACGGCCACGGCGACCGCCTCCGGGGCGCTGCGCTGAGATGTGTGCCGGCGACCATTCGTCGACCCTGCGCTACAAGCGGGCTCGCCGGGCGTTGCAACCGGCATGACACGCTCGCGCTGCGCCCTCGTGCTCGCCCTGGCCGCTGTCGGCGGCTCGCTGATCCCGGCCAGTGGCGCATCGGCCGCGCCGCCGGCGATCGCGACCGCGCCCGGCCGGGTCGTCTTCCCGCTCGACAACGGGCGGATCGACGACAACGACAATGCGGGCGGCGCCCAGGACCCGGCGGTTGCGCTGCCCGACGGCGACATCGTGGTCAGCGCCGGCGGTTCGGGCAAACAGGCCTACCTGACCGAGCTCCAGCCCGACGGAGCAATCGACACGTCGTTCGGCATTGGCGGGATCGCGCAGGTGGCGGTCGGCCTGGCGCCATTCGACGTCACCCAGATCGTGGGCCAGCCGGATGGCAAGCTCGTGCTCGCGGGTAGCGTGACGAGAGCCGGGGACACCGAGAACCCGGTCCTGGTTCTCGTCAGGCTCAACGCCGACGGGAGTCTCGATCAGAGCTTTGGCACCGGCGGCGTCGACCTGCCACCGATCGGCTTCAGCTGCGCCTCGTGCCTGGCACTGCGGCCGGGCGGCGGATTCTTCGTCACCGGCACGCTGGGCGAGGAGTCGGTGCCGATCAACGTCAGCGTGTCGGCGGAGATCACCGGGTGGGCGGTCGCGGGGCTGACATCGACCGGCGCGCTCGACCCGGGCTTTGGCCAATCGGGGATCGCCACGGTGGCGGAGAACGGCGCCTCCGGCACGCAGGTCGCGGCGCTGCCCGACGGCGACGCCGTGTCGCTCGGCTCCGTCTACGCCGGCGGCTCCCACTATTCGTACGAGCTCGTTCGCCTGCTCCCCTCCGGCGCGCCGGATCCGGCCTTCCATGGCGGGACGCCCGAGTACCTGCCGGCCGCTCCCCAGCTGGACGGGATGATGGTCGACGCGGACGGCTCGGTGATCGTCGCCGTGACCCACGCGATCATCCGCTACACGGCGGCCGGGCTGCCCGACCCGAGCTTCGGGACCGGTGGCGTCGTACAGACAGGGCCGGCCGACGAGCTCGACCAAAGCGCCCAGCTGTTCCCGTCGGCGGGCGACGGGGCCCTCGTGATCCTCGAGAACGACTCCGACTACGGCCGGGATCTGGTCGAGCGGATCGGCGCGACCGGCGCGATCGACACGACGCTCGGCGGCCCGTCCGGCCTCGACCTGGAAACCCCGTTCGGCGGCGGGAGCTCGAGCTTCGTCGTCAGCCAGCGTCCCCGGGCGCTTCCACCGCTCACCCAGAACACGTTCACCGGGTCGGTGGTCCAGCGCCCGGACGGGTCCTACGTGTTCCTCGGCGATGTCGCCGTCTCCCAGCCGACCGGCGAGGGCGAGGGCCGCTCGATCGACGATTTCGCCGCGGTCGCGCTGACGCCGTCGTTCGCGCTCGACCCGGCGTTCGGCGGACCGGCCGCCCCGTTCGACGCGACACTCGCAGTGATCAGGCAGCGGGCGTCGACCGCCCGGACGCTCCACGGCGTCCGCGTCACTCTGGACGTTTCGGCGCCCGGTCTGGCCCGCGTCGTCATCAAGTCAGCCGGCCGGGTCATCGCCCAGAGCGTGCTGCCGGTCTTCGTCGCCGGCCCGGTCACCCTCCCGGTCGAGTTGACGACGTTCGGCGACCAGTGGCTGAAAACCCGCCCCCGCAGCCGGCTGACCGTGACCTTGAGAGCACGCGACCTCCTGACGCACGTCGCGAAGGCGACGGCCGCCGGCAGGCTCCACTGACCTGCAACGTGTTTGCGACCGGCGGCTGGCACCGGGGGTGTCGTCGGGTTGCTCCCACTCGCGACCCGAGCGCGCGACCGCGACCGCCGATGAGGTCGGTCATGGCCACGGTTCGCCGCGTTGGCCCGAGCGATGTTCCTCGCCGTGCCTGGAGCGAATCCGAGCCGCGTTCGCTGTGGCGCGAACATTGCGCCTAACTCGCGCCCGGGCGTCAGCGAGGCCGGGTCGCCGAGGGAGCGGACCGGTACCATCAGGAGATGTTGGACAAGCCGACGGTCGTCGAGGGCTCGCGCTTCGAGGCGCGTGAGATCAGGTGCACAGACCGCGACGCCGCGGTCGCCGAAGCACAGCGCCAGGAAGTCATTGACGCGGACGGTGCCGAGTGGATCTACCTACGCCACGACGGGGCGTGGGTTGCGCGGCGAGTTGCAGCGACGAAGCCGAGATCTAGGAAGCGCGCGTTGTTTGACGCTCTTGCCGAGAGTTTTCAAGACAGCCTGTTCCGGTAGGAGGCCGATCTGGTGGGCTTGATCAAGCGTATCCTCGGCCCGCTGCGTCGGCGGCTGGACGAAGTGACGGTTGACGACACGCAGCTTGAAGACGAACAAGAGCCGCTGTATGCCCACGGGAACAAGATGGATAGCGGCTCGTTCGGCGGCGGGATGAGCGGCGGTGTTGGCGGATCGGGCTGAGCCTGCAACGTCGGCCAGCCTGATCTTCGCAGTCGTCGGCGCGGTCGGCGAGAGCTCGTGAGCACCCGTGATCCGCATGCTCGCGCCCTGGCGGAGGGACGAGCGCTGTTGTCGCTCGGTCGCACGGCGGAGGCGTCTGAGGCGTTCACGCGTGCGATCGCAGGGGATCCGGACGACCCGGTCGGGTACGCGTGCCTGGCACTCGCGGCGATTGCCACGGCCGACTGGGCGGGATTGCGCGTCCGGTCCATGAGTCGTTACTCGACGGCGTGATGGGTTGGGCGTTCGTGCTCCTGATTGTCCTGGATCGGGTTTGTCAGCATCGTGTGGACCACGGTGGCCGGTGGCCGGTGGCTTCGCGCTCGCGGCCTGGCGGATCCCACGGTGTCCCTCGCTACCGTGCCTTTGCCGTGGCCGCGTTCCTCGGTCTCTGGCTGTGGCCGACATCTTCTGGGTCGCTCGCGGAGCGGTCCGTCTGGTTCGCCGCTCGAGGCTGCGTGCGGCTTGAACAGGGCGCGACGTCGTATTGCTTGACTGCGACTCCGCGGCATAGCCGCTCGTCTCGGACCGTCCCGTCTCACGAGCAGTGTGTCTGAGTCTTATGTCCGTCTCGCGACCGGCCAGGCGACCGGTCGGCGCGATCCGGCGTTTCGTGATCCGGCGCTGCTCGTTCTGCCCGAAGCCGTCGCGCGTGCGACCGACGAGATCACCGACCGCTCAGGTGATTGCGTGTCTCACGTGACGCGCTGGTCGGATTCGCGCCGCCGGAGCTGGCGGGCCGACGTCCGACCGCCGGACGGGGGAGATCGACCGCAAGTTACGTCAGACGACCAGGCCGTGGCGGATCGTGTTCTCGCTGGCGACCCGCGGCGCCACGAACTGGAGCAGGTAGTCGGGCCCGCCGGCCTTCGTCCCATTCCCCGACAGGTGATTCCCGCCGAACGGCTGACGACCGACGACCGCGCCCGTGATGTGCCGGTTGACGTACAGGTTGCCAACCGGCAGCTCGGCGATCGCCCGCCGGACGTGGCCCGGGTGGCGCGAGAAGAAGCCCGCGGTCAGGCCGAACCGGCTCTGTGCGACCGTCGCGAACGCCTCATCCAGCGACGCGACCGTCTCCAGCGTCAGGAGCGGCCCGAAGATCTCCTCCCTGACGATCGCCGAGTCCGCCGGCAGGTCGCTGACGAGGGTCGGGCAGACGAAATGCCCGCTCGCCGGAACCGCCCGCTCGGCGGTCAGGATGCGCCCGGTGCCCCGCGCGAGGTCGATGTACCCCGCGACCCGCTCGCGTGCGCTCGCCTCGATCAGCGGCGGCAGCTCGGTCGCGAAGTCGCCGGCCTGCCCGATGACCAGCAGGTCGATGGCCCCCGCGAGCCGCACGCCGAGCTCACCGGCCAGCGACGGGAGAACAAGCAGCCGCGCGGCGGCCGAGCACTTCTGCCCGGCATACGAGAAGGCTGATTGCACGACCGCCGGGATCACCTCGTCGAGGTCGGCGTCCGAGTCGACGATCACGCAGTTCTTCCCGCCCAGCTCCGCGACGACCCGCTTGAGCTCGCGCTGGCCCGGCTTGACGCTCGCCGCCGACCCGAGGATCTCCAGGCCGACCGCCTGCGACCCGGTGAACGCGATCGTTTCGACGTCTCCCCCGACCAGCGCCCGACCGACGTCCCCGTCGCCGAGCAGCAGGCTGAGCGCCCCGCCCGGAACGCCGGCCTCGTGGAGGATCGCGACCAGCTCGGCCCCGCACGCCGGCGACTGCTCGGCCGGCTTCAGCACGACCGTGTTGCCCGTCGCCAGCGCCGCCGCCGTCATCCCCGTCGGGATCGCCAGCGGGAAGTTCCACGGTGCGATCACCGCGGCGACGCCCCGGGGCGCGTAGGCCAGCGAGTTGCGCTCGCCTGGCGGCGAGATCAGCTCCCGGCCGGCCGCGAGGCCCACGGCCCCGCGCGCGTAGTACTCCAGGAAGTCGATCGCCTCCGCCACCTCGGCGTCGGCGTCGGCCCATGGCTTGGCGCACTCGCGGACGATCAATGCGGCAAGCGCCGCCCGGCGAGCCCGCATCAGCCCGGCCGCTCCGCGGAGGTTCTCGGCTCGCCCGGCGGCCGGACGTCTCGCCCACGACCCGGAAGCGGCTCGCGCCGCCGCCAGGGCCTGTCGGAGCGCCGCCGGTCCCGCCTGGGCATGCACCGCGACGACCCGGTCGGGGTCGCCCGGGTCGGTCGAGCGGGCCGGCTCGCCGCCGTCGATCGGCTGACCGTCGACGAGTGAATCCACGCGCAGCGGCAGGCGGGCGTCGAGCTCGGCGAGGGCCTCAACGCACGCCGCCCGAACGGCCGGACGCCGCAGCTCGGCCAGCGGCTCGTTGACGAACGGCGCCGGACTGGCCTGGGACGTCGGCGATTGGCTCATGGCGCCCGCAGCAGGTCGTCGAGCGCGTCGCCCGCCGCGGCATGGTGCAGGAAGCTGTCGTTGCTCGTGTTCTCGAGCAGTCGCCGGACCAGATACGCCATCCCCGCGACGAGGTCTCCGACCGGGCAGTACACACGGACCCGGAGGTCGTGGCCGGCCAGCGCCACGGCGAGGTCGTCGCCGAGGCCGCGGAGGACCTGGAACTCGACATCGTGCTCGGCACCCGCCCGCCGCGAGACGGCGATCGCGTGGGCGATCGACCGGAGGTTGTGCGACGCGATCAGCGGTCGGACCGTTCCCCGGGCCTCGATCAGGCGACTGGTGAGGCTCTCGAAGCTGCGATCCGTGTCGGCCTTGTCCGAGAAGACCGGCGGCGTCCATCCGTGCTGCGCGGCCTGCGCCGTCTCCGCGTCCCAGTAGGCGCCCTTGACGAGGCGGACGGCCAGCGCCGTGCTGCGATGCATCGCCCCCGCCCGGTCGAGGATGTGGTCGAGGATCGCTGCGCTGTCGCGTAGGTACGCCTGGACGACCACGCCGGCCGACGGCCCGTTGCGGAACTCATCCTCCGCGATCGTCTCGAGCGCCAGCGCGAACGCCGCCTCCCTGGTGTCGTATGACTCCGCGTCGATCTGGACGTGGGCGCCCCGGTCGGCGGCCAGCCGCAGCAGGGACCGAAGTCGCGGCTTGGCCGCTCGCGCTCGCTCGGGCGCCTGGGCCCGCAGGACCGGCGTCAGGGCCGACAGCTTGATCGACAGGTCGGCCCGCGGCACCTCCCGTCCGGTCGCGTCCCGCTCGAGGCGCGGGTTTCCCGGCCACCCCCTGGCGACGGCCGAGACCGTCCGCAGGGCCTCGGCGCACCGCTCCGCGTACTGGTCGCCCTCGGCCTCGGTCACGGTCGCCTCGCCGAGCAGGTCGAGCGTGCTCGCCTGGCCGGCCCGCCACATCCGCTCGAGCTCACCTGCCGCGGCCGACGGATCGCCGCCGACGATGAAGCGCGCCGCCATGTGCCTGACGACCCCGGCCGCCGCCCGGCCGAGCACCGCGTCGGGGAGCCGCACGCCGCCGCGCAGGAGCAGCGGGCCGTGGTCGACCTCGCCCAGCAGGGCTCGCAGATGGTCGGCGAGATCGTGGTCGTCGGTGCACGCCGGTGCGACGTCGACCAGTCGCAGCAGGGCGGCCTGGAGACCCCGGCGGCGGCTGGCCCATTCGAGCGCGCCGTCCTGCGCCCGCTGGAGCGACGGCCGGCCGTGCGGGCGGGCGGCGTCGAGCGCGCGGCCGATCTCCTGGATCTCGGCCTCGAGGTCGTCGGGATCGGGCTGTGCTGCCATCTTGGTCGACGCTGTCCTGGGAGTGGGGGTTGATCTGAGCTGAGCTGAGCTGAGAGGGTCCTACCCCGGTCGACGGAGTGTTGACCTTCCCTTGTCCTGCCTCTCGGTCAGGTAGAGGCCGCCCCACGACGTGTCGCCGATCAGGATCGGGACGCCGAGGAAGCTGCGCATCGCGGGCGGGGGATGTCCCGTCGAGAACCCGTCGGCGCCGACGTCCGCGGCGATCTCGGTGAGGCGTTGGGGGACGGGGTCGTCGATCGGGGTCCCGAGCAGCACGCGCATCCGCGGGAGCGCGCCGGTCGCAGCCGGAGTCTGCCCGTCGATCCCGAGCGTCAGGAACTGCTCGAGCTCGGCCCGCTGCTCGTCGAGTACGCCGAGTGCCTCGTAGCTGGCCCCGGTGACCTCGCGGGCGACGGCGAGGGTTCGCACAAGCACCGCCTGCGGGTCGAGATCGGCGACGAGCGCTCGGCCGGAGTCGAGGAGGCGACGTATTCGAAGCGGGTCGGGAGCAGCGTCGGTCAAAGCGCGGGCCACCAGAATAACCCGGCGGGACGCCCACCGCCGGGGGCCGTGCCGGTCGATCTGCGCCGGTTGGGCCGGTGGACGGGTGGACGGGTGGACGGGTGGACGGGTGGTAGGCTGGCCCGCTCGTATTCCACGGGAGGGGATCGATGACGGGGCGGCCCCGGGATCAGGCGGCGTCAGCCGGCGACGAAGCGGCGGTCGGGCCGGATCTCGCGCGCGACGAATCTCCGCTGGAGCGGCTCGACCGGAACTTCACCGAGCTGCTCGGTGAGCTTCGCGTGGCGCTGCCGGGCGTCCAGGTGCTGTTCGCCTTTCTGCTGGTCGTCCCCTTCAACCAGGGCTACGAGCGGATGAGCGCGTTCGACAGGGCCGTCTACTTCGCGACGCTTCTCTGTACGGCGCTCGCCGCGATCCTCCTGATCGCCCCGACCGTGCACCACCGACTCGAGTTCCGCCGGCAGGACAAGGCCTACGTCGTCGCGTCGGCCAGCCGGCTTGCGCTCGCCGGTCTGGCGGCCCTGGCAACAGCGATGGGTGGGGCGATCCTGCTCGTCAGCAACCTGGTGTTCGGCACGGCGGCCGCGATCATCGCGACCGGTGCGGTACTCGCGACGTTCGGCGGTGTCTGGTACGGAATCCCGCTGCGCCGGCGGGCGAGCCTGGGACCGTCGCGGCCGACGCCGACCGACACCTAGCGCGCGTGTCGGTCGTGCTCCTGGTCGGTCGACGGCCGGGTCGACTGGGGGCACGGCCGCCCGACCTTCTCGGGAGTGTTGCGTCAGCCGTCCAGGCGATGCGAACGGTGTTCGTATTCGAACGGTGTTCGTATCCGAACGGTGTTCGTATCCGAACGGTGTTCGTATCCGAACGGTGTTCGCGTCCGAACGGTGCTCGGGAGCGTTTTCGCGAATGGTGCCCCCGTGTTCCCGAGGGCAGCCGCCGGGGTCGAGCGACGCGCTCCGGCGCGCTCAGGCCCGGACCAGATCCCCGTTTGGACGCCGGCAGCGCCGTGTGCGCGCCGGGGAGGCCGCCGGCCGCAGTGGTCTCGCGACTGAGGAAGGCGCCGAGCTCCTGGATCGTGCTCATCAGGGGCGCGGGGAAGACGACGGTGGAGTTCTTGTCGACTGCGATCTCGACCAGCGTCTGGAGGTTGCGCAGCTGGAGGGCCAGGGGGTGGGCCATCATCACGTCGGACGCGTGGGCCAACTCCCCGGCGGCGAGCGCCTCGCCCTCGGGGGCGATGATCTTGGCGCGCTTCTCGCGCTCTGCCTCGGCCTGGCGAGCCATCGCCCGCTTCATCGTCTCCGGGAGCTGGATGTCCTTGAGCTCGACGAGCGTGACCTTGATCCCCCACTCCTCGGTCTGGACATCGAGAATCTCGCAGATGTTCTGGTTGATGCTGTCGGTCTCCGACAGCGTCTGGTCGAGCGTGTGGCGTCCGACGACGGCCCGCAGGGTGGTCTGGGCGATCTGGTTGATCGCCTCGGCGACGTTCTCGATCGCGACCACGGATCGGATCGGATCGGCGACGCGGTAATAGGCGACGGCGGAGACGTCGATGCTCACGTTGTCGCGGGTGATGATTCCCTGGGACTCGATCGGCATCGTGATGATCCGCATCGAGACCCGGTGAACCCGATCGACGAGCGGGATGAACACGATCAGCCCGGGCCCCCGGGCGGGCTCCTTGACTCGTCCGAGACGAAACAGCACGCCGCGCTCGTACTGCTTGAGGATTCGCACCGACAGCGCGAGGCCAAGGGCGACGACGAGCGCGAGGCCGATCAGCACGTACCCGATCATGATCGCAGCCCCCCGCCGGCCATCAGGGGCCGCGGCTGGCCCGAATCGAGCCGCCTCTCGGCGACGGCGGACCCGGACTCGGGACCTCGAGACGGTCGACGCCCGGCGGCGTGCCTCGCGTCTCGATGGATGGGTCAGCTCGACCGTTATGCGCTGCATCAGACGCTCGGTGTGAGCGGCGGTGTGCGACTCGCCGGCGGCCGCAGGTGGTGGCTTCCTGGCGTTGGTCATGCGCCCACGGTACGTGACGGATGTCCGCGTTCCAGCCGAGGGATGCCGCGGTCCGGGTGCATCAAACTACTGAGCGACCGCTCGGTCGACGGGCGCGGCGGCAGCTGTCGGCCGAGTCCCGCCCCCCGCGACTCCTCCCGCCGCCCTCCGCGGTCCCCCGGCCCTCCGCGGCTCCTCCCGTCGCCCCCCGGCGGTCCCGCCACGCTCCGCGGCCCCTCCGATCGCACTCCGCGCAGGAGCAGCCGTCAGGGCCTCCTGCGGGCGCGGGTCAGGCGAGGCTCGGGTCGTCGCCGAGCAGGTGCCGGGCGGTCGGCGACCGAGGCACGTCGGCCTGGTCGGGGTTGGTGCCGAGCAGGCGGTCGCCGAGGGTGCTCGTGATGCCGTGCCAGTAGTGCTCGTTCTTGAAGTGGTGGAGTCGGTGGTTTCGCCAGATCGAGCGGTAGTAGCGCGAGCGGGGGCGGTGGGCGGTGTGGATCAGGAAGTGGGTCCATTCGTAGACGCCGACCATCACGTAGCCGGTCAGCAGCATCGTGACGAGCGGACCGCCGGCCAGCGGCCGCCCTGCCAGGGCGAGGGCTCCGTCGGCGAGTGCGGCGGCGGCGGGGACGGCGAGCATCAGGACGGCGAGGGCTTCGAGCGGGCTGAAGTTGATCAGGTCGAGGGAGCGCGGGTCCTCGTGATGGGCGCGGTGGGCCCGGGCCGTCGGGAGCTCGACCCGGCGGCCGCGGAAGGCGAACGGGCGGAGGTGGAGGAGGTGGACATGGATCGCCCACTCGCCGAAGGGGTAGGCCACGAGGATGGAGACGCACGCGGCGGCGTCGGGCCAGGCGGGCGGTCCGGCGGTGAGGGCGAGGGCTAGACGGGCTGCGAGCGCGAGAAGGATCGCGCCGGCGATGACCCAGGGACCGCGCTTGCGGCGGAACTCGCGCCAGGCCGGGCCGAGGGATGTGATCTCGGAGCCCTGGCGCGGACGGACGCTCATCGAGTTGAGGTTAGAGGGTCGGTTGGGCGACGAGGCGCGGGGCAGCCGTGCTGGCCGCCCCGCGCTCGAGTCGAGTCGTCTCGGCGCTTCGCGGAGACGGCGATTCATGGTGCGTGAGGCCGTCGATCAGCCGCCGACGCGTGTTCCGTAGATGAAGCACTGTGCTCCGGTCTGCGTGCTGCTCTCCTGGAAGCGCAGCTGCACGACGGACCCGTCGGTGCCGGCGAAGAGGACGTCGTTGACACCGGACCCGAGGTCCTTGGAGTAGTCGTTCAGCGCGGGCGTCGTCGTCGACAGGGCCGGCGTCGGGGATACCGCTGTCGCGTTGATCGTGATCGCGTCACCAGCCGCCGCCTGGAGCATGAGCACGGGGCCGGTGGCGGCGCATGTCGCGGAGAACGCGAGGTCGTGGCCCGAATGAATAGATCGTCGTCGGAGGCGTGGCCCCGGGTGCCGGCGGATTCGGCGTCGTCGACGCGGCAGGCGGGTTCGCGGCGTAGAGGATCGTTCCCTCTGCGCCACCGCCACCGGCGGTGCCGGTTGCGCCGTTGGCTCCGTTGGTGCCGTTCGCACCGGCGGGACCCTGGGGCCCCTGGAGACCGCGCGGGCCGGTCTTGCCGGTCTTGCCGGTCTTGCCCCGCGGGCCGGTCTTGCCTCGCGTCGTCGCCGCGGCGTGGGCCGGGGATGAGCTGGTGCTTGCGAGCGCGGGGCCGCCGACGGCCGCGGCCGCCACGAGCGCTGCTCCCACGGGGAGGGCCAGCCTGGCGTCGCCGGGACCAACCGATGCGACGGTATGTCCCGATCTGGACATCCCGGCCGTGTGGTGGCGGGAGACGCTGCCAGTCGCCGGCCCCGGGTATCGGAGGCGACGGCTCGTCGAGACCATGAGGACGAGCTACGAGCCGCGTGTGTCGCTGACAGCCGAGTGAGCCCGCTGTCATCTTGCACGAAACCACTGACCAGTGGTCCGGCTGACATGACAGCAGTCTGGGAGCTGACTGTCAGCTGGTAATGCCAGATACACACGGCAGGGTGTTTACCGTGTAAGTAAACATGGAACTATCAGTCCGCGGTGAACCGCCGGATCACGGTCGGGGACCCCGCAGCCGGGCGCTGCCCGGCGCCGGACCGTCGCGGGCGCCCCGTGAGCGAGGGGACTAGGACTGGGTGAACGGGAGCGAGACGCGAAACGTCGTGCGGCCGGGCGTCGACTCGAATCGCAGGGATCCGTCGTGGCGATCGTGGACGATGCGCACGGCGGTCGCGAGACCGAGTCCGGTCCCCTGGCCGACGTCCTTGGTCGTGAAGAACGAGTCGAAGACGCGATCGCCGATCTCCGGGGGGATCCCCGGGCCGTCGTCGGTGATCTCGACGATCGCGCAGGTTCCGTCCCGGCGGGTGGTG
Organism: Solirubrobacteraceae bacterium; assembly: GCA_035553395.1. Lineage (GTDB taxonomy): Bacteria > Actinomycetota > Thermoleophilia > Solirubrobacterales > Solirubrobacteraceae > Palsa-513. Next base: position 75,338 of record DASZKP010000021.1, on the reverse strand, counting down.
ATGTCGATCGTTCCGGTCTGGCCGAGTGCGTCGATCGCGTTGTCGAGCAGGTTCGTCCAGACCTGGTTGAGCTCGGACCCGCGGACGGTCAGCTTGGGCAGCGTGCGGTCGTAGTGGCGGGTCAGCTTGATCGTCGTGTGCTTGAGCTTGTGGCCGAGGATCACGAGCGTCGTCTCGATTCCCTCGTGGAGGTCGACCTCGACGAGGTCACCGCGGTCGAGGTAGGCGTAGGACTTGACGGCGCCGACCAGCGCCGACATGCGGGCGGTCGACTCTTTGAGCTCGGCGACGAGCCCCTCCGCGCTGAGGCTGGCGGCGACCCAGCGCAGGGCGCCGTCGGTCGCCGGGCCGGCGAGGTCGGCGACCCGGTCGAGCCAGGCCGCGTCGAGCCCGGCGGCGGCGAGCGGCTCGGCGATCTTCCAGGGCTCGGCGACGCCGAGCTCGTCGAGTCGATCACTGAGGGCGTCCTCGGCGTCGGCGGCGTCGAGCGTGTCGAGCGCGGTATGACCGGACGACCGGGCGAGGGCCTCGGCCTGGAGGGCGAGCAGCTCCTCGGCGACGTCGCGCTCGATGCCCTTGGTGACGAAGGCGCGGAGCGCTCCGTTGACGATCTCGAGCGTCTCGCCGAGCTGGGTGGCCGTGCGTTGGGCGGCGGCCGCCGGGTTGTTGAGCTCGTGGGCCAGGCCGGCGGCCATCGTCCCGAGCGAGGCGAGCCGCTCGCGGTTCTGCTCGATCGCCGTCAGCCGGCCGATCACCGGGGCGACGGCGGCCATCACACGTCGGTGGACGGGCGGCTGGGCGAGCGCGAGGCGACGGAAATCTTCGGGCCCGACGAGGGCGACCCGGCAGTCGGTCTCGGCCATCGTGCAGAGCTGGGTCGGCTCGTCGGTGATCACGCTGACGGCGCCGATCCAGGTGGGTGCCGGGTGGCGCTTGAGCGGCTCGGCGTGGCCGCGGGAGTCGCGCATGTACGTGCGGGCGATGCCTTCGAGCAGCAGGTGGACGCCGGGCGAGTCGAGCCCCTGCTCGGAGAGCAGCTCACCGGCGGGCGCGTCGCGGACCGCGGCGACGTCGAGCCACTCGGCGAGCGCGTCGTCGTCGATGTCGTCGAACAGGTCGACCCGGCGCAGCTCGGCCAGCGTGATCGGAGCCGGAGCCGGAGCAGTGGCCGAAGCCGGGGCAGCAGCCGCAGCCGCAGCCGGGGGGAGGGGCACGGGCGGGGTCATCCCTCGGCCAGATACTCGTGGATCAGGGAGACGGCCATCGAGCCCTCGCCGACGGCGCTGGCGACGCGCTTGATCGAGCGGGCGCGGACGTCGCCGGCGACGAACACGCCGGGGATCGACGTCTCGAGGAGGCGGGGATCGCGGGCGAGCGGCCAGCCGGCGTCGTGGACGTCGGGCCCGGCGAGGATGAAGCCGCGGTCGTCGCGGGCGAGCACGCCGTCGAGCCAGTCGGTGCGGGGGATCGCGCCGATGAAGACGAAGCAGGCGTTGGCGTCGAGCGTCGACTGCACGCCGGCGGCGTCGCGGATCTGGAGGCTGCGGAGGTGGCCGTCGGCGCCGGCGGCGGAGACGGCGACGCTCTGGGTGCGGACGTCGACGTTGGGCAGGGCGGCGATCTGGGCGATCAGGTAGTGGGACATCGATCGCTCGAGGGAGGTCCCGCGGACGAGGATCGTGACGTGGCGGGCGTAGCCGGAGAAGTAGACGGCGGCCTGGCCGGCGGAGTTGGCCCCGCCGATGATCACGACCTCCTGGTCGGCGCAGGAGCGGGCCTCGGTGAGAGCGGCGCCGTAGTAGATCCCGGCGCCGGTCAGCTCGGGGAAGCCGGGCGTGTCGAGCTGGCGGTAGGAGACGCCGGAGGCGATCAGGATGCAGTTGGAGCTGAGCGAGCCGCCGTCTGAGAGCTCGACGATCCGGCCGGCGCCCTCAGCGCGGAGACCGACGGCGTCCTGGATCGTGAGCAGCTCGGCGCCGAGGCGGCGGGCCTGGTCGGTCGCCCGGCGGGCGAGGTCGGAGCCGGAGAGGCCCATCGGGAAGCCGAGGTAGTTCTCGATCCGGCTCGACTGGCCGGCCTGGCCGCCGGGGGCCTCGCGTTCGACGAGCACCGTTCGCAGGCCCTCGGAAGCGCCGTAGACGGCGCCGGCGAGACCGGCGGGGCCGCCGCCGACGATCACGAGGTCGTAGTGGTCCTGGGCGGGCGTCCCGCTGACGCCGAGCCGCTCGGCGAGCTCGAAGACGGTCGGCCGCTCGAGCACGGTGCCGTCCTCGAGCAGGGCGACGGGGAGCCGGTCGGGCGCGATCCCGGCGACGTCGAGCAGGGCGCGGGCCTCGCTGTCTCGCTCGACGTCGAGCCAGCGGGCGGGGACCCGGTTGCGGGCGAGGAAGTCGCGGAGGTCGTGGGAGTCCTTGGAGAAGCGGTGGCCGATCACGCGGACGCCGCCGGCCTCGAGCGCGGCGCCTGACTCCCAGGTGGTGAGGAGATCCTCGAGCACGGGGAAGAGCTGCTCCTCGGGCGGGTCCCAGGGCTTGAGCAGGTAGTAGTCGAGGGCGACGTCGTTGATCGCGACGATCGCGGCTTCGGTGTCGGCGTAGGCGGTCAGGAGGACGCGCTTGGCGTCGGGGACGATCTTGCGGGCTTCGACGAGGTAGTCGGTGCCGGCCATCCCGGGCATCCGCTGGTCGGCGATCAGCAGGGCGATCTGGTCGCCGCGGCGCAGGACCTCGCGGAGGATCTCCAATGCCTGGGCGCCGGAGCCGGCCCGGAGGATGCGGTAGCGCTCGCCGAAGCCGCGCCGCAGATCACGGGCGACGGCGGCGAGGACGGCCGGCTCGTCGTCGACGGCAACGATCGCCGGGCGGCGCTCAGGCGTGGACACGGCTAGTGCGTGACTTTGGGGCAGTGGTGGAGCGCCTCGTAGGCGTTGAACGCGCCGAAGAACTTGTGTCCGTTGCGGAGGTCGTGGACGGCGCGGTAGGCGGTGTAGCCGCAGATAGCGGCCTGGAGCGGATGGAACGGGTGCTTGGCCGTGCCGCAGCCGGCGAGCGAACCGGCGCCGAGCAGGGCGGCGACGGTCAATGCGAGCAATCGTCTTCCCACGGCGCACACGATAGCTCGGGGCTACGACGGGTCGGGGTTTGGTCGGGTGTCTTCGATTCGCGCAGCCGGCGTCGGTGGCCGCGCCGGCGTGATGGACCGCGGTGCGCCCGGTGCGGTCAGTGCGGGGTCCTCGCGCGGCGCTCAGGCGGGGGGCCGGGGATCGAGAGGGGAGGGGAGGCTCGGAGAATTCGCTGCCTGAGCCGGCAGCAGGTTGAGGGAGCCGCGCGCGCCTAGAGATCGCGCAGGACGCGGGCGACGTCGTCGATGTCGAAGCGCTCATGCGGGAGGCCGGCTGGCTTGTCGGTCGGCGGGGCGTCGAGGTCGCCGGGGACCCACCACTGGTCGCGACGGACGGCGGCGTCGAGCGCGAGCCTCGACCGGGCCCGGGCGGTCGCCGTGGCGTGGGTCGGAGCGAGCGTGCGGATTCGGCCGAGGACCGTCTGGGCGAGTGCGCAGAGCTGGTCGTCGGCGGCGCCGACGGCGGTTTCGGCGGCGGCGATCAGGCGTTCGAGGGCGGGTCCGTAGCGGGCCGGGAAGCCGAGCGCGGCCAGCGCGGCGGGGTCGCGGAGGTCGAGCAGTTGGGCGAGCCGGAGCCACTCGTCGGCCTGGATCAGCCCGGTCCGTCCGGGAGTCGGTTGCGGCGCGGGATGGAGCTCGGCCCAGCTGGGTCCGAGGCGGGGTGGCGCGGTGGGCCGGGAGAGGCAGGCGTTGACGGCGTACCAGGCTTCGAGGAGGGCCGTGGGCACAGCGCGTCGCTCGGCGTCCCAGGCTCGTCGGGTCGAGCTGAGGGCGTAGTCGGCGAGGCTGGCGGCCTCGGCCGCCTGGCCGGGTGATGCGGGATCGAGCGTGGCGTCGCCGATCGCCGAGACGAGACGGGCGAGGTCGCGGTCGTCGAGCTCTCCGATCAGGTCGTGGACGCGGTCGGTCAGGACGTCCCAGTCGGCGTCGGTGAGGAGCAGGGGCAGCGTTCGCTCGCCGGTGGGGCCGCCGGCCCGTGAGAGCGCGAGCATTGCGCCGTGGAGGCCGCAGGCAGAGAGGAACCGCCGGCGGCCGGCTGCGTCGTCGCGGAGCCGGTCGATCACGAGGTCGCGCCAGCTGGGGTGGACCCAGCCGATGCCGAGCGGCGTGACGCGGAGGAAGTGGTCGGTCAGCCGGTCGATCAGGTCGGCCGGCGGGGCGGTCAGGCCGCCGGGGTGATGGCGGCGGACGGTGGCGGCGAGCTCGCGGTGCTCGACGAAGCCGGCCGGGACGTCGAGCATCGCGATCAGGATCGCCTGGTGCTCGGGGCCGAGCGCGGCGAACGAGGTGCTCATCGCGTCGGTGGGCGTCGTCAGCTCCTGCTCGATGAGCCGCCGCCAGCCCAGCGTGGGCGGCGCATCCGCGGAGCGCGGGGGCGGGTCGCCGGCCGCGAGCGCGAGTAGTTCGGCACGCCGGTCGGCGGTCAGGCGGCGGATCCGCTCGGGCGTGAAGTGGGGGTGCTCGACGATCCGGGCACCGGTCGAACCGCCGAGCAGCCTGCGGACGGGTGGGCCGCCGTGGATTTCCTTGGCATGGCGGAAGAGGATCAGGGTCCTCTCGGCGAGATCGAGGTCGCCGGCGTCGACGAGGATCTCGGCGGGGGCGGGGAACCGCTCGGACCCGCGTTCGCGCTGGACGCGGCGCAGGCCGGCCTTGAGGGGCGCGGGGCGGGACGTCCAGATCAGGCGGTGGCGGTCGTCGAGGGCCTCCAGGAGGCGGGCGAGCTCGTGGGCCCAGCGGTCTGCTGCGTCGGGCCGGTACTCGGTCGAGCCGAAGGCGTCGTCGGCGACGAAGACCTGCCGCCGGCCGGGATCGAAGGCGGCCCAGACCTGCTCGGGGCTGTTGCACTCGTGGGCCTCCCAGCCGTCGGTCAGCAGGGCGAGGGCGATCATCCGGGCGATCGCCGTCTTGCCCATCTCGGGCGGGCCGGTGAGGACGGCGAAGCGGTGTCGGTCGAGGACGGCCCGGGCGCGGTCGAAGGCCCGCGTCGGCGAGAACACGCGGGCGAGCGCGCGGGCGGCGTCGACGTCGAAGGTCGACCGGTCGCGCAGGGCGGTCGGGATCAGGGGTGCGAGGTCGCGGAGGCCGAGCACCGACGGAAGGCCGGCCCGGACTCCTGGGTGGCGGTCGATGGTCTCGGAGAGCTCGTGGAGGCCGAGCACGACGAGGCGGGGAAGGAGTGTCGGGCGAAGCCAGGCGGTCGCCGTTTCGTGGGCGTCGGTCGCGTCGAGGTTCGTCAGCGCGAGGATCGTATGCTCGGGTCCGAGGCCGCCTTCGTCGGCGAGGCGGTTGACACGGCGGGCGAAGTCGTAGCGCCGGGACACCGGCTCGAGGCCGGCGGCCACCCAGATGACCGCGACCGTCACGGCTCCCGCCTGGGCCAGCGTCGCGGCGGCATGGTCGGGCGTCACGGCTCCCGCCTGGGCCAGCGTCGCGGCGGCTCCCGTCTGGGCGATCGGGCGGCTGGCGAACGCCAGGGGGCCGTCGAGCGATGCCCGGCGGACGGCGTAGGCGCGGCCGATCCATCCGGGGTCGGCGAGGCCGGCGTCGGCGTCGAGGACGAGCGAGCAGAGCCGCTCGAACTGGAGCCAGCCCAGCCGGTCGAGGTCGTAGGCCGGCGCTGCGGGCTTGGGATCGGCTGACATCACGTCACCTCGACGGATTGTCGCAGGCCGCGTGGCCGGCAGCCTAACCTTGGCGGGTGACGCCGGCCGAGCTACGTCTGTGGATCCAGAAGTGGCGGTGGTACGAGCAGAACTCGCTGCCGTGGAACCGCGCACGCATCCACTGGGAGCTCGGCCGCCGCGAGGCGTTCGCCCGGTGGCCGGTTCACGGCAACGTGCTCGAGGCGTTGAGGGACGGACGGCTGGAGATCGGCGCTCAGGTCCTCCTCGAGCCGGGCGTCTGGATCACGGCGCCGGCGCCGGCGCGCGTGCGGATCGGCGGAGGGACGTTTCTCAACCAGGGCGTGATGATCGCCGCGGCCGGCCTGGTCGAGATCGGCGAGCACTGCATGCTGGCCAATGGCTGCCTCGTGACCGACGCCGACCACCGTTTCGACGATCCCGACCGACCCGTGCCGTGGCAGGGCTTCAGCTCGAAGGGGCCGACCCGGCTGGGTGCGAACGTCTGGTTGGGGGCGAACGTCGTCGTCACGAGCGGTGTGACGATCGGCGAGCGGTGCGTGATCGGCGCGAACAGCGTCGTGACGCGCGACATACCGGCGTTCTCGGTCGCCGCCGGCGCCCCGGCGAAGGTCCTCCGTCCGATCGAGCATCACCAACATGCGCGGGACGGCGGAGCGTCGTAGCGCCGGCGTCGGGCCCGCGCGCGGCCGCCGTCAGCCGTTGGATCCGACGAAGCGGACGTAGGCCTGGTGGAGTCGGGGGTCGACGGCCGCATTGCCGGCCGACTCGTCGGGAGTCCCGAAGGCTCCGGGCAGTCGCGGTGTGATTGCGCCCTCGAGGACCCCGGGCAGCGTAACCAGGTTCAGCGTGACCGGCCTCGTTCCGGCGGGGATCGTCCACCAGTCGGGCAGGGACAGGGCCGGGCCGGGGTACCAGGCCGGCTCCCGCCGGGCGGGCAGCGTCACGTCGAGGCCGGGGTCGTCTGACTCGAACGGGATGTAGTTGCCGCGGGCGCTGGCGTCCGGGTGGGATGCGGGTGTGCGCGACTGGAAGTCGAACGGGCCGCCGACGCTGACCCTTGCGATGTGCGTCTCGTCGGTCGGGCTGACCAGCGACGGCACGGTCCACCGGTAGACCTGGACGGGGCCGGCCGGCGCGGGCCTCCCGGGGTCGAGGTTGCCGGCGGTCGAGTCGAAGAAGATCCATTCGCCGCCGTCGGTGATCGACGCGTCGTGGCTCGGGCCGTTGCCGAGCTCCGGCAGGGACCAGGGCTGCGACACCCAGCCGAGCACCGGGTCGGTGCCGGTGACCGTCGCTCGGATGATCTGCGAGGCGCCGTTCGCCCCGGGAAGGAGGTTGGCGGCGAGCGATTCGAAGGCGATCACCCGGCCGTCGTGGTCGATCGTCGGTCTCATCGACGGGGCGTCGCCGGGCCGGCCATCGGGGGTGCGGGAGACGAGCCGTATCGTCTGGCGGATCTCCTGCCGGCTCGCGCGGGGCGTGAGCATCCGCTCCCAGATCTGCGCCACGCCGCCCGACGGCGCGCCGAGGTCTCCGGCGGCCGAGCTGAACGCCAGGGCGTCGCCGTCGCGGCTCAGGGTGACGCCGGTCGCCGCCGCATCAGCCGGGCGGCCGTCGGCCGCCGAGGCGACCATCGTCAGGCCGGTCAGCCTTCCGCTGCCGGCGAGGAACCTCACGTAGACCTGGCTCGTCCCGCGCCTGGGGCTCCGGGTCACCGCCGCCGGCCAGCCGGGACGGGTCGTCGTCTGGGCGAGGTCGGTCGCCGTGGAGACGAACGCGACCCTCCGGCAGTCGCCGCTCACGGCGACCTCCGTCGTGTCCCGGTCTGCGGGTCGGCCGGTGCTGCTGACCGAGACGATCTGGATCGCGCGGGTCTGGAGGTTCTCGACGAGGGCCTGCGCCGGGTGAGCGCGGTCGCCGTGGACGAGGTTGGTCGCGCGCGAGAGGAACGCGACGCAGTGCGGCGCGTCGGCGGAGTCACCGGACATCATCGGGTCCCAGCTCGGCCCGTTCGCCGGGCGGCCGCCGATCGCGTGCGAGACGAGCTGCGTCGGTCCGGCCACCCACGGTGAGCCGATCTCGGCCCAGTCGCCGGGCTTGCGGAACACGGCGTAGATGTTCGCGACCCCGTAGCGGACGCCCGGCGTGATGTCCGAGGCCCACGACTCGAAGGCCATCACCCGACCGATCCGCTCGTCGTGGGAGACGACGCCGCAGCACGACGCGCCGTTCGGCAGGCCGCCGGCGGCCGACCGGGAGAGGAGGAACGTCGACGGAGCGAACTCCCGCGCGCCGGCGACGGACGGAGCCCACCCGACAACGGCCGTACACGCGGCGAGGACCGCGAGCAGGCGTCCCGCGCGCGCGAAGGCTTGGAGGGGGCGTCCCGCGCGTGCGAGGACCGCGAGCGGGCGTCCCGCGCGTGCGACGGCTGGGAGCGCGCGTCCCGCGCGTGCGAAGGCCGGGAACAGGCGTTCCGGGCCGACCCGGCCGCGGACGCCCGGTTCGAGTCGGCGGGTCGCGAACCGCATGGGGAAGTCGTCGGCAACCCGGCCGCCGGCCTTGAACCAACGGCCCAGCGCCCAGGCGACCCGGCCGGTCGCAGGTCGGCCGGGAGCGCGATCAGGGACGCGTCGGGCGAGGCGCCGTGACCGCGAAACGGTCGATCGACGGTGTTAAGGTGACCGTCGTGGGTGACCTCGATCGCGATCCCCTCGGGCTGCCGCCCGACGTCCTGCGTGAGCTCGGCTACCGGACGATCGATCTCCTCGTCGACCAGCTGACCGATCCGTCGATCCCCGCGATGCGCCGCTTCCCTCCGGGTGAGCTGCGGCGCCGCCTGACCGGCCCGCCGCCGTCGCGGCCGCGCCCGTGGCCGGAGCTCCTCCAGCAGACCGCCGACGACGTCCTCGCACCGATGAGCCGCCTCGCCCACCCCGGCTACTTCGCGTTCATCCCCGCGTCGAGCACGTTTCCCGGTGCGCTCGGCGATCTGATCTCGAGCGCGCTGGACATCGACGTCGGCTCGTGGATGTCGGCGGCCGGCCCGAGTCAGCTGGAGCTGGTCGTGCTCGACTGGTTCAAGGAGTGGATCGGCTATCCGGCGGACGCCGCCGGGATCCTCGTCAGCGGCGGGTCAGCCGCGAACATCACGGCGCTCGCCTGCGCCCGCGAGGCCCTGCTCGGCCCGATGTCCGACCGCGTCGTCGCCTACACCGCCGACCAGTCCCACTCGTCGGTCGCCCGCGCAGCCCGCCTACTCGGCTTCCGCCCGGACCAGGTCAGGGTCCTGCCGACCGACTCAGATCACCGGCTTCGCCTCGATGCGCTGGTCGGGACGATCGACGCGGACGCCGACGCCGGACGCCAGCCCCTGCTCGTCTCGGCCAACGCCGGATCGACCAACACCGGTGCGATCGATCAGCTCGCCGAGATCGCCGGGATCTGCCGGGAGCGCGGCCTGTGGCTGCATGTCGACGCCGCGTACGGCGGCTTCGCGACGCTCACCGACCGCGGACGCCACCGACTCGCCGGCCTCGAGCTCGCCGACTCGGTCACGCTCGATCCGCACAAGTGGCTGTACCAGCCGATCGAATGCGGCTGCCTCCTCGTCCGCGAGGGCCACCTCCTGAAGGACGCCTTCACGATCAACCCCGACTACCTGGCCGACTACAAGAACGACGAGGTCAACTTCTCCGACCTCGGCCTCCAGCTCACCCGGTCGTCCCGGGCGCTGAAGATCTGGCTGTCGTTCAACTACTACGGAACCGACGCGTTTCGCGACGCGATCGACCGGTCGATCGATCTCGCCGAGCTGGCCGAGCAGCACGTCCGCGCGGCCCCGACGCTCGAGCTCCTCTCGCCGGCGTCGCTCGGGATCATCTGCTTCCGCCGACGCGTCGACGGCGTCGACGACGAGGCCACGCTCGCCCGCCTGAACGCCGATCTCGTCGCTGCATTCGAGGCGACCGGCCGGGGCCTAGTCTCGTCGACCCGGCTGCACGGGATGTACGCGATCCGCATGTGCGTGATGAACCACACGACCGGCCCGCACGACGTCACCGACGTGCTCGACTGGTTCGCCGGCGCCCCGGCCCCCAGCCAGCCGGGCGTCCAGCCGCTGCCGACGCACGAGGACTTCAACGCCGACGTCCGCGGCGGATGGGCCGAGGCGACGGAGTTCGACGAGGCTGCGATCCGCGGCCTTCCGCTGTTCGCCGACCTCGACGCCGACGCGCTGGAGATCGTTCGCCGCTCCGCCCGGACGATGTCGGTCGACGCAGGCGAGACGGTGATCCGCCGGTGGGAGGGAACCCGCCACTTCTACACGGTCGTCGGCGGTACCGCGAGGGTCTACGCCGAGCTCGAGGAACCCCGCGAGCTCGGTCCCGGCGAGTTCTTCGGCGAGGTGGCCGCCCTCGATTGGGGTGCCGGCTTCGGCTACGCGCGGACGGCGACCGTCGTCGCCGACTCGCCGCTCCGCCTGCTCGTCCTGTCGCCGGCCGCCGTCGGTGACCTGATCCGCCGAGCGCCGGATGTCGAGCGCCGCCTGCGCCACGCCGCGCGAGAGCGTCTGCCGAGAGGCTGAGGCGACCGGCTCAGGCGGTCGTCGGCACAGCCCGCTGGATGCGCGCCCGCCGGCCGAGCACGGACGCGAGCACGGCGAGTGACGCGGCCGTGATCACCAGTGGACCCGCGGCTCCCCTTCCGAACGCCCGCGAGATCAGGTCGATGCCCCCGCCGAAGATCGCCGCCGCCGGCAGCGTCAGGACCCACGCGCCGGCGATGTCGCCGGCGACTCCCCAGCGGACCGCCGACAGCCGCTTGGCCGCGCCGGCCCCGACGATCCCTCCGGAGATCACGTGCGTCGTCGAGAGGGGGTAGCCGACGCTCGACGCCGCGAGGATCACCGCCGCGCCGGCCGCCTGTGCGGCGAAGCCCTGGGCCGGGTCCATCTTGATCAGACGGGTGCCCATCGTCCTGATGATTCGCCAGCCGCCGCTCAGCGTGCCGAGGGAGATCGCGCTCGCCGATGCGAACACGACCCACAGCGGGACGTGGAAACCGGTCGCCGAGACGTCGCCGTGGGCGATCAGCGCCAGCGTGATCACGCCCATCGTCTTCTGTGCGTCGTTCGTCCCGTGGGACAGGGCCAACAGCCCGCACGACGCGAGCTGACCGACCCGGAAGCCCCGGTTCACCGTGCCCGGCCGGAGTCCGCCGACGATTCGGTAGACGATCACGATCGCCGACCACGCGACCACGAACGCCAGGACGGGCGCGACGAGGGCCGGGACGACCAGCTTGGCGAGGACGCCGGTCCCGCTGACGCCGGCGAATCCGTCGGATGCGACCACCGAGCCGATCAGGCCGCCGATCAGGGCGTGGGACGAGCTCGACGGAAGCCCGAGATACCAGGTCAGCAGGTTCCACGTGATCGCTCCCGCGAGGCCGGCGAAGACGACGGTCGTCGTCACGTCGTGCGTGTCGACAAACCCCTGGCCGACGGTCGCGGCCACCTTCAGGGAGATGAACGCGCCGATGAAGTTCAGCAGCGACGCCAGGGCGATCGCCGGTCGGGCCGGGATCGCGCGGGTCGAGATCGCGCTCGCGACGACGTTCGCCGTGTCGTGGAAGCCGTTGGTGAAGTCGAACGCCAGTGCCGTGAAGACGACGACGACGAGGATGATCTCCCCGCTCATCCGACGGTCCGGCCGCTGCGTGAGATCGCGGTCGGCACGGCTAGGAGTTCTTGATCACGATGCCCTCGAGGATGTACGCCGCCCGCTCGGTCGAGTCGATCGCGTTCTCGAGCCGCTCGAAGATGTCCTTCCACCGGATCACGACCATCGGGTCGGTCCCGTACTCGAACAGCGAGGCCAGCGCCTCGCGGACGATCTGGTCACCGACGTTCTCGAGTCGGTGGACCTCGACCGTCTGCTCCCCGATATCCCGGAAGCCCCGGATCCGGGGGATCGCGGCCGCCAGCTGGATCGTCGCCGCGTGGAGGACCCCGGCCATCCGCTGGGCCTGCTCCATCGGCGCCTCGATCTTGTAGAGGCCGAGGTAGTCGGCGACCTCCTCGACGTAGTCGACGATGTCGTCGAGCGCCGACGTCAGCTCGAGGATGTCCTCGCGGTCGATCGGCGTCACGAAGGTCTTGTTGAGGCGGCCGATGACCTCGTGCGTGATCTGGTCGCCGGTCCGCTCGCACTCGAGGATGTCCCGGGCCAACCCGGCCTGGTCGGGGAAGTCCCGGAGCATCTCGTCGAGCATCCCGGCCGCCGTGACGATGTTCGCCGCGGCCTGCTCGAAGAGGTCGAAGAACTCGCTCTCAGGCCCGTGCAGCAGTCTCCTGATCGACGCCATCTCAAAAGGCCCTTCGCCGCGCGTTTTCACTGGTCGGGGTGCGCGCCCAGCCGGGCGCGCGGACAGCAGTGTGAACGATTTGTCAATGCGGCGGCGCCCGCCTCCCGCCGGGCCGATGCCGCTCGCCCAGTGGACGGATGGCCCCGTGCTCGGTGGGCGGATGCGGCCTGCCCAGTGGACGGATGGCCGCCTGCTCGGTGGGCGGATGCGGCTCGCCCAGTGGACGGATGGCCGCCTCTCGGTGGGCGGATGCGCCCCGCCCAGTGGACGGATGCCGCTGGCCCCGGGGCCCTGGGCCAGCCCTACCGGGAGTTCTTGATCACGATCCCCTGGACGATGTACGCGGCTCGCTCGGTCGAGTCGATCGCGCTCTCGAGACGTTCGAAGATGTCCTTCCAACGGATCACGACCATCGGGTCGGTCCCGTATTCGAACAACGACGCCAGCGCCTCCCGGACCATCTGATCGCCGACGTTCTCCAGCCGATGGACCTCGATCGTCTGCTCGTCGGTCGGCTGGAGGTCCCGGATCCTGGGGATCGCGGCGGCGAGCTGGATCGTCGCCGCGTGGAGGACGCCGGCCATCCGCTGGGCCTGCTCCATCGGCGCCTCGATCCTGTAGAGGCCGAGGTAGTCGGCGATCTCCTCGATGTAGTCGACGATGTCGTCGAGCGCCGACGTCAGGTCGAGGATGTCCTCCCGGCCGATCGGCGTCGCCGTCCCAGCCGTGTTGAGCCGCCTGATCACCTCGTGCGTCACATGATCCCCCGCGTGCTCGCACTCGCGGATCTCCCCGGCCAGGTCGGCCTGCTCGGGGAAGTCGCGGAGCATCTCCTCGAGCAGCCCGGCCGCCGTCACGTTGTTCGCCCCGGCCTGCTCGAAGAGGTCGAAGAAGCCGGCCTCCGACACGTCCGACAGCCCGCTGATCGACTTCACCTGACGCTCTCGCCTGACGGCCATCGGTCGACGGTACGCCCGCCGGGCCGCCGACGTGTGAAGATCGTGGAGGCGCAAGCCGTCTTTCAGGCGCCGATCCCCTCCCTGAAGGCCTCCAGCTCGTCTGGGTCGATCGAATATGTGTGCTCGGCGGCCGGGAACCGCCGCAGCCGGACGTCGTCGGAGTACTCGCCGACCGCCGCGACCATCTGCTCGCGGAGCGCGGCGTACCGCTTGGCGAAGCGCGGCGCGTGACCGTCGTAGATGCCCAGCAGGTCGTGGAAGACGAGCACCTGGCCGTCGGTCGCCGGACCCGCGCCGATCCCGATCACGGGGATCGAGAGCCGGGGGGACAGCACGGCGGCGACGGCCGCCGGGATCGCCTCGAGGACGATCGCGAAGCACCCGGCCGCCTCGAGCTCGAACGCCGCGCCGGCCATCGCCACGGCCTGGCCGGCCGTCCGGCCCTGCGCCCGATACCCGCCGAGCGCGGTCGCCGTCTGCGGCGTCAGGCCGAGGTGTCCCATCACCGGGATGCCGCTCGCGACGATCGCCCGCGCCCGCGAGACCGATGCCGGGTCGCCCCGCTCGAGCTTGACCGCGTCGCAGCCGGCCTCCTTGATGAACCGCTGCGCCGTCTGGACGGCCTGCTCGTCGGACACCTCGTAGGACCCGAACGGAAGGTCGCCGACAAGCAGCGGCGTGCGGCATCCCCGGCGGGCGGCCGACGCGAGCATCAGCATCTCGTCGACGCTCACCGCCACCGTCGACGGGTATCCGAGCACGGTCATCGCGCCCGAGTCGCCGACCAGCACGATGTCCACGCCGGCCGCCTCGGCGACCTGGGCGGACGGGTAGTCGTAGGCCGTGATCATCACGATCGCCTCACCCCGCCGCTTCTTCTCGGCGAGCGCCGGCAGCGTGATCGGGAGACGGTCGTTGTGGAGCGTGGACTTCGGCGTGGTTGACATCTTCCCGACCTCCTCAGACCAGGAGACCCGACGCGCGGTCGTCGACCGCCGTGATCTCGTTCTCCGCATCGACGTGGACGACCCGCGGCCGGTAGTCGACGAGCTCGGCCTCGTCGTACTGGGCGTAAGAGATCACGATGATCGTGTCCCCCCGGTGGACGAGCCGAGCCGCCGCCCCGTTGACCTTGATCTCCCGCGACCCCCGCGCTCCGGCGATCGTGTACGTCTCGAAGCGGGCGCCGTTGTCCACGTCCACGACGGCGACCTGCTCGTGCTCGAGGATCTCCCCGGCCTCCAGGAGGTCCGGGTCGATCGTGATCGACCCAACGTAGTGCAGGTCACAGTCGGTGACTGTCGCCCGATGGATCTTGGCCTTCAACATCGTCCGCAACATCAGCCGGCCCGCCTCGCTTCCTGTGGTTGAAGATCGTCGGCTCGACCGATCGGGTCGAGCATCACGTTGTCGATCAGCCGCGTCTGACCCACCGTCGCGGCGACGGCGACCAGCACCCGACGCTCGAGATCAGCCGCCGGCTCGAGCGTCTCGGGTGACACGATCTCGACGTACTCCGGCTCGATCTCGTGGGCCGCGAGCTCACGCCGGGCGACCAGCTCGACCGCGCGCGGGTCGTGCTCGCCGCCGGCCGCCGCCTCCACCGCCGCGACGAGCGCACGACTCAGGCCGACGGCGCGAGCCCGGTCTGAGTCGTCGAGGTACGCGTTGCGGCTCGACATCGCCAGGCCGTCGGCCTCACGCACCGTCGGACAGACCTCGATCCGCACGGGAATGTCGAGGTCGCGCACGACGCGGCGGACCACCGCCGCCTGCTGGGCATCCTTCTGGCCGAAGTAGGCCACGTCCGGGCCGACCATGTTGAGCAGCTTCGTCACGATCGTCGCCACGCCCGCGAAATGATCGGCCCCCCGCCGGGCGCCGCACAGGCGATCCGACAGCCCGGCGACGCTGACCGTCGTCGCGAACCCGTCCGGATAGACCTCGGCCGGACCCGGGGC
Organism: Solirubrobacteraceae bacterium; assembly: GCA_035553395.1. GTDB lineage: Bacteria > Actinomycetota > Thermoleophilia > Solirubrobacterales > Solirubrobacteraceae > Palsa-513. The sequence goes on along the minus strand of DASZKP010000021.1, from coordinate 60,281 downwards.
GAAGAGGATGTCGACCCCGGCCGCGCCTGCCAGCTCGGCGTCCCGCGCCTCCGTTCGTGGATACCGATCGAGGTCCTCGGTCGGCCCGAACTGCCGCGGGTTGACGAACACCGACATCACGACGACATCGGACTCCTCCCGCGCCCGCGCGACCAGCGACAGGTGGCCCTCGTGGAGTGCGCCCATCGTCGGCACGAGCCCGACCCGCCGGCCGGGTCCGGCGCGCGCAGCGGCGACCGCCCGGCGCAGCTCGGCCACAGTTCGGATCGTCTTCGGCTTGGGATTCATACGCTTCGGTCCAGTTCCCTCGGGGATACCGGTCGCGACAGGAGTATGGGGTTCGATCGGTCGTCCACCGCCCAGGCGACGACTCTCGCCTGACGATACAACACACCCGCGGCCGGCCGACGGCGGTCGACCAGCCCCGGCACTACCATCGTTACGTGTCGTGCCCACCGCACCCCTCCGCCGCGACGCGCTGAAGGCCCTCTACGACGAGGCCCGCGGCTGCACGCGCTGCCCCGAGCTCGCCGCGACCCGCCAGACCGTCGTCTTCGGCGCCGGCAACGCCGACGCTGACCTGATGTTCGTCGGCGAGGCTCCCGGCGCCACCGAGGACAAGCTCGGCCTGCCGTTCGTCGGCCAGGCCGGCAAGCTGCTCGAGAAGCTGCTCGGCGAGATCGGGATCGCCCGGGCCGACGTCTTCATCGCCAACGTCCTCAAGTGCCGCCCGCCCGCCAACCGCGACCCCGCGCCCGGCGAGATCGAGAACTGCCGGCCGTACCTGCGCCGCCAGGTCGAGCTGATCGAGCCGCGGGTGATCTGCACGCTCGGCAACTTCGCGACCAAGCTGCTCCGCGACGACCCGACCGGCATCACGAGGATCCACGGCCGCCCGGAGATCCGCCTGATCGGCTCGCGCGCCGTGCGGATCTTCCCGATCTTCCACCCCGCCGCCGCCCTCTACACACCCCGCATGCTCGAGACCCTCCGCGACGATTTCTCCCGCCTGCCGGCTCTCCTCGCACTCGACCCTCCGCAGTCCCCGACCGCCGCGGCGCCGGCCGACCCGTCGGCGGCCGGCCCGGCCGAGCGCCCGCAGGCCGCGATCGCGCCGCTCGCGCCGGCGCCCGCCGTGAGCGCTCCGAAAGATCAGCCTCAGAGCACCCCGGTACCTGGCAAGCCCGCCCAGCTCGGGCTGTTCGAGTGAGCCCGACCGTGCTCGAGACCGCCGACGCCCAGGCGACCGAGGACTTCGGGACGACGATCGGCGGCCGGCTCGTCCCCGGGGACGTCGTTCTCCTGACGGGTGAGCTCGGCGCCGGCAAGACGACGTTCGTCCGCGGCGCCTGCCGCGCGCTCGGCGTCGCCGGGCCGATCACCAGCCCGACCTTCGCGATCGCCAACCGCTACGCCGGCGCCGGCGGCCTGACGATCGCCCACCTCGACCTCTACCGGCTGGCCAGTCTCGACGACGAGGACCCGGATCTGCTCGACGATTATCTGGGAGCCGATCGCGTCGCGTTCATCGAGTGGGCGCCTCCCGACCACCCGCTGCTCGGCCGGGTCCGCCTCCGCGTGACGCTCGAGCACCTCGGCGGTGACCGCAGGCGGATCGAGGTCTCGGGTTGATCGCGCTCGCCCTGGATACGGCGACATCGGCCACCGTCGTCGGGCTGATGCTCCCCGACGGGACGCTCCGCGAAGCCCGCGACGACGTCGAGGCCGGCGCCCGGCCCCGCCACACCGCCCGGCTGCTCCCGCTCGCGGCCGGTCTGCTCGACGATGCCGGACTCCGCTGGCACGACCTCGAGCTGATCGCCGTCGGCCTCGGACCCGGGACCTTCACGGGATTGCGGATCGGGATCGCGACCGCCCGCGGGCTCGCCGCGGCGACCGGTGCCCCACTGGTCGGCGTCGGCACGCTGCGAGCCCTGGCCGCCGGCGCCGGTCCCGGCCGCGTCCTCGGGGTGATCGACGCCCGCCGTCGAGAGGTCTTCGTCGCCGGCTACGACGACGGCCGGGAGGTCATCCCGCCGACTGCGATCCCGCCGGCCGGGGTCGCCGAGCTGACGGGTGCGGCGCAGTGGCTGGCCGTCGGCGACGGCGCGCTACGATTCAGGCCGGATTTGGAAGGAGGGGGCCTGATCGTCGCACCTGACCGCTCACCGCGCCATCGGGTGAGTTCGGCCGCAATCCTGCGCCTCGCCGCCGACGGCGACGTCGACGCCCGCGGCCCGGTCCTCCCGATCTACGTCCGTCTGCCCGACGCCGAGCTCGCCCTCCGCCGCGCTGCCGCGGCAGACACGGCGGTCCCCGGCGCCGCCCCATGACCCCGGTCGAGATCCGCCCGTTCGCCTACGCCGATCTGCCCCAGGTGATCGCGATCGAGCGGCGCGCCTTCCAGACGCCGTGGTCGCTGGCGATGTTCGTCCTCGAGATCTCCCGCGCCTCCGGCCTCTGCCTGGTCGCGGTCGAAGACGGACGGATCGTCGGCTACACCGTCTGTTCGCGCTACGACACCGTCTGGCACGTGATGAACGTCGCCGTCGACCCCGACAAGCTCCGCCGGGGGATCGCGTCGGCCCTGCTCGCCGAGCTCTACGTCCGGGTCGAGGATCCCAACGCCCAGTTCACGCTCGAGGTCCGCAGGTCCAACCGCGCGGCGATCGAGCTCTACGAGCGCGACGGCTTCCGGACGGCCGGACTCCGCCGCCGGTACTACCGCGACAACGGCGAGGACGCCCTGATCATGTGGCGGACCCCGTCGACCCTGATCGGCCGCCTCGACGACGTCCCCGCCGCCGACCCGGTCGCCCACCACCGCCCGTGATCCCGACGCGCGACGTGGCCGGCCCGTGATCCTCGGGATCGAGACCAGCTGCGACGACACGTGCGCCGCCGTCGTCACCCCCGACGGCGTGATCCGGTCGAACGTGATCTCCTCCCAGGGCATCCACGACCGGTACGGGGGCGTCGTTCCCGAGGTTGCCGCGCGTCACCATCTCGAGCTGATCGACCTCGTGACCGCCGACGCCCTCTACCGGGCCGGGGTCGGCCTGAACGACATCACGCTGGTCGGCGCGACCTGCGGGCCCGGCCTGATCGGCGCCCTGCTCGTCGGCCTTGCCTCGGCCAAGGCGATCGCCGCGGCCGGCGAGCTGCCGTTCGCCGCGGTCGACCACCTCCACGGCCACGTCGCCGCCGCCTTCCTCGAACCCGACCAGCTCGATCCGCCGTTCGTCTCGCTGATCGCATCCGGCGGGCACACGCTCGTGCTCCGGGTCACCGACCGCGACGGTGAGCCCGAGGTCCTCGCCCGGACGCTCGACGACGCCGCCGGCGAGGCCTTCGACAAGGGCGCCCGGATGCTCGGTCTCGGGTATCCCGGCGGCGCGGCGCTCGAGCGGCTCGCCCGGGCCGGCGACCCCGCGGCCTTCGACTTCCCGACCGGCCGGACGGCCGACTTCTCGTTCGCCGGCCTGAAGACCGCTCTGCTCTACAAGCTGCGCGACCTCGGCGCGACCCTCGCCGGCACGGGCGAGGCGGGCGGCGTCGATGAGGCCGTGCGGGCCGACCTCGCGGCGTCCTTCCAGCGGGCGATCGTCACGGCCCTCGTCCGGCGGGTCGAGCGCGTCCTCGAGCAGACCGGCCTGACCCGCCTCGCCGTCGGCGGCGGCGTCGCCGCCAACGGACCCCTGCGGACCGCGCTCGCCGGCCTCGGCGTGACCGTCTCGCTGCCGCCGGGTGAGCTGTGCACCGACAACGCCGCGATGATCGCCAGCGCCGCCCGGTACGTCGCCGCCCAGCCGTACCCCGAATATCTCGGGGTCGAGGCCTACGCGACCGGCGAGGGACCCCTCCGGTGAGCCGCGTCGAGCTCTACGGGCGGGCCGGATGCTGCCTGTGCGACGACGCCAGGACGACCCTCGAACGGCTCCGTGACGAGCTCGGATTCGAGCTGGTCGAGCTCGACATCACCGACGACGACGCCCTCCACCGCGCCTATTTCGAGCGGATCCCGGTGATCCGGCTCGACGGGGACGAGCTCTTCGACTTTCACGTCGACGAGGCCGTCCTCCGCGCCGCCCTGGCACGTGTCGGGATGATCTAGAGTCACTCCGATGACATACGGCGACCTTGTCACCCAAGCCGGTTTCGACGAGTCGGCAAACGGGCTCGGCGGGCGCCTCTCGTTGGGTGTCGCGGCCCGCCTCTCCCGATACCTCCAGGTCCTCACGCAGGCCCGCAAGATGGGCAAGGACACGATCTCCTCGCAGGAGCTCTCCGACTACACCCACATCAACTCGACCCAGATCCGCCGGGATCTCTCGGGGTTCGGAAAGTTCGGCAAGCGCGGCGTCGGCTACAACGTCGATGCCCTCGTCGCCCAGATCCGCAAGATCCTCGGGACGGCCGGCCAGCACAACATCGCCCTGTTCGGCGCCGGGCATCTCGGCCGGGCGATCGCCTCGTCGGACATCTTCGCCGACCACGGTTTCCGCGTCGTCGCGATCTTCGACTCCGACCGCGAGATCGTCGGCCAGCGGATCGGCTCGCAGGTCGTCCGCCACAACGACGAGCTGAGGTCCCTCGTCGAGCAGGAGGACATCGTCGTCGGCGTTCTCGCAGTGCCGACGCTCGCCGCCCAGGAGCTCGCCGACGACCTCGTCGCGGTCGGCGTGAAGATAATCTTCAACTACTCCGAAGCCCTCCTCACCGTGCCGCCGGATGTGACCGTCCACACGTCGAGCCCTGCGGTCGATCTGCTCTACGCGCTGTACTTCTACCTCACGTGATGTCCTCCACTCCAGCGCCTGCCGCCCTCCGGCGGGCCAGCCGTGCACCCGTCGCGCGGTCGGCCGGCCGCCGACCGGCCGGGAGCCGCGCGTGAACGTCGCCGAGCTCGACCGGGCCGCCGAGATCTTCGCCGACTCGCGCGACCTGACCGTCGGCATCGAGGAGGAGTTCGCGATCCTCGATCCCCTGACGCTCGACCTCGTCCCCCGCTTCGAGGAGCTCCGCGACGCCGCTCTGAGCGCGGATCCGATCCTCGGCGAGCACATCACCGGTGAGCTGATCGCCTCGGAGATCGAGATCATCTCCGGTCGCGGCGAGGACATCCACGACGCCGTGCGCCGCCAGGGCGACCGCCGCCGGCGGCTGTTCGCCCACGCCCGGGCCAACGACGCCGCGCTCGGATCGACCGGCACCCACCCGTGGGCCGACTACCGCCGCCAGCCGATCATCGACACCGAGCACTACCGCCGGGTCGAGGCCGGGCTCCAGTACGTCGCCTGGCGCAACAACACGTTCAGCCTCCATGTCCACGTCGGCGTCCGCGACGCCGACCGGGCCGTGCGGATCTGCGACCGCCTGCGGCCGGTGCTCCCCCTCCTGCTGGCCCTGTCGGCCAACTCGCCGTGCGTCGACGGCCGGCCGGCCGGCCTCCACTCGGCGCGGACGCAGACCTTCACGCGTAGCTTCCCCCGTTGCGGGGTCCCCGACGTGTTCGGCAGCTGGCAGGCCTACCGCGACTACGTCGCCTTCCTGATCGAGACCCGGTCGATCGTCGAGTTCACCCAGGTCTGGTGGTCGATCCGCCCGCACTTCGCGTTCGGCACGGTCGAGGTCCGGATCTGCGATGCCCAGTCGACGGCCGGCGAGTCCGACGCCCTGAGCGAGCTGATCGTCGCCTGCGTCGCCCAGGCCGGCCGGGACATCGACGACGGCCTGCCACACGCCGACGCGGCGTCCCGGCTGATCGAGGAGAACATGTGGCGGGCGATCCGCTACGGGCTCGACGGCCGGATGATCGACATTCCCCGCGCCGAGGAGTACCCGGCCGCGGCGATCGGCGACCGCCTGCTCGAGTGGACGGCTCCCGTCCGCGCCGAGCTCGGGATCGAGCCGGCGCTGCCGGCGGCCAACGGCGCCCAGCGCCAGCGCCGGATGATCGAGGCCGGCGCCCCGATCGAGGATGTCTACGCGAGCGTCGTCCGCGAGACCGACGCGACCTATTCAGAGGAGGTACGAGCATGACCACACCCGACCCGAGTTCCCAGTCCAAGCCTGTCGAGGACGAGTCCCTCCAGGAAGCCTCGACGGCAGCCGGCACTCCGCCCCCGCCCCCGCCCGCCGGCCCCGGCCCCGCCGACACCGAACCCGGACTGGGACCCGATGCGGCCGACGAGGAGATCCAGCGCGCCTGGGAGGAGCAGCTCAAGCACGTCACGGTGACCGACGTCCTCGTCCAGACCGCCGTCACCCTCGTCAACCTGGCCGGCCGCCGGCTGGGTCTCGGACCCGACGGCGAGCAGGAGCGCGACCTCGAGGAGGTTCGCGACGGGATCGACGCCGTTCGCGCCCTCGTGCCCGTCCTCGAGCGGGGCGATGTCGGCCACACGCTCAAGCCCCTGCGGGATGCCCTCGCCCAGCTCCAGTTCGAGTACGCCAAGCTCGCGACCAGGCCCGGCGCGCCCGCCGGAGCCTCGGGCGCAGGCGATCCCGCAGCGCCACCGGCCGCCCCGACCCCGCCGTCGGGTCCGGATCCGGCCAGCCGGCTGTGGGTGCCCGGGCGCTGACCTGAAGGCCGCCGGCGGCGGCCTTGGTCAGTCTGCCGCGCCGCCGCTCCTACAGGTACACTCACCGCGGTTTGTGCCGGGGGACGCATGTGCCCGCCGGCATGTGTGTGTTCGGGTGGGCCCGTTCGACTGCGGCTAAACACGTCTTCCGCTTGTGAGGAGTTTCCTTGACTGACTTTCTGACCAACCACGGGGTGGTCGTCGCTCTCGTCTGCGCGGCCTGTGCGGTCGCCTACGGCGCGGTCACCGCCCGTTCACTGCTGGCCCTCTCGCCCGGCAACGAGAAGATGCAGAGCATCTCGGCCGCCGTCCAGTCGGGCGCCCGGGCGTACCTCAACCGCCAGTACACGTCGATCGCGATCGTCGGCGTCGTCGTCCTCGTCGCGCTGATCTTCATCCAGAACATCGCCGTCGCGATCGGCTTCGGGCTCGGCGGGGTCCTCTCGGGTTCGGCCGGTTACATCGGCATGAACGTGTCGGTCCGGGCCAACTGCCGGGTCGCCGAGGCGTCCCGCGGCGGGGTGTCCCCAGGCCTCGACACGGCCTTCCGCGGTGGTGCGATCACCGGCCTGCTGGTCGTCGGACTGGCCCTGTTCGGGGTCGCCGGCTACTACGGCGTGCTGACCGCCTTCTTCAACGACAGTCCGACCACCGCCGTCAACGCCCTGATCGGCCTCGGCTTCGGCGGCTCCCTGATCTCCGTCTTCGCCCGGCTGGGCGGCGGCATCTTCACCAAGGCGGCCGATGTCGGCGCCGACCTCGTCGGCAAGGTCGAGTCCGGGATCCCCGAGGACGACCCGCGCAACCCGGCGACGATCGCCGACAACGTCGGCGACAACGTCGGCGACTGCGCCGGCATGGCGGCAGACCTCTTCGAGACGTACGCCGTGACGGCGGTCGCCGTGATGCTGCTCGGAGTCCTCACCTTCCACGCGCAGACGCAGGTCGCGCTCTATCCCCTGGTGCTCGGCGCCGTCGCGATCATCGCGTCGATCATCGGGACGTTCTTCGTCAAGTCGGCGAGCGGCAACGTCGAGCGGGCGCTCTACCAGGGCCTCGCCGCGTCCGGGATCATCGCCGCGATCGCCTTCTACCCGGTCACCAAGTGGCTGATGGGCAGCCTCGGCGGGTTCACCGACGCCAGCGCGGCGAGCGTCAACACGCCGAGCGTCACGCACCTGTACCTCTGCTCGCTGATCGGGATCGGCGTGACCGCCTTCCTCTTCGTGATCACCGACTTCTACACGTCGACGCGCTTCAGCCCGGTCAAGAAGACGGCCCAGGCGTCTGAGACCGGCCACGCGACGAACATCATCCAGGGCTTCAGCTCCGGCCTCCAGGCGACCGCCCTCCCGGCGATCGTGCTCGCCCTCGGCGTGCTCGGCGCGTGGAAGCTGGGTGGCGGCGGGACGGTCGGGATCTACGGGATCGGCGTCGCCGTGATGGGCATGCTCTCGCTGACCGGCCTGATCGTCGCGCTCGACGCGTTCGGGCCGATCACCGACAACGCCGGCGGCATCGCCGAGATGGCGGACCTCCCCGAGGAGGTCCGCGAGGTCACCGACCGGCTCGACGCGGTTGGCAACACGACGAAGGCCGTCACCAAGGGCTACGCGATCGGCTCAGCCGTGCTCGCGGCGATCGTCCTCTTCGCCGGCTTCCAGGAGGAGCTCGACAAGACACTTCACTACGCGCTCCCCGGCCAGGTTCCGAGCCCGGGCCAGCACGGACCGCTGACCTTCGGCATCAACGAGCCGGCCGTCCTGATCGGCCTGCTGCTCGGCGGAATGATGGTCTGCCTGTTCGCCTCGCTCTCGATGGAGGCAGTCGGCCGGGCCGGCGGCGCCGTCGTCGAGGAGGTTCGCCGGCAGTTCCGCGAGAAGCCGGGCATCATGACCTACGAGGAGGAGCCCGACTACGCGGCATGTGTCGACATCGTCACGAAGACCGCCCAGCGGGAGATGATCCTTCCGGCGCTGCTGCCGATCGGAATGACGGTGGTCGTCGGCCTGATCGACACGCAGGCGCTCGGCGGGCTGCTGATCGGAGTGATCGTCGTCGGCTTCTTCTTCGCAGTGATGATGACCGCCGGCGGCGGGGCCTGGGACAACGCGAAGAAGCTGATCGAGGACGGCGCTCACGGTGGCAAGGGCTCGGACGCGCACGCGGCCGCGGTGACCGGCGACACGGTCGGCGATCCGTTCAAGGACACGTCGGGACCGGCGATCAACCCGATGATCAAGGTTGCCAACATCGTCGCGATCCTGATCATCCCGCTGATCACCTGAGTCGGGCGCTCGCCTGAGGGGTGGCCGGCCGCGCGCCGGGTCGGGTGCTCGCCGTAAGCTTCCCGGCAGATGACGCCCGATAGTGCTCGCCCCGGTCGCGGGAGCCAGCTTCACGCAGGACTAACGCGGATCCTCTCCGTGGCGATGATCCTGATCGGCGTGGCGCTAGCCGTGCGTCTCAGCGTGCAGGGGATCGCCCTTGGCCTCCTGTTCGTCGCGGCCGGCGTCGGCCGGCTCTACGTCTCGGCGCGGATGCGTCGGGCCGGCCGCTGATGGCCGCCGAGCCGTCCGGGCCCGGGGCGAGCGGCCGTAAGTCCAAGTCGCCGGCCGCACCACCCCGCCCGCCCGGCCCCGTGCTCCGCCGGAGCCTGGGGTCGCCGGCGCTGTTCGCGATCGTCTGGACCTCCCTGGCCAGCTCGATCTACTTCTCGCTGGGGGTCGTCGCCGGTCACGCCCTCGGCCTGACGCCGCTCGTCTTCCTCGCGGCCGGTGTGTTCTTCACGTTGACGTCGATGACCTACGCCGAGGGCGCGTCCCAGCACCGCGATCGGGCGGGGTCGACGGTCTTCGCCCGCCACGCGTTCAACGAGCTCGTCAGCTTCATCGCCGGCTGGGCGATCCTGCTCGACTACGTGATCCTGATCGCCGTCGCCTCGCTCGCGGCGACCAGCTACCTCGCGGCCTTCTACGCGCCGCTCGGCCACGGGGCCCCGCGTCTGGTGGTCGCCGTGGCGATCATCGCCTTCGTCGTGGCTGCCAACATCCGCGGCTTCTCGACCCGGCGGACCCGGCGGATCGCGATGGTCGTCGTCGCCGACCTGCTGATCCAGCTGGTCGTGATCGTGGTCGGCCTGATCCTCTACTTCAACCTCTCGACGATCACCGACAACATCCACCTCGGGTCGGCCCCCAAGTGGTCGGATGTGATCTTCGCGCTGACGATCACGACGGTCGCCTTCACCAGCCTCGAGTCCGCGGCCGGCCTCTCGGGCGAGGTGACGGTCGGTCCGCGGGGGCTGCGTCGGCTGGTGGCGAGCGCGAACGCGTCGGTGTACATCATCTACATCGGGATCGCCGTCGTCTCGGTCACGGCGATCCCGGTGATCGGCGGCCACACCGCCCTCGCGGACCACCACCTGGGGGCGCCCGTCCTGGGCATCGTGGAGGCCTTCCATCCGCGGAGTCTGGCCGACCCGCTCAAGTACATCGTCGCCGCGGCCGCCGCCCTGACGCTCGTCGCGGCCGCCAACTCGGCGATGCTCGGCCTTTCGCGGCTGACCTTCTCGCTCGCCACGAATCGGCAGATCCCGAGCGGGATCGGGCGGATCCACAGGACCCGGTCGACGCCCTACGTGCTGATCGTGGTCGCCGGCCTGCTGGCCGCCGCCCTCGTCCTCCCGGCCGACCTCGACTTCCTCGTCGGGATCTATGCGTTCGGGGCGATGCTCGCGTTCACGATCGCCCACCTCTCGATCTGCGTCCTGCGCTTCCGCGAACCGGACCGCGTGCGCCCCTACCGCGTGCCCGGGTCGATCCGGATCCGCGGCGGGGACCTGCCGATCCCGGCGGCGGTCGGCGCGCTCGTGTCGGCGGCGGCGTGGATCAGCGTGATCGTGCTCCACGACGGCGCCCGCTACGTCGGGCTGGCGTGGATGGTCGCCGGCGTCGCGCTCTACGTCGGGTATCGCAAGCGCCAGGGGAAGGCGCTCCTCGCCCGCGTCACGGTCCCGGCCTCGGCGCTCCGCGCGGAGAAGCGCGAGCGCGACTACGGGTCGATCCTCGTTCCCCTGCTGGGGACCGAGCTCGACGACGACATCGTCCAGACGGCTGCGCTCCTGGTGGCCGGCGAGCAGACCGACGAGGCGGCGATCGACAAGGCGACGATCGAGGCGATCTGGATCTTCCAGATCCCGATGTCCCTGCCGCTCGACGCCGGACTGCCGGCCGAGCAGCTGAAGGCCGCCCGGGCGGCGCTCGCCCGGGCCAAGCTGGTCGGCGAGGAGTATGGGGGGGTCGAGGTCGCGACGGCGACGATCCGCGCCCGGCGGACGGGTCACGCGATCGTCGAGGAGGCGCGCCGGCGGGGGGTCGAGGCGATCGTGCTGGCCGCCGAGGAGGCGCCCCGGGTGCGTGGGGGCGCGCTGTTCGGCGGGCGGACGGGGATGGGCGAGAGCGCGATCGGCGTGATGACGCGCTACGTCGTTGCCAAGGCCCCGTGTCGCGTGATCCTCACCGCCCCGCCGCACACGCCCGCGGTCAAGCCGGCTCCGGTCGGCGTCGCAGCCGACAGCGAGGGCCTGCGAAGCCCGGCGGATTGACTAACATCCGCCGCCAATGTTCGTACTGATAGTCGGAGCCGGGCGAGTCGGGTCGGCGGTCGCCCGGCGGGCCCTGGCCGCGGGACACGAGGTCTCGGTCCTTGACGAGGATCCACTGTCACACGAGCGGCTCGACGAGATCACCGGGCGCGGCTGGGAGGACGCCGGAGGGCGCTTCACGGTCGGTACGGCACTCGAGGTCGACGCGCTCGAGGCGGCCGGGATCCTCGAGGCCGATGTGTTCATCGCGTCGACCGACGGCGACAACACCAACCTCACGGTCGCCCAGATCGCCCAGCGCCGGTACGGCGTCAACAAGGTCATCTGTCGTGTGATGGATCCAGCCCGCGCCGCCTGGTATGCCGAGCAGGGGCTGCACACGATCTCGCCGACGCAGCACGCGATCGAGATGTTCGCCCGGGCGCTCGACCTTGCGGCCTAGTGGGCCGCTGACTCCATGTACGTGATCGTCGCCGGCGCGGGCAAGGTCGGTTGGAACCTCGCGCGCGAGCTCGTCGACAAGGGTCACGAGGTGACCCTCCTCGAGGTGGATCGCCGGCGGTACCTCGTCGTCGAGGAGGAGCTCGAGCATGCCGTCCAGTACGGCGACGCTACCGAGCTGTGGGTGCTCGAGCGGGCCGGCATCCAGCGGGCGGATCTCGTCATCGCCGTGACCGGGGACGACGAGGACAACATGCTCGTCTGCCAGGTCGCCAAGGAGAAGTACCTCTGCGATCGCGTCATCGCCCGTGTCAACAATCCCCGCAACCTCCAGCATTTCAAGCTGCTCGGGATCCAGCCGGTCGTCTCGGCGACCGACCTGATCCTCCGCCTGATCGAACACGAGGTCCCCCGCTACGGCCTCGTCCACCTGCTCGCGCTCGAGGAGGAGCGGCTCGAGATCATCGAGCTCGAGGTGTTCCCGAGCGCGCCCGCCGACGGCCGGAGGGTCGCCGACGTCCATCTGCCCGAGGGCAGCCTGATCATCTCGGTGCTCCGCGACGGGAAGGGCTTCGTGCCGACGGGGGAGACCGTGATCGAGGCGGGTGACGAGATCCTCCTCGTGTTGGATCCCGGCCTCGAGGACGCGATCACGCCGTTCTTCGCGCCGAACGGCAGCGGGTAGGGGCGGGAGCCCCGGGGGTCCCGGGGGTCCCGAGGCGGTCCCGAGGCCCGGGGGGGTCCCGAGGGCCCCGGGGGCGCGGGACCTGGAGGGCGGCCGGCGGGGGCGGCGGGGTGCATAGATACGCATCCGCGCTGCGAACCAGCTGCCTGAGTCAGTCAGCTAATTTTCAGAGAAGGATGACCAACCGCTCATCGCTTGAGTCCCGCGGACCTCGCCGCGCTCCCGTCGCCCTCGCGACAGCCGCCGTCCTGACCGCCGTTCTGATCGCCTGCCTCGCCCCGCAGGCCGGAGCCGCGCCGGTCCCGTCGAGGTGCCGGGCGAGCGCCCTGACCGGGAAGGTCCTCACGCCGTTCGACGGCGCGGCCGGAACATTCGGGACGGTCGTCGTCCTGACCAACAGGGGCACGCATCCCTGCTACGTCTCGGGCAGGCCGAAGATCGCCCTGTTCGCAGCCGGCGGGGCCCAGCTCGCCGCCCACCAGTCGGCGACGCCGGGCGCGATCCACCGCGTCCTGCTCGCCCACGGCGGCCGGGCCGGCGCCAGCCTGATCTGGCACGGGTCGCCCGACGAGTCGGGACCGATCAGCAGCCAGTGCGACGAGGTCGCGATGGTCAGGGTCACGCCGAGCGGGGCGGGCGGCCACGTCACGATCACCGGGACCGCCCTCGGCGGGGGCCTCCAGATCTGCGATCCACCGGGTGCGTTCCGGGTGGGCCCGCTCGGCCCGCCGCCGTTCGCCTTCTGAGCGCAGGCCGGGAGCTGATGCAGGCGCCCGCGCGTGCCGCCGGCCGGCACCGGCGTCGGAGCGCCCAGCTGCCGCTCGACGGAGCGCCGCGGGGCGAGGCGACTGGACTTTTGCGGGCGCGGTAGGAAAGCTTCTCGGCCGTGCGCACGCCTCGACCACCCCGACCGCCGGCGCCGGAAAGACCCGCGACGGCGACCCGCACGGCGCGGGCGCTCCCACTGGCACTCGCCTCGGTGGTCGCGGTGGCCGGCGTTCTGAGCGCCTGCGGCGGCCCGTCCGCGGCCGACCGGGCCCGGCAGACGGCCGATCGCTTCGCCCAGCTGTGGAGCGCCGGCGGCGACGCCGGGGCGGCGGCCCTGACCGATCATCCGGCAGCCGCCGGGGCAGCACTCGCGGCGGATCGTCGCGGCCTCGACGGCGCCGGCCTGCGCGCCGCGGCCGTCGGCCTGAAAGTGAGCGGGCACGACGCGACGGGTCAGCTCCAGCTGAGTTGGCGGATCGCCGGCTACGGGACGTGGAGCTACCGAACCGGTCTCGGGCTGCACCAGACCGCGGCCGGAGCCTGGCAGGTCGTGTGGACGCCGCAGCTCGTCCATCCGGCGCTGAGCGCGACGACCCGGCTCGGGACTGACCGGACGTGGGCGGCGCGCGCACCGATTCTCGATCGCGGCGGCCAGGCGTTGATCAGCCCCCGGCCGGTCGTCGAGGTCGGCCTCCAGCGCGACCGGGTGACCGACGTCACGGCCAGTGCGAGCGCCCTGGCTGGAGTTCTCGGGCTCGACCCCGCGGCGCTGGCCCGGCAGGTCCGCGGGGCGGGCCTCCACGAATTCGTCGTCGCCGAGACGCTTCGCGCCGACGACTACCGGCCCCTGGCCGCCGCGGTCGGGGCGGTCCCGGGAGTCCTGACGGTCGACAGCACGCTCCCGCTGGCTCCGACCAAGGCCTTCGGCCGAGCCCTGCTCGGAGCGGTCGGGCCGGCGACCGCCGAGCAGGTCAGGGCCTCCGGGGGTGGTCTCGTCGCCGGCGACGAGACCGGCCAGTGGGGGCTCGAGGCGGCCTACGACCGGCGGCTCGCCGGCACGCCGACGGTCAGCATCCTCGTCCGCAGGACGTCCACCGGGCTCCCGGTAATGACGCTGGCCAGCCGGGCGGGCGCGGCGCCCGAGCCACTCGCCACGACGCTCGAGACCCGGGCGCAGAGCGCCGCCGAGGCGGCGCTCGGGGGGTCGTCGTCGCTGGCGGCCGTCGTCGCCCTCCAGCCGTCGACCGGCGATATCCTGGCGGTAGCCAACCGGCCGACCAGCTCGACCTTCGACCGGGCGCTCGCGGGTTCCTACGCGCCGGGGTCGACGTTCAAGGTGATCACCACGGCGGCGCTCCTCCAGGGCGGACTCGACCCCCAGGAGCCGCTCGCGTGCCCGACGACGATCACCGTCGACGGTCGGACATTCCACAACTACGAGGGCGAGGGCGGCGGCGCGCCGACGTTCGCCGACGACTTCGCGATCTCCTGCAACACCGCGTTCATCTCGCTCGCCCCGTGTCTGCCGGCATCCGCCCTCGGGTCCACGGCGCTCGATTTCGGCCTCGGCCGCAACACGGACCTCCCGTTCGGTGCGGCCGAGTCCCACGTGCCTCCGGGGCGCGACCCGGTAAGCCGGGCGGCGACGATGATCGGCCAGGATCGCATCGTCGCGACCCCGCTGGCGATGGGCGGCGTCGCAGCGACCGTGGCCGACGGACGCTGGCGGGCGCCCCGCCTGCTCGCGAGCGACCCGCGCGTCGCCGGGCCGGCGATCCCAGCCGCCGAGCTCGCGACGCTTCGCGCGCTGATGCGCGGCGTCATCACCCACGGCTCGGGCATGGCGCTCGCCGCGACGCCCGGCGGCGTGGCCGGGAAGACGGGGACGGCCGAGTACGGCAGTGCCAGTCCGCCGGCCACGCACGCGTGGTTCATCTGCTACCGCGGAGATCTCGCGCTCGCCGTCCTCGTCGAGAACGGCCGGTCGGGCGGAACGGTGGCCGCACCGATCGCCGCGAAGTTCTTCGCCGCCTACGATCGGCTCGCCGGCTGAGGCTGGGCGACCCGCTACCCGGCCACGCGTCGGGGATGACCCGGCCCGCCGGTCGGCGGAAGCCGGGCTCGCCGTTACTCGCTAGCCCTGGCTAGCCGCCTGGAGCTTGATCAGCTCGTTACCGAGCGCAGCCCGCAGCGGGCCGAGTTGCTCGTCCGCCAGGTCGATCCGCTTCATGATGTTCGTCTCCGCCAGATACCTCTGTTCCATCGCTGTGACCTCGCGCCGCAGCTGGTCCACGCGCGACGAGATCGCATTGAAGTCCGCTGAGCTCATCCTGCCTCCCGGTTGCTCGAAATTACCGACGCGAGTTTATCCGACGGACTCAGGATCTCGCTCCTCGCGAGGCCCCGGGAACTGCGAGAGTCCGGGCCTCTGGAAACTGGGGAACAGGGACTCGAACCCCAAATTCCTGCTCCAGAGGCAGGCGTGTTGCCGATTACACCATTCCCCAATGGCTGGCCGCCAGTATAAAACGTCGTCCCCGAGGGCACCGGGCGACCGGCCGGCCCGACCCCGACCCGGGTCGGCGTATGACCAGGCGATCAGCGCGAGCTCGGCATCGTCCCGGCGCAGGTCATCGGGATCGCCGGGTCACGACCGCTGGGCGGCGGCGGCGGCCGATCACGGCAACGCACCGCTCCGCCCACGAAACCTGGGCGAGCCGGCGGTCGACCCGTTCGGTGGAGCAGACGCGGTAGGATCGGCGGCGCGCCGGATCCCCGGCGTGACGAGGATTTTCAGCGAAGTCCGGTTCGATTCCGGCGCTGTCCCGCAACGGTAGGGCCCCTCACGGGGCGAGCCCGGTCGCCTAACTCCGCGTCGACGAAACCAGTCCTCGGGTGAAGGGCGGTTCGTGCGCCGCCGGCGCAGGGGCTCCTTCTTCCTCGCGGCGACACGGAGGATCCGAAGTGGGAGAAGCAACCGAGGATCGCTGCCCCGGAGTCCTCCGGCTCCATCCAGCCCAGGACGGCCGGGTCGCGCGGGTCCGGCTGCCCGGCGGCATGCTCGACAGCCGCCAGCTCCTCGCCCTCGCGGCGGCCGCCCGGCTCGGCAGCGACATCGTCGAGCTGACTTCCCGCGGCGCTGTCCAGATCCGCGGCCTGACCTCCCGCGGCGCAGTCCAGATCCGCGGCATGCCCGACGGCTCGGCGTCCGAGGCCGAGCTCGATCTCGAGCTCGAGCGGATCCTCCGGGCCGGGGGCCTGATCCCTTCGGTCACCCACGATCGGGTTCGCAACATCCTCGCCAGCCCGCTCGGCGGCCGCCATCCGGACGCCCTGGCGGAGACCGACGCGGTCGTCGTCGCGCTCGACCGGTCGGTCTGCGACGACCCGCGTCTCGCCGGCCTGCCGGGTCGCTTCCTGTTCGAGGTCGATGACTCGAGCGGCGTCGGCCGGACGATCCGCCCCGGCGGCCGCGCGCCCGACGTCACCCTGCGGGCGCTCGCCCTGCAGTCGACCGGCCAACCCCGATTTCGACTCGTCCTCGGCGGCCTCGCAACCGACCTTGTACGCCCGGCGGCCTCCGCTTCCGGCCTGGCCAGCGCGGCGGCCGCCGCCTTCCTCGGGCTCCGGAGCGAGCTCGCCGCCGACGCCTGGCATCTGGCCGACCTTCCCGACGGCCCGGCTCGGGTCGCGGCTCGCCTGGGCGGTCGGACCCGACCGGCTGCACCCCAGGCGGACCGGCAACCGTCGGCCCCCGGCCTCACCGAGCAGTCCGACGGCCGCCACGCGGTCTGCGGCCTGGCCAGGCTCGGCCGAATCGACGCCGACCAGCTCGCCGGCCTCGCCGAGCTCGCCAGCCTCGCCGAGTGCCCCGGCCCCGCCGCCCTCCCAGAGCCCGCCCGCCTCGCCGGCCCCGCAGAGCTCGCCGGCCTCGCCAGCCTCGCCGAGCCCGCCGGCATCCGCGTCTCGCCGTGGAAGACGATCACCGTCGTCGACGTCGCACCGACCGACTCGCCGGTCGTCGCCGCCCGACTCGCGGACCTCGGCCTCGACGTCTCGGCGACCTCGCCGTGGGCCGGTCTGACCGCGTGCGCCGGCCGGGGGGCGTGTGCCAGCGCGCGGCTCGACGTGCGCGCCCTGGCGGCGAGGCGGGCTGCCGGAGGTCGGCCAGCCGGGGAGGCCGAGCACTGGTCGGGTTGTGAGCGGCGGTGTGGCGAGCCGGGCGGCGCGCGGATCACCGTGGCCCCGAGCGGCGGGCGGATCGCCGTGCGGATCGGCCCGACCGAGCAGGTCCTCGACACGCCGGCCGAGGTCCTCGAGGAGCTGGGTCGGTGAGCGACTACCTGCGCGACGGGCCCGAGATCTACCGGCGGTCGTTTGAGATGATCCGCCGGGAGGCCGACCTCGACGGCCTCGACCCGGTGCTCGAGCGGGTCGTCGTGCGGATGATCCACGCGTGCGGGATGGTCGACCTCGTACGCGACGTCCAGGCGTCGGCCGGCTTCTGTGCAGCTGCGACCCGGGCCCTGGAGGCGGGCGCGCCGATCCTCTGCGACACGGTGATGGTTGCCTCGGGGATCACACGCGGACGTCTGCCGGCCGGCAACGACGTCGTCTGCACGCTAGGCGACGACCGGGTGCCCGGCCTGGCACGGACGCTCGAGACGACGCGGACCGCGGCGGCGCTCGAGCTGTGGCGCGAGCGCCTCGACGGGTCGGTCGTCGTCGTCGGCAACGCCCCGAGCGCCCTGTTTCGTCTGCTCGAGCTCGTCGACCAGGGCGCCGGCCGCCCGGCCGGCGTGATCGGTGTCCCGGTCGGCTTCGTCGGGGCGGCCGAGTCCAAGCGGGCCCTGGCCGACCATCCGTGCGCCGTCGAGCACCTGATCGTCGACGGCCGGCGGGGCGGCAGCGCGATCGGTGTGGCGGCGGTCAACGCGCTGGCGAGCGACCGGGAATGACCGGCCCTCCGGTAGACCGACGGCCGCCTCCCGGCCGGCTCTACGGGGTCGGCGTCGGCCCGGGCGACCCCGAGCTGGTCACGGTCAAGGCGACCAGGGTGATCGCCGCGGCTGACGTCGTCGCGTACCCGATGGCCCGCCACGGACGGAGCATGGCCCGGTCGATCGCGTCGACCTACTTCGGTCCGGACGTGATCGAGGTCGGCATGACGTACCCGGTGACGACCGAGCAGACCGATCACCCCGGCGGGTACGAGGCGGCCCTCGCGGAGTTCTACGACGCGAGCGCGGCCGAGCTGGCCGGCCACCTGGACGCGGGCCGGTCGGTCGCGGTCCTGTGCGAGGGGGATCCGTTCTTCTACGGGTCGTACATGTACATCCACGACCGCCTGGCCAGCCGGTATCCGACCGAGGTGATCCCGGGAGTCACGTCGCCGTGCGCTGCGGCCGCGGCGACCGGCCGGCCGCTGGCCAGGCGCGACGAGGTCCTCAGCATCCTCCCGGGAACCCTCCCGACCGACGAGCTGGCGGCCCGCCTGGCGGGAACCGACGCGGCGGTCGTGCTGAAGCTCGGCCGCCGGCTCCCGGCGGTCCGCGCGGCGATCGAGCTGGCCGGCCTGACCGAGCGGAGCGTCCTCGTCGAGCGGGCGAGCGGCGACCGGGAGCGGTGGTGCCGGCTGGACGAGGTCGACCGGGACGTGCCGTACATGTCGCTCGTCCTCGTCCCCAGCCTGCCGGCCGTTCGCGGCCCGGGAAGCGTGACGGTCGTCGGCCTGGGCCCGGCCGGCGCGACGTGGCTGACGCCGCAGGCGCGGGCTGCGCTGGCCGGGGCGGACGCCGTCGTCGGCTACGCGCCGTACCTCGCGCGGGTCCCGCCGCGGCCGGGGCAGGACCGCCTGGTCAGCGACAACGGCGCCGAGCTCGACCGCGCCCGCGAGGCGCTCGACCTGGCGACCGGCGGCAGGCGGGTGGCCGTCGTGTCGTCGGGGGATCCGGGGATCTTCGCGATGGCGGCGGCAGTCTTCGAGGTGGCGGAGGAGGGTGCCCACGACTCGATCGATGTTGTTGTTCTGGCCGGTATCTCGGCCATGCAGGTCGTGGCGGCAAGCGTCGGCGCGCCGCTCGGGCATGACTTCTGCGCGATCTCGCTCTCGGATCGACTGAAGCCGGCCGGGGTGATCGAGCGGCGGCTTGAGGCGGCCGGCGCGGAGGATCTCGTCGTCGCCCTCTACAACCCGGCATCCGCGACCCGGCGGGCGGTGCTCGGGCGTGCGCGGGAGATCCTGCTCGGTCATCGGCGACCGCAGACGCCGGTCGTCGTCGGGCGGGCCGTGGGGACGCCGGACGAGGAGATCACCGTGACGACGCTGGGCGCGGTCGACCTCGACGTGATCGACATGCGGACGCTGGTGATCGTCGGGTCGTCCCAGACACGGGTGCTCAGGCGGGCGGGTCGGCGGCCGCAGGTCTACACGCCGCGACGTTATCCGGCCGGTCCGTGACCGGCTGGCGGCGACCGCCGGTGCCGGCCGGCTTCGACGCGTCGCGGGCGGCCGAGCGGGCCGGGGATCCGCAGGGCTGGCGCTACCCGGAGGCCGCGCGGGAGGCGGTCCACCGGGTGATCGCCGAGCGGCGGGACATTCGCCGGTTCAGGCCGGACGACGTGCCCGACGGCGTGCTCGACCGGGTCCTCGAGGCGGCCCACCGGGCGCCGTCGGTCGGTCTGATGCAGCCGTGGCGGCTGATCGTCGTCAGCCGGATCGAGACGCGGATCGCCGTGCGGGCGCTGGCCGCCCGCGAGCGGCTGCGCCAGGCCGAGCGGTTCGACCGGCGGACGGGGGAGTTCCTCGACCAGAAGATCGAGGGGATCGTCGAGGCGCCGCTGGGGATCTGCGTGTGCTGCGATCACGGCGACCCGGGTGTCGAGGTCCTCGGCCGGGGGACGATCCCCGAGACCGACGTCTACAGCACGGCCTGCGCGATCGAGAACCTCTGGCTCGCGGCCCGGGCCGAGGGGCTCGGCGTCGGCTGGGTGAGCTTCTACAGACCGGTCGACCTCCGCCGGGTCCTGGGGATTCCCGACCGGGTCGACCCGATCGCGTACCTCTGCGTCGGCTGGCCCGACGAGCGTCCGTCCCGGCCGGGCCTGGAGGCGGCCGGCTGGGCCGGGCGGGCGCCGCTCGCCGGGGTCGTGATGCGCGAGCGATGGCAGGTCTCCGACGACCCGCCCGAGTCGGCGCCGGCGGCCTTCCCGCCGGCCGGGCCGCGCACTCCGGGACCGGACATGAATGGCGCGATCAAGGCCCGCGACCGTCTCGACCGCCTCGTCAAGCCGGCGGGCAGCCTCGGCCGGCTGGAGTGGGTGATCGAGCGGTGGGCGGCGATCACCGGGCGGCCGCCGGGGGATCCCCTGCGGGCGGGGATTCTCGTCTGCGCGGGGGATCACGGGCATGTCGGTCGGGGGACGAGTCTGTTCGACGGGTCGGTCTCCGCCGAGGTCGCCGCGGCTGCCGTGCGGGGAGGGACGGCGATCGGCGTGCTCGCGCGGCGGGGTGGGCACGAGCTGGTCGTCGCCGACATCGGCCTGGTCGGTCGGACGCCGGCCGGCGTGCGCGACGCGAAGGTCGCCGGCGGGTGCGCCGACATGACGCTCGGCCCGGCGCTGACCACAGACCAGCTCGACCGGGCGCTCGCGGCCGGCGCCGGGCTCGCGCGGGAGCTGGCCGGTCGGCGTGTCGACTGTCTGGTGCTCGGGGAGATCGGGATCGGCAACACGGCGACGGCGGCGGCCCTCGCCAGCGCGCTGACCGGCGCATCCGAGCTGGTGACCGTCGGCCGGGGGACCGGGCTCGACGCCGGCGGGCTCGAGCGAAAGCGGGCCGTCGTCGCGGCCGCGCTCGCCCGTCACGGCTCGGGCCTCGCTCCGCGAGCGGCGCTCGCCTGCTTCGGCGGGCTCGAGCTGGCCGCCCTCGTCGGCGCGGCGTGCGAGGCCGCGGCCCTGCGGCTCCCGGTCGTCCTCGACGGGTACACGGTCGCGGTCGCCGGCCTGCTGGCCAGGGCTCTGGAACCCGGCGTCGGGGAGGTCCTGATCGCCGGCCACCGGTCGGCCGAGCCCGGCCACGATCTCGTGCTTGCCGAGCTTGGGCTCGAGCCGTTGCTCGACCTGCGGATGCGGTTGGGCGAGGGCTCGGGCGCCGGGCTGGCGCTGTCGGTGATCGAGGCGGCCGGCGCGCTCCACCGGGGTATGGCGACGTTCGAGGAGGCCGGCGTCCAGCCGGCCGCGGGGGGACCCGGCCGGGACGACTGAGTCGGCGGCCGGACCTTCGAGGACCGGGTTCAGCCGGACGGGTGGGGGAGCCCGGCGGCAGCCGCGCCGCCCAGGCGCAGCACCCTGGCCAGCTCCTGCGTCTCGTGCGGGTTCTGGCCGGCCGCCGCGCGCGTCCCGGCCGGCTCCGCCGCTGGAGGGCGAGCCGTACAGTCCCCGAGGTCTCCGGGCGGCGAGGTCGGACGTCGCGCGCAGGAAAGGCGAGCGAGGGCGGAGTCGGCCTGCGACCATGATGTGATCGACCGTTCAGCCGACTCCCACGCCGGACACTCCCACGCGGGCGGCTCTCACGCGGGCCACTCGCACGGGGCGAGTGCGGACTCCGACGGGCGCAAGCTGGCGGTCGCCCTGGGGCTGATCCTCGGGCTGATGGTCGTCGAGGTCGTGTTCGGCCTGGTCGCCCACTCGCTGGCCCTGCTCTCGGACGCCGGTCACATGCTGACCGACGCGGCGGCGCTCGGCCTCTCGCTAGTCGCACTCCGCTGGGCCCAGCGGCCGGCGGAGGGGGCGATGACATACGGATTCAAGCGGGTCGAGATCCTCTCGGCTCTGGCCAACGGGGTCACGCTGCTGGTCTTCGCGCTGCTGATCACCGAGGCGGCGATCCGCCGGCTCTTCGACCCGCCACACGTCCGCGCGGGTCTGATCCTCGGGGTCGCGTTGGTCGGCGCGGCGGTCAACCTCCTGGCGACGTGGACGCTGGCCCGGGCGAACCGTGAGAGTCTCAACGTCGAGGGGAGCTTCCAGCACCTGCTGACCGACCTCTACGCGTTTCTGGCGACCGCGGCGGCCGCCGGTCTGATCCTGGCGACCGGGTTCGAGCGGGCCGACCCGATCGCGTCGCTGCTCGTCGCCGGCCTGATGCTGCGGTCGTCCTACTGCCTGCTGATGGCCTGCGGAAGGATCTTCCTCGAGGCCGCGCCGGCCGGTCTCGATCCGGACGCGATCGGCAACGCGATGATCGGGCTGCCCGGCGTCGTAGAGGTCCACGACCTCCACGTCTGGGAGGTCACCTCGAGCTTCCTGGCGCTCTCCGCCCACGTCCTCGTGACGGCCGACGCCAACTGCCATGCGGCTCGCCGCGACCTCGAGGCCCTGCTCCACGATCGCTTCAAGCTGACCCACACGACGCTCCAGGTCGACCACGAGGGCAACGACCTGATCACGCTCGAGCCGCTCCAGCCGGCCGCGGCCGAGCGGCGCTGAGCCTTGACCCGCCGCCGTCAGGCGGCGGGTGCCCGGTCGTCGGCGTGACCGTGCAGACCGACGACCCCCGCCGGGGGGCCGGGCTGGGTCAGGCGGCCGAGCTCGATGCCGGCGTCCCATTTGTCCTCGATGTGTCCGAAGCGCCAGACGCCGAGCGCGATCACCCAGGTCGCGACGAACAGGCCGACGACGATGAAGCCGGCGTGGTTGATGTTGAAGTTCTGGAAGTAGTCCCAGAAGCCGCCGCGGAGCTCGGCCTCCTGGGCGAGCAGGCCGAGGATCTCGATCGTCCCGATCACGAAGGCGACGGCGATCGACAGTCCGGTGATCGTGATGTTGTAGTAGACCTTCCGGACCGGCTTGAGGAACGCCCAGCCATAGGCGAAGTTCATGAATGACCCGTCGAGCGTGTCGAGCAGGGACATGCCGGCGGCGAACAGGACCGGCAGAGCGAGGATCGCGTAGAACGGCAGGCCGGCTCCGGCCGCGCTGGCCGCGAGCACGAGCAGCCCGACCTCGCTGGCGGTGTCGAAGCCCAGGCCGAAGAGGATGCCGATCGGGTACATGTGCCACGGCTGCGTGACGCCGTGCGTGTACTTGCCGAAGAACCGGTTCATGAAGCCCCGGTGGGCCAGCTCGTGCTCGAGCCCGGCCTCGTCGAACTCGCCCCGCCGCATCCGCCTGAAGATCTTCACGATCCCGGCGAGGACGACGATGTTCAGGCCGGCGATCAGGTAGAGGAACGTCCCCGAGACGGCCGTGCCGACGATCCCCGTGACCTGATGCAGCGTCGAGCTGCTGCCGCGGACCGGCCCGGCGAGCGCCTTGACGCCGATCGCGAGGGCGAACGACAGCACGAAGACGACTGTCGAGTGGCCCAACGAGAAGAAGAAGCCGACGCTCAGCGGCCGCTGGCCGTCGCTCATCAGCTTGCGGGTCGTGTTGTCGATCGCCGCGATGTGATCGGCGTCGAACGCGTGGCGCATGCCCAGCGTGTAGGCCGTGAAGCCCAGCCCGACCGTGAAGGCCCCGGTCTTGCCGAGCACGTAGTGGTGCGGGGCGATCACCGCGAAGAGGATCACGAAGCCGACGACGTGGAGGCCGATGATGAACGCCGTCATCGCCCCGGCCCGCCGCCACTCGGCCGGCGTGAGGGAGGCCTTCAGGCGCAGCCAGCGGGACGGCCGCACTCCGATCGTCGATGCTTCCACCGGGCTCCTCCGGGCATCGCGTCCGCCGACTCGGCGCACACCGTTGAAGCCGAAGATACCGTCAGCCGACGGCTATTGCAACTCGTTGATTGTTGGGATCAGTTCTGCGAACCGGCGGGAAGGACGAGCGCCGTCTGCTCGGACCAGTCGCGGTACAGGTCCCAGTAGGCGCCGCCGGCGTCGATCAGCTCGTCGTGTGTGCCCTGCTCGACGATCCGCCCGCCGTCGAGCACGACGATCCGCCCGGCCGCTCGGATCGTCGACAGACGGTGGGCGATGACCAGCGCCGTCCGGCCGGCCAGCAGGCGCCGTAGGCCGGCCTCGATCCGGCCCTCGGTGTGAAGGTCGACGTTCGACGTCGCCTCGTCGAGCACGAGGATCCGCGGGTCGGCGATCAGGGCCCGCGCGAACGCCAGCAGCTGGCGCTGGCCGGCCGAGATCTGGGCGCCCCGCTCGCCGACCTGCGTGTCGTAGCCGTTGTCGAGCGCCGCGACGAACTCGTCGGCGCCGACCGCCCGGGCGGCCGCCTGGATCTCATCGGTCGTCGCGTCCGGCCGTCCGAAGGCGATGTTCTCGCCGACCGTCCCCGAGAAGAGGAACGCCTCCTGCGGGACGATGCCCATCTGCCGGCGCAGGCTCGAGGCCTGGATGTCGCGGAGGTCGTGGCCGTCGACCAGCACGCGACCTTCGGTCGGGTCGTAGAAGCGGGCAACCAGCTTCGCCAGCGTCGACTTGCCGGCCCCCGTCGCCCCGACCAGGGCCACGGTCTGCCCGGGCGGGACGACAAGGTCGATCGAGTCGAGCGCGACGGTCAGCTCCCTCGGCTCGCCGGCCGGCTCGTCGGCCGGCGCGGTCGACGGCGCCCCGGTCGCGTACGCGAACGTCACGTCCTCGAAGCGGATCTCCCCGCGGATCCGACCGAGCTCGACCGCGTCGGGAGCCTCGACGAGGTCGGCCTTGACGTCGAGCAGCTCGAAGATCTTGTCGAGCGCCGCCATCCCCGACTGGTAGGTCGTGTACAGCTGGGAGAGCTGGGTGATCGGCGCGAAGAAGTTGCCGAGCGCGGCGATGAAGGCGACGATCACGCCGATCGTGATCGCCCCGTCGATCGCCTGGTAGCCCCCGTAGGTCAGGATCGCGACGGTCGCCAGCGCGGAGACGAACTCGATCGCCGGGAAGTACGCGGCGTTGAGGTAGACGGTCGTCATGTTCGCCGCCCGGTTGGCCTCGTTGAGCTCGGCGAACCGGCGGATGTGTTGCGGCTCCTGACCGAACGCCCGGACCACGCGGATCCCCGAGAGCGTCTCCTGGAGGTTGGCCGTGATCCGCCCGATCGTCTCCCGCGTGCGCCGGTAGGCGTCTGCCGAGGCGATCCGAAAGGCCAGCGACGCGAGCATGATGACGGGCACCACGGTGAAGGTCAGCAGGGCCAGCCTGACGTCCAGCGCGACGAGGATCACGAGCGTCCCGATCAGTGTCAGCGATGCCTGGAAGAGCGTCACCACGCTGTCGGTCACGAGATCGTCGAGGGCTTCGACGTCGTTGGTCATCCGCGAGATCAGGACGCCGGCCGGCCGGCGCTCGTAGAAGCCGATCGGCATCTCCTGGAGATGGTCGAAGATCGCCAGCCGCAGGTCGGCGAGCGCGCGCTGGCCGACCCATTCGACGAGGTAGGTCTGGGCGTAGGTCGCCACCCAGACGATGCCGGCGGCGACGACGAAGGCGATCACGACGAGCGTCAGGGCCCGCCGGTCGCCGGCTGTGATCCCGTCGTCGATCGCCAGCTTGGCCAGTGGCGCCGGCGCCAGGGACGCGGCGGTCCCGACCACGAGCGAGGCGAACATCGCGATCACCCGCAGGCGATACGGCCGCAGCAGGGCCAGCAGACCACGCAGCCGGCGGCCCCGCCCACTGGTCCCCCGCAGCCTGCGGCGGACGTCACCCAGGCGGGGGCTCACAGGCTGGCCCCGGCCGCCCGGCGCGGCTTGCGCGTCAGGAAGACCTGGTCGGGCAGGCCCTTCTCGACGATCTCCCGGTAGTGGTCGGAGCGGTCGAGCAGTTCGGCGTGGGTGCCGTACGCGGCGACCACCCCGTCCTCGAGCACGGCGATCTCGTCGGCCAGCGCGATCGTCGACAGGCGGTGGGCGATCACGAACGTCGTCCGCCCTGCCATCACCTCCCGCAGGCCCCGCTTGATCTCCTGCTCGGTCGACGCGTCGACCGACGACGTCGCGTCGTCGAGGATCAGGACCCGCGGATCGGCGAGCAGGGCCCGGGCGATCGCCAACCGCTGGCGCTGCCCGCCCGAGAGGGTCAGCCCACGCTCTCCGACGCGGGTGTCGTAGCCGTCGGGCAGGCCGCGGATGAAGCCGTCGGCCCGCGCCCGCCGTGCCGCCGTCTCGACCTCGGCGCGAGTCGCGGTCGGCCTGGCGTAGGCGATGTTCGCGTGGACGGTGTCGCTGAACAGGAAGGGCTCGTCGCTGACCAAGGCGACGGCCTCCCGAACGGAGCCGACCGAGACCTCGCGGAGGTCCGCCCCGTCGATCGTGACCCGGCCGGCGGTTGGGTCGTACAGCCGGGCGAGCAGGCCGGCCAGCGACGTCTTGCCGGACCCCGTCGCCCCGACCAGGGCGACCGTCCGCCCGGCCGGCACGTCGAGCGTGACGTCGCGCAGCGCCGGGTGCCCGGCTCCCTCGTAGCGCAGCTCGACCCCCTCGAGCCGGACGTGGCCGTGGCCCGGCGGAAGAGGCGGGGCGTCCGGAGCCGAGACGAGTCGGGGAGCGCGGTCGAGCAGCTGGAAGATCCGCGCCCCGGAGGCGGTCGCCCGCTGGGCGAGGCCGAGGATCTGGCCGAGCGTCTGCATCGGCGAGAGCAGCATCAGGAGGTAGAGATAGAACGTCCCGAACTGGCCGACCGTGATCGTGTGGTCGATCACCTCGCGTCCGCCGATCAGCAGCACGGCGGCCAGGCCGAGCTGCGGGAGGAATCCGATCAGCGGGTTGTAGCGGGCCTGGAGGCGGGCCGAGACCATCGCCTGGTCGAAGACCCGGCCGACGCTCCGCTCGAAGCGGGCCCGCTGGTGGGCCTCGCGGGCGAATGCCTTGACGACTCGGACGCCCGAGATGTTCTCCTCCGCGTCGGCCGTCAGCTCGGCGATCCGCTGCTGGACCTCCTGGATCGCCGGACGCGCGTGCTGGCCGTAGCGGACGGACACCCAGATCGCGAACGGGACCGGGATCAGCGAGATCAGAGCCAGGCCGGGCTGGAGGACGAGCATCGCGCCGGCGGCGAGCAGGATCGTCAACGCCGACTGGAGGATGTAGACGAGGCCGTAGCCGAGGAAGAAGCGGACGGCCTGGAGGTCGACGGTCGCCCGGGACATCAGCTGACCGGTCTGGTTGTGGTCGAAGAAGCCGAGCTCGAGCGACTGGAGGTGTCCGAACAGACGGGTCCGCAGGTCGTACTCGACGCCGAGCGAGACCTGTCCGGCGACCAGGCGGCGGGCGACGGTCAGGATCAGTCGCAGTACTCCCGCGCCGGCAACCGCCAGGCCGAGCGTGACGAGCTGATGGCGGTTGTGGTCGCGGATCGCGTCGAGACCCCGGCCGCTGAGGTAGGGGATCGCGACCGTCGCGACCATCGCGAGGACGGCGAGCGCGAGCGACCAGATGACCCCCTTGCGGTACGGTCGCAGGAACCCCAGCAACCTCTGGAACGTCTTCACTTCACAAAGTATAGTGCCTCGAGATCGCCAGCCAGCGGCCGGCCTGTGCAACTCCTGCCGCCATCAGCGCCTCGTTCCGAACACTCGCGGATCGGTCTTCTCCCTGTGCGGTCGGGCTCGCGACGAGCCCGATCTCTACAACCGCTATCCCCGGATTCCGGTCACCGCGTGCCCGGGTTTCGAGCCGGACTCCGCCAGGTCGAACTCGCCGGCGAGCAGCTCGTAGGACCGCCGGCGGGCGGCGTGGTCGTAGGTGATCGTGACGACGATCACCTCCTCGGCTCCGTACTCCGCGGCCACCGACTCCAGTTGACCGCGGACGCCGCCGGGCGACCCGAGGATCATCCGCCGGCCGCCGTCGTCGCCACCCTCCTGGGCGAGGAAGTGGAGTGCCCGCTCGACCGGCGGGACGGCGATCAGCCGGCCGCGACGGAGCATCCGCATCGCCATCCGGCTGCTCGATGCCAGGCGCTGCGCGTCGTCCGCCGTGTCGGCGCAGATCGCCCACGCGGCGACTGCGACGACCGGCTCGGGAAGCAGGGGAGACGGGGTGAAATGCTCCCTGTACACGGCCGCCGCGCCGGCCCCGTGTGGGTTGATGAAATCGGCGAACGCGTACGGGAGGCCGAGCTGGCCGGCCCAGATCGCGCTCTGGTCGGAGGACCCGAGCAGCCACGGGATCGGCCGCTCCGGGCGGCCGGGGAGCGTCGCCGACAGGCGGGCGAACGGATGCGACGCGGGCAGCGTCCCGTCGAGCAGGGCCAGGAGCTCGGCCAGCTGCTCGGGGAAGTCGTCGGCCGGTGCGTGCCGGCGGTCGCGTTGGAGGGCCAGCGACGTCATCGGGTCGGTGCCGGACGCCCGCCCGATCCCGAGGTCGATCCGGCCGGGGAACAGGCCGCTCAGCGCGCTGAACGTCTCGGCCACCTTGACCGGGCTGTAGTGCGGCAGCATGACCCCGCCGCTGCCGACCCGCAGGCGCGATGTCGCGGCGGCGATCGGTCCGATCAGTGCCTCGGGGCTCGGTCCGGCGAGCAGCGGGCCGCCGTGATGCTCGGCGACCCAGTACCGGTGGTAGCCGAGCTCGTCGGCCAGGCGGGCGAGGTCGATCGTGTTCCGGAGGGCCTGCGATCCGGTCGAGTCCTCGGCGACCGGGGACTGATCGAGCACGCTCAGACGCAGATCAGAGGTCATGCAGGTAATTGTACAAGCAACGGTTTCGCCGCGTCGCGAGTCCGGTCGAGCCTGGATTCACGTGACTCACTGGAGACGGAGGCGGCCAAGCGGTAACGTCGAGGGGGAGAAACACGAGAGAGGAGGCACAAATGCCCGTAACCAATTCCAACAAGGGCAAGCCCCTGCCGTACGTAGAGCGCGGCGGATCCGGCCTGCCGCCGAAGCCGAACCCGGATCGCCCGGTGGGCACGCTCGCGAACAACGCCGGAATGGCCGAGAACGTCGGCCGTCTGTCGGCCGAGGAGCTCGCCGCCAGGAAGGTCGACTTCGAGTTCAAGTTCGACACGCCGGCGCCGGTCCACGTCACGCAGACCGACCCCGACCACACGAAGACGAAGCAGTCGCCGTCGAGCGTGGCTTTCGGCGCTCTGATGGGCGCGGTCAAGGTCGGCGTCACCGCGACCGGAGGGGTTCGCGGCCGGTTCCGCCGCAAGTAGGCGACCGCCGCCGAGGCGGGAGGCTCGCCGGAGCGGAGAGGCTACCGCCGCCGACGCGGGAAGCTCGCTGGAGCGGCGAAGGCCGCCGCCGAGGCGGGCAGCTCGCCGGAGGGGTCAGTTGACGAGGAACGGCTGGAGCACGAGGTACACCGTGGCGTCGGCCGCCTGGGAGACGATGCTGAACGTGTAGAACGACGGCATCGTCAGCGCCTTCACGACGGGCGTGTCCGACGCCGCGTCGACGCTGCCGATCGTCGGCGGCTTCGCGGTCAGGGTCGTCGACAGGGGTCTGTTCAGCTGGCTGCGGAAGTCGGACGCCTGGAAGAACAGGGCGTCGGTCGCCCCGGTCGTGGTCTTCTTGGACCCCGTCGTCGAGCCGGTCACGACCGGCGGGAGGAAGACGACGACCTGGTTGGCGTTGGCGACGTACTCGAACGTGTCCAGCGCGAGCTCGAGCGCCTCGCGCCGGACCAGCGTGAGCCGCTCGGCGCTCGGCGTCCCGACGATCGAGCAGGACGTTCCGAGCCCGCACATCTTGTACAGGACGGCGTTACCGGCCAGCGCGACGACATCGGCGTTCGGGCTCGCGCTGGTCCGCTTGACCAGCGTCAGGGGGACTCCGTCGAGGGCGAGCGGTCCCGACTGGACCGCGACCATCTGGGCGTTCGAGGCCAGGCGGTACTCCGGGCCGACGTGGTCGGCGATCTGCGCGGCCGCGGCAAAGCCGGTCGCGCTCGGATGCCACGAGGCCCAGTCGGCCGGCGTCGCGTCGCGGCCGGAGCGGAGCGTCTCGACGGTGATCGCGAGAGCCGAGATCCCGAGGGCTATCAGCGCACCGATCAGGAACTGGAAGCGCGGGCCGTGGGGGCTCTGCCGGGGGGCTGGGCTCCCGATCGCGTCGTCCGCGTCGATCCGCGAGCTGGCCTCCCGCGGTGGCGCCGGTGGGGCGATCGGCTCGGCGAGGGCGGACGCCGGCGCCGGCGCTCGCGCGTTCAGGAGCTCGGGCTCGGGCGGCGGGCCGAAGGTCTTGCCGAACGTCGAGCCGATTCCGCCGTCATCGGGGCCGCCGGCGCCGGGATCCTCGTGTGGCTCGAGCGGGATCGGGTCGGCCCGGCCGGTTCGGAGGTCGACCTTGGGGCGCGTCCCGGCAGGGTCGGGCGCCCGCCGGTGGGCATCGCCCCCGCGGGGTGTGCTCGATGGGCTCAAAGGTTCGGCCATGACGCGTCGTCGGTGATGTCGATCGCCGGCGCCTCGAGCCGGGCCGCATCGAGCACCTCGACGACCTCGTCACCGTGCAGCTCGCGCCTGGAGATCAGCGTCTCGGCGATGTTCTGGACCTGTTCGCGGTTGTGGAGGATCAGGCAGTACGCCGTGATGTAAGCCTGTCCGAGGATCTGGGCCGCAGCCCGGCTCTTGTTGCGATCGCCGAGGATCGCCGGGATCGGGTCGCCCATCAGGGCCGACCCGCCGGAGCGGTTGATGATCTTCGCGCCGATCTGCTCGAAGCGGTCCATGTACATCTCGGCCGCCTCCGCCCGTGCGTCGTCGCTCTCCCACTCGTGGCCGTTGAAGTCGATCGGCTCGGGTCCCATCCCGCACATGCCGACCATCCACGCGGCCCGTGCCGTCGCGCTCTGGACGTCGCCGCCGACGCCGGTCGAGTTCTCGCCGTAGAAGACGTGCTCGGCAGCCATCGCCCCGAGTGTCCAGACAAGCTTGCCGACCTCCTCGTGGCGCCAGCTGGAGAAGCGCTCCTCCTTCTCGATCGCCTGGTGGTGGCCGAGCGAGCCGCCCCGCTTGCGGATCGACAGGCGGGTGGAGAGGACGCCCTGCATGTAGACGTGCGAGGCCGCCGCGTGGCCGGCCTCGTGGATCGCGACGGCTCGCGTCTCCTCGGGTATGTAGTCGACGCCCTGAGCCGTGCCCGACTCGATCGTCGTCATCGCCTCGACGAGGTCGGCCCACTCGAACTCGTCGCGCTCGTCGGAGTGGGCGTAGGTCAGCGCCATCGAGCAGACCTGCTCGATCATCGCCGGGGAGTAGCCGTTGGTGATCCGTGCGAGCTCGTCCCGCCGCTTCTCGGTGTCGAGCTCGGCCGCGTGGTCGACGCGGTCCATGTACAGGTCGAAGATGTCCTTGCGGTCGTCCTTGGTCGGCGTCCGGAACCAGATGTGCCGGCCCATCCGCCCGGGGCGGATCAGGGCGGGGTCGAGCCGGTCGATCGGGACGTTCGTCGCCCCGATAAAGTAGATCTGCTCGGCCCGCGGCTTGGGTGCCGGCATCCGCAACCTCAGCCTGCCGATCTTCGGCGGGATGACGTATGTCGCGTCGAGGAAGGTGTTGACCCGGTTCGTCATGACCCTGCGCGTGAACGGCGGCTCGTCGACGCCGTCCATCTGGACGAGCAGCTGGTTTAGCGCCAGGCCGCCGCCCATCCCGCCGCCCATCATCCCGCCGCCCGGGAAGATGAAGTCCTGGATCCTGGCGCCGATCCGCAGCAGGCCGTCGGGGTACGGGCTGACCGGGGCGCTCGCCCGTGCGGCGAACAGCCGCTCCCGCCAGGCCCGCGTCTCGAGGATCAGGTCGCCGCTCGAGTTGAGCGCGCCCTGCGGGCCGAAGAAGGCGAGGTCGTGGAACGAGTCGACCGTGCTCGCGGGCGTCATCATCCCTCCCGCGCCGCCGCCGAGCGCCGCCCGGCGGAGGCCGACGGCATCGATCTCGTCGATGAAGATGATGCACTGGCCGCCCCACTTGCGGGCCAGCCGGCGGGCCTTGGAGATCATCAGCTGGACGACGATCACGTCCATGCCCATGAACGGCATCTGGAAGCCCGACCCCGGCATGATCACGATCGGCGAGTTGAACGATGTCGCGATCGCCTTCGAGAGCATCGTCTTCCCGGTGCCCGGAGACCCGATGAAGAGCAGGCCGCGCTCCGGCTTGCCGCCCGCCTTGCGGAAGTCCTCGCCCGACTCCCAGAGCGAGATCACGCGCGTGATCTCCTCCTTGGGCTCCGACTGTCCGCGGACGTCGTCGATCTTCACGCCCCAGTCGGCGTCACCAGGCTCGTATCCCTTCATCGAGCGGACCGCCATCAGGATGATCGGCCCGAAGAAGATCAGGAAGTTCGCGAGGAAGAGCAGGGGGATCTGCGCGCCGATCAGGACGAACGATGTGCCGTTCTGACCGCTGAAGACGCCGGTTATGCCGCTGACCGTGCCGCCGAGGTCCCGCGGTGAGCCGGTCGCGTTCTGGAGCAGGTTGAGCACCACGAGGAAGCCGCCGAAGATCCCGACCAGCCAGAGCGTGTGGCGGAGCTTCTTGCGCCAGTACCAGACCCGTCGCCGGGCGATCGCGTCCTCGTCGAGCAGTCGCCGGTCGGCGCCGTAGAGGCTCGGGCGGGGGATGAACCGGTGGGCGACCACGTCGATCAGGCCGCGGAAGGCGATCACGCTGACGAAGGTCCCGATCACGGCCCCGAGGAAGCTCCACCGGTGGGTGTAGTAGAGCACCGAGAAGACCATCGGGCTCGTCAGCACGGCGACGAACGTCGCGGCCCGGGTCAGCCGCCGCCATTCAAGCGCGAGCGCCTGGTGGTCCTGGGCTCGGCGGTTGACGCGGGGCTTGGGGTCTGCCATTGCCCAAAAGGGTACCGAGCCGCAGCGCCGTTGCCTCTGGTCGCGTGCACGGCCGGCCCAAGTCGGGTATTCATTGCGCTCAGCCGTGTCATCCCAACTGCGCATCTACTCGATCAAGGACGGCCTGTTCGACGATTTCGTCGCCTTCTGGCGGGCGGAGATCGTCCCGCTCCGCCGCGGTTTCGGCTTCGAGGTCGCCGGCGCCTGGGCCGATCCCCAGACCCGGACGTTCGCCTGGGTCGTGTCCCACCCGGATTTCGAGCAGGCGGCGGCCGACTACTACGACAGCCC
Source organism: Solirubrobacteraceae bacterium (assembly GCA_035553395.1). Taxonomy (GTDB): domain Bacteria; phylum Actinomycetota; class Thermoleophilia; order Solirubrobacterales; family Solirubrobacteraceae; genus Palsa-513. The sequence goes on along the minus strand of DASZKP010000021.1, from coordinate 27,174 downwards.
CGGCCGGAAGTCGCTCAGCCGGGACCCCGGCGAGTTCATCGAGTCGTCAGACCTCCGCCTGATGGAGACGGTCGACCCGGGTTGACGGGTTGACGGTTGGCGGTGGGTTGGCCCGCGAGGAGACGGGTTGGCGGTGGGGTTGGCCCGTCAGGCGACGGGTTGGCGGTGGGGTTGGCCCGTCAGGAGACGGTGAGCGTGCCCTGCATGCCGGCCTGCCTGTGGCCGGGGACCGTGCAGTAGTACGTGTATGTCCCCGGCTTGAGCGGCAGCACGAGGGTCTTCGAGCCGCCGGTGAAGGTCGGCGTGCTCCCGAGCACCGTGCTTCCCTGGGCGACGGCGACGTTGTGGGGGAGGGGCGACGTGTTTGAGAAGACGATCGTCACCTTCCCGGCCTTGGGTGTCACGCTCAGCGTGTTCGTGTCGAACATCAGCTGGCCCTGAGGGTTCGCCGCCAGGTCGACCGTTCCGGCCGGGGGCGCCGGGGCTGCGGCGGCCGGCGTTGCGCTCGTCGCCAGCGGGGTCGGCGCCGGGGCCGTTCCCTTCGGTGGGCCGACGTACTTGGTGAACGGCTTGGCCGGGGGCGGCGTGCTCGCGGTGCCGACGGCCGAGCCCATCGCGCAGATCATCAGGACGAAGCTGATCGCCATCACCGCGCGGGCACGCATCGCCGATCCGGGGAAGTTCGCCTGGGTGAATCCCGTGACGCCGATGATCACCGCCCAGACGGCGAGTCCGCCGCCGAAGACGTAGAACGCGACCTTGCTCTTGTCGTGGAACGTGGACGCCGCGAGCATCGAAACGGCCTGGATGACGGCTGCGGGGTTCATCGCGGCGCGAGCCTAGCTGATCGTCGGGGCGGACGCTTCGAGGAGATCGCCGGGTCGTGCCACCTGCTCGACCACCCGCGCCCTAGTCTCCGGCCGGATGCCCGACCGCTCGCTCGATCCGTCGCCCGCGCCGGCTTCGACGACTCGCCACGCGCGGCTGCGGCCGCGTCTGCCCAGGCGGCGCGTCGCACGGATCGGCCTCGGCGGCGGCGCCGTCCTCGTCGTGGCGATCGCCGTCGCGGTCATCCTGAACACCGGCGGCTCCCCGTCGACGGCCGGGTCTCCCGCGCTTCCGGCCACCTACCGTCCGGGATTGGGAATCGGGGCGGTCTCGCTCGGCGAGACCGTTCCGGCGGTCGTCCGCGCCCTCGGCGGATCCGGCCGGCAGCTCGTCCCCGGCACGCTCGTCTTCGCTGCGCCCGGCGGCCAGCTGGCCGTCGGCTTCACCGGCGGCCGGGCGACCAGCCTGCTCGCGACGGGCGCCGGCAATCCGTTCGGCCAGCGGCTCGCGGCCGAGGAGACGACGCTCGTGAGCTGGAACGTCGAGCTCTGCGACCGGCCGGCCCGGGTACTGCTCGTCGCCCCGGGCGGCCACACGTATCTGGTGTTCCCGAACGCCGCGGCCGGACTCGGCGCGGTCGGCGTCTCGACCACCGCCGTGACGGCGTGCGGCCCGCTCGGCTGACCGCCCGCCGGCCGTTCCGGGGCAGGTGTCACCGACGGCGCTAGAGCAGACCCGTCTCGCCCGTCGCGGCCGCGGGGGTCAGCGGCGGCGGCGGGGAAGCCGCCCCTCTCGCTTCCAGACGGAGTTCGGCCGGGCCGGCATCAGCAGCCAGATCACGGCGCCGACGACACTGAGCAGGAGGCCGGCGGCCAGTCCCGGGCGCTCCCCGTAGCCCTTGCGCTCCGAGAGCCAGGCGCTCAGGGCGGCGGAGATCAGCCAGGCGAACAGGAGGTAGAGCGCCTTGGCGCCGATCAGGGCAAGCATCGTCATCTGTCAGGTCCCCAGGTAGGCCCGCTGGACTTCGGGATCCTCGCGCAGCTCGGCGCTCGGCGCGCTGAGCACGACCTGGCCGGTCTCGAGCACGTAGCCGCGGTCGGCGAGGTCCAGCGCGTAGTTGGCGTTCTGCTCGACGAGGAGGATCGTCACCCCGGTCCGGTTGATCGTCGCGATCGTCTCGTAGATCCGCGCGACCAGGAGGGGGGCGATGCCCATCGAGGGCTCGTCGAGCAGGAGCAGCCGGGGCCGGGCCATCAGGGCCCGGCCGATCGCGAGCATCTGCTGTTCGCCACCGGACATCGTCCCCGCCTTCTGGCGCTCGCGCTCCTGGAGGCGGGGGAACAGGCTGAAGACCTGCTCGAGGTCCGCGGCGACCTCCGGATCCCGCCGGAGGTGAGCTCCGAGGTCGAGGTTTTCGCGAACCGTCATCCGCGGGAAGCAGTGGCGACCCTCCGGCGAGAGGGCGATCCCCCGGCGGACGATCTCCTGCGCGTTGGTCCTGGTGATGTCCGTCCCGTCGAAGCGGATCGTCCCCGCCCGGGCCGGCGTGAGGCCGGTGATCGAGCGGAGCGTGGTCGACTTGCCGGCGCCGTTGGAGCCGATCAGCGTCACGACCTCGCCCTCGCCGACCGACAGCGAGATTCCCTTGAGGGCCTCGATCGACCCGTAGAAGGTGTGGATGTCCTCGACCTCGAGCAGCCCCGTCATGACTTGTCCTGGACGCCGAGGTAGGCCTCGATCACGGCCGGATCGGCCCGCACCGCCACTGGGCTGCCCTCGGCGATCCGCTCGCCGTGGTTGAGCACGGTGACCTGCTCGCTGACACCCATCACGACCTTCATGTCGTGTTCGATCAGGAGGATCGTCAGGCCGAGGTCGTCGCGCAGGGCGCGCATGAACTCCGTCAGCCGGTCGGACTCCTGCGGGTTCATCCCGGCCGTCGGCTCGTCGAGCAGCAGCAGCGTCGGGTCGGACGCCAGCGCCCGGGCGATCTCGACGCGCCGCTGGTCGCCGTAGGACAGGTTGACCGCGAGGTCGTCGAAGCGATTCCTGGCGAGACCGGCGTACGCGAGCACCTCCCGCGCGCGGACGCGGACCTCGTGTTCCTCGCGGCGGACGGACGGCGTCCGTGCGATCGAGCCGAACAGCCCGGCCTTCATCCGCACGTGACGACCGACGACGACATTCTCGAGCGCGCTCATCGCGCCGAACAGACGGATGTTCTGGAACGTCCGCGCGACGCCGAGCTTGGTGCGGACGTCCGGTCGCGCCCGCGTGACGTCCCGGCCGGCGAACACGATCCGTCCGCTGGTCGGCTTGTAGAGCCCGGTCAGCATGTTGAAGAAGGTCGTCTTCCCGGCGCCGTTCGGCCCGATGATCGAGACGATCGAGCGGGGCGCGATCGTCAGCGAGACGCCGTCGACCGCGGTCAGGCCGCCGAACCGCTTGGTCAGCGACTCGGCCGACAGCAGCGGCGCGTCCACTGCCGCGGCCGGCCGGCTCGGGGCCGGCGCACCGGCTGCGTCGGTCGGGCTCATGTCGGCGGCACCGGCGCGCCCTCCTCGCCGCCAGGCGCGATCGCCTCGGTCAGCTCGAGCGCCCGCCGACGCTCGGGGAAGAGTCCCTGCGGCCGGAGGACCATGACGATCACGAGGAGGAAGCCGAAGATCCCGAACGACAGCTGCGTGAGGCTGAAGTTCAGCCCGAAGTCCGCCGGCAGGCCATTGAGGACGTCGGGGATCAGGTAGTAGTTGATGTACGACAGCAGCAGGGCTCCCAGCACGGCGCCCCAGATCGAGCCGAGGCCGCCGACGATGATCATCGCGAGGACGAAGATCGAGAACGAGAAGGCGAACTGACCGGCGTTGACGGTCGTGAAGTACGCCCCGAGAAAGGCCCCCGACATGCCGCCGAACGACGCTCCGGTCGCGTAGGCCAGGAGCTTCGTCCGGACGAGCGGGATGCCCATCGACACGGCGGCGACCTCGTCCTCGCGGAGCGCCACCCACGCCCGGCCGAGGCGCGAGTCGCGAACGCGGAGGTTGACGAAGAGGACGACCAGCATGATCACGAGGATCAGCCAGTACCACGGCCGGAGGTCGAGCAGGTTGAACGTCCCGACGATCGGGAAGTACGGCAGGTCGACCGCCGGAATCCCCAGGTTCCCGGCCGTCAGGGTCATCCCGTCGACGAGGTTGATGCCCTGACCGTTGACGGCGATCACGCCGATGATCTCGCCGAAGGCGAGCGTCACGATCGCGATATAGTCGCCGCGCAGCCGGAGTGTCGGGAGTCCGATGAAGCACCCCATCACCGACGTGATCCCGACGGCGCAGACGAGGATCAGGACGAAGTTGAGGTGGATGCCCGGGAGCGTGCCGGCGAAGTGCGACACGCCGACGTGGAGGTGGGCCTTGTAGAAGAAGTCCGACCCGAACCAGCCGACGCAGTACGCGCCGATCGCGTAGAACGCGACATACCCGAGGTCCAGCAGACCGGCGAAGCCGACGACGATGTTCAGGCCGAGGGCCATCACGACGTAGGCCAGCGAGATGATCGTCGCGTTGAGGAAGCCGCTCGTCTCGGCGAACGCGAACGGAAGCAGTACACCGAGCACGATCAGCACGCCGACCGCCGCCCGGTTCGACCAGGACGGCAGCCGCGCGACCCGCCGCCGGCCGGCGGCGCGCCACTCGTCGATCTGGGCCCGCAGCTCGCTCATCCGGCCTCCCTCGTCTCCTCGCCGAGCAGCCCGCGGGGCCGGAGGACCATGATCACGATCAGGTAGCCGAAGACCACCGCCTCGGTCCACTGCGGGCCGAGGCGGGCGTCCGAGAGGGCCTGGATGACGCCGATGATCAAACCGCCGAGGACGGCCCCGCGGACGTTGCCGATGCCGCCCATGACCGCCGCGGTGAACGCGATCAGGCCCGCCTCGAAGCCCTGGAAGTACCAGACGTTCGTCTCGTACAGCGCGTAGACGAGCCCGGCCGCGCCGGCCAGCATCCCGCCGAGCATGAAGGTCAGCGAGATCGTCGCGTCGACGTTGATGCCCATCAGCCGGGCCGCCTCCGGATCCTGGGCGGTCGCCCGCATCGCCCGCCCGGGTCGTGTGTTGCTGATGAACCAGGCCAGCCCGAGGACGAGGGGTATGGTCACGCCGAGCGCGAGGATGTACCCGCGCTGGATCGGCACACTGGAGATGTGGAAGACGGCGTGGTCCTGGCGGATCAGGTCGTTCACTCCCTGGGGCGAGCCCCCCAGCCAGAGCAGGCCGACGTTCTGGAGGATGAACGAGAAGCCGACCGCCGTGATCAGCGGGGCCAGCTTCGGCGCGCCGCGCAGCGGCCGGTAGGCGACCCGCTCGATCAGCACGTTGAGGCTGCCGCAGACGGCCATCACGACGACGAGCGTCACCAGCAGGCCTGCGATCAGCCCGACCACGCCAGTGGTCAGTCCGAGGCCGAGCGATCCCCACAGGCCGACCGAGGTGAACGACCCGATCATGAAGACGTCGCCGTGGGCGAAGTTGATCAGCTCGATGATTCCGTAGACGAGCGTGTAGCCGATCGCGATCAATGCCCAGATCGCCCCGTTCGACAGGCCGACGGCGAGGTTACCGCCGAGCCGGGCGAGGTCGTGCGCGACGGCCTGGTGGCCGTGCACGAAGCCGGCCGGATAGCCGGAGATCAGGTCGTGGGCGCCGTAGTAGACGGGCAGGGCCGCGAGCGCGGCGAGCAGGCCGAAGCGTTCGAGAAAGCGGCGCGTGGCCACCACCGGGCGCCGGGCGCCGATGGGGATCCTTGCGGCGGGTGTGGTGGCTTCCACAGGCTGGAGAATGACGCGGAGGGGGCGCATCCGCGCCCCCTCCGTCGTCGGTCCTTCCGTCGGCGCCTAGACCGTCTTGGTCGGCGTCAACGTCGTCTTGAACAGCGGGTTCCCGTCCGAGCCGACCTTGTAGAGGCCGTAGGACTTGAGCGTCGTGTCACCGTTGGCGTTGAAGCCGTAGGTCCCGAGCACCGACGCGCGGGCCTTCGTCGCGAACAGGGCGGCCAGCACGGCCGACTTGTCGTTGCCCTTGGCGCCGAGCCCGGTGATCGTGTCGAGCCCGAGCTTCATCGCCTCGTAGCCGTAGATCGCATACGGGTCCGGTGCGGTCGGCCCGTACTTTGCCTTGTAGTCCGCCAGGAACGTCTTGCCGCCCGGGTAGGCCGCGAGATCGAGCGTGGCCACCGTGCACTCCATCAACGGGTCGATCGACGCCGGGACGCCGCCCATCTTCTGGTTGGTGTACGAGCCGGTGCAGACGCCGTCGCCGCCGAAGATCTTCGCCTTCGGGAGCGCCGCGTTGACGTCCTTGGTGATCTGCACCGCGCCGTTGGAGACGATTCCGGCGAAGAAGAAGCAGTCCGCGCCCTCGCCCTTGATCGTCGAGGCGTAGGAGCGGAAGTTCGGCGATGTCGGGTCGATTCCCGTGTCGCTGATGATGTTGATGCCGTAGAAGCTCTTCTCGAGCCCCAGCAGCGTCGCGAGTCCCTGGCCGTAGGCCTCCTTGTCGTTGGCCACCGCGACCTTCGTGCAGCCCGCCTGCTTCATCGCCATCAGGTCGGCCGCCGCCTGGATCGAGTCGATCGGCACGATCCGCAGGTACGTGCGCTTACCCGTCGGGTAGTACTTGGCGGGCTCGCCGGGCGCGCTGCCGGGCTCGTTGGTGGTCAACCCGACGTAGGTGTTCGCCGGGCTGACCTGGGCGATCCCTGCATCGTTGAGGATCGGGATCGAGACCTCACTGGCGCCGGAGTTGAACTCGCCGACGTAATACACGGCCTTCGGGTCCGACGCCGCCTTGCGCGCGTCGGCCGCCGTCTGACCCGGGTCCCACTTGCCGGCTGCGGCCGTCGAGTCGTCGAGTGACTGGTAGTTGACGGTGAACGCCCCGGCCTTGCCGCCGGCCTGCGACAGCGCCAGCTCCATGCCCTTGACGAGCGGTCCGGTCTGCGCGCTCGACGCGCCCTGCAACGGGAGGCTCGAGTAGATGTCGACCGTACTGCCGCCGCCGCTGCCATTTGTGCTGCTGCTACTGCTGCTTCCGCAGGCGGCGACGCCAGTCGCCGCGACCACGAGCAGGCCAGCAATGCCCAGTCTCGTTCGCACCCCAAGCTCCTCAGTTTTGCGGCCGCACTGACTGCGATCGGCCGATTGAGGCGATCCTAGACCGGCCGGCGGGCTGTGGCAACCATCGGACGGTCCTCTGCACCCTTCCTCTCTGGCGGTGCCGCCGACCTCGTCGATCTGACGATGAAGGCGACCGACGCGACGATCACGCTCGCGCCGACCAGCGTCGCCGCGCTGATCGCCTCGCCGAGGACCGCCCAGCCGAGCACGACCGCGATCATCGGGTTGACGTAGGCATAGGTCGAGACTCGCGAGATCTCCACGTGCCGGAGGAGCCAGGTGTAGGCGGTGAAGGCGACGATCGACCCGAACACCACGAGGTAGACGAAGGCGACCACGGACCCTGCCGAGAACCCGGACGGGTCGAGCTGGCCGCCCTCGCCGCCGGTGAGGCCGGCAACGATCATCACCCCGCCTCCGGCGATCATCTGGAGCGCCGTGGAGAGGCCGAGGTCGGCCGGCAGCCGCACGCGGGTGCTCGAGACCGAGCCTGCGGCCCAGGAGATCGACGCCGCGAGCACGAGCAGCGTTCCCACCAGTCCGCTGCCGCCGGAGCTCGCGCCCGGGAGAATGAGGATCGTCACGCCGACGAAGCCGACGCTCACGCCGGTGAGCGCGGCCCGGCTCACCCGCTGGCCGATCGCCGCGCCGATCAGCACGATCACGAGCGGCTCGGAGGCGATCACCAGCGCCGCCAGGCTCGACGCGATGTGGCGCTCGGCGAGCGTCACCAGGCCGTTGCCGCCGAAGCACAGGAGGATCCCGACGCACGCGGCTCCGGCGCTCTCGCGGCGCGTCGCCCCGACGGCCGAGCCGCGGTCCGCGGCACCGCTTCGTCCGGAGCGTCTGCGCACCCGATTCCAGGCGTAGAGCGCGAGGCCGGCGACCAGGAACCGGGCGCCCGCGCCGAGCAGGGCGGGGACGGTCTGGACCATCACCCTGATCGCCAGGTAGGTCGAGCCCCAGACGACGTAGACCGTGATCAGCGCGAGCCACGCGAGCCAGACCGGCGGGGTCTGGCCGGCTATATTCCGTCCGCCGTGATCGCCTTCGACGACTTCCTCGCGGTCGACATGCGGGTCGGCCGGGTGACGCGGGTCGAGACCTTCCCCGAGGCCCGCACGCCGGCCTGGAAGCTGACGATCGACTTCGGTCCCGAGCTCGGCAGTCTGCGCTCGTCCGCTCAGATCACGCACTACGAGCCGGCCGAGCTCGAAGGCCGACTCGTCGTCGCAGCCGTCAACCTCGGTCCGCGACAGATCGGCCCGTTCGTCTCGGACGTGCTCGTGCTCGGGGCGCTCGACGTCGACCGCGGCGTGGTCCTGCTCGCGCCTGACGTCGACGTCGCGCCGGGCAGCCGGATCGGCTGACACGCGGACGACCGGCGGGTGGCTGCGGCCGTCGTGGCCCGGAGCTCGGTCGACCGGCCGAGCCGCCGGGTGCCGTTCGCGGAGACCCGCGTCAGGACGGTGGCGACGACCGGCGCGTTCTGCGAGCGCCCGGAGGAGCTCGCCGCTCGGCCGGAACGGGTCGGAGATCCCCTGGTCGCGCTCGACCGAAGCCGCCGCCCACAGCTCGCCGGCTACCTCGGCGAGGATCAGCTCGCCCGCCGGGACCCGGGCCTCGTCGACCTCGGCGAGGTGCGCGATCGCCGGGGCGTCGTCGGGTCGGGCCAGCCGGATCGTCACAGGCAGTCCCTCCGGGACGCGCGACAGCGCGGCGGGTGTGTAGCGGATCCGCGCCAGCCCATGTCGACGCTCCGGAGCATTGAGTTGACGCTTTGCCTGTTGCGGTCGTACAATTGAGGCCATGTCCACGAGTTTGACGGTCTGAGTGCCCGCTTCAAGGTCGTACAATCCTGACTTGTCACGCCTCGATCGGGCGGCGCCGGCGTCTCTGGCGCAGCAGCTGGTCGACCTGATCCGCGCTGAGATCGACAGCGGCCGGCTGCCGGCAGAGTCGCGTCTCGAGCCGACTCGGGCGCTTGCCGAGCGGGTCGGGATCAACCATCTGACGGCGGTCCGTGCATACCGGCGGCTGGCCGAACTCGGCTACGTGACGGCCGCGGTCGGCCGCGGGACGTTCGTCCGGCGCATGCTGCCGCTCGCGCCGACCGGTGACTCGTGTGACTGGCAGGCCGCCGTTCTCCCCGAGCGACGGGCGTCATATGCGAGCGACGCTCTGGCGCTCAGCTTTCGGATGCCCCGCGAGGCCGAGATGATCTCGCTGGCGACCGGCTGGCCGGACCCCGCCCTGCTCCCGGTCGACGACCTGGCGAGGATCGCGGCCGACGTCTTCGATGAGGTCGGCAGCGAGGCGCTGTCATACCTCGACCCGGAGGGCCTCCCCGCGCTCCGCGCGGAGATCGCCGCCCGCGGTCTGCTCCACGGGTTCGCGCGCGAGGCCGACGAGATCGTCATCACCTCAGGTGCGCGTCAGGCGATCGACCTCGTAGCCCGGGCCGTGCTCCGGCCGGGTGACGTCGTCGCCGTCGAAGCGCCGACCTTCGCCGGGACGCTGAGCTCGCTCCAGGCGACCGGCGCCCGCCTGATCGGCATCCCCGTCGACCAGGACGGACTCGATGTCGACGCGCTCGAGCGGGTCCTGGCCCGCCACGAGATCAAGCTGTGCGTGCTCCAGTCGACCTGCCAGAACCCGACCGGCCGTGATCTCTGCGCGCCGCGGGCGGCTCGCCTGATCGAGCTCGCCCGCGAGCGGTCCTTCTTCGTGCTCGACGACGGCGTCTACGCCGGCGTCCGCTTCGAGGGCGCCGAGCAGCGTCGGCTGCGACACCTGGCACCCAGCCACGTGATCTACGTCGACTCGCTCTCGAAGACGATGGGCGGCGGCCTGCGGCTGGGTTGGGTGGCCGCCGACGGACCGATCCGCAGCCGGCTGATCGACCTCAAGCTGGGCAGCGACTTCCACACGTCGAGCCTGATCCAGCACCTTGCCGCCCGGTACCTGGCCGGCGGCGGCTACGAGGAGATGCTCCGCCGGACGATCCCGGTCTACCGCGAGCGGCGGGACGTCCTCCTCGAGAGCATCGACCGCCGCCTGGCCGGCGAGGCGAGCTACTCGTTCCCGCTCGGCGGCCATCACGTCTGGGTGACGCTGGACCGCCCGACCGACGAGCGGCTCCTGCTCCGGGAGGCCGTTCGGTGCGGCGTCGCGTTTACGCCCGGACGGGCGATGGTGCCCGAAGAGGCCGTCCGCGGCCAGCTGCGCCTGTCGTTCTCCCTGCTCGGGCCCGACGAGCTCGACGAGGGCGTTCGCCGTCTTGGGACCGCGTTGCGCCAGCTCCGGCGGGATGCCGGGGCCGGACGGACCGCGCTCGCGATCTCCTAGTCCCGCGCGGCCGAAACCTCGCCGAGCCGTGCTTCGGCACCCTCACCGAGAGGACGTTTTCTACGTCGGGGCTCGGGGCGAGCCGGACGGGGCCGCTGCGATCGGGGTTCGTAGCTCGGGTCGGGGCAGACGAGGTGAACAGGAGCACGCACGGACACCCTGCGAACACCGTTCGCATTCGAACACCGTTCGCATTCGAACACCGTTCGCATTCGAACACCGTTCGCATTCGAACACCGTTCGTGTGGTTCGGCGGGAGCCGACTCGACCCAATCGAGAAGGTCCGCCGTCCGTGCCGAATCGATTGACGAACCCGCACCGAGGCCGCGGACCGCCGTCGGCGCCGGCCGCCCCGAGATCCGCCCGACGGAAGCTCCTGCTTGACTTCGCATACCGTTGGTATCAATATACCGACGGTATGCACCAGTGGGCGATCGCGGAACCGGTGGGACGCGACGTGTCAAATCAGGAAGGAGCCGTCGTGTCGGGCAAGCTCAAGCTGTACATGTTCCCGGGGTCGAACTCGGTGATGACTGGGAAGTTGATGCTCGAGCACAAGGGCATCGACTACCAGGAGGTCAAACTGATGCCCGGCCCGCACGCGTTCATCATGCTCGGGCTCGGCTTCGAGACGATGGGCGTCCCGGCGGTCAAGTTCAAGGGACGGCGGGTTCAGGGCACCCGGTGGATCGCCCGCTACCTCGACGAGATCGTCCCGGCCCGCCCGCTGTTCCCGGCCGACCCCGCCCGGCGCAAGGCCGTCCAGGACGCCGAGCGGTGGGGCGAGGACTTCCAGAACGCGACCAGGCGGATCTTCTACTACGTCGCCCGGCGCGACCCGAAGGCCTTCACGAGCTTCATGACGCCACGCCGGAGCCGGCCGATGCGGGTCGCCCTGAGACTCGCGAAGCCGGTGATCATCCGCCTGGCGACCGGCGCCCACCGCGCGTCGGACGCCGCCGGCCGAGAGGATCTCGAGCTGCTCGGCGAGCGGCTCGACCAGATCGACGCGTGGATCGAACAGGGGATCCTCAACGGCCCGGAGCTCAACGCCGCGGACTTCCAGATCGCCCCGAACGTCTCGGGGCTCCTGCTCTCAGACGATCTGGCCCCGTACATTCGCGATCGACCGGCCGCGGCGTTCGCCGCGCGCGTCGCACCCGGCTACGCCGGGCACCTGGCGGCCGTGATCCCGAACGACGCGCTGGCGCCGCTTCGCAACCATCGACGCCCGGCGCTCGACGCCGGACCTCCGGCCGCCGAGCTCGGCGTACACGACGAGGACCTCTTCGAGGTGGGATCCGCTTGGCCACGCGCCTGACCCGGGCCGAGCGGGCCGCGGTGACGCGGCGCGACCTGCTCGAGGTCGCAGAGCGGCGCTTCTTCGCCGACGGCTACCACGGGACCCGCCTGGACGACGTCGCCGAGGAGGCCGGGTACACGAAGGGGGCCGTGTACTCGGCCTACCAGAGCAAGGCCGGCCTGTTCCTCGCGCTCTACGACGAGGTCGTCGAGCAGCGGATCGGCGAGATCCGGGCCCTGCTCTCAGCCCACGAGACCGAGGAGGAGCGCCTCGTCGCCCTCGCCCGTCAACCGGTCGACGATCGAAACGGGAGGTTCCTCGTCCTGGCGATCGAGTTCCTCACACACGCCGCGCGCGACGACGAGCTGCTCGAGGCGATCTCCACGCGCCACGCCCACCTCCGCGCGAGCCTCGCCGACCTCGCTCCATCCGACGGCCCGCTCAGCCCCGAGGCATGGGCGGTGATGACGCTCGCCCTTTCGAACGGGCTCGCCCTCGAACGTCTGATCAACTCTCGGGGCGTGCCCGGCGACCTGATGGCAAGCGTCCAGCGGAGCCTCGCGTCATACCGGTGACCCAGGATCCCTATGCCGCGGCCCCGCTGCGACCGCACGCCGGACAGGTCTGGCCGGGCGACAGGGCGCTCCCCGCACACTGAGGGCAGGTCTCCTCGCGGAGCAGCACGCCGAGCAGCTCGGCGACACCGCAGACCAGCAGCCGCTCCTCGTCGACCTCGACCCAGGTCCCGGCCGACGCCGGGAAGACGACGTGGTCGCCCGGAGCGACGGGCATCTCGAGTCCGGCCGACGCCCACCAGTCGATCCCCGGGCCGACCGCCAGGACGATCCCGTGCTGGGGCGGTGGCTCGTGCGTCCCGGCGGGCACGACGATGCCCGACCGGCGGAAGCGGTCGGGCTCGAGCTCCTTGATCACGACCCGGTCGAACAACGGGCGGAGCTGGTGTCTCACGCGCTACAGGGCCTCGTGCCGAGTGTCGCCATTCGGGCTCATCATAGGCGCCCGCAAGCCGCATCGGCACGGCATCGACGATCCTGGGGAGGATGGAGATCGTCGCCCACATGGCCGCATCCGACGGCCCCCGGCGCACCCCCGGCGCAGCCGCCCTCTCGGCGGCACTGGCCGGCCCGGCCGGTCGGGTCGAGCTCGACGTGTTCGCCCTGGACGGCCGGCTCGTTGTCGCCCACGACCGGCGCGAGGCGGCCCGGCCCGGTGGGCTGACCCTGGCGGACGCGCTCGCCATCGTCGTGCCGTCCGGCCGCGGCCTGCTCGCAGACATCAAGGGCGCCGGCGTCGCACGACTGCTCGGAAGGGCGATCGCCGACCACGAGCTCGGTCTGCGAACGATCGTCTGCGGTGTGCTCGACGAGGTCGAGCTGGCCTGTCGCGGGTCGGGTGCGACCCCGGCCTGGACACTGCCGTCCGGCAGCTTCGGCAGGGTCACCCGGCGCTCGCGCGACCGGGTGCGAAAGGCTGCCGTCGCGGGGCTCGAGGCAGGCCGGTTGGCGGCGGTCTCCGTCGAGCACCGGTCGGTCACCGCGGACCTCGTCGACGATGTACACCGGGCCGGAGGGAGGGTGCTCGCGTGGACGGTCGACGACCTGCGGACCGCTCGCCGGCTCGCCGGTCTCGGGGTGGACGAGCTGATCACCAACCAGCCCGACCTGCTGGCGGCTTCGATCGCGGCAGGATCGGCACAATGGTCGGATGGCTGACCGTCTGATCTATGTATCCCGATTGGTTCGCCTGCCGTTGGTCGGCGCCGACGGCGCCCAGATCGGCCAGGTTGCCGACGTCGTCCTGACCGGTGGGGCGGGCACGGGTCCGCCGGGGGTCAACGGGTTCGTCGTCCGCGTCCAGAAGCGCCACGTCTTCATCGGCGCCGGTCGGATCGGCGAGATCGAGACCGAGGGCGTCCGCCTGCGCAGGGGCGCGATCAACCTTCGCCAGTTCCAGCTCCGCCCCGGCGAGCAGCTGATCGTCGGCGAGCTGTTCGGCCGCCGGCTGCGCGGCTCGCGGATCATCGACGCGTCGATCGCGCCGGCGCCCGAGCCGCACGAGTGGGAGCTCGCGACGATCGCCCTCGCCGGCGGCGGCCTTCCGAGCCGGCGCAAGCCGCCCGAGATCATCGGCTGGGAGGAGGCCCGCGAGGTGCTCCGCGACGAGCGGGCCGGTGCCCGGCAGGCGGCGGAGATCGGTCACCTACACCCGGTCGAGATGGCCGAGGCGATCCGCAAGCTCCCGTTGTCGCGCCGGCGTGTCCTGGCCGACGCCCTGGAGGACGAGCGGCTCGCCGACCTGCTCGAGGAGCTCTCCGAGGAGGAGCAGGTCCGCATCGTCGAGAACCTCGATCTCGAGCGGACGGCCCGCGTCCTCGACGAGATGGAGGCCGATGACGCGGCCGACCTGCTCGGGGAGTTCTCGGCCGAGCGGCGGCTCGAGCTGCTGAGCGCGATGGATCCCGACGAGGCCGCCCCGGTCCGCCGGCTGCTGAGCTTCCAGCCGGACACCGCCGGCGGCCTGATGACCCCCGAGCCGATCGTCCTCGAGCCGACCGCGACGGTCGCCGAGGCCCTCGCTCGGATCCGCGACCCGGATCTCCGGGCGCCGCTCGCCGCCCAGGTCTACGTCTGCCTCGCCCCGACCGAGACGCCGACCGGCCGCTACCTCGGCGTCGCCCACTTCCAGCGCCTGCTGCGCGAGGCGCCGTCGAAGACCGTCGGCCGGTGCGTCGACGACGCGCCCGAGCCGGTCGCGCCCGAGACGAGCGATCAGATGGTCGCCCACCGGCTGGCTGCCTACGACGTGGTCGCCCTGCCAGTCGTAGACGGTTCGGGCCGCCTGCTCGGGGCGGTGACGATTGACGACGTCCTCGACCGGGTGCTCCCGGCCGGCTGGCGCGTCGCCGGGACGAGGACCTAGTCCCGATGGCCCGCAAGGACGACCTCAGCAAGCCCCGCGGCACTGCCGGCGGGCCCTCCTACGATCCGGACGCCTTCGGCCGCTTCGCCGAGGGGATGGCCCGCTATCTGGGGACCGGCCGCTACCTCGCGATCCAGTCGGGCATCGTCGTGATCTGGATCCTGCTGAACCTCGTGGCCGTCTCGCTGCGCTGGGACCCCTACCCGTTCATCCTCCTGAACCTCGTCTTCTCGACCCAGGCCGCCTACGCCGCCCCGCTGATCCTGCTCGCCCAGAACCGCCAGGCCGACCGCGACCGGGTCGAGATCGAGCGCGACCGTGACACGAACGCCCGCTCGCTCGCCGAGTCCGAGTTCCTCGCGCGGGAGATCGCCGCCCTGCGGATCTCGATCGAGCGCAAGGCCGACCGCGAGGACCTGCTCGACGCGATGCACGAGATCACCCAGGCGCTCGGCCGGTTGACCGGCGACCTCGACACGCCCAACCAGGATCCAGGCGACGTCGAAGCGATCACGGTGCAGACCGGCGGTGTGGAGCACGCCGACCTCAACGAGTCGACCCACCTGGACACACCCCGCGGCGCGTCCGACGCCGGCGATCTCACAGGTGACTTGTGAGCACCGGCTCCGGCGAACCGCCGGTCGCGTCCTGCGCCTCCGCTGATCCGCTCCCCGGCCGAGAACCACGTCGGCCGATCCCTCGCCGTACGTAGCCGGCACCCAGAAGTGCTACGAAAAAGCACGTCACCGAGCCGACGCCGAGGCCTGCGCGTGCCCCGCCCTCGCTGATCACCCACCCGATCGCCGGTCCGCCGATCGGCGTCGATCCCTGGAACGCGACGAACCACAGTGACATCACCCGGCCGCGCATCGCCGGATCCGCGCCGAGTTGGAGCGTCGAGTTGCCGGTCGACATGAACGACACACTCGCCCACCCGGCCAGCACGAGCGCCGCCAGCTCGATCGGCAGGCTCGGGGCGAGCGCCGCCAGCATGAGCGTCACGGCGAACCCCGCGGCGGCCACCGTCAACGTGGGCAGGCCGATGTGCCCGCGGGCGGCCACCACGAGGCCGCCGCCGACCGCGCCGATCCCCATCGCCGCGGTCATGAAGCCGAACCCCGCCGGCCCCGCGTGGAGCGCCTGCTTGGCCATCACGGGAAGCGACACCTGGAACTCGTACGCCAACGTCCCGGCGAGCCCCATCATCACGAGCGGGATCGCGAGCTCCGGTGTCCGCCTGACGTAGCGCAGACCCTCTCGCAGCTGGCCCGGGCCCCGGTGGGTCGGAGGGCTCGGGTGGAGGGCGTTCGCATCCATCGTGACCAGCGAGGTGACGACCGCGGCGAAGCTCGCCGCGTTGGCCAGGAAGCACACTCCGTTGCCGACCGTCGCGATCAGCACACCGGCGACCGCCGGCCCGATCGAGCGGGCGACGTTGACCAGCACGGAGTTCAGGCTGACCGCGTTGCGCAGGTGCTCGGCGCCGACCATCTCCAGCATGAACGACTGGCGCGCGGGGTTCTCGAATGCGTTGTTGAGGCCGAGCAGCATCGCCAGCACGCCGATCTCCCACAGG
Source organism: Solirubrobacteraceae bacterium (assembly GCA_035553395.1). Taxonomy (GTDB): domain Bacteria; phylum Actinomycetota; class Thermoleophilia; order Solirubrobacterales; family Solirubrobacteraceae; genus Palsa-513. The sequence continues at coordinate 11,005 of DASZKP010000021.1, read as the reverse complement.
CGGACCGACCCGGTGACGGTGAGCAGGCCCAGGACCAGTGCCTGGAGACCCATCACCGTCTGCAGCACGATCATCAGCCGCCGCTTGTCGACCCGGTCGGCGATCACACCGCCGTAGGGTCCGAGCACGAGCACCGGGAGCGTCTGCGCTGCGACCACCAGCCCGAGGTCGGTGCTCGAGTGGGTCAGCGTGTACACGAGCCACGACTGCCCCGTCATCTGCATCCACGTGCCGGTGAGCGAGATCGCCTGGCCACCGACGAAGCGGCGATAGTTCGGTACGGCGAGGGCGGCGAAGGCGAGGCCGGCCGCGTTCGAGATCCGCCTCATCCGGAGCGGCCGCGAAGCTGGTCGGCAAGGGCTTCGAGGGCCGGGAGGGCGTCGATCAGCGACTCCCGGTGGGCGGTGGAGAGCGCGTCGAGCTCGGCGCCGAGCACCCTGTTGCGCTCGCGATGGATCTTCTCCCGCAGGCGCCGGCCAACCGGCGTCGCGTCCACCAGGGCCGCCCGCCGGTCGGTCGGCGCGGCCGTCCGGCTGACGAGTCCGTCCTCGGAGAGCTGCGCGATGACCCGCGAGAGCATCGTCGGGTTGAGACCCTCGAGCTCGGCGACCTCCGACAGGCCGAGCGGTCCCAGGCGGGCGATCGTGAACAGAACCGAGATCTGCGTCGGCGTCAGGCCGGCCCCAGCCTGCGTCGCGCGGAGCTGGCGGCCGAGTCGGGCGACGACGACGCGCAGCCGGGCGACCTGCTCGGAGTCGGCGGCACCGTCGGGCGTCGCGATCCGGCCTGTCTCGATCTGTGTCACGTCCGCGCCTCCCATGGAAAGTTTGCTTGCCGGCAAGCATTCTATCGGGTCGGGGGAGGGCCTAGTTGATCCGGGTTGGGCCGGAGTTCGTCCGGGGATGGCCCGGCGTTTGTGGTCTCTCGGACAACAAGCTGCCTGCCTCAGGCAGCCATCTCCTTTTCGTCCTTCACATCCATCTTTAGCTTCCCCGCCCAATCGGCAGGCCCCGCGTCACCGGGAGGATTCACCGGGCTGCCGTGGAAGTGCTCGGGTGAAGTCCGATGGACCGACCTGAGGCCGATTCCCACGCCCTCCCGGAAGCCGGGACGGCGCTCCACCGGAGCCTGACGCTCTGGTCGCTCGTGCGGGAGCTCTCGGAGGTCGAGGCTCCGTGGGCGCGGCGCTTCGACGACCCGAGCCAGGAGTGGCGGCGGTTGTTCTCCGAGCTCTTCGGCACGTTTCTGCTGGTCCTCGTCGGCGCCGGCGGCGGCGTGATCGACGCCGTCAGCCACGGGGCGATCGGCCGGGGCGCCGAGGTCACGGCGCCGGGTCTGACGGTGATGGCGATCATCCTCTTCATGGGCGCGGTATCCGGCGCCCATCTCAACCCCGCCGTCAGCATCGCCTTCGCCGCGCGCGGCGACTTCCCGTGGCAGCGGGTGCCCGGGTACATAGTCGTCCAGCTCGCCGGTGCGACGCTCGCCGTCCTCTTCCTCGAGGCGATGTTCGGCACCGTCGGCATGCTCGGCGCGACCCTGCCGGGGCCGGGGGTCGGCCAGGGTCAGGCCGTGCTGATGGAGTTCGTGCTCACGGTCGGCCTCGTCAGCACGATCCTCGGAACGGCTTCCCGCGCCCAGAACGTCGGCCCGCTGTCGGCGGTCGCCGTCGCCGGGTACATCGTGCTGGCCGGACTCTGGTCGAGCCCGATCACCGGGGCATCGATGAACCCGGCCCGAACGTTCGGCCCGGATCTCGTCTCGGGCGACTTCGCCCACTTCTGGGTGTACGTCGTCGGCCCGGTCGCCGGCGGTCTCGTCGCGGTCGGCATCGCCTGGATCCTGCGCGGGCCGGGCGGCGATGCGAACGCGATCACCGCAGCCCAGGGAAGCTCGGGCTCGGGGTCGGGGTCGGGCTCCGGCGTCGGAGGGGAACACGGTTCGGGCGGCCCGGGAGCAGGCCACGAGGCATAGGCTCCGCAGGCGGGGAGTCGCGGGGGAGCGCGGGGGAGTCGCGTGAAAGCAGCTGACTGACGCAGGCAGCTACTTTGCGCGAAAGTCCCAACACGCGATCGGTCGGGCGCGATCAAGCGCCCTCTCGCGCGCCTCGCGGGAATCCTCCACCAAATAGGGTCTCCGCGTGGCCGACGCGAGCGCCCCACCGGCCGAGGACGAGCCGGAGTCCACGCGGCCGCCGCGGACCCGCGCCGCCGTCCACGGCGGGCTCGCGGCACTCACGCTGGGCGCCCTGGGGGTCGTCTTCGGCGACATCGGGACGAGTCCGCTCTACGCGCTGCAGACGGTCTTCACGGCCGACCACCACGCCGTGCACACGACGCCCGTGGACGTCTACGGGGTGATCTCGCTCGTCTTCTGGTCGATCACGATGGTCGTGTCGGTGAAGTACGTGACCTTCATCATGCGAGCCGACAACGGCGGCGAGGGCGGGATCATGGCGCTGACGGCTCTGCTCCAGGGGGCGAAGCTCGACAGCCGGCGGACGAAGCTGATCCTCGTGACGCTCGGCGTGCTCGGGGCGTCGCTGTTCTACGGAGACGGCATGATCACGCCGGCGATCTCGGTGCTCTCGGCGGTCGAGGGACTCAAGGTGGCGGCGCCCGGCCTCGGCTCGCTGGTGGTCCCGCTCACAGTGGCCGTGATCACGGCGCTGTTCGTGATCCAGCGGCGGGGGACGGGCGCGATGGGGCGGCTGTTCGGGCCGATCATGGCCGCCTGGTTCGGCGTCCTCGGGCTGCTCGGAGCGATCGAGATCGCCCGCCATCCGGGCGTCCTGCGGGCGCTCTCGCCGACCTACGGAGTCAGCTTCTTCACCGCGCACGCGGGTGTCGCCTTCGTCGCGCTCGGCTCGGTCGTACTGGCCGTGACCGGGGCCGAGGCGCTGTATGCGGATATGGGCCATTTCGGGCGGCGGCCGATCAGTCGCGCGTGGTTCCTCGCGGTCTTCCCCGCCCTGACACTCAACTACCTCGGGCAGGGGGCGCTGATCCTGCGAATGCCGTCGAGTGTCGCCAACCCGTTCTACCTGCTGGCGCCCGACTGGGCGCAGATCCCACTCGTGATCCTCGCGACGGTGGCGACGGTGATCGCGTCGCAGTCTGTGATCTCGGGTGCGTTCAGCGTGACGGCCCAGGCCGTCCAGCTCGGCTTCCTGCCGAGGCTGTCGATCCGTCACACGTCCGAGAGCGAGATCGGACAGGTCTACGCGCCGGGGATCAACTGGACGCTGTTCGTCGTCGTCGTCGGGCTTGTCCTCGGCTTTGGGTCCTCGGCCGCGCTGGCCAACGCCTACGGGGTCGCCGTGACGGGGACCTTCATCCTCAACACGATCCTCTTCCTGGCTGTCGCCCGCTTCCTCTGGCGCAAGCCGCGGTGGATGATCGGGCTCGGCGGGACGGTCTTCCTGACGATCGAGGTCGCCTTCTTCGCCGCCAACCTGGAGAAGGTCGCCCACGGCGGCTGGCTGCCGCTCGCGCTCGCGGCGGTCGTCTTCACGCTGCTGATGACATGGCACACCGGACAGCGCGCCGTCACGGCGAATCGAGAGCGCCAGGAGGGGCCGCTGCTCGACTTCGTCCAGGCGCTCGACGCCCGCAGGCCGCCGGTCCGGCGGGTGCCGGGCACGGCCGTCTTCCCGACCGCCAACGCCGAGACGACGCCGTTGGCCCTGCGCGCGAACGTCGAGCACAACCACGTCCTCCACGAGAACGTGATCATCGTCTCCGTGCGCACCGAGCGGGTCCCCCATGTCGACGAGGCCGACCGCCTCGTCGTCGACGGGCTCGGCGACCCGGGCGACGGGATCGTCCGCCTGAGCGCGCACTTCGGCTTCCAGGACGCCCCGTACATCCCGGCGACGCTCCGCCTCGCGGCCGACCGCCACCTCCTCGAGGGTGACATCGATTTCGGCGCGATCTCGTACTTCCTCTCGCAGATCACGATCGTCCGCACACGGGGTCCGGGCCTGAGCGCGTGGCGCAAGCGGCTCTTCCTGACGATGGCCCACAACGTCGCGGCCCCGGTCGACTACTTCGGCCTCCCGGATACGCGTACCGTGATCATGGGGGAGCGCGTCGAGCTCTGAGCACGGCTCGGGACGTCGCGGCGTCGGCGGTGTTCGGCCGCCGGATCCGTCAGCGGCCGCTGCTACAGTCGGGTCGTCCTTTAACCGGGTCCCGCGAGACCAGGAAGGAACCGATGGGCACTGAGAAGGTCGTTCTCGATGCGGACGGCGTGCGCCGCGCGCTGACGCGGATCGCGCACGAGATCGTCGAGAAGAACTCACAGGGCGAGTCGCCCGCGCTGGTCGGGATCCACCGGCGGGGGGCGCCGCTCGCGAGCCGCCTCCAGCGGATGATCGGCGACCTGCTGGGGGAGGAGGTCCCGCTCGGGGACCTCGACATCACCTTCTACCGCGACGACGTCGCGACCCGGGCGGAGGCTCCGGTCGTCAACGCGTCGAACCTCGACTTCGGCATCGACGGGCGGACGGTGATCGTCGTCGACGACGTCCTCTTCACCGGGCGGACCGTCCGCGCGGCGATCGAGGCGCTGTTCGACTACGGCCGGCCGTCGAGGGTCCAGCTCGCCGTGCTCGCCGACCGGGGTCACCGGGAGCTGCCGATCCGGCCTGACTATGTCGGCAAGAACCTGCCGACCGCCCGCAGCGAGCGGGTCAACGTACGTGTCGCAGAGCTCGACGGCATCGATCAGATCGCCATCGCCATCCCCGGAAGGAGCTGAGATGCACAACCTGCTGTCGATCGAGCAACTCGACCGCGACCAGATCGAGCGCCTGATGGACCGGGCGGCGTCGTTCGCGGAGGTCTCCGACCGCGAGATCAAGAAGGTTCCGACGCTCCGCGGTCGGCTTGTCGTGAACCTCTTCTACGAGGCCTCGACGCGCACCCGGTCGTCGTTCGAGCTCGCGGCCAAGCGGCTCTCGGCCGACGTCCTGAACTTCGCGGCGTCGGGCTCGTCGGTCGAGAAGGGCGAGTCGCTGAAGGACACGATCGCCACCCTGGCCTCGTACGAGCCTGATGCCCTGGTGATCCGCTCGCCCCACGTCGGCGCGGCGGCGCTCGTCTCGACGTGGACAGGCGTCTCGGTGATCAACGCCGGCGACGGGACCCACGAGCATCCGACGCAGGCCCTGCTCGACGTCTTCACGCTGACCCGGCGGATCGGCCGGCTCGACGGGAAGAACATCTGGATCGTCGGCGACGTTCTCCACTCGCGGGTCGCCCGGTCGAACATCCTCGCCTTCTCCAAGCTCGGCGCCCGGGTCACCGTATGCGGACCGCCGACGTTGATCCCGCCGGGGATCGAGGCGCTTGGCTGTGAGGTTCGCTACGACCTTCGCGACCTCGGCGAGGCCGACGTGATCTATGCCCTGCGGATGCAGAACGAGCGGATGCGGGAGGACTACGTCCCGTCGCTGCACGAGTACGTCTCGGTCTACCAGATCAACGCCGGCCGCCTCGCCGCCCACCAGGTGCTGATGCATCCCGGGCCGGTCAATCGGGGAGTCGAGCTGTCGAGCGACGTCGCCGACTCGCCCCAGGCGCTGATCACCGCCCAGGTCCAGGCCGGGGTCGTCGTGCGGATGGCCGTCCTCTACCTCGTGCTCGCCGGAGCCCGCGGCCCCGCGGGAGGCGCGACGGCGGCGGGATCGGCGAGCCCGACGGCCCAACTCGCATGAGGCGGCTCCTCAGCGCACCGATCCCCCCGGCGACGATCCTGATCCGCGGGGCTCGCCTGCTCGACCCGCGGAGCGACGTCGATCGGCCGGGAGATCTCCTGATCAGGGCCGGCGTGATCGCCGAGATCGGCGAGCCGGGGGCGGTCAGCGCTCCGCCGGAGGCCGAGTTGGTCGACGGTGCCGGCCGGTACGTCTTCGCTGGCTTCGTGGATCCGCACGTCCACCTCCGGGTGCCCGGCCAGGAGCACAAGGAGGATCTCCACACGGGGACGAGGGCGGCCGCCGCCGGCGGCTACTGCGCGGTGGTCGGGATGCCCAACACCGATCCCGTCGTCGACAACACCGCGGTGCTCGGGTCGCTGCGCGACGCGGCGGTCCGCGAGGCCCGGGTTCCGGTCGGCTTCATGGCGGCGATCACCCCCGGCCTGGCCGGCCACGGGTTGACCGAGATGGTGGAGCTGCGCGAGGCCGGGGCGATCGGCTTCACCGACGACGGACGACCGGTCGTCTCGGCCGGACTGCTGCGGCGGGCGTTCCAGTACCAGCGTCTCTGCGGCGGGGTGCTCGCCCTCCACGAGGAGGATCCGTCGCTCTCGGGTGCCGGCGCGATGCACGAGGGCGCCGTCTCGGCACTGCTCGGAATCGCCGGGATCCCGTCGGTCTCGGAGTCGACGATGGTCGTGCGCGACGCCGCCCTGGCCGGTCACGAGGGCGGTCGCGTCCACATGCAGCATCTCTCGGCGGTCGAGTCGGTCCGTGCCGTCGAGCGCGCCAAGGCGGACGGGGTCGCGATCACGGCCGAGGCGTCGCCGCACCACCTGACGCTTGTCGACGAGGACGTCCGCAGCCTGGACACGCGGCTGAAGATGAATCCCCCGCTGCGGACCGAGACCGATCGGATGGCCTTGATCGAGGGGATTCGCTCGGGCGTGATCGACTGCATCGCGACCGATCACGCGCCGCACGCCCGCGAGGACAAAGACGTCCCGTTCGAGCAGGCGGCGATGGGCACGACGGGCCTCGAGACGGCGTTCGCGGCGCTCTACACGCAGCTCGTGATTCCCGGACTGCTGGAGCTGGGGACGCTCGTCGAGCGGTTGAGCGCCGGGGCCCTCGTGGTCGACCTGCCGGTCCCGGCGATCAGGGTCGGCGAGTCGGCCAACGTCTGCCTCGTCGATCTCGCGGCCGAGTGGCAGGTCGGTGAGGCGGGCTACGAGAGCCGGTCGGAGAACTGCTGTTTTGCCGGCCGGCAGCTCCGCGGGCGCGTCCTGATGACGCTCGCCGCCGGCGGCGTCGCCTACCGCGAGCGGGCGTTCGCGATCGGCCTCGCGTAGGAACGGAGCACCGCGATCGATGAGGCGCCGGCGGGTGACCCGGGCGCTCAGCACGGTCGAGCCTGACTCGCGCCCCGCGATATGGTGTCCGAATTGGACGCCACCACCGGCGGATCGGCAACTTCGAAGGCAGGGGCTACTCGATGAGCAGAGCACGGCGCGCAGCATCCATCACCCTGGTCGTCGCGATCAGCGCCGGTCTCGCGGCGCAGGCCGGGGCGGCGACTCCGGCGAGCTTCACATCACGCGCGAACAAGGTCTGCGCGGCGGCCGGCGCGAAGGTCGTCGCCCTGCCGGCCCCGACGGCGACGACTGTCCTCCCGGACCTCCGTGCGAACGGAGCGATCATCACGAAGCTGGTCTCCCAGCTGAAGGCGATCAAACCGCCAGCCAAGCTGGCGAAGGCGTACGCCGCCTTCATCGCATCGACCAAGCGCCAGGGAACGATTCTCAGCGAGACCCTCGCGGCGGTCGCCGCCGACCAGGCGTCGAAGATTCCGCAGCTCAGCGCCGAGGCGCAGACAGTCGGGAAGCGGTCGGATACGCAAGCCAAGGCGCTCAAGCTCTCCGCGTGCGCGAAGGACTACAGCCCGGCCGGCACTCCGAGCCCGACCACGACAACGACGCCGGCCGGGGCTGCGGCGATCGCGACTCCGGCCGGGGCGAGCGCACCGGCGGCTCCGGTCGCGCCGGTCGCCCCATCGGCCACGATACCGGCCGCTGCGGGCACATCGGCGGGCGGCGGTGCTTCACAGAGTGGCACACAGACGTTCAACGGCTCGTCGAGCAGCGGACAGACCGTGAACTCGACTGGCGGCATCTTCACCACCTGAGGCCCGCCGCAGGGCCGACCGACGCGGCGCCTGCCCAGCTCGACGCTCTGACCTGCTCCAGGCATTCCGGCCCGCTTCCGGCCTCAGCGACCCGCTACCCGGGCCGTCGATCTGGCCCGCTCGGTCTGCCCGGAACAGGGTGCGCCAAGCCTAGAAGATGCTGTTGATCAGATCCTCGCCGAGACCGATGCCGGCGCCCATCTCCATCGCCTGGCCGAAGCCGCCGCTGAGGAAGTTGCCGAACATGCCGCCGTGCCTCTGCTGCTGCGGATAGCCCTGCTGCTGCGGGTAGACCTGTTGCTGCACCGGCTGGGCGTAGACCGGCTGCGGTGGGGGCGCCTGGTTGGCGTTCGCGACGAACCCGTGGATCGCGCCGAGCAGGTTGTTGACTTGCATCTGCTCGTCCTTGATGTCCAGCGCGACGCTCTTGAGATCGAGTAGCCAATCGCGGGCGTTCTGGTCCCCACCGTCGGCAGCCCGCTGCAACTTCTGTGCCAGCGACTGGACGGACTGGGCGACCTCCTGAAACTCTGTTTGAAGCTGACTGTATGCCTGATCAATCGTTGCGGTATCCATTCGATCATCTTCGCACCTCGCGAGGACGGTTGGGTCCTGTGGCCGCGTCTACTGCTCGTAGCCCTCGACCGTGTCGGCGTCGCGGATCGACGCCTGGTCGGGGTCCAAACCCGCCTCGCGGCGGGCGCGCCGCTGGCGGAGCAGGTCCCAGTAACGATCGAGTTCGACCTTGACCGTCGCGAGCCGGTCGTGCTCGTCGGGGCCGAGACCGTGATCGCTCCCGAGCAGGCGTTCCTCCTCGGACACGAGGTCCTCGATGCGCTGGTGGATCGATCTGTCGTCCATATCGAGCTCCTTCAATCCGATCCGGGCGCATCGGGCGCGCCTCGGCTGCGACGACTATATGACGTGCAGGATGGTCGCCGCCCAAGCCCGTCGCCGTATTTCCGCTCGGCCCGAACCGTGAGGTAGCTCGCACGCCAAAAGTCGTTGGGCCTACTTATTTACTTATGCTACGATACTTCGCGTAAGTAAAACTAAGTAACTAGGAGAGCACTTTGGATACTCAAAACACGACAACCACGCCGGACAAGCAGGTCACGGTCGACGTTCCCGAGGATCGCCTGGCCGAGTTCTACGCCTTCTACAGTCGCTTCCTCGCGATCGGCGGACGGAGCCGTCACCGCGGCGCTCGCCGACACGGTGACCAGGACCGCCGCGGACGCCACGGCGGCGGACACCCTGGAGGCGGACGCGGGCGCCGTTGCGGCGGGCGCGACGACGTCACGGTCACCGGCGAGCAGGGCACGGTCGGCACGCCGGCGCCGCCGGCTGCGGATGCCGAGCCGGTCGTCTGATGGCCGACAAGCAGGTCACGGTGCCGGTGCCGGAGGACCGGGTCGCGGAGTTCTACGCGTGGTTCGCATCCTTCCTGGCGAGCGACCCCGGCTCGGCCGGATGGTCCGGGCACCGTGGCCCGCGGGGTCGCGGACCGCGCGGCGCTCCTGGGCACGATCACCCCCTCGAAGCCTGGTCGGCCGGCGACGGCGAGCGGGCGGCATGGCTCTACGAGCGGCTCGCGACGACGGCTCGCGAGCTCTTCGACCTGCTCGCGCGGTCACCGGGCGAGCGGTTCTCGGGCAACGAGGTCGCCGCCCGCCTGAAGATCGACAAGGGCGCCCATGGCGTGGCCGGCATCCTCGCGTGGCCGGGGCGCTACGCGCGTCGGCTCGGCCGGGCCCTCCCGATCGCGACGGAGGGCCGCCCGGATGGCGGGACTGACTATTTCATGGAGCCCGAGGTGGCCGTGCTGTTCGCGGCCGACGGACCGCCCGGAACGTCGAGCGATCCGCCGAGCTGAGTCGTCGACCGGGCCCTGGGCTCGGCCGGTCGGCGGCGCTCAGGCCAGCGGGGTGATGCAGATCGGCGAGTGGCAGAGGTGGCGACCGAAGTTGATCACCGGTACGTCTGGGATCCCGGTGATCAGCACGCGGCCCGCATGGGGGATCGTCGTCACGCGAAAACGGGGGGCTGCGGTCGTGCACTTCGTCGGGAGCGGGGACAGCGCGCCCGCCTTCGTGCCGCCGGCCACCGCCCCGCAACCGGAGGCGGTGATGTCGACGACCATCGACTGTCTGCTCCGCGGAGATTGGATCAGGACCGGGTCGCCGGGGGCGGGTGGCGCGCTGCACAGATGGACGCTCTCGCTGCTCGGCTGCCCGCTCGCCAGCGTGGTGTTGTAGGTCTCCATCCGGCACTCCAGCTTGCCGGTTCGCGTGATCTGGAGCATCAGGCTCAGGTTCTTCGACGCGGTCACGGCGAGGCTCTCGGGTAACGTCGTCGTCGTGGTCGTCGCGCTAGACCCGCAGGCCCCCACCGCGACCGCACAGACGAGGGCGCCGACGCCCGGCCAAGTCTTCTTTGGCGACCGCATCGACGGCACCCTACCCGACTTCAGCCGGCGCGGTGTCAAGTCCCGGCTGGCAATCACCGACTCCTGCGCGCCACGCTGCTCGGAGATCTGCTCCCGGCGGCTGCAATAAATCGTGCCGACGGGAGGCGGCCGGCCAGGCGACGATGTACAATGCCCGGAGGGCACGGGAAGAGGCACGAGGCAGGTCCGCACTGAGCGGACCCGCACGGGGAGGGCCGCGATGACACGGATCAGCCAGGCACCGACGCGTTGGGTCGGACACTGTCCACCACGTTTCGTGCGCCTGATCCTGGGGTCCTTCGCGGGTCTCATGCTGCTGTTCGGGGCTGTTTCGTCGGCTTCTGCGTCGGTTTCACTAGGGATCAATTCGGATATTCCGGCGCCGCCGGTGGCCAATCCGTTGTTGGTCGTCGGGCAGACGAACGTGCCGGGGGAGTTGGAGATCACGAATCAGTCGACGATCGCGACGTCGATCACGTTGACGGCGATCAGGCTGATTCCGAGTTGTGGGAGCACGACCGGGACTAGTTCGGGCGATTGTACGGCGCCGGATCCGGGGGTCATGCAGTTGTCGGCGACGGGTACGGGGATTGCTGATCCGGCTGGTGCTGGGGGTCCGGGGAATGGGTGTGTCGGCGTTTCGTTCGCGATTGCGTTGGTTGCGTCGGGG